>CAWBXZ010000006.1:0-488628 GCA_963792855.1 uncultured beta proteobacterium | reverse complement strand
GACGCTTCAACGTCGGAACGCTCAGCCGCCACCTTGAATTGCAGCTCGGACGCGACGGGATCAGCACCGCAACCGCTAACCAGAAGAACAATGATCAAGATCGCTGACAGACGCATTTCTGTTTTGGGCCATCCAGTCATTTATCAAGTAAGGCGCTACCGGTATTCGCCTGAAGGTGCAAAGTCAGATGTCGTCACGCCCGGCGCCATCGAACGATCGCAACAGCAACGATCTGTCGTAATGCCATCGGGCTCTCCCAATCGGCCAGTGACCGTGCCTGACCAGTGCTTCTTGCTCTGCGCGCTCGATGTCGGCAATTCAACGTGACACCCGGAACATGCCGGTTTCCAATCCACGGCCTTTACTAAACCAGAGCGATCGGCCGTGCCGGGGACCCGGTCGCGCCCTTGAATTTCACCGGCAGCAGAATGAAACAGCATTCCACAATACCGGCAGCTGCCAGCTGCGCGAGCAACATATTCTCGATCAGGTACACACCGGCTTCGACCAGGCAATGCTGATGAACCGGCATCTGCACTGCCGGCGCGTCTTCGCCCGGCAGCACCTCCACCGCCATGTTGTCGGCACCGATCGCGGTCACGCCCTGCTTCGTCAGCCATTTCGCGGCCGCAAGGTTGATACCCGGTTCGCCATCGAGGTATCTCGCATTGTCATTCATGAAAAACCGGCCCCAGACCGGTATTGATGAGCAGGATGTCGCCCTGGCGGATCGTCAACTGGTTGGCTGCCAGACTCCTTTCGATGTCATCGGGGCCAATCGCGCGCCCGGGTTCGAGAAACTCGCCGCCGTCGAGGCCCGACACATCGACCAGCAGGCCGCGCGAAACGATCGACGGTGCATGTTCGATGCCGAGCTTCAGCAAACCGAAATCGGTCGAGACTTCTTTGGCGTCGTTGCCACCGTACATTTCCGAACCAATGGTGAAGTGCCCAAGCGCATCGATATGGGTCCCGACATGCGTCGTCATCTCGATGCGTTCGAGGTTGGACCCGGCGTCGTTAGTGGCACCGGCCTGCCGGCGCCGCCGCAATGCGCCCTGCCAGTTCGGCGCACCAAGCAGCAGGTAGGGCGTTTGCACCGGCTCATAGCGGGGTGCACCGTATTCGATGATGTGACTGAGGTCGAACAGTCGGCCGTCACGCACCAGGGCAAGCGCTTCCAGCCGTTTTTCCGCAGTCAGATAATTGCCGGCACCGAGCTGATCGCCGGCGCCCCAGTGGCTATGGTCGTGCACTGTACGCGACATGATTTCTCATTCCCCTGTGTCTGTTACTGGATCGCTGACGCCCGAAAATTTGTCCGCCGAGACGCCGACAACACCAGTGCCGAATGACAGTCAGGCGTATTCTCCATGAAATGACTGACATTCAGTATCCAGGCAGGCGCGGTTGTAAAGCTACAGCTTCATAATTCCGCGTTCGCGACGATGTGGTGTGATTCAGGTTTCATCACCGCCAAGTTCAAGCGCGAGGTAACGCACGCCCTCCACCGGGTTGTGGTAATAGCCGTCAATTTCACCAAAGCCGAGAGACTGATAAAGGGACTGTGCTTCGGTCATGGCTGGCAACGTGTCCAGCAGCATTCGCGCATACCCCACGTCGCGCGCAAAACCGATAGCCGTCTCAACCAGGCGCCGCCCGACACCTTCGCGCCGATACTTTGGCCTGACATAGAGCCGCTTGATTTCGCAATCGCCCTTGTCCAGGCCGCGGACCGCAACACAACCGGCCAGCTCTTCATTGCTTCTGGCAATCAGCAGGCACCCGCGAGGTGGCCCATACAGGCCTGGCAGATTCGCGATTTCCTCAGCAAAATTCTGAAAACACAGATCGACGCCCAGCGCCGCCGCATACTCCTCGATCAGCAACTTTCCTGTTGCATAGTCGCCTGCACTGTACGCCTGCTTTATCACGGCCTTGCACATGGCTTTCCCAGGAAAATGAGCGGACACGTCTCTGTCCCGATTAGTGATAACCAACACGTGCGCGACGCACTTGACAGCAACGAACGGAGCGCTCAAGCGTGGAGCCCGGCACGATTGTCCGCTTGTTTGTTTTGAGTCAAAAACCTGTTCAGGCAACTGACCCACAGAATGCCCAGGAACATGCTGACAACCGTATGGCTCAGGAAGTGATCGCCAATAGCCATCTTGTATATTCCCATCGACCAGCCCAACGCCAGTACACCTGTCGCGATGAGGATTCTCTCGCCGGTCGCGCCCGAACAACACGAGTGCCAGCAGCGCGAAGCCGCCACTGGCATGTCCCGCCGGAAAACATCTTTGACGCTGTTCGGGTTCGCTGCCGCTGGGCCAGGCATCAAGCACGTCTACATAAGCCAATTGGCCACCAAACCCCACAATGTCATGGGGACAGGGAACGTTCGTCGTTGCTTTCAGGACGGACACCGAGAACGGAACGATCAGGAGCGACAGGGCCAGAATCAGAAAGGGGCGGCGCTGCGCTCCGAGAAAATGCCGCCACTTGTCGTATATGAGCGCAGCGAGTGTTGACAGCAGCAGGGCAATCAGCAGGACCTTGACGCCATCGTAGAGCAGAAATCTTGAGATGGGTTCTCTGCCGTCCCACACCCAGGTGCCGTCAATCTCGCTGTAGAAGAGTTGTTGGACCCGGATGTCCAGGCCGGTCCAATGAAACAGGATCAGGCTGCCGCATAGACCGAAAAAGCTGAATACGATCCAGCGCGAGGATGGTTCGAGGCTCATCAAGCGTGAGGCGAGAGTCCTGATCGTCCCCATCCAGTTCCTCCTGCTTCGCGAGACGTAAGCACAGTATTCCACAGCTTGTCCTGTGGGCTGCCGCTGTTCGCCATCCCTGACGGGGCGGGCACGCCGTTCCCCGTGGGAAGCGGCGTGATATGCACCGTCAGAACGTTTAAGCCCGGGAGGGAGGCAGGTGCCCGCAAACCCGGTGAGAGGGAGCACGACATTGCGAGACTTCCCTCATTGCGATCTCGCGCGTACCCGTCGCGATGTCCCCCGCCAAGCATCAGCGGCATAGTGCGCGCGTCGCGCGCACTATGCCGGGCTGTACGAGTGAGACGATAGATGCAGAGTGGGTTATCAGGACCTGGATTTCAACAAGTCACGTATTTCCTTCAGCAAAACCTCTTCTGCAGAAGGTGCGGGCGGCGCCGCGGGTGCCTCTGCTTCCTTTTTCTTTAATGAGTTGATTCCCCTGATAAGCAAGAAAACCGCAAACGCAATGATCGTAAAGTCGATCAGGGTCTGAATGAACGCTCCGTAGCTGATAACGACTGCCGGCGCATCGCCTACAGCCTCTTTTACGGTGAGTGCCAAATCGGAAAAATCTACGCCGCCCAATAGCACCCCGATCGGAGGCATGATTACCCCGGAAACCAATGCTGTGACAATTTTTCCGAATGCGGCGCCAATAATGATACCAACCGCCATGTCGACAACATTTCCTCTGACCGCGAATTGTTTGAATTCCTGCATCATGCTCATGGTTAGTTCCCAATCAACGTTGATAATGATTTCTGTGGTTTAACAGCCGTTACCTTGCGCCTGCGAAGCGCAATTTTCCTATACTTTGTTATCGAATCGCATGACGGCAGAGCAGGGCCAGGCCTTGCTTTTTGCCTGCTCCGCGCGAGCAATCAGCCGGCTTACGCGCGACACCGACAACCCGAGTTCTCTGGCAAGTGCAGTCATGCTCACGCCGCTTTCCGTATGGGCTCGGTAGAGCGCTTCTTCGCGATTCTCGCAGCTTTTCAACCACTGGGCGAGGCTGCGGGCCGTGCGCCGCTGATCCCGGGGAATGTCAGGATCGGTGCTGTTCCTCGGTTCGGCCAGCGCCTGCATGCGCTCGACAAAGCCTTCGTCGCCCAGATAGATCTGCTGGCGCAGCACACTGTCCCAGAGGTGTGCATCGGACGCCGAGGCCACCAGCTGCGCATAGCGATCGGCTGCGCGGCGCTGATCGGCCGCGCTCTTAGCCGCCGGCCCAGCGGGTAGGCGTGCAGGCCCGGCGTGTCCAGCCACTCGGGCACCGGGGCCTGTCCCGCATGCGCCCGGTAACTCGACCAGGCCCAGGCGCCGGGTTTTCTGACCATCCGCGCGCGCACCGGGTTCAGGTCCACATAGCGGAAGACTTCCAACAGATAGGCATCCCGATCCACCAGGATCGCCTTGAAGCGGCCCTGGAACAAGTGGGCGACCCTTGTGGTGGCGGCGGTTGTAGGTCTAGGTATAGACCCCGTTGATGTGGCGCATCAACAGAGAGAGACTGGCCTGACGGGTGTGTAGCACGAAATGATAGTGGTTGCCCATCAGGCAAAAGGCAAGGCCTGACCCCGTGCTCACGCGTGCTCACGTGTGTACCGCTAATACAATCCGCCGAAATTGCACTTATGAGTTGAATTCGCGCTGACTTGCGGGCAAAACGGATCGCGGTCTCGACCAGCTGCCGCCCGACTCTGCCGCGTCGATACGCTGGCGGGACATAGAGCCGCTTGATTTCGCAATCGCCATCATTCAGCCCGCGAACCGCGACACACCCGGCCAGTTCTCCATGGATTCCGGCAATCAGCAGGCACCCGTGAGGGGGTCCATAGATGCCGGGCAGGTTCGCGATTTCCTGCGAGAAATTCTGAACGCACAGATCGATGGCAAGTGCCGCCGCATACTCCTCGATCAGCGACTTCCCGGCTGCATAGTCGCCCGGGCTGCGTGCCTGCGTGATCACAGCTTTGCGCATGGGATTCCCACGAGCGATGACAAGGCCGTTACTCAATGGTAGAGCGAGAACCTGGGGAGAGGGATGCTCGACAATCCTGCTTCCAGGCACCGCCAACCTCATAGCAAAAATGTTGCTGGAATCCGATCTCAAGGCTGGTCGAATGGAACAGGGTCAGGCTGCCGCACAGACCGAAAAAGTTGAATGTCATCGAGCAGATGGGTTCACCATCGCGGGAACTCGTGTCGACACCCCCTCCTCGCTCGTGATCCCGGTTTCGGCTAATCCGAAAGATAGTACGCAACCGTTGAAACCACCCTGATCTTCTTTATGTGCGGGTTGTTCTGGTCCCTCGCACTTATGCTGAACTGCCCCTGCGATGCAGTGCGTATTTTTCCTAGTGAACTCTCGGAATCAGACGCGAATTTTTCAGCAACTTCCCGGGCTTTTCTGGTCGCTTCTTCGATCATTTCCGGCTTTACTTCGTTCAGGCGCGTGAATATGTACTCGGTTGGGGACTGGTAATTTCCTCCCGTGAAAGCTATTCCCTGCTTCCCCAGGTCCGACATTCGTCCCATGACCTTGCGCACCACTGCAACGTTTTCCGAGTAGACAGTGACGGTTTGTGTCGCGGCGTATCTGAACTCGGCCTTGACCGGGTTTGCGTATTGTTGTGCAGATCTGTCAGTAATGGCAGGAGAGGAAAACGATATATCGTCAGCCGCAATTCCCGCCGCTTCCAGAAATCGTTTTATCTTCCCGGTACTACTGTCAATCGACCGATACAACTCTCCAAGGTCGTTACTAGCGGCACTGAACTGAATCGGCCAGATAACGACATCCGCCTCGTACTCCCTTTCAGACAGGCCTTTCACGGTAACGGTTCGTTCGTATCCCTTGAATCTGATCGCCGCATCGCCAAGGAGATAACCAAGAGAAGACAAGCCGGCAATTAACGAGACACCAAGGACAATCGAATTGTATTTATCGATTTGCAGCATCAATTCCTCCATCAAGCTTGACATTCAACGATCCGTCTCATCGACGTTCATCAGGGTGGCGAACCGGAGCGGCCACGCTTCGCACATAACGGCTACCTGGAACGCGCGAAACCCGTCGATCCGCCGGGAAATGAATAGTGATGATGGCGTTGCACCAGGCAGTGCCATCAGTGCGAAGACTTCGTCGCAGCCGGAACATCTTCCACGCCCGGCGCAACCACACTCCGCTCCACCCGCGCCTCTTCCAGCAACGTCGATATGCTGCGCGCGACTTCCCCGAAATCGTCCTCCGCGAAAGCGGCCAGCCGTAGGTCTGATCCAGCAACTCATCGAACGGCGAAGTCAGGCGGATGCGTATCGTCTGATCCGAGCAGGCGGTCACCGTGACATCCGGTTCGCCGATGCGCATGCGCGCCTGCCGCAGCGCGTTACTGAGAAACAGTTGAAAACCGAGCTCGCGCGCCGCGAACCAGCCTTCCAGCATTGCGCGCACAATGCTGCGCGGTGCTCTTGGAATAGCGAGCAGGGACACATCCGCCGTCGTTAGCTGCCGCCCCAGCTCCCTGGTCAACGGGATACCCCAACGGCCGATGTCCCCCGCCGCTTCGACGAACGCCGGTGCATCGGCAGGTGTCAACGCCGCTCCGGAAACGAAACGCAGATGAACGGTTTCGCGGCCAGCCGGCACGTCGATGTCCGCCGGCGGCAGATCGAGCCCGGCGTAATCGTCCCACGACTGCGCATTCGCAATCGAGTGCAGCGTTACCCAGGGAATGGCGTCGACCTGTTCCAGGGCGGTCAGCGCATTGGACAGCCCGAAGTTGCGGCAATGGCCCAGCGCGCCCGATTGTTCGAACAGGGCGCGAACAGCTCCCGTATCGGGCACGACGCCGCTGATTCTTTGCGCCGCCGGCGCACCAACCACGAACAGCACAGGAATCGCGAACAGGTGAAGATTGATACCGTGTTCCACCGCCGCGGTTCCGGTGCTTTCGGGCCCGGACATACCGGGCGTGATTGCAAGATCCAGCGCCTGATAGAGCGTGCGGCAGGCTGGCGCCGATGGCGCGTTGCGCATCGCATCGCGTACCGTGTTTTCGTCGCCGCGTGCAAGCATGCCCGAGATTTCCTGCGCCAGCGCGTTCAGTGACGGCTGCGACCCCGTGGCTGACGCGACGAGTTCCTGCGCGGCACTCGCCAGTGGCGAAGCGTCGCTGTTTGCATACTGACGCGGATCGGGTATCGCCGAGGACGTCAGCATGAGCGGCCTGTCCGGCCTACCTGGTGACATAGCCGGCACGGTCGATGCTCGAAAATTCTCACCTGCTCACTGATTCGCAAAAATGCCATGCCGAATGATCCCGCGAAACCCGGGTTCACGCCACTGGATGTACCGCCCGAAGGGCTCGAAACGCCATACGGAATCCTCTACCAGCCCCCGGGCAACGGACTGCAGATTCTCGTGCTCTTTGCCGCATTCATCGGCGGCCCCGCCTTCGCCTGGGTGATCGGCCAGGTACCGGGCGACCTGTCGCAAACCGCAAGGGACGTGCTGTTCGTCCCCATGATGGCGATTTTCTTCCTGGGTTACGGATTGTGGATCACACGGCTGAATGCGATTGCGTTTCACGGCATCGGCCGGGGCTTGCTGAAAGCGCTGTTCAATTTCATCGTATTTCGCCGCAAGCCGAAATCGGTTGCCGACCTCATACCGAGCCGGGACAAGCTGCTGGAAATGATGGTACGCGCGCAAAAGGCCGGCGCGTCATTCGCGCCGGTGGGATGGCTGGTTGGGCTGGTATCGGGCCTTGCCGCCATGCTGTTCGACAGCGCACTGCACCCGGCCAAACTGTTCCTGCTGGTTTGCGGCGCCTGCGTCATCTGGGGCACCCTTCTGGCATGGCTGGGCCGGCGCAACTGGCTGCCATTCATGGAAAACGGGTAGCGGCGATCGCGCGGCAGCTGTTTGGCGCTGTGTTTTCACGATGAAAAGTGCGGCGTTGCGCACCGCCGAGTTGGACACCCGAGGATTTGTCGGGAGAGATGGCGGTGGCTGGCGGCCGAACGCTTGCTGATCGAAAACCGGCTGCCCACGATTGGCGCCACGCGCCTTGACGCTCGTCCTCCCGCCCTTGAAACTGCAGGTGTCTGTTCACCTCGCTACGAGACTGCCACTCATGACCTGTTTTCGACTGATACTCGCCGCTGCGATTACGGCCAGCCTGCCCGCCCACGCCGATCTGCGCAGTGATGCCGATGCCGCGGCGACACGCATCGAACCGAAAGTCATCGAGTGGCGGCGTGATATTCACGCCAATCCGGAACTCGGCAACCGCGAGTTCCGCACGTCCGCACTGGTTGCCGAACACCTGCGCACACTGGGGATGGAAGTCAAGAACCGGCGTCGCGCACACCGGCGTCGTGGCCTTGCTGCGCGGCGGCAAACCCGGGCCCACCGTCGCCCTGCGCGCCGACATGGACGCGTTGCCGGTGACGGAAGAAGTCGACTTGCCTTTCGCCTCCAAGGTAACGACCACCTGGGCCGGCAAGGAAACCGGCGTGATGCACGCCTGCGGCCACGACACCCACGTTGCGATGCTGATGGGCGTTGCCGAAATACTGGCGGGCATGCGCAACGACCTCAGGGGCAATGTGAAGTTTATTTTTCAGCCGGCCGAGGAAGGCCCGCCCCCAGGCGAAGAGGGCGGCGCTGCACTGATGATCAAGCAGGGCGTGATGAATGATCCGAAGGTCGACGCAATATTCGGACTTCATATCGGCAGTTCGACGGAAGCCGGCACGATCGGGTACCGGCCCGGACCGACCATGGCCGCAGCCGATGTGCTGCGCATCCGGATCAAGGGCAGACAAACGCACGGGTCCGCGCCGTGGACCGGGGTCGATCCTATCGTCGTGTCGGCACAGGTGATTCTCGGTTTGCAAACCATCGTCAGCCGCCAGATCAAATCCACAGCCGAACCCGCGGTGCTCTCGATCGGCAGCATCAACGGTGGCAACCGTTTCAACATCATTCCGGAAACCGTGGAAATGGTCGGCACCATTCGTACCTTCGACGAAGGCATGCGCGATGACATTCACCGGCGCATCCACCTCACGGCGACGAACATCGCGGCGGCAGCAGGCGCCAGCGCCGAAGTGGAAATCGAAAAGCCGTACACCGTGATGGTCAACGATCCCGAGCTCACCCAACGCATGTTGCCGACGCTGCAACGCGTCGCCGGTGCGGACAAGGTCATCCTGCGCGACAAGACGACCGGGTACGAGGATTTCGCATTCTTCGCCCAGCAGGCGCCGGGCGTTTTCGTATTCCTCGGCGGATCGCCACCGGGCACCGATCTCACAAAGGTTGCCTATAACCACTCGCCACGCTTTCAGATCGACGAGTCAGCACTGAAACTGGGTGTGCGCACATTGACGCAAATGACGCTCGATTACATGGATATGCACTCCGAATGAGTACGGCCCGGCGCCATGCGGCGCACAAGGGTGTTGCGTGAACTACCTCGCGCATCTGTACCTGTCGCCACCGGGCGAAGACGCGATGCTGGGCAGCCTGCTGGGCGATTTCGTCAAAGGCCCACTCACCAGCGCCGAAGTCAGGGAACAGTACGGCACGGACATTACCCGGGCCATGGAACTGCATCGCAGGATCGACAGCTTCACGGACGCCCACCCGGTCGTCACCGCAAGCCGAAACCGGATAAGCAGTGGCAGGCGCCGCTTCGCCGGCGTCATGATCGACATGTTCTACGACCACTTTCTGGCGAAGTACTGGGACGATTTCCATCATCGCCCGCTGGACGCGTTTACAAACGACTTCTACCGGATACTGATGCGCCGCCATGCGGAATTGCCCGAGCGCGCGCAACGCACCGCGCGATTCATGGTCGATCTCGACTGGCTGGGTTCCTATGCCCAACTGGAATCGGTGGACACGGCGCTGAACCGGATGAGCCAGCGGCTGCGCCGCACCAACACGCTGGTCGATTCCGCCGAAGAGCTCGAACGCAACTATGCCGAACTCGAGCGCGACTTCCGGCGCTTCATGCCCGACGTGACCGAGTTCGCGCAAACGGCGGCACGCCGGTTGTCCTTGCCGCGGGCTGCAACGTGACGGCTCCGGAACAATTCGATGCGTCGGCGACATCCGACCGCAAGGCGATGCGCGCCATTGCCGTCATTATCGTTGCCGAATTGTTCGGTACTTCACTGTGGTTCAGCGCCAATGCGTCGGCGCAAGGACTCGCGCGCGAGTGGGGACTGACCAGCGCCGATATCGGCCTGCTGACCAACGCGGTCCAGCTTGGCTTCATCGCCGGCACGCTGGGATTTTCGCTTTCCGGAGTCGCCGACCGTTTTGCCGCAAGCCGCATCGTCGCCGTGTGCGCATGCTTCGGCGCCGCAACCAACGCGGCGTTCGCACTGATTGCGACCGGACTTGGCGATGCCGTTGTCTACCGCTTTCTCACCGGCGTCGCGCTGGCCGGCATCTACCCGCTGGGCATGAAGCTGGTGGTGAGTTGGGCGCCGCAACGCTCAGGCGAAGCACTGGGGTGGCTGCTGGGCATGCTCACCATCGGCACCGCCCTGCCCCATGCGGTGCGCGCTGCCGGCAGCGAGTGGAACTGGAGCCTGGTGGTGCTGGCTTCTTCGCTGCTGGCGCTGGCGGGCGCGGCGATGGTTGCGCGCCTCGGCGACGGCCCGCACCTGCGCACCAACGCCCCCGGCCAGCGCCTGCGTCTTGGGGCGATCGTGAAAGTGTTTCGCATTCCCGCCTTTCGCGCTTCGGCACTGGGGTACTTCGGACACATGTGGGAGCTTTACGCGTTCTGGACGATCGTGCCCTTCCTGCTTCTGCCGGTGCTGGCCAACGGTGACGGGACCCCGGTCACCACTTCGACAAGCGCTGCGTGGGCATTCGCGGTGATTGGCGCCGGTGCCGCCGGCTGCATCTTCGGCGGGCGACTCAGCCGCCGCATCGGCAGCGCGCGCGTCGCGGCCCTGGCGCTGGTCATTTCGGGTACCGTCTGTTTGCTGTTTCCGTTATTGCAGCATGCTTCGGCCGCAGTGGTACTGGCCGTGCTGCTGGTGTGGGGCGTAAGCGTCATCGCCGACTCGCCGCAGTTCTCGGCATTGTCCGCGCGCGCCTGTCCGCCCAACCTTGTCGGCAGCGCCCTGGCCATTCAGAACAGCGTCGGTTTTTTCATTTCGGTCATCTCGATCACCATCGCCTCGGCCAGCGTGAGCGCTCTCGGCGCACACACCAGTTGGCTGTTGCTGCCCGGCCCGGTGCTCGGGCTGCTCGGTTTCATGCCGCTGATCCGGCAGGGGGACGTTTCAACCCCGGCGTGATCGCCGCGGCCAAGCGGCAGTCTTCGTCACCGCAGCACGAACGACGAACCGAATCCGCGGCGCCGCTATCGGGCGACGTCCGGCAACAGCGCCAACAAATCCGTGACGCCAACCTCCAGGCCCGCCTGGGTCAGTAACGTCGTCGTCTGGCCCCGATGGTGCGTCTGGTGATTGAAGAAGTGCATCAGCAAGTCGCCGAGACGCTTGCTGTGCGTTTCGCCCTTCATATTGACATAGGTCACCGTGATCCGAAGATCGGCATCGATCAGTTCATCGGACCAGTCGAGAATGGCTGTATCGAGCAGCGCCCGGCGGGCGCGCAAGTCCGGCCAGTTGTGAAACCGTATCTCGTCCAGCGCGGCGGGGCTTTCGAGTTGGCGGACCGGATCAAGACTTCGAGAGCGCGCAGAGCTGTTTGCAAACCGCTTCAGCCAGCCGGTGTCGCCGTTGACGAGGTGGTGCAGCGTGCCGAGGATGGACCCGAAAAATGCACCGCGATCGACCGACAGCTCCCCGGGCGGCAACCCGGCGGCCAATTCGTACAAACGCGCGTTCATCCACTGGTTGTACGCCGCCATCTTCCTGACGTAAGCGGTTGTGATCATGTTGCTCCTGCCGTTATTTCATGACTGCCCCGGCGCTCGCAGCGTCCGTTTGCAGAAGCGGGCCGCCGCGACACCCTGCGCAACGGGCAGCGGTCGACCGGCTACCGCGTTTCGTCGGATACCCGGGCGACAAGCTGGTAATCATCGCCATGACCGACGCTGAAATCGTTGCCGCCGCGATCGTGGCCCCGCAACAACCAGATCGGCCGCTTGCTCATGCTGAAGCTGACATCGGCCTGGCGATGCGTGTCGCCCGTGTGCCGTTCGAACGTCGACGTTGCCGGCATATAGCGAATCACGAACGCGGCACGCCGGTTCGGTGAGCGATTGGCATTCGAGCCGTGAATCAGATAAACGTCGTGCAGCGAGAACTGTCCGGCTTCGAGCACATCGTCGCGCGCCGCCGATTCGTCAAACAGCGCGGGCTCGACTTCCTGGTTGAGCACGATGTCATTGCGCGCGCTGGTGCGATGGCGGAACACGGCGCTGCCGGAATGCGAGCCGGGAATGAACCGCATGCAGCCGTTCTCCGGGCCTGCATCGTCAAGGGCAATCCATACCGAACAGGTCGCCAACGGTTTGATCGGCCAGTACTGCCCGTCCTGGTGCCACGGAATGGCCTTGCCGGTTAGCGCCGGCTTGCAGAACACCTGCGAGCCCCAAAGAATGATATCCGGCCCGATCAACTGCTCGACGAGATCGAGAATCAACGGGTCGCTGGCGTAGTGGAACCACTTCGCGGCGGCTTTGGCATCGTGGGTGGGTCCGTACGGTATGTGCGGACAGACCAGGCTTTCGGGCGCAATCGCGGCGTTATCGCGCATCAGCTGTTCCAGCGATTCGCGCATTGCCGCCAGCCTCGCGGCGGACAGGCGCAGGGGCGAAACAACCAGGCCGTCCCGGCGGTAGGCTTCAAGCTCGGCGTCGCACAGTCCGGAAGTGCCGGCGGCTACCGCGCCGGCCATGAGAGCACGCTACAAACCCGGCGCCACGCCCTTACTTCGGGCGTTTCCATGTAAGCAAGTACCAACATCTCACCCGCAAGAACCGCTGTCAGGCCTTGATCCACGATTCGGAAAACGCCAGAAACGCGGTACTGGAATCGGTCCGGCCAGCAAACGTCCGCGGCATCGGTTTGCCGTCGGCCTGCCTGCCGTTGATGCGCGCCGATGTCTGCTTCGCGTCGAAAAACAGGGACACCATCCGGTGCTTTCCGGTGGCCGATTCCGCCGGCTTCAGGTCAACCAGAAACGCTTCGCTCAACCCGCCCCACTCGAGTTGCACCTGGCCGATAGCGGAACGAAACCATTCGACATGCCGGGTGCGTCCGTCACCGCCGGGCATGAAATCCCAGCCCGGCTGGTATTGCACCGAGGCCAACCCCTTGACGTTCTGAAAGGCACCGAACTTCGACACGAAACCGGCAGCCAGATACGCCGCCAGCGGATCGTTGTCCGTCAGACAGACATTTGGCCGGCCCGGCTGCCTTCCGTCACCCTGCGGATCGAGCAAAAGAAACGCGGCATGACCACGGCCATGCGGCGATGTGACCACCCGGAAAAAACTGATGAGGGTGACGTAAGGTCCGTCCGCACTCGCCTTGAGGTACATGCCCGGATTTTCCCCGGACCAGTCGACTTCACCATGACTCGCCATTGTGCTCTCCTGTTTCCCTGCTGATTGCCGCCTGACCACCGACGGGCCGGCGGAACTGACTCAGTCGTCGATCGTCTTGAAGTCCGCCGGCATGACAATCTCGATCAACTCGAGGTCTTCGCTGTGCCCCAGTTCGGTGTGGCGGATTCCCGGCGGCTGGTGAACACAGGTACCGGCGGTCAAACGTTTCTTGCCAACGCCTTCGTAATCGAATTCGATCCAGCCCTTGAGAACGTAGACCATCTGGAACTCGACTTCATGATGATGGCGCTGCGGCTCGACATGCTTGCCGGGTATGGCGCGAATCACGTGCGCGACGACGCGTCCGTTGGTGGCATCGCGAATACCCAGATCGCGATACTTGAAGAACGGGCGCAACCCGTCTTCCTTGAAATCGGCTTCGTTATGATCGCTGCACGAAAATTTCATGGTGTGATCCATCTTCTCCTCCTGTTTTCCGGAAGTGCGCCGGACGTTGGGACAATACAGCTTGCCTTGGCATGGTATCGCAGGTCAGTAATTCCGGCGCAGCACTTTCAGCGTCTCGGAATGAAACTCGCGGTGATAGAGAATGGCTATGACCAGGGCGGTAACGAACATGAATCCCCAGGGATTGAGGAACCACGTCAGAGCCGCCATTGCGAAATAGTAGGCGCGCAACCCGTAGTTGAAGGTATTTGACGCAGCGCTCGCCAGTTTTGCCGAACGCACAACGTACTCTTCCAGCCGGTCAGGGTCAGTGTCCGGATCGGGGGCGGCGCCGATCAACACCGAGCAGAAATTGTGCTGACGAAGCGACCAGGTAAATTTGAAAAACGCATAGACAAAAATCGCCAGCAGCAAAAAAATCTTGTACTCCCACAACACTTCGTGGGTGGTTGACGAAAACGGCAGGTCGGAAACGATCGCCATGGCGCGGTCCGAAGTGCCCAGCAAGGCAAACAATGCACCGAGTATCAGCAGTGTTGTCGAGGCGAAGAAAGTCGCGCTGTTGGAAAGGTTGGTCAGTATCGTGGCGTCGACGATGCGCAGTTCGCGGCTGATCATGCCGTGCCACCAGTCCTCCCGGTACCGCCCCATTGCGCCCATCAGGCTTGGTTTGCCCGAGCGCGCGGCCCATGCGGCGAAGCGCTGGTAGCCGAACCAGCCGATCACGAACCAGGCCAGGGCAACGGTGTCGAGAACCGTGAACGGCAGCGCTGTCATATGAACAGGGTCAGCACACCGGTGTAGGCATAAATACGGTTATGGGAAATCTCGCCATTACCGAAAAAGCCAACCAGCGGAATGTCGCCGAGGCTTTCCTGAATCATCGTCAGCTCTTCCGCGCCGCCACCGAACAAATTGGCGCCGCGGCCGATGCACGAGTAGTAAACAGCCCCGCGCGGCTTGCGATACAAACCGCTCTTGATGCTGTCGAGCATGCGCCCCATGTCCTCGGCAGCCGACGAATCGTCGCGACGGCAGAACATGATCCTGCCGCCCTCGCGTACATTCTCGCCAATGGCGACGAGCTTGTTGGCCGGGTCGATACCGACCAGATTGCGAACCAGGTAGTCTTCACTGTCGGAAGGACGCACGCTTACGCCGGCAAACAAGGTCCCGCCGAGCTGATCGATATCGGCCCACATCGATTCGCCGATGTCCTCGCGAAACACGTCGAGCGCGGCACGGCCATCGAGCGAGATCAACACGTTTTCCTGCACGCCGGTCACATTGTGACGCGGACCAATCGGGGAACAACCCTGCGTCAGGCGGGTAGATACGACCACCTGATCAGAGAACATGACGCCGGAAATGCCGCCCTTGCAAACGACGTCACCAATCTGTGCGTACTCATGCCTGGAACTGCTCAGCCCGCCTGTGACGAATCCGCTTTCGAGCGCACCGGCAAAGTCTTCGACCAGGCGATTCAGGCCAACGGTGCGCGGGTCTGCGTGAACCACGGCAAAGTTCGCCGGTATGCCCTCAAAATGCATTGGCAGGCGCTCGAGGTCTTCCGGGGAACGCAGACCGGAGAACACCTGAAAACTGCCGGGCTCGAAATTGCACAACATGATGGCCATGGCCGGGCGATCGTAATACTCCCGGCCGGTTGCGCATACGCCCATGCCGACACTGCCGACCCAGTGGTAGACACCGGTGTTGATTCGCAGATACTCGAGGATGCCGCGCGCCTCGTTGGCAATGCTGTCGGTGAAATAAACGAAGCCCAGATTGGCTCCGTCGGACACCGGTCCGATCTGGGACAGGCATTGTCCGGCGGCATCCCGCCAGTTGGGCGAGGCCGCGCATCCGTAAGCAAATGTCTGCGATTGTTGCGATTCAAACACGGCGGTTAAGTCAATAATGGCTCATCGGAAGCGGGCTCTGCGTAGTGTACCGCGTGTCCGTCACGCGCGTCCCGTGCCTTGCCTTCATCACGGTCACTTTGTTAACCGGACAAGCCGCGGGCATTTCGGGGCGCAATCCGGCCGGCGTGGCCGGCGGGCACAAACACGCCTATACTTGGTTTTTTCATCATCCGCCGGAGGCAGCGCCAGTGACCGCTCCCGCTACGACTGTCAACAATACCGCCACCGAAACCGAACAACCATTGTTGCGCAGCGACGCAGGCGGCATTGCGACACTTACACTCAACCGCCCGAACCGCTACAACGCGCTTTCGGAAGAGCTGCTTGCGGCACTGCAGGCATCGCTGGAGGAAATCGAGAAGGATGCATCGGTTCGCGTCGTGGTCATCGCGGCGAACGGACCGGCTTTCTGCGCCGGACACGATCTGAAGCAGATGCGCGCCAACCCGCGCAAGGCGTATTACGACGACCTGTTCGCAATGTGCAGCCGCTTCATGATGACGGTGACGCGCATACCGCAGCCGGTCATCGCCCGGGTTCACGGGCTGGCGACGGCCGCCGGTTGCCAGCTGGTTGCGACCTGCGACCTCGCGGTTGCTGCCGACCACGTAAAGTTCGCAACATCGGGCATCAACTATGGCCTGTTCTGTTCGACGCCGTCAGTGGCACTGTCGCGCAACGTATCGCGCAAGCAGGCCGCCGAAATGCTGTTTACCGGGGAATTCATTGACGCCGACACTGCGAAACAATACGGCCTGGTCAACCGCGTAGTGCCTGTGGGCAAACTCGACGAGGAAATCAATTCGATGGCGGCATCCATCATCAAGAAGTCCGCCGTTGCCGTTGCCACCGGAAAGCGCATGTTCTACAAACAGATCGAAATGGGAACGGCTGATGCGTACGAGTACGCCGCCGAGGTCATGGCATGCAACATGATGGCCGAGGACGCCGGCGAAGGCATCGATGCCTTCATACAGAAACGCTCTCCCGAGTGGAAGCATCGCTGAAACTATCGCAGCCGCCAGTGCTTTGGCAGATCGGTTCCGTCACAATTTCGCATCTATTAAAACTGGCCCCGTCATAACGGGGCCAGTTTTTTCACAAAGACCATTCATTCGCATCCGGGCAATTCGGCTTTGCTTGTGAAAAGACGTTTGACAGGGCCAACCCGCTCTACGAACGACTGGCGAGTCCGAGCAGCATCGGCCTTGCTGTGCGTACTGGCCGGTTGCGCGTCGGCGGACGGGACCCGCGCTGCGACCCGGTTCTGGGACAGGCTCGAGCAGGGCGGATACGTGCTGATTCTGCCGCACGCCGGTGAATCCGGTCTGGCACGCAACGGGCCGGAACCAGGTTCGGACACCTGCGCAACCCGGGGTCATCTCTCCGGCGAGGACCAACGAATACTGCAAAACCTGAAAAACACCTTGCGCAGCCGCAACGTATCCGTGGGGCGTGTTCTGGCGAGTCACGATTGCCGCTGTATTGAAACCGCCGGCATCCTCTTTGGCCGTGCACAGCCCTGGAGCATCGTCGACGACAGCCGGCAGGCAGACTCGAAACTGGCTGGCGAACGACGCGCTGCGCTGCTTGAAGCCGTCAGCCGCTGGGATTCGGACGACAACCTTTCAATCGTTACGCACCAGGCAACAATCCGGGAAGCGTTCGGCATCAATATGGCGCCGGCAGAACTGTTGATAATCGAACCGCTCGGCGACGGGGGATTTCGCGTTGTTGGCCGCCTGAGCCCGGACTAGGGCCGGTCAGGCGCCGGCGCCGTCCCGCCGTGCCTCACGACGCGCCCGCTGCCAGGCACGAAAATAAAGGGCAGCCGACGCCCAGACCGTGACAAACAGCAGCACGAACAGCAGCGTCAGCAACCAGCCGGGATCGAACAGCGCCGCAGCCTGCGCCGTTGCACCACTCAATGTCAGGAAAGCGAGGGCGGCATGGAGTTTTCCGAGGCGATTCGGCGGAAGCCACCCGTCCTTGAGACGCGGGTCGGTCATTCCGACGCTGAGCATCAGCACATCGCGCCCGATCAGCGGTATCGCCAGCCACAGCGGCAGCACACCGTTCCAGGCCAGCACGAACGCACACGTTATGATCGTCATCTTGTCCGCCACCGGGTCGAGCAACGCCCCGGTAGCGGACGTCACACGGAAACGGCGGGCGATATGCCCGTCGAGGCCGTCGGACAATCCGACCAGGACAAACAGCCAGAACCCGCCGGCATACAGATGATTGGCCAGCATGACCGCGATCACGGGCACCATCAACAGGCGTGCAAGCGTAATCAGATTGGGAATCGAGGACATCGCTCTCCTCCAGCGAGCTGATTGACTGCTGTGGTCAGTCGCTGCGTCTACGGGCTTTGTTGAGATACTACGCGTTTATGCGTTGCGGTTAAACGCAGCCCAAGCGCATCAGCATGAAGCAGAATAAAGGGATGGCCCGCCACCCCATCGGGCACCACCTGCACAATTGTTGCATCAGTGCACCTGCAGTTTCGTGTGCGTTCGCCGCGTTTACGATTGAGCGCGACTGCTTCGATTCCTCACGGAACGATCGTGCCCTGGTTTCCTGACTGAGCCGTTACGCGCCGGTTCCTGTTGCACGTCTCAGCTCCGGTTTTCCAGGGCCTGTTAACACAACTGTGTTAACAGGCCCTATTGAGCCGTCCCGCTCAGCGTCAGCATCAGGCCATTGAGCTTTTTCACAAAGGCTGCAGGGTCTTCGAGCGTGCCGCCGTCCGCCAGTGTGGCCTGATCGAACAGGATCGAACTCCAGTCGGCGAAGCGCCCTTCGTCCGACTCGCCATCCAACTTCTCGACAATGGGATGCCGTGTATTGATTTCCAGTATCGGCGCGCTGGATGGCACCTTTTGCCCGGCCGCCTTCAACATGCGCTCAAGATTCATGCTCATGGCATTCTCGTCGGCAACGAGGCAGGCGGGTGAATCCGTCAGTCGAAGCGTCACCCTGACCTCCTTGACCCGGTCGCCAAGCGCTTTCTTGACGCGCTCGGTCAGTTCCTTGTGCTCGGTGGCTTCCTTCTCCTGCGCCTGCTTCTCTTCGTCCCCGAGTTGTCCGAGATCGAGCGCACCTTTCGCGACCGAAACCAGTTGCTTTCCGGCGAATTCGGCCAGGTTGGACACCACCCACTCGTCGACCCTGTCGGAGAGCAGCAACACCTCGATGCCCTTGGAACGGAAGATTTCCAGATGCGGACTGGACTTCGCGCGCAGCATGCGTATCGGCAGTGACATAGTAAATCTTGTCCTGGCCTTCTTTCATCCGCTCGACGTACTTTTCGAACGAAACGTTCTGGTCTTCGGACTCGTCGTGAGTCGACGAAAAGCGCAACAGCTTCGCAATACGATCCTTGTTGCTGAAGTCTTCGCCGATGCCTTCCTTGAGCACGCGCCCGAATTCCTTCCAGAACGTCGCAAACTTTTCAGGCTGGTTTTCGGCGAGATCTTCTATCAGCCCGAGAAGCCGGTTGACACAGCCTTTGCGAATCGCCTCGACGTCTTTCGACTCCTGAAGAATTTCGCGCGATACATTCAGCGGCAGATCGTTGGAATCGACCACGCCTCTTGCAAAGCGCAGATACGCCGGCAGCAACTGTTCGGCATCGTCCATGATGAACACGCGCCGCACGTACAGCTTCACGCCATGGCGGTGATCTCGATCCCACAGGTCAAACGGAGCACGTTGCGGCAGGAACAGCAACTGGGTGTACTCGCTGCGGCCTTCGACCTTCGAGTGCGTCCATGCCAGAGGAGGTTCGAAGTCATGCGCAACGTGTTTGTAGAACTCCTGATACTGCTCGTCGGTGATTTCCGACTTGGGACGCGCCCACAGCGCCGACGCCTGGTTGACCTGCTCCTCCTCGTCTCTGGTGACATGCTTTTTTTCGTCCGCGTCCCATTCCTCTTTTTTCATCAGGATGGGCAGGGTGATGTGGTCAGAGTAGCGGCGCACGATGTTTCGCAGCCGCATGGCGTCGAGCAACTCGTCTTCGCCTTCACGAATATGCAGAATCACTTCGGTTCCGCGGTTTTCCCGCGTAACGGTTTCGACGGAATAACTGCCCTCGCCGGATGACTCCCATTTCACCGCATGCTCGGCACCGAGGCCTGCCCGGCGGGTAATCAGCGTGACCTTGTCGGCAACGATGAAAGACGAGTAAAACCCGACCCCGAATTGACCGATGAGGTGCGCGTCCGAGACCTTGTCACCGGTCAGGCGATCGAGGAACTCCCGCGTGCCGGATTTGGCGATGGTGCCGATATTGTCGACGACCTCCTGTCGCGACATGCCGATGCCATTGTCGGATACGGAAATGGTTCGGGCCGCCGGATCGACGAGGATGCGTATCTTGAGATCCGGGTCCGACTCGAACAAAGCCGGGTCGGTGAGCGCTTCGAACCTGAGCTTGTCGCAGGCGTCCGAGCCGTTTGAGATGAGCTCGCGCAGAAAAATCTCCTTGTTGCTGTACAAGGAGTGAATCATCAGCTTGAGCAGTTGGCTGACTTCGGTCTGGAAACCCAGTGTTTCTTTCGTACTTGTCTCGTCCATGACGGGCCGATTCTCCCTCAATGTTGGTTTGCCGGAACGGTGCTGCCGCAGATGGGGCCGGGCGGTGCGATTTCAAGACCCCTCGGGAACCTTGTTTGCTTGATGGCAGTCTTTCCTGCTGCTTCGAAGCCCACCGGCCTTCTCGTGGGCCGGGTTGGCGTCGATAATGGGTTTGGCAAACAGGAGGGGCTTGATGCGGCAACTTTTCTTGGCAATCGTACTGTTCTGGGTAACCGCGACGGCATCTGCCGCCCCGGAACTGGACAAGCTGCGGCTCCCGGCCGGCTTTTCCATAGGCGTATTCGCCAGTGACGTGCCGGATGCACGATCGCTGGCACTGGGGGACAAGGGCACCGTATTCGTCAGCACACGCGCGCGGGGAACGGTCTATGCGCTGGTCGATACCGATCAGGACGGAAGGTCCGACGACGTGTACACGATTGCCAGGAACCTGAACGCTCCAAATGGTATCGCGTTCCGAAATGGTGCGCTGTACGTCGCCGAGGTCAGCCGCGTGATCCGCTTCGACGCAATCGAGGAGAATCTGAAGAAGCCCCCGGAGCCGGTCGTCGTCAATGACACGTTCCCCAACGACCGGCATCACGGCTGGAAATTTATCGCTTTCGGCCCCGATGACAAGCTTTACGTGCCGGTTGGCGCCCCGTGCAATATCTGCGAACCCGATCCGGACCGCTACGCCGTCATCATGCGCATGGATGCCGACGGCAAGAACCTGGAAACTTTTGCGCGCGGCATCCGCAACACGGTGGGCTTTGACTGGCATCCGCAGACAAATACCCTCTGGTTCAACGATCACGGGCGCGACTGGATGGGCGACGACATGCCATCGGACGAATTGAATCACGCACCGGCGGCAAATTTACATTTCGGCTATCCCTATTGCCATCAGGGAGACACTCCGGATCCCGAGTATGGCGGTGGGCGAAAATGCGAAGAGTTCACACCGCCGGCGTTGAAACAAGGCGGTCATGTGGCGCCCAATGGCCTGCGGTTCTATACGGGCGAAATGTTTCCGCAGCAGTACCGAAACCGGATGTTCATCGCCCAGCATGGCTCGTGGAACCGGTCGAAGAAAAATGGTTACCGAATCGTCAGTGTCGCGGTCGCGGACGGGAAGGTAAGCGAGTACGAGCCTTTCGTCGAAGGCTGGGTGGAAAACGAGAACGCCTGGGGCCGGCCGGTTGATATCCTGGTCATGCCTGACGGCGCTTTGCTGGTTTCGGACGATCACGCCGGTGTCGTGTACCGGATTGCCTACGACGGCTAGCCAATAATCAGCGTCTTCCCGCCCGTCATCGATTGGCGCGCGGGAAGGAAGCCGGATTTTCCCGATCTTCCTTGCTGTCCGGTGTGCCCGGCGCTGACGAAGAAAGGCCGGCGGCCGCCGCGATGAGCCTGCCATAGGTGTCGTCGCGAATCAGCGCATTCAGTGCAACGTAGTCGGTCTTTCCGGTGGAGAGCAACGGCAGTTGCGCAATCTTCACCAACTTGCGCGCAACCGCGAGTTCGTGGGCGCCGGCCGATCGCGCGGCGGCAAGCAAACGCGAGCGCGTCAGGTTGTCGTCGGTGGTAAACAACACCGTCGTTTCCGCACCGTCTTTCCGCAGCAGCGCGACGGCCGCGTGCTGGTGACGCCCTGAAGCCATGCGCGCAACCTGCTCCACCGCGTCGAGCGACACCATCTCTCCTGCAATCTTCGCGAACCGGCGCACGCGCCCGACGATGGTCACCATGCCGCTGTCGTCCACGTCGACGATATCCCCGGTGTCATACCATCCCGCCCCGACCGAAGAACGCGGCGGTTCGATCACGCCCGGACGCTGATGGCGGTAGTATCCGAGCATGAGATTGGGGCCTTTGATATGCAGCACACCACCGCGTTCAACGCCTTCCACGGGCCGGATCGCCGTCTCCAGCCGCGGCATGAAGCGGCCGACACTGCCGGGGCGAAAATTCTCGTAGGTTGACAGGCTGATCACCGGCCCGGCCTCGGTCGTGCCGTAACCTTCGTAAATGCGCAGTCCGAACCTTGTCTGCCACGCTTTCGTCACGCTGTCGGACAAGCGCTCACCGCCAGAGATCACGCATCTGAGCGACCGGAAATCCGTCGCCACGGCATTCTGTTCGTAATACGAAAGAAACGTGCTGGTCCCGAACAACACCGTGCACTCGCTGCGGTAGACGAGTTCCGGAATAACGCGATATTTCAACGGCGAGATGTACAGGAACATTGGCGTTCCGGTTACCAGCGACAGCACCAGACCGGCGCTGAAACTGTAGGCATGGTAAATCGGCAATGGATTGAAAATCCTGTCGCGCGGTGAGAAATCGAACACGGCGCTGATCTGGGCGACATTGGACAGTACGGCGTTATGCGACAGGACGACGCCCTTGGGGCGATCCTCGGACCCGGACGTGAACAATACGACCGCCGGATCCGATATCGCCGGCCTCACAATAGCCAACCGCGGAAACCGGCATGCAAACGCCATCAACCACAGTTTGTCGAACAATCCGAGCTGGCTGCGCAAGTCCTCCAGAAACAGGACGCGACAACCGCTCAGAACCTCCAGCACCGGCTCGAGCTGCGCTTGCGAAATGAACTTTCTGGAGGTGATTACGGTACGCACCGTCGCGGCCGTCGCCGCACTGTTCACACCGGCCGCACCGGCAGTGAAATTGAAAATTGCCGGCACTCTGGCTGAAGCCCACAGACCGAGCACCGTACCCACCGAAGCGATCACATTGGGCAGCAAGACACCCACGTTCTCCCCCCGCACCGTGTGGCGACGGATCCAGCGCGAAATCGCCAGGCTGCCCTTGAGAATTTGCCCGTAGCTTCTTGGCTGACGGTCCTGATCCTCGAGGATCGGGCGCGACCGGCCGTGCACGTCCATGGCATCGAGAAAGGTTTCGAAAACCGGCTTGCGAACAAAAGCCGCAACAATCGCCTCCTGCATGACTTCGGTCAGCCGGCGGGTGGCACGCGCGCGGCGTTTTCGCGCGCTGCCATTACCCCCGTCGATACAGGTCGACGCGAACACGCGCAGCGTCACGCCGGATATGACATGCCGGTTCCCGGGCCACGGCAGACGCCGCAACGATACGGGAATCCCGACCGGCACGACCGCAGCACCGCTTTGGGCTGCGATCAATGCCGCAGCCGGATAAATCTTGCCAACGCTCAGCCCGTCGTTGACGCGCCCCTCGGGAAACAACACCAAAGGTCGTCCCGCTCGAACCTGTTGCAACAGGTACCTGGCGAGCAATGGGTGGTTCATGTCTGATACGACATGATCGACGAAGCGCAACAGAAGGCGTTCGGCAAATCCGCGGGGCTGGCCAGGCGGCAGAACGGCCAACGGACAGCGCGGCAGATGCAGCGCGAGCAACAAGGCGGCAATCCGAGATGGGCAATTGGCTACGACCAGAACGCGCCGCTCGCGCTCGAACGGCGCAAGGTCGCCGATGATGCGAACGCGATAGAGCCAACCGAACACCGACCGGAGCACAGACCGCATGGAAACCTGTGATGGAAGCCCAAAGGGGCGGACCCGGAGATTGTCCTCGCGCCAGGTGCGCCGGGTCAATCGCACCCGTTCCGCAGCCAACATGGCGCAAACGCTCGCCAAGCTGACAGCCCTGGTCCCGAATCGACTTTCTCCGGCACCTCGCAGGTGTCGTCATACAGTAACAAATTAACGAAACCTAATGAATGAAAAGAAAAATAATAAACCTATCAATCTCTTATATTTGCAATCTTAAAAAAATCTGTCGTAAACTGGAAATTCTTCCGGCTTAGTCCTGAAGCGCTGGCAGCGTCGGCCTTCAGGTCATTGTTTGTAAAGGAACAGCGGTATGGACATGGATATCCCGCAACCGGTGCTGCATCTGCAACCTTCTGCGTCGCCAGCCGAGAAAGCACCGCCAACACTCAGAATGGCCCGGACCGAGCGGCCCGCCGAGTTTTTTTTCTCGGACCAGCTTTCCGCCACGCACGACCCGAAGCTGCGAGCGATGTGGCTGCGCTGGAAGCCGGTGCCCAGGCCCAATTTCAACCCCGCTTTGCTAAAAGACCTGTCGCGCTATTGCCATTTCCTCGCTCAGGCCGAGGCCAGCCGGAGTGAAGGGCTGATCGAGTGCGATGCCGGTCCGCTGCCGTTTGGCTACGCCGTTCTCGCATCCGGTGTCAAAGGCGTGTTCAATCTCGGCGGCGATCTCGATCTGTTCGCGCAACTGGTCGCATCGCAGGACGGCGAAGGGCTTCTCTGTTACGGTCATGCCTGCATAAAGGTGTTGTATCAAAACTATCTGTCGCATGGCTTGCCGATCACGACCATTTCGCTCATTCAGGGCGAGTGCCTTGGCGGCGGTTTCGAAGCCGCGTTGTCCAGCGATGTGCTGATCGCCGAGAAAAGCGCTCGTTTCGGTTTCCCGGAGATACTGTTCAATCTGTTCCCTGGAATGGGCGCATACTCGTTTCTTGAGCGCAAGATCGGCTACCGCGAGACCGAACGGCTGATAGCGAGTGGCAAGATCTACTCGGCCGATGATATGCTCGACCTCGGCGTGGTCGATGTTGTCGCGCCTGACGGGGACGGCGAGGCCGCAGTTGCCCACTATATTGGCGCACGGCGCCACAGCCGGGGTGGACTGGCTGGCCTGGCTGCCGCCAGACGCGCAGTCCACCGCCTCGAGTACGAGGAATTGAGCCGTGTCGTCAAGGTGTGGGCGGAAACAGCGTTATGCCTGACCGCCCGGGACCTCAAGCTGATGCAAAGACTGGTGTCACGACAGAACAATATGCACGCGAGCCGGAATCTGCACTGATGAGTTCTTTACCGGACGATCCGTCTTCGAAACTTCAACGCAGGCGCACTGGCCGCAATGGCGCCATGCTCGAACCTCCCGAATACACCATCCAGGAAGCGGCGGCAAAGCTCGGCATCGCCGAGCAAAAATTGCGCAGGTGGGACACGCAAGGCGTTCTGGTCGCCCGGCGCACGGACGGCGGTCACCGGCGCTATGCGCGTGAAATCATCGATGGTCTGGCGGGCAGCGTCAGCAGCGTTGCGCTTCAGTCGCAGGACGAAACAAACGACGAACTCGACCGGGCACGCCAGGACATCAAGGAAAAGCGCCGCATCATCCAGTTGCTCGTCGAGAGCGAATCCCGCTATCGGGATCTGGTTGAAACATCCCATGATCTGATCTGGACAACCGATGCGGTCGGCCGCTTTACCTATCTGAATAACGGCACTGTCGACATCTTCGGACTCGAACCCTCCAGCCTGATTGGAAGGTGTTTCTTCGATTTCGAATCCCGGCCGTCGCACGTTTCAAACAGGCGTTTTCTGTCGACCTTGCGGAAACACGGCGAGGTCAGGGATTACCTGACCCACCTGATTGCCGCCGACGGCAGCGACCGCTGGGTAGGAATCAATGCCCGCGTCTGGTACGACAAGGGGCGAATTATCGGTTTGCGCGGAACGGCGCGCAACGTAACCGAACAGCAACGCCTGGCGCTGCAAACCGAACATCGCGCAATGCACGACACCCTGACCGACCTGCCCAATCAGGTCTGCTTGCTGCGCACTCTCGAGCAGTCATTCGCGAGTGGCGACAACGGCACTTTGCTGCGTATCGATATAGATCGCTTCAGACGCATCAACGATGATTACGGACATCGCGCCGGCGATGAGTTACTGGTCGCGGCGAGCGGCGTTCTTCGCAGCGTGGTTGCGGACCAGGACGCCAGGGTCTATCGCTGTGGGGGAGATCAGTTCGCGGTACACATGCCGAACGCGTCGAAGGCGGAAGCGGAATCGCTCGCCGAAGAGATACTGCATGCCTTGCGCCAGTTCAACCCGGGCATTTCCGGCTCGCAATCGCCACTGCAGGTTAGCGCGTCGATCGGCGTCGCAATGTATCCGCCTCGCAGCGAGGACATTGCAACGCTGCTCGACGACGCAGAACACGCGGTCAACGAAGCGAAAGCAACCGGCAGAGACCGCTATGTTGTTTTGCGTTCCGGCGGCGACGGCGCCGGACTCATGGACCGGCGCGCCTACTGGAAGCGGGAGCTGCGGGATGCACTCGACGAGGACAGACTGGAGCTTTACTCGCAACCCGTCGTCAGCTTGACGGATCCCGGCGCCGGGCACAGGGAGCTACTGGCGCGTATCGTCGTCGGAAACGGCGACGTCATCGAGTCGCGGCACTTTATCGGTGCCGCCGAAACACTTGGCCTGGCACCTGAAATCGATCTGCGCGTTGCGGAAAAGGTGCTCAAGCATCTTGGCCAGGAAGAATCCGGGGATGACGACAGCCGGTATTTCGTGAATCTGTCACGCAGCAGCGTGGCCGACCCGCACTGGCTTGCGCGCTTTCGCGCGCTTCTGACCGGCGCCTCGACCAACCTCGGCCGGCTGGTGTTCGAACTCTCCGAAACGGCGGCGATGTCCAACGTCGAAGCAGCAAAAACACTGTACGAAACCGTGAGGCAGGCCGGCTGCGGGACGGCGATCGACAATTTCGGCACCGGATTCACTTCGATGTACTACCTGAAGCAGTTTGACGTCGATTACCTGAAAGTCGACGGCAGTCTTAGCCGGGAACTGCCTAACGACGAGGCAAGCCGCCTGTTTATCCGCGCGCTCTGCGACATCACAAAAGGCCTCAACAAGGAAGTGATCGCCGAGCGCGTCGAATCACCCGACGTGCTCGCGGAGTTGCAGTTGCTCGGCATTGATTACGCGCAAGGACATTTCATGGGACACCCGCGACCGTACATAACCTTTGACGGCCAGGCGGCAAGAATCAACGAGACCTAGCAGCGCCTGGCGCTGCCTGTGACCGGGCGTTACCAGCCCGCGTGCAAAATTCGGTCAAGCCACAGCAGACCGAGCATCGTTTTCGAGTCGCGTATCCGTCCGTCGCGCACCCACTGCAGTGCCTCGCTCACCGGCAAGCGCAGCGTTTCGAGAAATTCACCTTCATCCAGGGATGCGCCCTTGAAGCTGAGTTTGCGCGCCATAAAAAACTCGATGCGCTCGTCGGAATAGCCAATACAGGGCAGCATGGTGCAGACCGTACTCCACTCCTGTGCAACATAGCCCGTTTCTTCGAGCAGTTCGCGTTTGGCCGTATCGAGGGATGATTCGTTGGCCTCGAGTTTTCCCGCCGGCAGCTCATAGCAGTGCTCGCCAACCGGATACCGGAACTGGCGCTCGAGCAATACGTGAGCATCGTCGAAGACCGGCAGGATCAGGGCGGCACCCGGATGGACAATGTATTCGCGCCGCGCTGCGTTGCCGTCAGGAAGGACAACCTCGTCTTCACGGACCTGGAGCAGCCGGCCGGAATAGGCGAGTTTCGAGCTCTTTTTTGTTTCGGTGAAGTCGCCGCTCATGAAGCGATGCGAAGCGACAGCGTGATCGCGCGTTCACACATCGCCAGAAGCGCGCCGGGCACTATCCCGAGCGCCAGTACGGCGATGCCGTTGACCGACAACAGCATGCGACTGTCCATGCCCGCCTCGATCGTTCCCTGTTGCGGGGCCTCGTCGAAGTACATCAGTTTGACGACCCGCAAATAGTAGAAGGCGCCGACCAGCGACATCAGCACCGCGAGCACCGCCAGCCAGACATAGCCGATGGACACGACTGCCTGCAGCACCGAAAGCTTTGCCCAGAAGCCGACGGTGGGCGGCACCCCGGCCATGGAAAACATCATCACCAGCATGATGAACGCATACCACGGGTGGCGTTGATTCAGGCCTTTCAGGTCCTCGAGTTCCTCAGCCTCGTATCCGTCGCGCGACATGAGCAGGATCATGCCGAATGCCCCGAGCGCCATGATCACATAGGCGGTAACGTAAAACATTGCAGCACCGTAACCCTGCGCCGTCCCGGACAAGACGCCAAGCAGCAGGAATCCCATGTGCGAGATCGTCGAATAGGCGAGCATGCGCTTCAGATTGGTCTGGGCGATGGCTACCACATTGCCGAGCACCAGCGACGCGACGGAGAGCAGCACCAGCATCTGCCGCCACTCGACAACGAGTTCATCGGCGCCAAGCGCCTCGACCAGCAGGCGCGCAACGAATGCAAATGCGGCGAGTTTAGGCGCCGTTCCGATCAGCAGCGTTACGGCTGTTGGCGCGCCGTGGTAAACATCGGGCACCCACATATGGAAAGGCACGGCGCCGAGCTTGAAACCGATTCCGGCCACGACAAATACCAGCCCGAACTTGAGAATGGTCGAGTTGGACTGGCCCGACTGGACCGCGGCAATGATGTCACCGATCTCCAGAGAAGCGGTTGCGCCATAGATCATCGACATGCCGTACAGGAGCATGCCCGAGGCCAGTGCGCCCAGCACAAAATACTTCATCGCAGCCTCGGTGCTGCGGGCCGAGTCGCGCGCCAGCGCCACCATGGCGTACAGGCTCAGGCTGAGCAGTTCGAGCCCGAGGTAGAGCGTCAGGAAATGATTGGCCGACACCATCACCAGCATGCCCAGCGTTGCAAACAATGCGAGGACGAAGTACTCGCCGCGATACATTCCGCGCGGGCCCAGATAGGCGCGTGAATAGACGAGTCCGGCAGCGACACTCAGGCACACGCCGACCTTCAGCATGCTGCTGAAAGCGTCGTCCACAAACAACCCGGTGAACGCGTACACCGGTTCAGACCCTGTTCCGCCAACGGCGATCAAGGCAGTCATCACGAGGGTGATTTGCGTCGCCCAATAGGTGAGGTGCCTGTGCTGGTCGGAAATAAAAAGATCCGCGACCAGAATGATGCACACCGCCGATAGCAGGAATATTTCTGCCAGGGCCGGTGCCAGATCCATCATCGAGAAGTCCATGTTTATTCCGGTTTCCGTTTTAACTGGGCATCGGGTCGGCTGCCAGGCAAGGTCATAACTTGGAGACCGCCACGTGCTCGAGCAGTCCGATAATGGATGCGTTCAGCACGTCGGTCATTGGCTTGGGATAAATGCCGATGCCCAGCACAACCAGAGCAAGCAAACCAAGCACGAGAATTTCACGCCCATTGATGTCGGAGAGCGCAGATACCTTCTCGTTTGACACTTCCCCGAACACGACCCGCTTGTACATCCATAACGTGTAGGCCGCTCCAAAAATCAGCGTAGTCGCCGCCGCAAGCGTGTACCAGAAATTCACGCTCATGGTGCCCATGATGACGAGAAACTCGCCAACAAACCCGCTGGTCCCCGGCAGTCCCGCATTGGCCATCGCAAACAGCATGAAAAACGCCGCAAAAACCGGCATGCGGTTCACGACACCGCCGTAGTCCGCAATCAGCCGCGAGTGCATGCGGTCGTAGAGCACGCCTACGCACAGGAACAACGCACCCGATACAAATCCGTGCGACACCATCTGCACCACCGCACCCTGGAGGCCGTGCGGATTGAATATGAATATGCCAAGCGTGACGAAGCCCATGTGCGAAATCGACGAATACGCGATCAGCTTCTTCATGTCGGCCTGCACCAGCGCAACCAGGCCGATGTACACAACGGCAATCAACGACAGCCCGATCACCAGCGGCGCGAGATACTGGCTCGCATCGGGGACGATCGGCAGCGAAAGCCGGATGAAACCATAGGCACCGAGCTTCAGCATGATCGCCGCCAATACGACCGATCCTCCCGTAGGCGCTTCGACGTGTGCGTCGGGTAGCCAGGTATGCACCGGCCACATCGGCACCTTGACGGCAAACGCTGCAAGGAATGCGAGAAAGACCAGAATCTGGGCTGCCAGCGGTATCGGCATCGCATAGTAATCAAGCAGCGAGAAACTGCCGCCGGATGCGTTATACAGATAGATAAGCGCAACCAGCGTAAGCAGTGAGCCCAGGAAGGTATAAAGGAAAAACTTCAGAGCGGCGTATACCCGGTTGGGCCCGCCCCACACGCCGATGATGATGAACATCGGAATCAGCGTCGCTTCGAAAAATACATAGAACAGCGCCGCATCCAGCGAGCTGAACACGCCGTTCATCATGCCGGAGAGAATCAGGAACGCTGCCATGTATTGCGATACGCGCTGGCGGATCACCGTCCACCCGGCAATGACAACCAGCACCGTGGTGAAGCAGTTGAGCAGGATCAACAGCAGCGAGATGCCGTCGATGCCGAAGTGGTAGTTGATGTTGAAGGTTTCAATCCATGGCCGGAACTCTTCGAACTGCATACCCGAAACCGTCCGGTCGAATCCCGTCCACAACGGCAAAGCAACAACAAACCCCGCAAGGGCGCCAATCAGCGCCAGCCAGCGGGCAACAACGGCATTCCGGTCCGAGCCGGTAAGCAGCACGATTACGCCGGCGAGAATGGGCAACCACACCACCGTAGACAAGGGCGCAAGGCCAAACATGTTTATTCGGTCACTCCGTCAGATCCGCAGGAACCACCACGTCAGCAGCACGAACACGCCGATGATCATGGTGAAGGCATAGTGGTATACAAAACCCGACTGAAACTTGCGGGCGATGCCCGCTAACCAGCCCACCAGTTTGGCGGAACCGTTAACGAATACGCCGTCGATGATGTTGACGTCACCGTAACGCCACAAGCCGCGCCCGAGTGAACGGGCACCGCCGGCAAAGAACCAGTCGTTGAAGCGGTCCATGTAGTATTTCTGGTCCAGCAGCGTATACAGGGGTTGCGCCGCCTGCTTGATCCTCGCAGGAAGATCGGGCCGATACACATACAGGTACCAGGCGAGCGCAACACCCGCCATCGCCAGCCAGAACGGCAGCGTGGCAAAACCGTGCAGCCCCATCGCGAACCAGCCATGAAAGTCTTCACCCACGGCAGCAACCACATCCCGCTCGGCGAACACCCTGATACTGTCGCCGAAGAAGCCGCCGTAAAGCAGTGGTTCGATCGCAATCGCGCCGATGATGACGGACGGAATCGCCAGCCCGATCAGCGGCCACCAGACGACGCCCGGTGATTCGTGCGGATTGACCGGACCGTGATGGCCATGCGCGCCGTCGGTGTGCTCCGCCCCGGAATCGTGCGCCATTTCCGGTTGATGCGTCTCCGACCCGGCATGCGCTTCATAGCGCGGCTTGCCTTCGAACACCAGGAAATACATGCGGAAGGTGTAGAGCGCGGTGATAAACACGCCTGCGGTAATGGCGATCCAGGCCAGTCCGGCTCCCGGTGTCTGCGACAGGTGGGCCGCCTCGATGATGCTTTCCTTCGAATAGAAACCGGCAAAGAAGGGAAACCCGATCAGTGCCAGCGAACCGATCAGCGACACCAGCCAGGTAATCGGCATGCGCCGCCGCAGCCCGCCCATATTCCGCATGTCCTGATCGTGGTGCATGCCGATGATGACCGAACCGGCGGCGAGGAACAGCAATGCCTTGAAGAAAGCATGGGTCATGAGGTGAAAAATCGCCACAGAGTAGGCCGACGCGCCAAGGGCGACCGTCATATACCCCAGTTGCGACAACGTCGAATAAGCGACGACACGCTTGATATCCGTCTGCACGATGCCCAGCAGACCCATGAACAATGCGGTAATCGCCCCGACGATCAAAACGAGGGACAACGCGGTTTCCGATAGTTCGAACAACGGCGACATGCGCGCGACCATGAAAATGCCGGCTGTGACCATCGTCGCCGCGTGAATGAGCGCGGAAATCGGCGTGGGACCCTCCATTGAGTCGGGCAGCCAGACATGCAGGGGAAACTGCGCCGACTTGCCCATTGCCCCGACGAAAAGGCAAACGCAGATCGCCGTGAGCAGCGGCCATTGCACCCCGATCGCGCTGCCGACGAGGTCGCCGGCCTTGCCGGGCGCCAGCTCGAACACTTCTGAATAATCGAGGCTGCCAAAGTAGACGAACACCAGGGCAATGCCGAGAATGAAACCGAAATCGCCAACCCGGTTTACAAGAAATGCCTTGAGGTTGGCGTAGATCGCCGTGGGCCGCGTGTACCAGAAGCCGATCAGGAGATAGGACACCAGGCCAACCGCCTCCCATCCGAAGAATAGCTGCAGGAAGTTGTTGCTCATCACCAGCATCATCATCGAGAAGGTAAACAGCGAGATGTAGCTGAAGAAGCGCTGATAGCCCGGATCATCGGCCATGTAACCGATGGTGTAGATGTGCACCATCAGCGAGACCGAGGTGACGACCAGCATCATGGTGGCCGAAAGCTGGTCGATCAGGAAACCGATCTCGAGCTGGAATCCGGCAACCGCCGCCCACGTGTAGACCGTGCCGTTGAAGAGGTTGCCCTGCATGACGTCGCGAAACACGACCGCTGATGCAATCATCGATACTGCGACGCCAATGATCGTCACCCAGTGCGCCCCGGCACGGCCGATCTGGCGTCCGAAAAATCCGGCAACGACAGCGCCCGCCAATGGCGCCAGGGCGGCAACGAGATAGACGTTCATCATATCCATGGCCGCCGCATCATCCCTTCAGTTGATCGAGATCGTCGACGTTGATCGAGCGGATGTTGCGGAACAACACGACCAGAATCGCCAACCCGATCGCCGCCTCCGCGGCGGCGACGGTGAGTATGAAAAACACGAACACCTGGCCGGCGATGTCCTGCAGGAAGTAGGAAAACGCGATGAAGTTCAGGTTGACCGCGAGCAACATCAGCTCGATCGCCATCAACACAATGATGACGTTCTTGCGATTGAGGAATATGCCGACGATGCTGATGGAAAACAGGATCGCGCCGAGAATCAGGTAACTGGAAAGCGGGATCAAGACGCGTCTCCCGAGTCGCGTTTTTCAGGCGGCATCGACACGAGTCTGACCCGGTCCTGCCTGCGGATGGATACCTGCTTCGAAGGCGCCTGATACTTGTTGTCCTTGCGCTTGCGAAGCGTCAGCGCGATGGCGGCCACAATCGCCACCAGCAAAATGACCGCCGCGATCTCGAACGCATAAACGTAATCGGTGTAGAGAATCCCGCCCAGCTCGCGCGTGTTGCTGTAATCGGCGCCCGCTCCGGCCGGTTTTGGCATCGCTGACAAACTGAAATACCGCCCGCCCAGAATCACCGCCATTTCCATCACCATCACGCCCGCCACGACCAGAGCCGGCAGCAGATAGTCCCAATAGCCTTCTCGCAACCGGTCCAGGTTGATATCCAGCATCATGACGACGAACAGAAACAGCACCATCACCGCGCCCACGTATACCAGCACCAGGGCAATGGCGAGAAACTCGGCCTCAAGCAGCAACCACAGCGCGGCCGCGGTGAAGAATGCCAGCACCAGCGACAGCGCCGCGTGGACCGGATTGCGCGCCGTGATCACCCGCAGCGCGGCAAGGACCAGTATTGTCGCGAAAAAATAGAATGCGCCTTTTTCGAAATCCATATCGGCTAGCAGGCAGACAAGAGGAAAGCCCGTGTCAATCCGGGCCGTTTAAACGGAAACACAAAGCGAATCGGCGTGGCGGCAAACCGGGTCATCGGTACTTTGCGTCCTCGGTGCGGTCTTTCGCGATCTCGTCTTCGTAACGGTCGCCTATGGCGAGCAGCATCTCCTTGGTGTACACGAGGTCGCCACGGCGCTCTCCGTGATACTCGAGGATGCGCGTCTCCACGATCGAATCGACCGGGCATGACTCCTCGCAGAATCCACAAAATATGCACTTGGTCAGATCAATGTCGTAACGCGTCGTGCGCCGCGTATTGTCGTCGCGCTTTTCCGATTCGATGGTGATCGCCAGCGCCGGACACACCGCTTCACAGAGCTTGCAGGCAATACAGCGTTCCTCGCCGTTGGGATACCTGCGCAAAGCGTGCAAGCCGCGGAAACGCGGGCTTTGCGGTGTTTTCTCTTCCGGGAACTGGATGGTCAGTTTCGGTGCCAGGAAATAACGCCCGGTGAGCATCAATCCCTTCACCAGTTCGAACAGCAGAAACGTGCGAAAGAAGTTGCGGATGCGGTCGATCATATGCCCCCCCTCACCACGGCCACCAGCTCATGCGCATCAGCACGCCAATCAGGAGCAGCCAGACGATGGTCAACGGGATGAACACTTTCCAGCCAAGACGCATGATCTGGTCGTAGCGATAACGCGGGAAAGTCGCGCGGAACCACAGAAAACAGAACAACAGGAATGCGACTTTCGCTGCGAACCAGAAAAAACCGTCCGGAATGAAAGGAACCGGCGATAACCAGCCGCCGAGGAACATCAGCGCGGCCAGCGCCGAGACGAGAATCATGTTGGCGTATTCGGCGAGGAAGAACACGGCAAACGCGGTGCCGGAATACTCGACATGAAAACCGGCCACGATTTCCGATTCGCCCTCAGCCACGTCAAACGGCGCGCGGTTGGTTTCCGCCACTGCCGATATGAAGTAAACAACGAACATCGGGAACAGCGGCAGGAGGTTCCAGCCCAGCAAACCGTATCCGGTTCGCTGGGAATCGACGATGGCCGACAAATTCAGGCTGCCCGACATCATCAGCACGCACACCAGCGCGAAGCCCATGGCGATCTCGTAGGCGACGATCTGCGCGGCCGAGCGCATTGCGCCGAGGAAGGCGTATTTCGAATTCGACGCCCAGCCGGCGACGATCACCCCGTACACGCCCATCGAAGTGATGGCCAGCACGTAGAGCAGGCCGGCGTCGGCATTGGATACCACCGCGCCATCGGTAAAAGGCACGACCGCCCAGGCAGCGAGTGCCGGCATCAGCGACAGTACCGGAGCCGTGATGAACAGGAATTTGTTGGCGCCGGTCGGAATGATGATTTCCTTTACCAGCAGTTTCAGCACGTCGGCAAACGGTTGCAGCAGGCCCTTCGGCCCCACCCGGTTCGGTCCGAGCCGCAATTGCATGTAGCCGATGACCTTGCGCTCGGCAAGGGTCAGATAGGCTACCGACAGCGTCACGGCGATGACGATGGCGACGATTTTTGCCAGCGTCCACAACGTCGTCGCAGCCGGTGCCCCGATGATTTCGGCGAGCCACTCCATCAGCTTTCGACCTCCACCGCACTGGCAATACGCTCGATACTCACGGCACCGCAGGATGCGCCAAGCTGCGATGTCGCAGGAGTGGCCGCGGCGACCCGCACACATCCATCAGGAAGCCGGTCATCTCGCGCAACCGCAAGTACTGCCTCGCCACCATCCTGGGAAACCCGCACCCGGTCTCCGGTCTGCAATGCGAGCCGGTCGATCAGGTTTGCGTTCATCCAGGCATATTCGATTTGGGCATCGCGAGTTTGCTGAAGCGAGGCGGCACGCCGCACGATGCCGTCAGCATGGTAAACAGGCACTTCACCAATGCGCTCGATCGTGTCCGGGTCTGTCGTTTTCTGGTCGCCTGCGAAGCTTTGCGGCGCCGCAACCATCTTGTTGTCAAGGCGCTTCTCGACGTTGCCGATCGCGTCCGTCATCTCATGACGTACGTCCTCAATCGTTTCGAATTCGAACCCGTCGAGCTGGAGCAAATTCCCCATTACGCGCAGCACCTTCCACGCCGGGCGGGTATCACCCAATGGCGGCACCACGCCATTGAACTGCTGCGTCCGGCCCTCCAGATTGACAAATGTGCCAGCGGTTTCGGTAAACGGCGAAACCGGCAGCAGCACCTGGGCATAGTCGAGCGCCTGATGCTTGTATGGCGACATGGCGACGACCAGTTCGGCGGCATGCATCGCGGCAACCGCGGCCCGCGGTAACGCTGTGTCGAGGTCGGGCTCTGCGTGCAGCAGAATGCAGGCTTTGAGGGGATTGCTTGTCATGTCGCGCGCATTGCGTCCGGAAGGGTTGCTCCCGGAGGAAGTCACGCCCGGCACGGCGCCACAAAGGTAACCGCCAAGCGTGTTGGCGCCGTCGACCAGCACGCCAACCCGGCTGCCAACAATCGAACCAAGCAGATTGGCAAGCGATCGGATGCGCGACCATTGCGGATGCTGTTGCGCCAGATTGCCCAGCAATATCGCCTTTTTTTCGCCGGCAGAAAGACTCTCGGCGATTTGCCTCGCGTTGTCATCGACAACGGCCTGCGCAATCTCCGGCGCAACGCTGATACCAGCGCGCTCGGCGGCCGCTTTCGCCACTGCGGCGATCGTGTCGGCAATGCGTCCGGGGGCAACGATTGCGCGCCCGTGAGTACGCACCAGCAAATCGTCGCCAACAGAATTAATCACGTTCAGGTGCGCGCCATTCTTCCTGACCGCCTGTCGAATGCGCTGCGCCAGCAGCGGATGTTCCTTGCGCACGTTCGACCCGATCAGCAACACCCGGTCGAGCGCATTGAGTTCCGTCACCTTCATGCCAAGCCAGGGAATGCCTGCGCCTGGCACATCGCCGGAGAAATCGAGCTGACGCAGCCGGAAATCAACGTTATCGCTGCCCATTGAGCGAAGCAGTTTCTGCAGCAAGTAAAACTCTTCGGACGTCGCTTGCGCAGTCGCGAGCGCGCCCAGCGCGGCCGGGGCATGCGCCTTGCGCAGCCGCGACAGTTCCGATGTGACGTATTCAAGAGCCGTCGCCCAGTCGACTTCCTGCCAGCGTCCGGCGCGCTTTAGCATCGGCGAAGTCAGCCGCTCGCTCGAATTGAGACCCTCGTAGGAAAAGCGGTCACGATCGGACAGCCAGCATTCGTTGACATCGTCGTTCTCGCGCGGCAGCACCCGCATGACCTGGTTCTGTTTGACCTGCACCACGAAATTTGATCCCAGACTGTCGTGGGGCGATACCGAACGACGGCGTGACAATTCCCAGGTGCGCGCGCTGTAGCGAAACGGCTTCGACGTGAGTGCTCCTACCGGGCACACGTCGATCATGTTTCCCGACAGTTCCGAATCTACCGTGTGCCCCACGAACGCCATGATTTCGGAGTGTTCGCCCCGGCCAGCCATGCCGAGTTCCATAATTCCGGCGATCTCCTGACCGAAACGCACACAGCGCGTGCAGTGGATGCAACGCGACATTTCTTCGGCCGACACCAGCGGCCCGAGGTCCTTGTGAGCGACGACGCGCTTACCCTCGTGAAACCGCGAACTCGACCCGCCATAACCAACTGCCAGGTCCTGCAACTGGCACTCGCCGCCCTGATCGCAAATAGGGCAGTCGAGCGGATGATTGATTAGCAGAAACTCCATCACGGCCTTCTGGGCGTTGACCGCCAATTCGGAGTGCGTCCAGACTTTCATGCCCTCGGTGACAGGGGTTGCACAGGCCGGCAGCGGCTTGGGCGCTTTTTCCACCTGCACCAGGCACATGCGGCAATTGGCTGCAATCGAGAGTTTCTTGTGATAGCAGAAATGCGGCACGTAGATGCCCAGCTTGTTGGCGGCATCCATCACCGTACTGTGTTCGGCGATCTCGACCGTCTTGCCGTCGACTTCGAGCTTGATCATCGGTTCAGCCCACCTGACATGTCTTGTTCTCGATGTGATGCTCGAACTCGGACCGGAAATGCTTGATGAAACTTTTTACCGGAAGCGCAGCAGCATCACCGAGTGCACAGATGGTGCGCCCGGCAATATTGTCAGCTACCGAGACCAGCGCGTCGAGGTCATCCGGCTGGCCTTTGCCCTGCTCGATGCGGCGAACCATGCGATACAGCCATCCTGTACCCTCACGGCAGGGCGTGCATTGCCCGCACGATTCCTCGTGATAAAAATAGGACAAACGCAGCAGGCAGCTCACCATACAGCGTGTTTCATCCATCACGATGACGGCACCCGAGCCGAGCATGGAGCCGGCTTTGGCGATGGAGTCGTAATCCATGTCCGTCGCCATCATGATCTCCGCCGGAAGCACTGGCATCGACGAGCCGCCCGGAATCACCGCCTTGAGTGCGTGACCCGCGCGCACGCCGCCCGCCATGTTCAGCAAGTCGGCGAACGGGGTGCCGAGTTTCACTTCGTAATTGCCCGGCCGCTCGACGTCGCCCGAAACGGAAAAAATCTTGGTCCCGCCGTTATTCGGGCGGCCGAGATTCAGAAACGCTTCGCCGCCATTGCGCATCAACCATGGCACCGCGGCAAAGGTTTCCGTGTTGTTGATCGTTGTGGGTTTGCCGTAAAGACCGAAACTGGCCGGGAATGGCGGCTTGAATCTTGGCTGGCCCTTCTTTCCCTCCAGTGATTCGAGCAGCGCGGTTTCCTCGCCGCAGATATACGCGCCCCAACCATGGTGGGCGTGGAGCTGGAAGCTGAAATCAGAGCCGAGAATGTTGTTGCCCAGATAGCCGGCGGCACGCGCTTCTTCCAGCGCTTCCTCAAAGCGTTCGTAGACTTCCCAGATCTCGCCGTGGATATAGTTGTAGCCCACGGCAATACCCATCGCATAGGCAGCGATCGCCATACCCTCGATGACTGCGTGCGGGTTGTAGCGCAGGATGTCGCGGTCCTTGAACGTACCCGGTTCCCCCTCGTCGGAATTGCACACCAGATACTTGATGCCCTCGTATCCCCTGGGCATGAAACTCCACTTCAATCCGGTAGGAAAACCGGCGCCGCCACGTCCACGCAGAGCGGATTTCTTGACTTCGGCGATGACGTCCTCAGGCGGAATGCGCCCGGAAAGGATCCGGCGCAGCGCCTGGTAGCCATCGCGTGCCTCGTAGTCCTTGAGACGCCAGTTGAGCCCGTCCAGGCCCTTCATGATGACCGCGTCGGGACCATAGAAATCAGATGGAAAGGGGGGCAACGGCGCGTTCATCTGTTCTTCAACTCGTCCAGCATGCTGTCCAGATTGTCCGGCGTCATGAACGACACCATTTTCCTGTCGTTGACGATGCACACAGGGGCATCCCCGCACGCGCCCATGCACTCGCCTTCTTTGAGCGTAAACAACCCGTCGTCGGTCGTTTGGTTGAAACCGACTTTCAGCCTGTTCTTCAGATGATCGGCCGCTTCATTGGCGCCACGTAGCGCACAAGGCAGATTGGTGCAGATCGTGATCTTGAACCGCCCCGGCTTTTGGAGGTTGTACATGCCGTAGAAAGTCGCGACTTCCCACACCGCGATTGGCGGCATGTCGAGATAGGCGGCGACCCACTCGATAACGTCCTCGGACAACCAGCCTGTTTCATGTTGCGCGATCGCCAGCGACGACATCACCGCGGAGGCCTTGTGCTCCGCCGGGTACTTGGCGATCTCCTTGTCGATTCTCGCAATCGCATCCGCGCTGAGCAGATTCGCCGCCATCAACGGTCCACCTCGCCGAACACAATATCCTGCGTGCCGATAATGGCGACCAGGTCTGCAATCATGTGACCGCGCGACATCTCGTCAAGCGCCGACAGGTGTACGAAACCGGGCGCGCGTATCTTCAAGCGGTAAGGCTTGTTTGCACCGTCGGATACAAGATAGATGCCGAACTCGCCTTTGGGGGCTTCCACGGCGGCATAGGTTTCGCCCGCGGGCACATGGAAGCCTTCGGTAAACAGCTTGAAGTGATGGATCAACTCTTCCATGTTGGTCTTCATCGACACGCGCGACGGTGGTGCAACCTTGTGGTTGTCGCTCATTACCGGTCCGGGATTCTTGCGCAACCAGTCGATGCATTGCCGGACAATGCGGTTGGACTGGCGCATTTCCTCAATACGCACCAGGTACCGGTCGTAACAATCGCCGTTGACGCCAACCGGTATGTCAAAGTCGACGCGGTCATACACCTCGTAGGGCTGCTTTTTACGCAAATCCCAGGCGATGCCGGAGCCACGCAACATCGGGCCGGTGAATCCAAGCGCCAGCGCACGTTCGGGCGTTACGACACCAATGCTGACGGTGCGCTGTTTCCAGATGCGGTTTTCCGTGAGCAGCGTTTCGTATTCGTCGACCTTTTGCGGAAAACGCATCGCAAAGTCTTCGATGAAATCGAGCAGCGAACCTTCGCGGTTGGAATTGAGTTTCTGAATGGTTTTCTGGTCGCGGAATTTCGACGGCTGATACTGCGGCATCGCTTCCGGAAGGTCGCGATAGACACCGCCGGGGCGGTAATACGCCGCGTGCAGGCGCGCACCGGAGACCGCCTCATAGCAATCCATCAGGTCTTCGCGCTCGCGGAAACAGTAAAGAAACATCGTCATGGCACCGACGTCGAGCGCATGCGCACCGAGCCAGAGCAGGTGATTCAGAATCCGCGTGATCTCGTCAAACATGACGCGAATGTACTGGGCACGAAGCGGCACCTCGATCTCGAGCAATTTCTCGATCGCCATCACATAGGCGTGCTCGTTGCACATCATCGAGACGTAGTCGAGCCGGTCCATGTAGGGAACCGACTGAATGAACGTCTTGTGTTCGGCGAGCTTTTCGGTGCCCCGATGCAACAGACCGACATGCGGGTCGGCGCGCTCGATGACCTCGCCATCCAGTTCGAGCACCAGCCGCAACACGCCATGCGCAGCCGGATGCTGCGGCCCAAAATTCATGGTGTAGTTGCGTATCTCAGCCACGGCAGGTAACACCCAAAAGTCGTCCGATGGCGGCCCACAACACGCGGCGAAAGCCGTTTGTTGCGGCGCAGGCTAATGCTGGCGCAGCCAGCGTTACGCCGGAGGCAAAATTCATGGTGTAGTTGCGAATTTCAGCCACGGCAGGTCACACCCGACAAACGTCTGATAGCGGCCCACAACACACGGCGGCCGCCCTTCGGCACGGCCTTCGAGCCGGGTAATCTACTATGCGTCGCCATAATTCTCTTCGCGAACGACCCGCGGCACGATTTCCCGGGGTTCAATGGTGACCGGCTGATAGATCACGCGCTGCTGCTCCGGGTCGTAGCGCATTTCCACGTTGCCGGAGAGCGGAAAATCCTTGCGAAACGGGTGCCCGACAAACCCGTAGTCGGTCAGCAGGCGACGTAAATCAGGATGGCCGGAGAAAACTATCCCGAACAGGTCAAACGCCTCGCGCTCGAACCAGTTGGCGGATGGCCAGATATCGACGACCGAATCAACGACCGGGAAGTCATCCTCGCTGCAATACACGCGGACACGTACTCGCCGGTTATGCTCAATCGAGAGCAGATGGTAAACAACGGCAAATCGCGAGCCAGTTGCCCTCGCATGATCCCGGTAATCGACACCGCACAGATCGATCAATTGTTCGAACCGGAACTCGGGACGATCTCGCAGGTCAAGCATGACTGCCGTCAGTTGCGCCGCCGGGACAGCCAGCGTCAGTTCGCCGTGCGCGGCGTCGAGCTGTCTGACGCGCTCGCCGAGCGCTGTTCGCAGCTGTTCCTCCAGTGAGTGCAGGCTTGTGCTCATTTTGAAATCGCGACCGCGAATCTATCGGGCAATCGTATTGGTCCTTCGAATCTTGTTCTGCAGCTGGATGATTCCGTACAGCAGAGCCTCCGAGGTCGGCGGACAGCCGGGCACGTAGACATCGACCGGAACGATGCGATCGCAACCGCGCACGACCGAGTAGGAGTAGTGATAGTAACCGCCGCCATTGGCACACGAACCCATGGAAATCACCCATCGCGGTTCAGCCATCTGGTCATAAACCTTGCGCAAGGCTGGCGCCATCTTGTTGCACAGTGTGCCGGCAACGATCATGACGTCCGACTGCCGCGGGCTCGGGCGGAACACCACACCGAAGCGGTCGAGGTCGTAACGCGAGGCGCCGGCATGCATCATCTCGACAGCACAACAGGCAAGGCCAAAGGTCATTGGCCACATCGAGCCGGTACGCGTCCAGTTGATCACGTTGTCGATCGACGTCGTGACGAATCCCTGCTCGCTGACACCTTGATTGCTCATGATTCAACCCCGCTCAATCCCATTCGAGGGCACCCTTCTTCCACTCGTAGATGAAACCCACGACCAAAATACCCAGAAAAATCACCATCGCGACAAATCCGAAAGTTCCGATCTCCTCAAGCGCAATTGCCCAGGGAAAAAGGAAAGCGATTTCCAGATCGAAAATGATGAACAGAATCGCAACGAGGTAGTAGCGCACGTCAAAGCGCATCCGGGCGTCTTCGAAAGCCTCGAATCCACATTCGTAAGGAGAAAGTTTTTCCGGATCAGGGTGATGGACGCGTAACAAGCGGCTCAGGGTCGCGCCCACCAGGGGCAATGCGACACCCATTCCAAGACCGACGGCAATAAACAGCAGAATCGGGAAGTATTGTTCGATCATTCGCTTGGTTCCGGCCAACGTGCGCAGCGCCGCAAACAGCACGGGCGCTTGCACTCATGCGTGTGCTCCCCGATCTCGCGCGCCACTGTCTGAGCCACTTCGTAGATCCAAATCTGGTGCCGACGGCGAGACTCGAACTCGCACGACTTTCGCCACCGCCCCCTCAAGACGGCGTGTCTACCAATTCCACCACGTCGGCAAAATTATTCCCGCTCGAAAATGCGACTGCCCACTCATTTTCGCGGCGTGAAGCTCTATTTCGGTATTTCGTTTACCTTTGAGTCGCCCCCGGCGGCGGGTTCAGGCTGGACCGCTACCGGAGATTCCGGGACGGGTACGTCTGAACTGACCGGGAGTTCCTGGGTCGACATGACACCGACGGAGTTCGATCTCTCGAAGGTGAGGTAACTCAGGCCCATACTGCTCAAAAAGAAGATGACTGCAAACACGGCTGTCGAGCGGCTGAGGAAATTCGCCGACCCGCTGGCGCCGAAAAGGCTGCCCGCCGAGCCGCTTCCGAAAGCCGCTCCCATATCAGCACCCTTGCCATGTTGCATCAGCACCAGCCCGATGACGCAAACCGCAGCGAGCACGTGCACAATCAAAATCACCAGACTCATTTGTCAGCCTTTTTTCATTCAGCGTTCCGCCCGCGGGCAGATTGCCGGTTCATTCTGCGACCCGTTGTCACGCAGATCGCCATTTCAGACAGCGATGGCTGCTTCGCAGATCGCCAATTCTTCAAGCGATTGCTGCTTCGCAGATCGCCATAAATTCATCGAGCTTCAGTGACGCGCCGCCAATGAGGCCACCGTCAATGTCGTCCATCCCGAACAGGGACTGGGCATTCGCCGCTTTCACGCTGCCACCATAAAGCATTGTGAGTCGCTCGCCCACATCCGCGTCCCGCGCCGAGACGGTTTTCCTGAGAAACCTATGCACTGCCTGGGCTTCGTCCGGCGATGCCGTCTTGCCGGTGCCGATCGCCCATACCGGCTCATAGGCGACGACCGATTTATCAAGCCCGTCGATTCCGATCCCGGCGATCACCGCGTCGAGTTGCCGCGACACGACCGATTCCGTAACGCCTGCTTCGCGCTCTTGCAGGCTTTCACCAACACAGACAATCGGCGTCATCTGTTGATCCAGCACGGCTTTGGCCTTGGCGCCCACCAGTTGGTCGTCTTCGTGGAACAGACTTCGCCGCTCCGAGTGACCCACGATGACGTACCGACACCCGAAGTCAGCGAGCATCGACACCGAAATCTCGCCCGTGTAAGCACCGTCCGGCCATTGACTGGCGTTTTGGGCTCCCCACGCAACGCCAGTGCCCGACAGAATCGTCTGAGCCTGGTACAGATACGGGAAAGGGACACACACCGCGCAATCGACGCCATCAAGCTCACCGGCCCGTGCTGCCAAACCTTCCAGCAGTAACTGGTTGCGGGCATTGCTTCCATACATCTTCCAGTTACCAGCTACAAGGCGCCGTCGCATAGGAGAACTCACAGGCAAATCGCCCGGATTCTACCTTTTAAATCAAGGGGCGGTCAACGTTGTGCACTGCCGCGACAGCAGCCATTCGGCAGCTGGACACAGTGGCACCCGCTTTCCGGGCAGAAGGAGACGCGGCGGCGTCATTGCCAACCGCAAAGCCGGCCATTTGTCGCGCCCGGGAAACGGCTGGCGGCGCCGAAAATCCGCCGAGACTGCGCGCTCAGGCTGCCTTTTCGGCCGCTTGCGCAACCGTACCGGCCAATTGTTCGGCAAGCGCGTGGATACGCGCTTTGTCGGGGCCTTCGACCATGACACGGATCACCGGCTCGGTTCCGGATGCGCGCAGCAATACACGGCCATTGCCGGACAGCGTCTGCTCAAGATCCCGAACCGCACCCATTACTCTGGGGTCGGCGTTGAAATCGAATCCGCGGCTGACCCTGACGTTGACGAGCACCTGCGGATACAGCGTGACCGGTTGGGTCAGCTCCGCCAGCGAGCGGTTTGACGCCCGCACCGCATGCAGCACCTGCAGCGCCGAAACGATGCCGTCTCCGGTAGTGTGCCGGTCGAGACAGATGATGTGCCCGGAGTTCTCGCCGCCGATTTGCCACTGGTTCTCCAGAAGCTTCTCGAGGACGTAGCGATCACCGACTGCCGCCCGCAGAAACGGAACGTTCAGCGCGGACAATGCCTGCTCCATTCCGAAATTGGTCATCAGCGTGCCGACGACCCCCCCCTGAAGCAGGCTTGCCGAGCGCCGATAGGCGGCAATCACGTACAGGAGCTGATCGCCGTCGTAAATTCGCCCGTCGGGACCAACCATTACGACGCGATCGCCGTCACCATCGAAGCCGATGCCAAGATCGGCACCATTCGCCTTGACAGCCTGTTGCAGGGCCTGGGGATGCACCGCGCCGCACTCATGATTGATGTTCAGACCGTCCGGGCGATCGCCAATTGTTACGACATCCGCCCCCAGTTCGTGAAAAACCTCCCCGGCAACATGGTAGGTCGCGCCGTGGGCACAGTCGATGACGAGCTTGATGCCGCGCAGGTCCAGTTCCGCCGGAAAGGTGCTCTTGCAGAATTCGATGTAGCGGCCGGCGGCATCATCGATGCGACGCGCCTTGCCCAGCTTTGCCGACGCCTCGGTTTCGATCGGCTGCTCCAGCCTGGCCTCGATCGAATGCTCCACGGCGTCGGGAAGCTTGTTGCCGTTGGCGGAAAAGAATTTGATGCCATTGTCTTCAAACGGATTGTGGGACGCGGAAATCACAATACCGGCGCTGAGTCGCAATGCCCGCGTCAGATAGGCCACTGCCGGCGTCGGCATCGGGCCGGCCAGATAAATGTCCACGCCTGCAGCAGACAGGCCGGCCTGCAATGCCGACTCGAGCATGTATCCGGAAATGCGCGTGTCCTTGCCGATAAGCACTGCGGCATGCTGCCCCGGCCTCAGGCCCGCACCCGAGGCGAGCACCTTGCCCGCCGCATAACCCAGGTGCATCACGATTTCCGGCGTGATCGGTGCCTCTCCGACCGTGCCACGGATGCCATCAGTGCCGAAATAACGTCTTGAAGCCGTCAATTTGAATTCGCTCCGTTTCCATGTTTGCCGCTGCCCATCGCTTGCCATACCAGCAAAGCATCACGTGTCTCGGCAACGTCGTGCACCCGCACGATCGAAGCGCCGTGGCTCACCGCTGCCAAGGCTGCGGCAATACTGGCGCCAAGCCGTGAGTTGGCCCTCTCGCGCCCGGTGATTCTACCCAACTGGGACTTGCGGGACAGTCCCGCCATCACCGCGAATCCGTGCGACGCGATCAGCGGCAACCCGGCGAGCAACGCGAGGTTGTGCTGATCCGTCTTGCCGAAACCGAACCCCGGGTCGACCGCGATGCGTGCCGCGCTCACACCCCTGTCAAGCAAGCAGCGTGCACGCGCGCAAAGGAAACCGGAAACCTCGGAAACAACGTCTTCGTAACAGGGCGCCAGCTGCATTTTCGCTGGGTCTCCCTGCATGTGCATCAGGCAGACACCGGCGTCTGACCGGGCGATCACGTCGACGGCGCCGGCACTGCCGAGTGCTGAAATATCGTTAATCATCGCGGCGCCGCTGTCGAGGACTTCACGCATGAGTTCCGGCTTGGTAGTGTCCACTGAAACGGGAACACCCAGTTCCACTGCTTTCTTCAGTACCGGCAGCACACGCCGGCGTTCCTCTTGCAGCGATACCGGCCCTGACCCCGGACGCGACGACTCGCCGCCAATATCGAGAATGTCGGCCCCCTCGTCCACCAGCCGCTGCGCGTGCGCAAGAGCACGGCCGGGATCGAGGAAATCACCGCCGTCAGAGAACGAATCCGGCGTAACGTTGACCACGCCCATGATCAGCGGACGATGCAACGGCAGCTTGTATCGTCCACATCTGAAAGCGTCGGGCTTCACGGCAAAGGTCATGTTCGCGTCAGGAGTGGAGACGGTGCCCGGTCAGCAATTTTCACGGTTGTTACCCGGCGCAGGCCACGTATGGATATTGTGCGCAAATTTTCAATCTGATGTTCGGGCCAGTTTGCGCAATTGCCCGGCCGCCGCGACTGGCGCACGTGCAATGTTGATTGATTCGCGTCCGGCAACGAAAATGCGGCGAGGATCGCTCCTCGCCGCATCAATTGGGGCAGTTACCCCTGTCCGGCAATCAGGTTTCCTGGGCCGGAGTCGCCGTTGGTGCCGAGGTCGCCGTGTTATCCGGAGGTGCATCCGGCGACGTGGGCGGCGTGGTCGGCTTCGGGGGGCGCGGCGGCTTGCCATCCATGATGTCGTTGATCTGATTCGAATCAATGGTTTCCCATTCCAGCAGCGCCTTGGCCATCGCTTCAACCTTGTCGCGATTTTCCTCGATCAGCTTGCGTGCAATGCCGTAACGTTCGTCGATAATCTTGCGAATCGCAGCGTCGACCTTTTGCATGGTCGCTTCCGACAAATTCTTGTGCGTCGTAATCGACCGGCCGAGGAAGATTTCGCCCTCGTTCTCGCCGTAGATCATCGGGCCAAGGTCATCGCTCATGCCCCACTGCGTGACCATCCGGCGGGCCATGTCGGTCGCGCGTTCAAAGTCATTGGACGCTCCGGTTGTCATCTGGCCCATGAAGATTTCTTCGGCGATACGTCCGCCAAACAACACCGAAATATTCTGCAGAATCTGTTCGCGATCCATGCTGTAGCGATCTTCCTGCGGCAGTTGCATGGTGACACCAAGCGCCCGCCCTCGCGGAATGATGGTCACCTTGTGCACGGGGTCGGTCTTGAGCAGCAGCTTTGCCACCACCGCGTGTCCCGACTCATGGTAGGCGGTGTTCTTGCGCTCGTTCTCCGGCATGACCATCGACTTGCGCTCGGCGCCCATCATGATCTTGTCCTTGGCGCGCTCGAAGTCATCCATGTCGACGAGCCGTTTGTTGGATCTCGCCGCAAACAACGCTGCCTCGTTCACCAGGTTCGCGATGTCCGCACCCGAGAATCCCGGGGTGCCGCGCGCGAGGATATCGGGCTGCACATCGGGTGCGACCGGCACCTTGCGCATGTGGACCATGAGGATCTGCTCCCGGCCCCGGATGTCCGGCAGCGGAACGACAACCTGGCGGTCAAAACGTCCCGGGCGCAACAGGGCAGGGTCGAGTACGTCCGGGCGGTTGGTCGCTGCAATGACGATGACGCCTGATCCGGTTTCGAAGCCGTCCATCTCTACCAGCAACTGGTTCAAGGTCTGCTCGCGCTCGTCGTTGCCGCCACCGAGGCCGGCTCCGCGCTGGCGTCCGACCGCATCGATCTCGTCGATGAAGACAATACATGGCGCGTGCTTTTTCGCCTGCTCGAACATGTCACGCACCCGCGCAGCGCCTACGCCGACGAACATCTCAACGAAGTCGGAACCGGAAATGGAGAAAAACGGCACCTTGGCTTCACCGGCAATCGCCTTGGCCAGCAAGGTCTTGCCGGTACCCGGCGAGCCCACCATCAGGACCCCGCGCGGAATGCGCCCGCCCAGTTTCTGGAATTTCCCCGGGTCGCGGAGGAAATCGACCAGTTCGGAGACCTCTTCCTTGGCTTCCTCACAGCCTGCGACATCCGCAAATGTGACACCGTTGTTGCCATCATCGAGCATTCGCGCGCGCGACTTGCCGAACGAGAACGCGCCGCCACGGCCGCCGCCCTGCATCTGGCGCATGAAGAAAATCCATACGCCGATGAGCAACAGCATCGGGAACCAGGACACGAATATGTTCATCAACAGCGACGGCTCTTCTTCCGGTTTTGCCTCGATGGCAACACCGGCCTTGAGCAAATCGGAAACGAGCCAGGGATCCGACGGCGAGTAAACCGTGTAACGCTGCCCGTCCGTCTTCAGGACCTTGAGCGTCCGGCCTTCGATCGTCACTCCGGCAACGCTGCCCTGATTCACGTCCTGGATAAACTGCGAATACTCGGTCGCCGACTGCTGCTGGTGACGTGCGCTGAACTGATTGAACACCGTCATCAACACAAGCGCGATGACGAGCCAGACAGCGACATTCTTGATGAGATTGTTCAACTGCACTCCTTGGTAATTCCGCCGCGGGAAACATCCGCTGCGCGTTTAAGACCGATTCTAAACCGTTTCACTGTGTGCTGCTGATCATCCGGTCCCGGTCCTTCGACCCCTTGCCAGCAGAAAGAATTCCCTGGACCGGTCGCGAGACGCCTCGGGCTTGCGCACCACCAGTGAATCGAAGAGCTGGCCGAGATCGCGCCGCAATGCATCCACGCCCGCGCCCTGGAAGCACTTGACCAGCAAGGCACCGCCCGGATTCAGGTAATTCCTGGCAAAATCGACCGCCAGTTCGAACAAGTGCTCCCAACGTGCCTGGTCTGTCGACCTTACCCCGCTGATATTGGGGGCCATATCCGAAAGAACAAGGTCGACGCCCCGCCCCTGGAGAGCCCGTTCGAGCGCCTCCAGTACCGCCTGCTCGCCGAAATCTCCTTGAATAAACTCAACATTTGGTATCGGATCCATCTCAAGGATATCCAAAGCAAGTACTTTACCGTCCTCGCCCACCAGCGGTGCGACCAGCTGTGACCATCCGCCGGGCGCCGCCCCGAGATCAACGACACACATGCCGCGTTTGACCAGTTTGTCGCGCTCATTGATCTCGGCGAGTTTGTATGCCGCCCGTGATCGCAAACCGTCGCGGGCAGCACGTCTGACAAATTGATCGGTAACGTGCTCACGCATCCAGGCCTTGCTCGTTTTGCTTCGTGCCATTAAGGCGCAACCTGTCTCATAATTACATCTGTGTGCGATGGGTGCGGTTTCCGCGCAGCCGGCGCGTTCCAAACGCAATGCTTTGTATGATCCAGACAATAGCCGATGTATAACATGCCGGTTGGAGATACCACTTGTTCAATCTGACACCCAGCGAGCGGCGCGCCTTGCGCGCCCGTGCCCACGCTCTGAATCCCGTCGTTTTTATCGGCGACAAGGGGCTTTCCGAAAGCGTCATTCATGAAATTGCGGTCAACCTCGACGCACACGAACTGATCAAGGTGCGTGCCGCAGAAGCGGACCGCGACGCGCGCGAAGCACTGCTGTCAGGGATATGCGAGTCGCTCGAAGCGGCACCGGTACAGCACATCGGAAAAATCCTGGTCATATACCGTCCTGCACGCGACAAGGCTTCCACCGGTGCGAAGGAAACGGCATCGAAACGAAATGCGCCAAAACGCGGGGCGGCACGGAAAACCCGCCGCACCAAGCGCGCGCACCAAAACGACTAGCGCTTCGCAACAGCCGTAACGTCGATGCGCCGTGAAACAACCAGCACGGCGCCCAGCAGACATTGCAGCAGATAGTTCACTTCCGCAGCCGCATGCCACGCGGCAAATCTGCTGGCGAGAACGCTGCTCATCACCGGCTGCGGGTAGGCCTGCTCGCGCAATGCGGCCATCACCGGCTGCAGCCCGAACTGCCCGATCAGCACCAGGGCCAGTAGTACGATCACCAACCAGAATGCCGTTTGGCGAAATACGCCTGCGCGGCGCCTGAAAACCGATACTGCCAGTATCAGGGCGCCGCACACGAATCCGGTAAATGCAGTGGCCTCGAATATGCGTCCGGCAACCGTGCCTGCCAGGGTGCGGTCTTCCAGCACAAGAAACAGCAAGGGCGCAACCAGCACGCCGGTCGACCACAGCGTCCCGACCCAGAACGTGATGGCCAGCGCCTGCAACGCCTCCAGCACGCGCGTCAGCATGCCTGCCCGAACCGAGACTTCGTCAGCCGGTCGTGGCTGACCAGGACCCGGGGCCTGTTGACACATATGTGGCCGACCGCCCTGGCGTCCTAGATGTACTTGACGTCAAGAATCTCGTATTCCTTGACACCGCCTGGTGCCACGACTTCGGCAACGTCACCGGCGTACTTGCCGATCAGGGCGCGTGCAATCGGCGAGTTCACGGAAATCTTTCCGGTCTTGATATCGGCCTCGTCGTCGCCGACGATCTGATAGGTAACGTTGTCCCCACTGTCGACATCCTCAAGTTCGACAGTCGCACCGAATACACATCGTCCGTCCACATCGAGAGTGGCGGGATCGATTACCTGGGCGTTGGAGAGTTTGCCCTCCACTTCCTGGATACGTCCCTCAACGAAGCTCTGACGCTCTTTGGCAGCATCGTATTCGGCGTTCTCAGACAAATCACCGTGCGCTCGCGCCTCCTGGATCGCCGCAATTACCGACGGCCGCTCGACGGTCTTCAGTTGCCGTAACTCTGCGCGTAATTGCTCGGCGCCTTTCACGGTCAATGGGACCTTGTTCATAACAAACCCTCAAGATGTTGTGTGGCGGCCGCCATAAGCCTGTCCGCCCGGGAAACGGTTAACCCGTCAAAAGCGAAATCGTTGTAAGCCAAACATTCGAACTACAGCATCGCGTGAAGTTCTTGCACCGAATACACGCGCATCTCCTGCATGCCCTGCATGCCGGTACACGCGGCGCGTGCGCCAGCCATCGTCGTAAAGTAGGTGACGCGGCCCTGCAATGCTGACCGGCGAATGGAGTAGGAATCCTGAATCGATGCTCTGCGCTCGTCAACCGTGTTGATAATCATCGCCACTTCGCCATTCTTGATCATGTCGACAATATGCGGGCGCCCTTCCATGACCTTGTTGACCGGCCGGACGTCCAGCCCTCCTGCAACAAGCGCCGACGCCGTGCCCCGCGTGGCAATCAAGTCAAACCCCAGCGCTTCAAGCATGCGCCCGATGCCGACAACCTTGTCCTTGTCCGAGTCCCTGACACTCAGGAACACCTTGCCGCTTGCAGGCAACTTCACACCCGCCGCCAACTGTGCTTTGACAAAGGCTTCGGCAAAGGTTTCGCCCACGCCCATCACCTCTCCCGTGGACTTCATTTCCGGCCCGAGAATGGTGTCTACCCCGGGAAACTTGATGAACGGAAACACCGCTTCCTTGACCGAGTAGTAAGGAGGAACGACTTCGGCGGTCACCCCCTGAGATTGAAGTGTTTGACCGGCCATGCAACGCGCCGATATCTTCGCCAGCGGCAAGCCGGTTGCTTTGGATACGTACGGAACAGTACGCGAAGCCCGCGGATTGACTTCGAGCACGTAAACGGTATCACCCTGGATCGCATACTGGACGTTCATCAAGCCGACGACGTTGAGTGCGCCCGCCATTGCCTCGGTCTGTGCTCGCAATTCTGCCTGGATTTTCCCGGACAAGCTGAATGGCGGCAGGGAGCAGGCAGAGTCACCACTATGCACGCCCGCCTGTTCTATGTGCTCCATGATTCCGCCAATGAGCACTTTCTTGCCATCCGAGACGGCGTCGACATCGACTTCAATCGCGTCATTGAGAAAACGGTCCAGCAGCACCGGGCTATCGTTGCTGACCTTGACCGCTTCGCGCATGTAGCGCTCCAGGTCCGACTGCTGGTGCACGATTTCCATCGCCCGGCCGCCCAGCACGTAAGACGGGCGCACGACGAGCGGATAGCCGATCTCCTGCGCCAACGCAATGGCCTCGTCGGGATCGCGCGCGGTTCGATTTGGCGGTTGCTTCAGCCCAAGCCCCTGAAGCATGTGCTGGAACCGTTCGCGGTCTTCGGCACAATCGATCATGTCGGGGCTGGTGCCGATGATCGGGACCCCGTTCGCATGCAGCCCTTCCGCGAGTTTGAGCGGCGTCTGCCCGCCGTACTGGACAATGACGCCGTACGGCTTTTCGATCGCCACGATTTCGAGCACGTCTTCCAGGGTCAGGGGCTCGAAGTACAGACGGTCAGAGGTGTCGTAGTCGGTCGATACCGTTTCCGGGTTGCAGTTGACCATGATGGTTTCGAACCCGTCTTCGCGCAGCGCCAGCGCGGCATGCACACAGCAATAGTCGAATTCGATTCCCTGGCCGATACGGTTAGGGCCGCCGCCCAGAACCATGATCTTCTTTTTCGTTGACGGACGCGATTCGCACTCTTCTTCGTAAGTCGAGTACATGTACGCCGTCGTCGTATCGAACTCGGCGGCGCAGGTGTCAACGCGTTTGTAGACCGGACGCACGTTGAACCCGTGACGCCGGGTGCGTACCGTCTCCTCGGTTTCGCCGAGCAGCCTGGCCAAACGGCGGTCGGAAAACCCCTTGCGCTTGAGCGCCAGAAGACTGGCGCCATCAAGTTCGGTCATGCGACGTCCCGCGAGCGCCAGTTCGTCGCGCACGACATCTTCGATCTGGGCGAGAAACCAGGGGTCGATGTGCGTGAACTGATGCACTTCTTCCAGGCTCATTCCGATACGGAACGCATCCGCCAGATACAGGATGCGCTCCGGCGCCGGTTCGCCCAACTCGGTTTCGATTTCCTGGCGGTCGGTGGACCGTTCGTCGAACCCGTCGATTCCCGTTTCCAGCCCGCGCAGCGCTTTTTGCAGGGATTCCTGGAAGGTGCGACCTATTGCCATCACCTCGCCGACCGATTTCATCTGCGTCGTGAGATGCGGATCGGCCTGCGGGAATTTCTCGAACGCAAACCGCGGCAGCTTGGTCACAACGTAATCGATGCTCGGCTCGAACGAAGCCGGGGTCGTTCCGCCGGTGATGTCGTTGCTCAATTCATCCAGCGTGTAACCGACAGCAAGTTTGGCCGCGATTTTCGCAATCGGGAACCCGGTGGCCTTGGACGCCAGCGCCGAGGAGCGGGAAACCCGCGGATTCATCTCGATGATCGTCATGCGCCCGTCGGCCGGGTTGATCGCGAACTGGACGTTGGAGCCGCCAGTGTCCACGCCGATCTCGCGCAACACCGCGATCGACGCGTTGCGCATGATCTGATACTCCTTGTCGGTAAGCGTCTGCGCGGGTGCCACCGTGATCGAATCGCCGGTGTGTATACCCATCGGATCGAGGTTCTCGATCGAGCAGATGATGATGCAATTGTCCTTGCAATCGCGCACCACCTCCATCTCGAACTCTTTCCAGCCGATGACGGACTCCTCGACGAGCACCTCGTTGGTGGGCGAAGCATCCAGACCGCGCTCGATGATTTCGACGAATTCCTCGCGATTGTAGGCAATGCCGCCACCGGTGCCGCCCAGGGTGAAGGAGGGCCGGATGATCGCCGGAAAACCAATCGCCGCCTGAACCTGGAGGGCTTCCTCCATGCTGTGCGCGACCATCGACCGCGGGCTGGCGAGTCCGATCTTGTTCATCGCCGCCTTGAACTTTTCGCGGTCCTCCGCCTTGTCGATGGCTTCCTTGTTGGCGCCGATCATCTCGACGCCGTACTTCTCGAGCACCCCATTGCGCACCAGATCGAGCGCGCAGTTCAGCGCCGTCTGCCCGCCCATGGTGGGCAGCAGCACATCCGGGCGCTCCACCTCGATGACCTTTTCTATCATCTGCCAGGTAATCGGCTCGATGTAGGTCACGTCGGCCAATTCCGGGTCGGTCATGATGGTAGCCGGGTTGGAGTTCACCAGAATGACCCGGTAACCTTCCTCTCGCAGCGCCTTGCATGCCTGTGCTCCCGAATAATCGAACTCACAGGCCTGACCAATGACGATCGGCCCCGCGCCGATGATCAGAATTGATTTAATGTCGCTGCGTTTTGGCATAGAAAATGGCTGTGTTCGTTATCCGGCGATTCAATCGGCGCGCTTGTGCTCATCGATCATCGTCACGAACCGGTCGAACAGGTAATCAACGTCGTGCGGCCCCGGACTCGCTTCCGGGTGTCCCTGGAAACAGAACGCCGGTTTGTCGCGGCGCTCAAAGCCCTGCAGGCTGCCGTCGAAAAGCGAGACGTGCGTCACGCGCGCGCTGTCAGGGAGGCTGTCGCCATCGACGGCAAAACCGTGATTCTGGCTGGTAATCATCACTTTTCCGGTATCGAGGTCCTTTACCGGGTGATTGGCGCCATGATGGCCGAACTTCATTTTCACCGTACGAGCGCCTGTGGCCAGTCCGAGCAACTGGTGGCCGAGGCAAATACCGAACAGAGGCACGCCGGCGTCGAGCAAATCGCCGATGGCGTCAATAGCGTAGCGACATGGCTCCGGATCCCCGGGACCGTTGGACAGGAAAACGCCGTCGGGCCTGAGCGCCATGACTGCGCTGGCGCTCGTCTGCGCCGGAACCACGGTGATGCGGCACCCCCGCGATGCGAGCATCCGCAGGATGTTGCGCTTTACGCCGAAGTCATAGGCAACAACGTGGCGCCGCACGTCCTGCGCACGGCCGTACCCCGAGCCGAGAACCCATTCCGTCTCCTGCCATTCATAGGCGTCCTTGCAGGTAACGACTTTGGCGAGATCCATGCCGGCCAACCCCGGGAAGGCGCGGGCTTGCGCCAGTGCCGCGTCTTCATCCACGTCGCCAGCCATCAGGCAACCGCTCAGCGCGCCTTTTTCACGCAGTATGCGTGTCAGCTTGCGGGTATCGATACCGGAAATCGCGGGCACATCGTGCTCCGCCAGCCAGTCCTGCAGTTTCCGGTCCATCCGGAAGTTGCTCGCCAGAACCGGGAGTTCGCGGATCACCAGTCCTGCCGCATTGATCCTGGCGTCCTCCATGTCCTCTGGATTGATGCCGACATTACCGATGTGCGGATAGGTCAGCGTGACGATCTGGCGCGTGTAGGACGGGTCGGTGAGAATCTCCTGATACCCCGTCATGGCGGTGTTGAAAACCACTTCGCCGTTCACGCTGGTCGGCGCGCCAATGGAAACACCGCGGAACACCGTGCCATCTGCGAGCACGAGTACTGCGGGTCTGTTCTTCGGCAAAGACAAGGTGACTCCCGGGCAAATACGAACCAGGCAGACTGCTGATCGGGGGGGCCTTCGAGCAGGCTGCACGTACGAAAGCGGGAGGGGCGAACCCCTCCCGCTTTCAGGTTGGCGCAATTATAGCCCTGACCCTGCCATCGCTTCAATGTCGAAGCGAGAGGTTAGCCCCCGAACCGGCGAAACCGCATCCGATGCCTGCTGACGGCCCCGCTCAGCCCAGACCGAGCACGTCCTGCATATCGAAAAGACCCCTGTCCTTGTCGGACAGAAATCGGGCGGCGCGCAGCGCGCCGAGCGCAAAAGTCGCCCGGCTGGACGCCTTGTGCGTAATTTCGACCCGTTCGCCGATTCCGGCAAACATCGCCGTATGATCGCCGACGATGTCGCCTCCGCGCATGGTCGCGAAACCGATTGTCGACGGCTTGCGCTCACCGGTCACGCCTTCGCGGCCATACACGGCGCAGGATTTCAGGTCCCTGTCGAGGGCATCGGCGATCACCTCGCCCATCCTCAACGCCGTTCCCGATGGCGCATCAACCTTGTGGCGATGATGTGCTTCGACAATTTCAATGTCGTAGCCTTCATTAAGGACCCGGGCCGCGACATCAAGCAACCTGAATACGAGATTGACGCCGACGCTCATGTTCGGCGCCAGCACCATCGCCATCTTCCTGCCCGCTATGGCCAGGCGTTCCCGGTTTTCCTCGCTCAGGCCGGTGGTGCCGATCACCATCCTGACGCCGTGGCGCTCGCAGACCTCCAGGTGCTTCATCGTGCCTTCGGGGCGTGTGAAATCGACCAGCACGTCGCACCCGGACAGCGCCGCTTCCAGATCATCAGAAATGCGGACACCGTTCGGCGCCCCGATCAGTTCGCCCGCGTCCTTGCCAACGAAGGGGCTTTCCGCATGCTCCAGTGCGGCCTTGAGGCGAAAGTCAGAGGACTGGGCAACGGCCTCCAGCAATGCCCGGCCCATTCTTCCGGAACTGCCGGCTATAGCTATATGTTGTGTGCGCATCGTTGAACGACTGAAAGTCTGGCGGCCTGGTGCCGTATAGGGGTTTATTGTGTATCGGCTTTAACCTGCAACTGCACGCCCTGCTCGTCAACAACAACGTCGCCGCCGATACGAACGAGCTTGTTGTCAGCAAACTCCAGCGTAACACCTCGCTCCCGGTCAACATCTCCCGGCTCGCCGACGAGATAGACGTAATCCCATCTATCCGGGTGAAACGGGTCTATCACCAGCGGCGTTCCCATGGCGAAAAGAACCTGATCACGAGTCATGTCCAGCTTCAGCTTGGACACCATCTCCTGATCAACATAATTGCCCTGCCGCACTTCAATTTTGTGCGGGGCCAGAAAACAGGCCGAGAGCAGCAAGGGAACAAGAAGCAAAATGAGTCGCATGTTTTGTCCACAACGCGCATCGGGCCCGGGATCGATGCGGTAGGCAATCCAATCCAAAGCCGATATGATAAGTCATTCGTTCATGTGTGTTGACAAATGACAACGCCTCAAGACCTGAAGAGCATTGGGCTGAAGGCGACACTGCCCCGCCTCAAGATTCTCAACCTGTTCGAGAACAGCGAAGAGCGGCATCTGACCGCAGAAGATGTCTACAAGCTGCTGCTCAACGAAGGCATGGAGATCGGGCTCGCGACCATCTACCGGGTACTGACACAATTCGAGCAGGCAGGACTGCTGATTCGGCATCACTTCGAATCAGGCAAGGCCGTCTTCGAACTCGATCAAGGCGGTCACCACGACCATCTCGTCTGTCTGCAGTGCGGGCATGTCGAGGAGTTCTACGACGCGGAAATTGAAAAGCGCCAGGCCCGGATAGCCAAGGAACGGGGTTTCAGCATACAGGAGCACTCGCTTCAGCTTTATGCCGACTGCCTGCGGCCGGACTGCGAAAACAGGAAAAAGGCTGACGGCTGAGACCCGGCATCGCCGTCAACCCGAGCTGGCCCTCTATTTGAAGCCGGCTGCAATCAAACCTGGCGACGGCTGAACATTCCCGATCAAGAGCGTGGCCGATCAGGCGTTGGCGAGAAGCTCGGCCGCATGTTTTCGCGTCGTGTCCGTGATCTTGACACCGCCGAGCATGCGCGCGATTTCCTCGACCCGGCCCTTGTCGCCGAGCAACTCGACCGTGCTCGCAGCACCGCCGTCGCCCACTTGTTTCGAAACCCGCAGGTGCCGTGCGGCACTGGCCGCCACTTGCGGCAGGTGCGTAACACACATGACCTGATGACGGCTGCCCAGCGACTTGAGCATGCGGCCAACGATTTCCGCGACACCGCCACCGATGCCCACGTCAACCTCGTCAAATATCAGCGTTGGCACCTGTGCGATTTCCAGCGTTACCGTTTCTATTGCCAGCGATATTCTTGACAACTCACCGCCTGAAGCCACTTTCGAAAGAGCGCGTGGCGGCGACCCTGCATGCCCGGCAACGCGGAATTCGACCTGCTCGAGCCCGTACGATGCGCATTCTTCGAGACTGCTCAGAACAACCTCGAACACACCGCCCTGCATCGCCAGCTTCTGCATTGCGTCGGTGACCTTGCTCGACAGTTTGCGACCGGCTTTCGTTCTGCTGGCCGACAACCCGGACGCAAGCTTAAGGCAGGCTTCGCGCGCTTCCAACTCCTGCTTCCGCAGCGCTTCCGCGTCGAGACTTGTCGACAGCTCATCGAATCGCCGCTTCGAGTCTTCGAGCAAAGCCGGCAGCTGCTCTGGAGCGGTCCGGTATTTTCTCGCCGCAGTGTGGATGGCATCGAGCCGGTCGTTGACTTCGCGCAGCCGCTGCGGGTCGACGTCGAGCCGCTGCTGGTAATGCCGGAGGCTGTAGACCGATTCCTGCAGCTGTATTCGCGCGCCATCCAGCGTGTCCAGGATCTCACGCAGGCCGGGATCGTAATCAACCAGAGCGCCGAGTTTCGAACACACGCCCGACACCGTCGCGAGCGCCGCCGCATCATCGTCGGACAACATCTGCATGGCAAAGTCGGCCGCCTCGACAAGGCTTGCTGAGTGGGCAAGCCGTGTTTGCTCGGCAGAAATCTCGCGCCATTCATCGTCGCGAAAAGCCAGCGCCTCGAGCTCGCTGATTTGCCACTCCAGCTGCTCGCGCTCGCGTGCGACCGATTCGGCATCGTTCTGGGCCGCGGCGCGCTTGCGTTTTGCCGTCTGCCAGGCGGCCCATGCATCGGCCACCTGCCGGGCCGCTTGTGTTGCCCCCGCGTAGGCATCGAGCAGGCTGCGCTGCGACTGCGGCCTCGACAAGGATTGATGCTCGTGCTGGCCGTGAATATCGACGAGAAGATCTCCGAGCGCGCGAAGCTGTTGCATCGTCACCGGCCTGCCGTTAATCCATGCCCGTGAACGACCCGATGTGTCGATCACGCGTCGAAGCAAACACTGCGCATCTTCGGAAAGCTCGTTGTCATCCAGAAATGCCTGCGCGGGCGCGTTGTCTGACAAAGCGAACTCGGCGCTGATCTCGGCCTTGTCGCAGCCCTGCCTCACCAGACTGGCGTCGCCGCGCTCTCCGAGCACCATTGCCAGCGCATCGATCATGATGGATTTGCCAGCGCCGGTCTCACCGCTGAGAACGGTAAAACCCTTGTCAAATTCCAGTGCGAGGCGATCGACCAGCACGAAATCGCGAATGTCCAGGCGGCAGAGCACGGTACGGGAAACTAGAGTGTTTCACTCCAGTGGAGTTTTTCACGGAGCATATGGTAATAGTTATGTTCCGGCGGGTGCAGAAGACGAATCGGATAAGGGCAGCGGCGCACGATGATCCGGTTTCCTTCGGCCAGCTCGTAATGGGAATGGCTGTCAAAATGCACCCGCGCGTCCACCGATTTGTGCATCGTGATCTCGATTGCGGAATCGCCGCCGACAACGATCGGGCGATTGGAAAGCGTGTGCGGACTGACCGGCACCAGCGCGATGCAGTTCAGTCCGGGGTGAAGAATGGGTCCGCCCGAAGACAAAGCGTAGGCTGTGGACCCGGTCGGACTGGCCACGATCAAACCATCGGAACGAAGGTTGTAGACGAAGCGCCCGTCAATGTGCACTTCGATCTCGATCAGGCTGCCGTCGGCACCCTTGTTGATGGACACATCATTGAACGCCAGCACCTTGCGTCCGGGCTGATCATCAAACACAACCTCCGACTCGAGCAGCATCCGGGACTCGGTGACGAAATCGCCATCGAGTATGGAACCGATGCTTTCGGTCATGGTCTCCATTGAGAGGTCGGTCAGGAAGCCGAGCCTTCCCTGGTTGACGCCGACCAGAGCGACATCATACGGCGCGAACGTGCGGGCAATATTCAGCATCGTGCCGTCGCCGCCAATCACAACTGCGAGTTCGCAGGTGGCGCCGATTTCGTCGAGGCTGGCTACCGCGTGATCGTTATGGCCGATATGCTCCGCGGTAAGGGTGTCGAGCTTGACGGAAACGCCACGTTGCGCCAGAAAGCTCCCAAGCTTGAGCAACGGCTCCGCGATTTCCGGGCTCTTGTACTTGCCGATCAGCGCAACAGATTTGAATAAACTCATTTCCGTGAAATTAAAGCATACTTCGCAAATGACGCCCGCGATGAACCGGGCGGGAAGACAGAATCGCACAAAAGCTTTGTAGAATAGCCATCATGCTGAGTGAACGAGCGAGGATACTCCTTAAGTCCCTGATCGAGCGTCATATCTCTGACGGTCAACCGGTCGGCTCGCGGGCTCTTGCCCGTTTCTCCGGCCTCGACCTCAGCCCGGCCAGCATTCGCAACATCATGGCAGACCTGGAGGAAATGGGATACATCTCCAGTCCGCATACGTCGGCCGGCCGGATACCGACACCGAGAGGGTACCGGTTTTTCGTCGACACCTTGTTGACGGTGAAGCCCCTCGACTCGGTCGCAGTGCACCAACTCGAAGGCCAGTTGCAACCGGACAGCACGCGCAAACTGGTTACGTCCGCCTCGCATGTGCTTTCTGACCTGACCAGCTTTGCCGGCGTAGTCAAGGCGCCGCAGCGTTCCAGCATGGCGTTTCGCCATATCGAATTCGTCGGCTTGTCGGAAAAGCGCCTGTTGCTGATCATCGTCACTCCCGACGGCGACGTCCAGAACCGCATTCTCCAGGCAGACCGCGCCTACAGCGCCTCGGAACTGATCGAGGCAGGCAACTTCCTCAATCGCCACTACACCGGGCTGACTTTCGACGAGATCAAGGCGCGCCTGCACGATGAGCTCGAGCAACTGCGCGAGAACATGTCGCAACTGATGACGCTGGCGATAGATGCCGGCAAAGAGGCGGCAAACGAAACGGGCGAAGGTTACGTCCTGTCCGGCGAAAACAACCTTTTGCACATTCACGATCTGTCGTCGAACATGCAAAGCCTGCGGCGTCTGTTCGACATGTTCGAGCAGAAAACCGGCATTCTGCAACTGCTCGACATCGGCGACCGGGCGCATGGCGTACAGATTTTCATTGGCGGCGATTCGGGCCTCGTACCGCTGGATGAGTGCAGCGTTGTCACTGCGCCCTATGAGGTCGACGGGCAGGTCGTCGGTACAGTAGGCGTGATCGGACCGACGCGCATGGCGTACGAGCGCGTGATCCCGATTGTCGACATCACAGCCAAGCTGCTATCGGGTGCGTTGTCGCAACACTGACCTGCCCTGCTACGAACGGACCCCCTGATCCCGGCCAGACACATGCGGTCCGGTTAAATGACACATGCCATACGCTAACGAACCTGAATATGAGCACGGCAGCATCGCGCGTACCGGAGTGTTGCTCGTCAACCTCGGCACGCCGGCTTCGGCCACGGCGAAAGCCGTTCGCCGCTACCTGAAAGAATTTCTGTCCGACCCGCGCGTGGTGGAGATCCCACGACCGGTGTGGTGGCTGATTCTCAACGGCATCATCCTCAATACCCGGCCCAGGAAGTCGGCTGAGAAATACGCCTCGATCTGGACCGGCGAGGGCTCGCCATTGCGCGTGCACACCGAGAAACAAACCCTGCTGCTCAGAGGCTACCTTGGTGATCGAATCAAGAGCCCGCACACGGTGGCGTGGGCGATGCGTTACGGCTCACCTTCGGTTGAAAGCGTAATGACTGAACTGCGCGCTGCGGGTTGCGACCGGATACTGGTGCTTCCCCTCTATCCACAGTATGCGGCGAGTACCACCGCGAGCGTTTACGACGCCGTGTTCGCCGCTGTGAGCAAGATGCGTAACGTGCCGGCAATACGGATCGTCAAGCATTTTCACGATCATCCCGCATACATTTCGGCACTGGCGACACAGATCAACCAGCACTGGACGGAAAACGGCAAGCCGGACAAGCTGGTGCTGTCATTCCACGGAGTGCCAAGATTCAGTCTGGACAAGGGCGACCCGTACCACTGCGAGTGCCACAAGACCGCCAGACTGCTGACGCAGGAACTCGGCGTCGATCCGGACATGGTCATCACCACATTCCAGTCGCGATTCGGGCGCGCCGAGTGGCTCAAGCCATATACGATCGATACCATGAAGCGGCTTGGCAAAGCGAAGACCAAGCGCATCGACGTGTTTTGCCCTGGATTCGTTGCCGACTGCCTCGAAACCCTCGAGGAGATCGCAATCGAGAACAAGTCGGCATTCCTGAAAGCCGGGGGCAAGTCGTTTCGCCACATTCCATGTCTGAACGAGCGCCACGAGTGGATACAGGCAATGGCGCGAATCGTCGCCGATAACCTGCACGGCTGGGCGAGCAGCGACCATGATCGCGGCAAAGCAGAGCGCGATGCGCAACTGAGCGCGGAGCGAGCCAGGAAACTGGGCGCTGCCAACTAGGGCCTGTTAACGCAGTTTTGGTCGACGCGCCAGCACTGCTGGTACTACCAAAACACGTCCCCGCGCGCTGGAGCACGCCGGGCGCGACATTCGCTCGAGACGATCAGATCAGACTCAGGCCGTCCTTTCGGCCGTAGTCAGTCCGTTCGTTGTAATTGCGGCTCACCGCCTTGTATTCCTCGAGAATCGCCGTTGCGGCCTCGTTGGCGTCGACGGTCAGCGCTTCGCAATTTCCGGTCGGATCGAGGCCATTCAGCGCTGCTTCGATTTTCTGGCCAGCCTCGAGCGCCTGCTTCTTGTGGAATGCCACGTTGCGATCGACCGCTTTCACCAGTTCACCCCAGCGCTCGCGCAACTGCGCAGCGCCTTCTTTTTCGCCGCGCCAACGCGGCCGAATCGAGGTCACACCGACCATTACGGAAACCTTCTCCATTTTGCAGGCTCCGCCCAGCATGTTGTGCCGGAACCGCCACTGGACGTCCCACTTGGTAAGTGCCGGGTGGCGCCGCCCATCCGGGCCGACCGGTCCTTTATTGTCCATCTGCGCGGTCAGCACCAGCGCCGAAGCGCCTTCGATGTAGTAATAGCTGGAACCGATCCGGGCCACCGGCTCGGCATGTGCAACTCCGGCACAGACGGCCAGAACAAAAAGTAGAAAAACAAACCGTGCTTTCATCTCGCTCTCACTAAACTCAGGGGTGGCGCCAGCCTGACGGGCACTCCCACGACACCCCGACGCAAGCCAGAGTATAAGCGGCCGCAATCAGGAATTCCGAAATACGCATGAATTCCGATAAAAATGGGATTTGACACCGGAAAGGCCTTGAAATCCGGCAATCCGTCCCCAATAAAAACTAGCTTGAAAAGGATTGGAGGACTTCATGCAGGAACAGGACCGGACCATCGAATCGAAAGACCCGGACTCGAACAATCCCGGCGCCGAAAACCGAACGCCAGCCGATGACGCCGCCGGCGCTGCGTCTGGACGGCGAGCCGGCGGTCATGCCGAGCCCGATGTCATGCCCAGCCCTGGAGAGCTCCTCAAGGCGGCCGAACTGGCCGCACAGGAACACCACGACGCCTGGCTAAGAGCCAAGGCCGAAACCGAAAACGTGCGAAAGCGCGCGCAAATCGACGTCGCCAACGCCCACAAGTTCGCACTGGAGGGTTTTGCGCAAGAACTATTGCCGGTGCGCGACAGCCTGGAAGCCGCCCTGGCGATCCCGAACCTCACGCTCGAATCGCTGAAAAGTGGCGTAGAGCTGACGCTGAAGCAGCTCGCCGCCGCCTTCGAAAAGGCAAACATAAAAGAAATCAATCCCTTAGGGGAGATGCTGGATCCTCACAAGCATCAGGCGATGAACACTGTCGAGTCCGACGCCCCGGCAAACAGCATCGTCAGCGTGTTTCAAAAGGGCTACGAGTTGAACGAGCGCCTGGTAAGGCCGGCCATGGTCAGCGTAGCCAAGCCCAAAGAGTCTTGAAAAAGCACTGCCGTACCCTGACTTAACAAGGCAACGACACATTTCGGATTGAGGACCAAAAGGACAAATCATGGGAAAAATTATCGGAATTGACCTCGGCACCACCAACTCCTGCGTAGCAGTGATGGAGAGCGGCCAGGCTAAAGTCATCGAAAATGCCGAAGGCGCTCGCACGACCCCTTCGATCGTTGCCTACACGGAAGATGGCGAGGTATTGGTTGGCGCGCCGGCAAAACGCCAGGCGGTGACCAACCCGAAAAACACGCTGTTCGCGATCAAGCGGTTGATCGGCCGCCGCTTCAAGGATGCAGAGGTGCAGAAGGCGATCGAACATTCGCCGTTTGCCATCGTTTCGGCCAAGAACGGCGATGCATGGGTGGAAGTACGCGGCAAGCAAAGCGCGCCGCCGGAAATATCCGCCCAGGTGCTGATGAAAATGAAGAAAACGGCCGAAGACTATCTGGGTGAGCCGGTCACCGAAGCCGTCATTACCGTGCCGGCCTACTTCAATGACTCGCAACGCCAGGCAACCAAGGACGCCGGGCGCATCGCCGGCCTCGATGTCAAGCGCATCATCAACGAACCTACTGCCGCCGCCCTGGCATTCGGCATGGACAAGAAACAGGGCGACCGCAAGGTCGCCGTGTACGATCTTGGTGGCGGCACGTTCGACATCTCGATCATCGAAATTGCCGCAGTCGAAGGCGAGCACCAGTTCGAGGTGCTGTCGACCAATGGGGACACCTTCCTTGGCGGCGAGGACTTCGACCAGCGGCTGATCGAATATCTCGCGAACGAGTTCAAGAAAGACCAGGGCATAGACCTGAGGTCCGACGTGCTGGCGCTGCAGCGGCTCAAGGAGGCCGCCGAGAAAGCCAAGATCGAGCTCTCCTCCAGCCAGCAGACCGAAGTCAATCTGCCCTACATCACGGCCGACGCTTCGGGACCGAAACACCTGGCAATCAAGATCACGCGCGCCAAGCTCGAGAGCCTGGTCGAGGATCTGGTGAAGCGAACCATCGAGCCTTGTCGTACCGCGATCAAGGATGCCGGCATCAAGGCTTCCGACATCGACGACATCATCCTGGTCGGCGGCATGACCCGCATGCCCAAGGTGCAGGAAATCGTCAAGGAGTTCTTCGGCAAGGATCCGCGCAAGGACGTCAACCCTGACGAAGCGGTAGCTGTCGGCGCGACCATCCAGGCCGGTGTGCTGCAAGGCGACGTCAAGGACGTGCTTCTGCTCGACGTGACGCCGCTGTCGCTCGGCATCGAAACGCTGGGCGGGGTCATGACCAAACTGATCCAGAAGAACACGACCATCCCGACCAAGGCACAACAGGTGTTCTCCACGGCTGAAGATAATCAGACCGCGGTAACCATCCATGTGCTGCAGGGTGAGCGCGAGATGTCGCGTGACAACAAGTCACTTGGACAGTTCAACCTGGCCGATATTCCGCCTTCACCGCGCGGCATGCCGCAGATCGAGGTGATGTTCGACATCGACGCCAATGGCATCCTGCATGTCTCGGCCAAGGACAAGGCGACCGGCAAGGAGAACAAGATCACCATCAAGGCGAACTCGGGCCTGTCGGAAGAAGAAGTCCAGAAAATGGTCAAGGACGCCGAAGCGCATGCCGACGACGACCGCAAGGCACGAGAACTGGTCGAAGCCCGCAACCAGTGCGATGCGCTGGTGCACACCGTCAGAAAGACACTGTCGGAGCATGGCGACCAGGTCAGCGAAGAGGAAAAAGGCAAGATCGAAGAGGCGTTGAAGGAAGCCGAAGCAGCGCTCAAGGCCAACGACAAGGATGAAATCGAAGCCAAGTCGGCGGCTCTGGCAACGGCCTCGCAGAAGATTGCCGAGAAAATGTACGCGCAATCCCAGCAAGGCGGCGCCGAGGGCGCATCGACGGACGCGGGCACCGGAACAAAAGGTGCGCAGCAGGCAGCGGACGCAGATGCAGACGTCGTCGATGCCGAGTTCGAGGAAGTGAAGGACAACAAGAAGTCAGCCTGACACGTTTAGACGATCCAATCAGTCAGACGCGAACAGCGCCGTTGCCGCCAGGGAAGTTGCTCCTGGCGGCATTCGGCGTGGTTCGCCGCTGACGCATACCCGTTCAGAAAATGGCCAAACGCGACTACTACGAAGTTCTCGGCGTCAACCGGGACGCCTCCGACGCCGACATCAAGAAAGCCTATCGCCGCCTGGCGATGAAATTTCACCCCGACCGCAACCCGGATAACGCCAAGGCCGAGGAGCAGTTCAAGGAAGCAAAAGAGGCTTACGAGATTTTGTCCGAACCCGAGAAACGCGCAGCCTACGACCAGTATGGCCATGCCGGCGTTGATCCGTCGGCGGGCATGGGTGCCGGCGGTGCCGGCTTTGGCGGTTTCGCCGACGCGTTCGGAGATATTTTCGGAGATATTTTCGGCGGGGGCGGCGGCCGTTCGCGCTCGAACGTCTATCGCGGCGCGGACTTGCGCTACAACCTCGAGATTTCGCTCGAAGAAGCGGCCCGCGGTTCCGAAACGCGTATTCGCATCCCGACGATGGACGAGTGCGACACCTGTCACGGTTCAGGCGCCAAGCCGGGAACAGAACCGGTCTCCTGTCCGACCTGTAATGGCCACGGCCAGGTGCGCATGACCCAGGGATTCTTTTCGATCGCGCAGACCTGTCCGAAATGCCATGGCAGCGGCAAAGTCGTGCAGGATCCGTGCACAACCTGCAGCGGTCAGGGACGGCTCAAGCGTCAGAAAACCCTGTCGGTAAAGATTCCGGCCGGTGTCGACGAAGGCGATCGCATCCGGCTCTCAGGCGAGGGCGAGGCCGGCGTCAACGGCGGGCCAAGCGGCGATCTGTATGTCGTTATTCACATCCGTCCTCACGACGTGTTTACCCGGGAGGGCAACAACCTGCATTGTGAAATGCCCATCAGCTTTTCCAGGGCGGCTCTGGGTGGCGAGATCGAGATTCCAACGCTGGACGGTTATGCCAAGATCAAGATCCCGTCTGAAACCCAGTCGGGCAAGGTATTTCGCTTGCGCGGCAAAGGCATCAAGGGTGTGCGCAGTTCGGTGATGGGCGACTTGCTGTGCCATGTCGTGGTCGAGACACCGGTCAATCTGACCGCTCGCCAGAAGGAACTGCTCGCGGAGCTCGAAGAAATCAATCAGAGCGACGCTTCACAACACAATCCGAGGGCCAAGTCCTGGATGGACAAGGTGAAGGATTTCTTCGAAACCTGATCGACACACGGATCCGCGGTTCGACCGTGCGCCCGCACCGGGCGCCGGCCGAAACCGGTTCAGTAACGACACGGACGAACGCCGCGAGGTAGCAGCGCAGCGCCGATCGAATCAGGTGCGCCGCCAGGTCGTACCGCCGGGCCCGTCTTCCAGGGTCACACCTTGCGCAAGCAGCGCGTCGCGGATGCGATCGGCTTCGCTGAAATCCCGCGCCTTGCGGGCGGCATTTCTCGCCTCGATGCCTTCCTCGATTGCTTCGACACTTATCCCCTCGTCGGCACCAGCCTGCAAGAACGCCTCGGGATCGCGTTCAAGCAAACCAACAACGGCGGCAAGCGCGCGCAACAGGCCGGCATGTTCAATGGAGCGCGAACGATTGACTTCGTTGGCGAGCTCGAACAGCACCGAAACGGCTTCCGGCGTATTGAAATCGTCGTCCATGGCCTCGCAGAAGCGCTTCGCGTAGCCCTCATTCCAGTCGATTGCACCGGCTTCGCGCATCTCGATTCCGCGCAGCGCCGTGTACAGCCGGGTCAAACCCTGGCGCGCGTCGTCGAGATGCTGGTCTGAATAGTTGAGCGGGCTGCGATAGTGGGCGCGCAAAATGAAGAAGCGCACCACTTCGGGATCGTATTTCTCGAGAATCTCGCGCACGGTGAAGAAATTACCCAGCGATTTGGACATCTTCTCGCTGTCCACGCGAACGAAACCATTGTGCATCCAGTAATTGACGAAGGTATGGCCATGAGCGCCTTCGGACTGGGCGATCTCGTTCTCGTGATGGGGAAACTGAAGATCCTGGCCGCCGCCATGAATGTCGAAATGCGCGCTCAGGTAGTGCTCGCTCATTGCCGAACACTCGATGTGCCACCCGGGACGGCCTTTCCCCCAGGGTGAATCCCATGCAGGCTCACCGGGCTTGGCGGCTTTCCACAGCACGAAGTCCAGTGCGTCCTGTTTGTTGTGATCGACGTCGACCCGTTCGCCGGCGCGCAACTGCTCAAGCGATTTGCCCGACAACTTGCCGTAACCATCGAACTTGCGCACCGAGTAGTACACATCGCCGTTGTCAGCACGATAAGCCAGGCCCTTGTCCACCAGCGTACCGATCAGACTCAACATCTGCGGGATGGTCTGCGTTGCCCGCGGCTCGTAATCGGGCTTGCCAACACCCAGTGCGCCGGCATCTTCGTCCATCGCCGCAATGAAACGCCCGGTCAGCTGCGCGACCGTTTCTCCATTCTCGTGCGCACGCTTGATGATTTTGTCGTCAATGTCCGTGATATTTCGTACATACTTCACCTTGTAGCCGCGGCTCTGGAGCCAACGCCGGACGACGTCGAACACGACCAGCACCCGCGCATGGCCCAAATGGCAAAAGTCGTATACCGTCATGCCACACACGTACATTCCGACCTCGCCGGGCGTGATCGGTACGAACGGCTGCTTGCTGCGGGTCAGAGAGTTGTAAATGCTCAGCATGAGGCGCTACTCAGATAAACGGGCCGAGGCTCGATATATGCTCGGCAAATCAGCATTCGGGTGAAATCGCAATGAAAGACCAACGGGCACATCGATTAAGTTTGTCGCCAGGCGAGTGTTATTGGTAGAATCCGCCATTATTTACAATAACCTAGCGCCTTTATTTAACGCGAAGTATAACAGATGACCAGCTATCGTTATTCTCTTCTTGGCGCAGTGATCATGCTGCTTCTCGTCATGTCCCCGCCCGTTCTGGCCGATGATTATGACGATGCCGTACGCTTACTCAAGCAGGGCAAGACCGCAGCCGCGCTGAAAAAAGTCGATGCCGCCATCGCCGCCAACGACAATGACGCTCGTTCGCGCTTTCTCAAAGGCCTCATTCTCACCGAGCAAGGCAACACCAAGGGCGCCATCGACGTTTTCACCTCGTTGACCCGCGACTACCCTGAATTGCCCGAACCGTACAACAATCTCGCCGTCTTGTACGCTGCCGACGGTAAGTACGACCAGGCGCGCGAGTCTCTCGAGATGGCCATTCGCACCCACCCCAGCTATGCGGTCGCCCACGAAAATCTTGGCGACGTCTATGCCAAGATGGCCAGCGAGGCATACGACAAGGCACTCAGCCTGGATCGCGGCAACAAGACTGCGCAGACGAAATTGTCCCTGATCGGAGAACTGTTCACCGCCTCTGCGCCGATCGAAGACGTTCAGGCGGCCGCCGTGCCGGCCAGGACGCCAGCTGCCGAGGCAACACCGCCCCCCGCGCCGCCAACACCGCCTGCCCCCGCTGCCGCCGCCACACCCGCAACGCCCGCCACGCCACCTGCACAACCGCAAGTAAGTCAAAGACCGGCCGTCATTGCCACTGTTGGAAACTGGGCCGAGGCGTGGTCCAGGCAGGACGTGGAAGCCTATCTTTCCCACTACGCACCCGATTTCGCACCCGGGCAGCTGAGCCATAGCGATTGGGAAAAGCAGCGCCGCGCTCGCCTCACAGGTCCCAAGTTCATCATGGTGGCGATTGACGAGCCAGTGGTCTCGTTTTCAGGCGACAGCAGTGCCGAGGTTCGTTTCCTCCAGCACTACCAGTCCGACACGATTAACTCGAAGGGCTACAAGACGCTGACCTTGTCCAAATTGGGCGGTCGCTGGCTGATCGTCAGGGAAACGTTCGAGAACTGATGCCATCGACACGCGGTTCACGTTTCGCCGACGGCCAGGCCGGCTCACGGCAACACCTGCTGCAGGCATTGGTCGCGATGGTATTCGCGGCCTCGTCGTATGTCTGGGCGATCGACTTTTTCCCCAGCCGCGAAACGATCCAGCGCCAGCTTTCCTTGCCGGAAGAAATGCTCGTCAAGGCGCTCATCGAGGTCAGTGAGAACCGCATTGGATCAGCTCTGGAACAGATCGAATCGCTGCTGTCGGTAAGCCCGAATTTCCGGCTGGCGCAGCTCGTCAAGGGTGATCTGCTGCTGGCGCGCAGCCGGCCAATTGACACCGTTGGCGCCGTTGGCGCCGGAGCGGCCAGCGAAAACGTGGCAACCGACCTGCGCGCCGAGGCGCGAGCCCGACTCGCCCGTTATGCGCTTAAACCACAGGCCGGGATGGCACCAAAATACGTCCTGGAGCTACCACGCTCGCAAAAGTACGCACTCGTGCTGGATTCCTCGAAATCGACGCTTTTCGTCTTCGAAAACGCTGATGAAGGATTGCGATACGTCGCCGACTATTACATGTCGGTTGGCAAGAACGGCACGGACAAGCTGAGAGAAGGCGACAAACGTACGCCGCTTGGCGTGTATCACGTGACCAGCAAACTGACTCCGGACGAGCTGACCGATTTCTACGGTGTGGGCGCGTTTCCGATCAACTATCCCAACGAGTGGGACCGCCTGCGGGGACGCGACGGTTACGGAATCTGGTTGCATGGAACACCCTTTGACACCTATAGCCGGCCGCCACGCGCCAGTGATGGGTGTGTGGTGCTCGCCAACGAAGACATGACCGCGCTTGACCAGTACGTGAGCCCGGGGGCGACGCCCGTCATCATTACCGATTCCATCGAATGGAGCCGCCAAAAGGACATTCAGGAAACCCGACAGGCGCTGGCCGGCCAACTGGAGCAATGGCGCCGTGACTGGGAAAGCCGTGAAACGTCCGCCTATCTGCAGCACTATTCCAGCCGTTTTTCTTCCGACGGCGACAACCTCGCGCAATGGTCCGACAGGAAACAGCGGGTCAACGCGGCGAAATCGTGGATCAAGGTTGGCATCTCGGATCTGTCGATTGTTCTCTACCCCGGGGATGCCTCCCTGGCGGTAGTAAGCTTCCAACAGGACTACGCGAGCAGTAACCTTGATAACATCATGCTCAAGCGTCAGTACTGGATTCACGAAGGCGATCGCTGGAAGATCCTCTACGAAGGCGCTGCCTGAGCTGCGGATTGCGGAGCCTCGCTTCGCGCATCCGGCTTTCCGTTTTTATCAATCACTCCGTAAGGGGCTGGAATGAAACAACTCTTTATTGCGTTGTGGGCGACGATGTTCTGCATCTCGGCTCACGCAGCGAACCCACAGGTCGAACTCAAGACGAACAAAGGCATCATCGTCATCGAACTCTATCCCGAGAAAGCACCCGAAACGGTGCAGAATTTTCTGGCTTACGTGAATAAGGACTTCTACGACGGCACGATCTTCCACAGGGTTATTGGCGGGTTCATGATCCAGGGCGGCGGCTACTCGCAAGACTACGAGCAGAAGAAGACCGGCGATCCGATTCCGAATGAAGCAGACAACGGGCTGAAGAACGAGACCGGGACGATCGCCATGGCGCGCACCAATCATCCCCACTCGGCGACATCGCAGTTCTTCATCAATGTCGCCGACAACGCATTCCTAGATTTCCGCTCTCCGACCGGCCGCGGATACGGCTATGCGGTGTTCGGCAGGGTCGTCGACGGAATGGATGTGGTGACCAAAATCGCGACGGCGCCGACCGGCAACGGCGGTCCTTTCCCCAAGGACGTGCCGCTCGATGCGGTTATCATTGAGCAAGCCACGCTAATCGGAGAGAAATAATGGGCACGCAGGTCAGGTTAACGACGTCCAGCGGTGACATTGTCATTCAACTCGAGGATGAGAAAGCGCCGGCAACGGTTGAAAACTTTCTCGCCTATGTCGATGACGGCTTCTATGACGGAACGGTTTTTCACAGAGTCATTGACGGCTTCATGATCCAGGGCGGGGGGTTCGAGCCCGGGATGAAACAAAAGCCGACCCGCGATCCCATATCCAACGAAGCCGGCAATGGCCTCGGGAACGACGCCTACACCATTGCCATGGCGCGCACTGCCGATGTCGATTCTGCCACTGCGCAGTTCTTCATCAATGTTTCCAGGAACGATTTTCTGAATTTCTCTGCACCCACGCCACAGGGTCACGGCTACTGCGTTTTCGGCAAGGTCATCGAAGGCCGTGAAGTTGTAGACCAGATCAAGGGCGTAGAAACCGGGTCAAAGGGATTTCACGGCGATGTCCCGCTGGAAGATGTCGTCATCAAGAGCGCTCGGCGCGTTTGAAGCCATGCTGTCGCGCAAACCGCACGCCGGTCATGGCGGTGTGCCCCCGGCGTGACGGCGAGTTTTTTCATATCGGATCTTCATCTTGCCGATGAACGTCCGGACAGCACGGAAACGCTGCTCAGGTTTCTCAACGATACGGCAGCGGAAGCAGAACGGCTTTTCATCCTCGGCGATTTGTTCGAGTACTGGATCGGGGATGAAACGCTGGCCGCAAACATGCCGGCACAGGTGGCAGCCGCACTAAAAAAACTGGGTGCCAGCGGCACCGCCGTGTTTTTCATGCACGGCAACCGCGATTTTCTCGTCGGCCCCCGGTTCGCAAAAGCCGCAGCGCTGCAATTGTTGCCCGATCCCTACCCGATCACGCTCTACGGCATGCCAACCCTGTTGATGCACGGAGACACGCTGTGCACGGACGATGTCGAGTACCAGAAATTTCGCAAGCTTGTCAGAGACCCGAAGTGGCAGGCTGAGTTTCTCGCCAAACCGGTCGCTGAACGCATCGAACTTGCGCGGACGGTGCGTGCCGAAAGTGAACAGGCCAAGAAAGCGAAATCAATGACCATCATGGATGTATCGTTGCCCGCTGTTGAAGCAGTGCTCCGCGAGCACGCATACCCTCGCCTCATACACGGCCATACACACAGACCGGCAGTCCATGAACACGTTGTTGACGAGCATTCATGCGAGCGCATCGTACTTGCTGACTGGTACGGTGCCGGGTCTTATCTGGAATGCACCCGCGCCGGCTGCCGCAGCGTCGCGCTTGCCTGACACGAACGCACAACGCAGGCACCGAGGACCGGCTGGCTTGATGCCGGCGCAAAACAGCTAGATTTGCGCCAACCCGAAATCGAGATCGGCACGAATGTCGGTAACGGCTTCAAGCCCTACGGCAAGCCGCAGCAAACCTTCGCTGATCCCCGCCGCGTTGCGGACTTCCGGGGACAATCTTCCGTGCGTCGTGCTGGCCGGGTGGGTAATCGTGCTTTTCGCATCGCCCAGGTTGGCAGTGATGGAGATCATCTTCGTTGAATCGATGACCTTCCATGCCTCTTTGCGCCCGCCCTTGACTTCGAAAGACACGACACCGCCGCCAGCGGATTGCTGACGCATCGCCAGTTCGTGCTGCGGGTGCGACGCAAGCCCCGGATAGAAAACTCGCGAAACACGTGGATGCTGCTCCAGCCATTGCGCAAGTTCCAGCGCACCTTGCGAGTGGGCGAGCATCCGCAACCGGAGCGTTTCCAGGCCCTTCAATATCACCCAGGCATTGAACGGCGAAAGAACGGGCCCGGCGCTGCGCAGGAAACCGGTCATCGGCACCTGAATGACCTCACGCCGGCCCAGGACCGCACCACCGAGAACACGCCCCTGTCCGTCCAGATACTTGGTCGCCGAATGCATCACCAGGTCGGCGCCAAGTTCGATGGGGCGTTGCAAGGCGGGCGTACAAAAACAATTGTCGACTGCGAGCAGGGCACCGGCGTCGCGTGCAACCTCGGCCAGCGCACCTATATCAACGATTTCAGTCAACGGATTTGACGGCGTTTCCACGAAGAACAGCCGGGTGTTCGGCCGCACCGCGGCGCGCCACTGATCCATGCGTGCCGGTTCGACAAAAGTCGTTTCGACCCCGAAACGCCCAAGCACGTTGTTGAACAGCTGCACTGTCGCGCCGAAGAGGCTTCTGGAAGCAATTACGTGCTCACCGGCCTTCAGCAAACTCATTACCAGGGTGAGAATGGCCGACATACCCGAAGACGTCGATACACAGTACTCCGCGCCTTCCAGAGCAGCGAGCCGCGTCTCCAGCATCCGCACCGTCGGATTGGTGTAGCGCGAGTAGACCATCCCCTCGTCTTCACCACTGAACCGCCGCGCCGCCTGCGCTGCGTTGTCGAACACAAAGCTCGACGTCAGATACATTGCCTCGGAATGCTCGTTGAACTGACTTCGTGTAATACCCGCGCGCACTGCAAGCGTTTCGAGTTCGTATTCGTTACCGGTCATTACTTTCCTTTCCATCAGGCGCGCATCCCGTGATCGTCCCGCCGCAACGGGTTTCACGCGCCGGACCGCCGAACATCGGGACCGGGCACAAAAAAACCCGCTTGCTTGCGCTAAGCGGGTTCGTCATGCGACGCGCTTTAGCAGTATTTTTTACGCGCCCGCAAGCTGTTCATCAAATCGGCGCAAGTCGATAAGTTACGAGGTGTCGGCCCTGTTGTCAATAATGCGCGCCTATCCCCATGCGATCAGTCACTGGTGGCAAGGTTGAGATCAAGTTGTGACGCACTGGCTTCGCGCCGGGCAAGCTCGCCGTCATTACGGAGTGCCTCGATACTGGCCAGATACTCCGGCGTCACGTCACCGGTTACGTATTCGCCGCTAAAGCAGGACGTTTCGAACTGTTCTATCGCCGGATTGACCGAGCGGCAATCCTCAATCAGCGCGTCCAGGTCCTGATAAATCAGCCGGTCAGCGCCGATCTCGCGGGCAACTTCCGCATCGCTCCTGCCATAGGCAATCAGCTCCTGCGATGTCGGCATATCGATGCCGTAAACGTTCGGATAGCGAACAGGCGGGGCTGCCGAGGCAAAGAACACCTTGTGCGCGCCGGCATCGCGTGCCATCTGCACGATCTCACGGCTGGTGGTACCGCGCACGATCGAATCGTCAACCAACAGGACGTTCTTGCCCTTGAACTCCATACCGATTGCGTTCAGTTTTTGCCGGACCGATTTCTTCCGGACTTCCTGTCCGGGCATGATGAAGGTCCGGCCGATGTAGCGATTCTTGATGAAGCCTTCGCGGTAGGACACGCCCAGGCCTTCGGACAATTCCATCGCCGATGGCCGGCTGGAGTCAGGTATCGGCACGACCACATCGATGTCGAGATCGGCATGTTCGCGCTTCATCTTTTTCACCAGGCTGGCGCCCATGCGCAGTCTCGTCTCATACACCGAAATGCCGTCGATCACCGAATCGGGGCGGGCAAGATAGACGTACTCAAAAATACACGGCCGATGCACCGCATGGGTCGCACACTGCCGGCTGTGAAAATTCCCCCCTCCGTCGATGAAGACGGCTTCACCCGGAGCGATATCCCTGACCAGATCGAAACCGAGCGCGTCGATTGCGACGCTCTCGGACGCCACCAGATACTCAGGGCCTTGCTCCGTCCGCCCGACACCGAATACCAAAGGCCTTATGCCGTAAGGGTCACGGAATGCGAGCAGTCCGTAGCCGGCGATCATCGCCACCGCCGCGTAGGCGCCCCTGACGCGCCTGTGAACGCCGGCAACGGCCTTGAAGATCGCCTCCTCATCGAGCTTGTGATCGGAGCACGCTTCGTGCAGTTCGTGCGCCAGCACATTGAGCAGAATCTCCGAATCGGAGTTGGTGTTGATATGACGCAGGTCCTGACGAAACAGCTCGTGTTTGAGTTGTTCCGCATTGGTCAGGTTGCCGTTATGGCCGAGCACAATACCGAAGGGAGAATTGACGTACATCGGCTGCGCCTCGGCAAACGAACTTGCCGAACCGGCTGTCGGATAGCGGCAATGTGCAATACCCGACTCGCCGGACAGGTAGCGCATGTCCCGGGTGCGGAACACGTCCCGGACGAGCCCGCCTCCCTTGTGCATCTGGAAATTGTCGCCGTCGGCTGTGACGATGCCCGCAGCGTCCTGGCCGCGGTGCTGCAACACCTGCAAGCCGTCGTAGAGCAACTGATTCACCGGTGATTTTGTCACCGCACCAAGAAGTCCACACATATCAGATTCTCCGGGCCGGTCCGCTAATGGCTAGCGAACTTCAAGGGCTGCGCCAGAACGATTGAGATCACTATTTCATCCGCTCCTGAACAGTATACGGGAGCTTCGGCTGCATCCATGATGCCATCGTCTCCAGCGGGTATCTGAAAAAAGCTTCTCGCCAATAACGCTCCTGCGGCAACGGCGTAAGGCTTGCAACAAGAACCAGCACTACGGCTATAAGCACTCCCCGGGCCAGGCCAAAGAACGCACCCAGCGCACGGTCCGTACCCTTGAGGCCGGTCATCTTGACCAGTTTGGCCACCTGTAGCGACAAGAGGCTGAAGAGCATTACGCTGGCGACCATCACGAGAACAAAACTGAAACCGATACGAATTTTCGGGTGCGCTATGAACCCCGACAACCAGTCCGCCACCACCGGGGCTCCGTACTTCGCAACGATGAAAGCGCCCACCCACGAAAGCAGAGACAGCACTTCACGAACAAGGCCGCGGACCACGCTGATAAACATGGAAACGACCAGAATCAGCAGGAATACGTAATCGAATACGGTCATTCCCGGAATGACCCTAAAGGGACCGGAATACGTTGCCGGAAAGCGCCCGACTCGCGCTCATCGCTCATCCGACCTGACGATGTCTGGCTTGCCATAAGTCAGCTTTCGCGCCTTGAGGCGATCGCGCGCTTGTTCAGCCTCTGCGCGGGTCGGATACGGGCCGACGCGCACCCGCGTCCGCTTGCCGCCCGACGTTGTCACCACTTCCGTATACACGTCGAACCCGTTCTCCCGCACCGTCTTCGCCAGCCGGTCTGCGTTGCCGGCATCGGAAAATGCGCCCAGCTGGACAACAAATCCCGCCTTGGACGATGCACTCGAGGACTGCGTTGCCGCAGGCTTGCTTTCGGCCGCTGGCTTCGGTTCAGGTGCGCTTGCCGCCGGTGTCGGATCCGTCTCGACGGGTCGCTCCGCGTCGGGTGATTGTTCGACTGGTCTGAATCGCAACGGCTCGGACGAGACTTCGTCCGGACTCTCCGTGAGCGGGTCCTCCGCTTCGCCCGGCAACTCGGTTGCGTCCGGCGGAGGAGGAATATTGATCGCGATATTCTCCGACACCGGTTTGGGCTCGTTATCGAGAACCATCGGCAGGAAAATGACAACGACCAGAACGAGTGCGATTGCACCGACGAGGCGGCGCCGGGCCCGTTTTTTTAACTGGAGTTCTTCGCTGCTGATTGCCGTCGCCATGACCGTCCCGTTCAGAACCTGACCTGCAATTCCGGTGTATCGCTCGATTTCAAGGCTTGGCTTACCGTGTAAAACGACCCGAAGAGCAGGATTCTATCATTCTCCCGGGCGGCCTCCCTTGCAGCCGCGAAGCCGCTTGCGACATTCTCGAACACGTCCAGGCGCACCGTTGCCGCTTGCTGCAGGAGGACGTCTTTGACGCTTGCTGCCGAGGCCGCTCTCGCCACCGGAAGGTCGCATACGAACCATCGGTCGATCTGGCCAGCCAGCGCCGATGTGATCTCGCGTATCTGCTTGTCCCTCAGCACGGCGAAGACGGCGAAGGTCCGTCCTGAACACGGCATCTGCCGCAGATTCTCCGACAGCGTGCGCGCAGCGGCCGCGTTATGCGCGACGTCCAGAATAATGTTTGGTTTCCCCGGCAATACCTGAAATCGCCCGGGACAGTGCGCATGGATCAGCCCATTGCGCAATGCGCCCATGTCAACCGGAACAAGTGGCTGCAGGATGCGCACGCACTCAAGCGCCGCAGCGGCATTGTCGAGCTGGCGCGTGCCGTTTAGCGCCGGGAGCGGCAGCCCGGTTTTCTTTCCGGCACTGCTCCAGAAATGCCACCCGGAGTCAGCGCGCGCATGACCGAAATCCCTGCCGATCAGGTGCAGGTCGGCGCCCACCGCCTGCGCATGCGCGACAAGCGAAGCGGGGGGATCTTCATCGGCGCACACCGCCGCAACACCACTGCGGAAAATACCGGCTTTTTCCCGACCGATCGACTCGCGATCGGATCCCAGATATTCAATATGATCGATATCGACACTGACCACCACCGAGCAGGCAGGCTCGAACACATTGACCGCATCCAGTCTTCCGCCCAGGCCGACTTCAAGGATCGCCAACTCGACCTTCCGGTTGCAAAAAATAAGCTGTGCCGCCAGCGTTCCGAACTCGAAGTAGGTCAGGGAAATGTCGCCTCGCGCGGAATCAATGCGTTCGAACGCTTCGACGAGCTCCGCGTCACCGGCTTCAAGTGTGCCCACCCGGACGCGTTCGTTATACGCAATCAGATGCGGCGATGTGTAAAGCCCGACTTTGTAGCCGGCACGATGGTAAATCGACTCGAGCATGGCGCAGGTCGAGCCCTTGCCATTGGTTCCGCCAACCAGGATCACCGGAAAAGCAGGACGCAGGTCGAGGCGCTCACGCACTGCGGCGACGCGCTCAAGACCCATCTCGATCTCTACGGGATGAAGGCGTTCGAGCCGGTCGAGCCATTCGGCAAGAGAACGTGACATGACCGACGCTACAGAAATGTTCTCAAAGCGCTGGATACGCCTGAACGCAAGACATCGGAAAGCGGCGAAGGGGAAACGCTCAGCTCTGCTGGACGCGCATCAACAGCGTGATCAGGTTCGCCAGCTTGTCGCGCATGTTGCGACGATCCACGATCATGTCCACCGCACCATGCTCGAGCAGGAACTCGGCCCGCTGGAAACCTTCGGGCAACGTCTGCCGCACCGTTTGCTCGATAACGCGCGGACCGGCAAAGCCGATCAAGGCGCCAGGCTCGGCAATGATGACATCACCGATAAGCGCAAAACTGGCGGACACACCGCCCATGGTGGGATCGGTCAGCACCGAAATGAATGGCAACTTTGCCGCAGACAACCGTGTCAGTGCCGCGGTCGTCTTGGCCATCTGCATCAACGACGTCAATCCTTCCTGCATGCGCGCGCCACCGCTTGCCGAAAAACACACGAATGGCAGATTGTTTTCGCAGCAGGTATGCACGCCCCGTATGAAACGCTCGCCGACCACCGAACCCATCGAACCGCCGAGAAAGCGGAACTCGAATGCGGCACAAACCAGCGGTACTTCCTTGACGCTGCCCTGCATCACCACCAGTGCGTCGTCTTCACCGGTGTCTTTGCGCGCCTGTTCGAGCCGGTCCTTGTAGCGCTTGCTGTCAACAAATTTCAGAAAATCTACCGGTACGACGTCGGCGCCGATTTCGTAGCGGCCTTCGGTGTCCAGCATCAAATCGAGGCGCTCCCGGGCGCCAATACGGTCGTGGTTGCCGCATTTCGGACAGACGTTCAGGTTCTTTTCCAGCTCCGCCCGGTAGAGCACCGTTTCGCAGCGCTGGCACTTGCTCCACAACCCCTCCGGCACCGCCTTTCTCGCACTGCCGGAAGCGGCGCGCTTGATCTTGGGCGGTAGCAGTTTCTGTAGCCAGCTCATGGCCGTAGCGACCGCATCTGCATCAGTGCGCGTCCATCGCCCGTCGAATCTCGCTGATCAGCGCTCCGACACGCGTAACGACGTTTTCAGGCGTTGATTGCTCAATTTCCTCTACGAGACGGCTGCCGATGACAACTGCGTCGGACAAATCGGCAACTGCGCGGGCCGTCGCGCCGTCACGGATGCCGAACCCGACCCCGATCGGCAGTTTGACGTGGGCGCGTATTTGCGGGACTTTCCTTGCCACCTCCGCGAGATCGAGATGCGCTGCGCCGGTCACCCCCTTGAGCGACACGTAATAGACATAACCACTCGCGTTTCGCGCGACTGCGTCCATCCGTGTTTCAAGCGTGGTCGGTGCAAGCAGAAAAATCGAATCGATGCCGCTGGATTTCAGCAGCGCCGTCAGCTCGGAACTTTCTTCCGGTGGATAATCCACCACCAGCACACCGTCCACCCCTGCCTCGCGCGCCTGCTTCGCGAATTCCTGGTAACCCAACGCCTCGATCGGATTGGCGTAGCCCATCAGGACAACCGGGGTCTGCCCGTCCGTGCGCCGGAACTGCGCCACCATCTTTAGCACGTCGCGCAATCCAACACCCTGCTTGAGGGCGCGTTCACTCGAGCGCTGGATGGTCGGGCCATCGGCCATCGGGTCCGAGAACGGCACGCCCAATTCGATGATGTCTGCACCTGCGTCGACCAATCCGTGCATGATGGCGGGGGTGATGTCCGCGCTTGGATCACCGGCGGTGACAAACGGAATCAACGCTTTCCTGTCTGTCCGCCGCAGTTTCTCGAAGGTTGCACTGATACGCGACATAGTCCCTGATGCTGTGTTACTGCGGTTATTCGAGTTCGCGTAGCGCCATCCGTTGTTTGCGGAGTTTGGCGACGCCTGTTTTTCCCAGCCCGGATCTTCTACTCGATCCGGGTCAATTGTCCATTCCGCTTCCTTGCCAGACCGGGTCAATTACAAGTGAGCGACCAGTCGACCCGGACCACTTTGATCCAGTCAATCCCGGCGCTACAGCGTGATTCCGGAGGCCTCCGCAACCGTGTGCATATCCTTGTCGCCGCGGCCGGAGAGATTAACCAGCAATATTGCATCCTTTGCCATCTGTGGCGCCAGTTTCATGGCGTAGGCAACCGCATGCGCCGACTCCAGTGCCGGCATGATGCCTTCCGTGCGCGTGAGCGCATGAAACGCCTGCAGGGCTTCCTTGTCGTCCACCGACACGTATTCGGCGCGCCCGCTGTCCTTGAGCCATGCATGCTCGGGACCGACACCCGGGTAGTCGAGGCCGGCCGAGATCGAATGCGTTTCGATAATCTGGCCATTCTTGTCCTGCATCAGGTAGGTGCGGTTGCCATGCAACACACCCGGCTTGCCTGCGCAAAGCGGCGCCGCATGCTTGCCGCTTTCGATGCCATAACCGGCTGCCTCTACCCCGATAAGCCGCACCGACTCGTCTTCGATATACGGATAGAAAGCACCCATCGCATTCGACCCTCCGCCGACGCACGCAATGATCGCATCGGGTTGACGTCCGGTTTCCTCCGGCATCTGGGTGCGCAACTCGCGCCCCACGACCGAATTGAAATCGCGAACCATCATCGGGTAAGGATGCGGGCCGGCGACCGTGCCGATGATGTAGAAGGTGCTCTCGACATTGGTCACCCAGTCGCGCATCGCCTCGTTGAGCGCATCCTTGAGCGTTTTCGACCCGCTTTCAACCGGCACAACGGAGGCGCCCAGCAACTTCATCCGGTAGACGTTGCTTGCCTGCCGCTTGACGTCCTCCGACCCCATGTAGACGACACACTCCATGCCATAGCGCGCCGCAACCGTCGCCGAAGCCACACCATGCTGACCGGCTCCCGTCTCGGCGATCACGCGCTTCTTGCCCATGTGCCGGGCCAGAAGCGCCTGTCCCACCGTGTTGTTGATCTTGTGCGCGCCGGTGTGATTCAGGTCCTCGCGCTTGAGCCAGATCTGCGCACCGCCGGCTTTTTCGGTAAGCCGCTTGGCAAAGTAAACCGGACTGGGCCGTCCGACATAATGCTTCAGTTCGTATTCGAACTCGGACAGAAACTGCGGATCCTCGCGCAAACTTGCATAGTTGTTCCGCAAGTCCTCAAGTGCATAGACCAGCGTTTCCGCAACAAAGACGCCGCCATAGGCGCCGAAGTGACCGTGCTCGTCCGGGAGATTGTAGGCTCGAAGAGCCTCATACATCTGCATCTCTAACTCCTCGAATGAAAGCGGCCATCTTGGCCGCATCTTTCAAACCCTTGCCAACCTCCACGCCGCTGCTCACGTCAACGGCCCAGGGCCGCACCCGGCGGACCGCCTCCGTCACGTTTGACGAATCGAGCCCCCCCGCCAGCACCAGCGGCATGGGAAACCCGGTCGGAATCAAACTCCAGTCGAAGGTGGCACCGGTACCGCCTCTGGCACCCTCGACGAACGCATCGAGCAGCAAGCCTTTCGCAGCAGCGTAATCGCCGGCGTATTGTAGCAAATCCGTTCTGGGCCGAACCCGCAGCGCTTTGATGTAAGGGACTGAAAACTGGCTGCAAAATTCCGGTGTCTCGTCACCGTGAAACTGCAGCAGCGCCGGACGAACTTCCCCGATCGCAGTCTCCACCTCCTCCCTGGTCGGGTTGACCATCAAGGCAACCGGGGTAACGAAGGGAGGCAAGGCATCAACGATCTGTCTTGCCTGCCGGTTTGAAACATGGCGGGGACTTTTCGGATACAACACGACGCCAATGGCCTGGGCACCGAGGCGCGCGGCCGCCATTGCGTCCTCAACGCGTGTCAATCCGCAGATTTTGACCGGTGTAGTCATATCCTATTTCAATCCCGACACCAGATCATTCCGATGCCGCCTGCAGAATATCTGCGTGCGTATCCGCCGCAACATCCGGCAAGCCCCAATGCGCGGCGTATCCGACCGCGGTCAAATATAGACCATTCGGCGAAAACGTCGGCGCCGCGCGAGACCGGTCGCGCTGCGCAAGCACCTGGCCGATCCACTCAGGCTGTTGGCGGCCACACCCCACATAGACCAGGGCACCAACGATATTCCTGACCATATGCTGCAAATAAGCGTTCGCCGTGATATCGACACACACGAGATCGCCGTGGCGACGGACACGCAAATCATGCACCGTCCGGACCGGGTTCTTCGCCTGGCAATCGGCCGCACGAAACGCGCTGAAATCATGCTCGCCAACCAGCGCCCGCGCCGCGGATTGCATCCGTTCCGCGTCTAAGCGGGCGTGGAACCAGCCAACATACTGCCCGAGCAGCCCGGGGCGTTGGGAACGATTCAGGAGGAAATACCGGTAGCGTCGGCTGATCGCGCTGAAACGGGCGTGAAACTCGCCACTGACTTCATGTGCCCAGCGTACCGCGACAGCGCCGGGGAGCACGGCGTTAACGCCCCTGACCCATGCGCTGAGCGGGCGTTGCGCTTCGGTGTCAAAGTGAACTACCTGACCAGTGGCATGCACGGACGCATCGGTCCGGCCTGCACAGATTGTCTTTGTTTCGTGCGCCGCGACCTCGCTCAATGCGCTCTCGAGTGCATCCTGCACGCCACAGCCATCGGGCTGCGTTTGCCATCCGCAGAACGCCGCGCCATCGTATTCGATTCCGAGCGCTACGCGCATGTGGGAAAGGCGTCGTGGACTAAAGCCGATTCAGCACTCGCCGCGAAAGCACGGCGAGCGCGATGTGGTCCGGTCAGTCGAGCGACGCAAGCACCGACTCGGCGGCGGCCTTTTGCTCGGAATCGCCTTCTGTGATGACTTCCTGGAGAATTTCCCGAGCCCCGTCCTTGTCGCCCATTTCCTGATATGCCTTGGCCAGATCAAACTTGGTCTGGACTTCGTACCATTTCTCGTCTTTGTCGCCCGATCCGGACGCCCCGTCAAAATCCAGGCTGATTCCCGACAGGTCCAGCGCAGGCATATCCGAAGAGGAAGAGTCTGAATCGTCCTCGCCATCTCCACCGGAGTCGAGCGAGAAGCCGTCCATATTGAACTCAAGCCCGGCATCGTCGTCTTTGCCCCTGCCAGCGCCGGGCCTGCCCAGGCGCATTTCAGGTTCATCGTCGGCATCCATGCTGAGGTTTATGGTCGTGTCACCTGATTCGCCCCTGTCACGGCCGCCGCGACCGGGCAGTTCGCCGCTCAGATCCAGGTCCGTCGCAGTCAGACCGGCGTCGGAACTTAGGTCGAGGTCGGTTTCCTCCCACTTGGAGTTAGAGCGGATCTGTATGGTCGTCGGATCGTTGTCCATCGCGAACGATTCGTCGATGGTCGCGTCGAGATCCGGCTCCGTACCGGCGCCGAATCCGGAACTTTCAGACGGATCGAAGTCGGTAGAACCGCCGCTGGTGTCGTCTCCCAGTCCGACCTCAAAATCGATGCGGTCGGTGGTCGAAGTCAGGCCCTTGGCCGGGGAAGCCGCCGCCCCATTGTCCTCGGCGTCAGACTTGCCTTCGGCGTAACGCGGGTTGGCGGGATCGAGGGAATACCCGAGTGCAACAACGCGCGCCCAGGGTTCGCCGTGGCCGCCAGAGCCTTGCTGCATGTCCCGGGCAATCTTCTCAAGTGCCTTCTTGTCGCCACGCTTGGCGTAGATTTCCGCCAGCTTGGCGTGGATCTCGTAGCGTGTCGGATGCGATTCGATCGCTTCCTTTAGCAGTTCCTCGGCCTGCGCATCACGGCCGTAAGCCATGAAAATCTCTGCCTCTTCGAGCGGGTCGACATCGTCACTATCAGCTGCCCCGCTTCCGCCCACGCCAGTATCCGTACGGCCCGGAGAGAACGATTGCGACGCGGGCATTTTGCCACTTGCCTCAGCCTGGCCGGCAGGCGCAACCTCTTCAGTAACGGGTTTCGCCTCACGCTTGCGTTTTCTCAGGCGCGAAACCCCGAACCCGATCAGCAACAGGATGACCACTGGCACCGCCAACAAATACGGCTGCTCCATGACCTGATCGACCAAGCTTGGCGGTGGCGGCGGCGGTGCGCGGCGCTGAGGCGGATTGGCGGGCGGTGGCGCTTTCGCAGGGCTGGCTGCAGGAGCACCGGATTCTGGCTTGGCTGGCGCGCTTGCCTCGCTACCAGCCGCCGCGACCTGAGGCGCCTGCTCTGGTTTGACGGGCTGCGCGTCCTTGACAGGTGCCTTCTCGGGCTGAGATTCACCAGCCGGCATTTTTTCCGGCGCCGGCGCTGGCGGCGCCTTGGCCGTGGCCGCCTGCGACTGGACCTGAGCCATGTTCTCGTTCTCGACTTCGGCCAGTTTCTGCAAATCTTCGATGATCTTTTCCAAACGCGCGACGCGTGCGTTCGACTCTTGCAGCGCCTTTTCACTGGCGACCAGCTGTTCCTCCAGCGCCTTGACGTTGGCCTGGCCACCACTCTGACCAGCCGCCGCAGGTTCACCGCGGGACAGTTTCACGACTTCGGGCGATGAACCATCGGCCGCAGGCGCCCGATCTTCGATCCTCGGTGTGACAGCACCCGCCGCCGCTTGCTGTGCCGGTTGCTCGTCAGCAGGCTGTTGCATCGCGGCAGCCGCGACGCGCTCACGGTAGGCGTTCCAGTCGCTGTACTGGACGCGCACCTCTTTCCTGGCCTGTTGCACGTTTAGCTGCGTATACTCAGCCGGGTTCGGCAAGCGGATGACCTTGCCGGCACGCAGGCGGTTCATGTTGTTACCGGAAAACGCCTCCGGATTGTTGCGGAAAAGCACCACCAGCATCTGTTCCAGGGTGACGCCATCGGGCTTCCTGGCAAGTGCGATGCTGGACAGGGTATCGCCGCGAATCACCCCGATGACCGGCTCCGCTCCATACTCGTCCGTTGCCATCCCGGTGTCGGCTGGAGCCGAAGCCGCGGGGGCCGAAACCGTGGGGGCCGCCGTAAACAGGGTGGGATCAGTCCCGCCAATTGTTTCAACAGGCCCAGACCCGGTTGCCTGCGTTTGCTCCATTTCCATCGTGGAAGCGGTCTCGGCCGCCTCGGCTTGCTCCGCAGACATCTGCTCGTCATCCCCGGCAACCGCCTGTCCTTCGGGGGCGGTGCCCTCGGCGACCGCCGATGGCAGGGGTTGCGGCGTCGGTGCATCCGGAACCTCTGCGGGCCGCGTTTCGGCGCCGCGCGCTGCCCTGGCGGCGTCCGCGGCGGCCATTTCTTCCTCGACGCGCCGCTTCTGGCGCTCGGCAACAATAAAAGGCGGATCGATGAACGCCGTGTACTCACGCGTCACCCGCCCGGACGACCACGTCAATTCGAGCAACAGATCGACCACCGGCTCGTTGATTGGTCCCGAAGAGGTCACGGTAAGCGAGGGCTCACCGCCGTCATCCTTCTTCAAGGTGACGGAAAGCTGGGAAACAATGTCGGTATAGACAAGCCCCGCGGCCTCATAGGCGCTCGGGGAGGCAAGGCGCGCCTGAAGCGAGCGGACCTCGTCGGGCTTGGCTGACACGGCAACTTCTGCCCGCAGCGGCTCTCCGAGTACCGACTTCACGTCCAGACGTCCGAGGCCAGCGGCGTAAGACTGCAGGCTCGCCACGGCGATGAACGCGCCGACGACCACTGCACACGTGGAGATCCTTCTCAAAGCGCCCACCCTGGATAATGTATTGGAGTCAGCAATTAAAGTAACATCATGTAGTTATATATGCAAGCTAACGTGCCCTATCGGTTTGGCCCGTAACCCCCCTTTTTTTCAGCCGAAAATCGGTTTCTGCAAATCGTCTTACAAGCGGATCTCATGCCTGCTCCAGAAGAATTCGCAACATGCGGCGCAGCGGCTCCGCCGCGCCCCAGAGAAGCTGGTCTCCCACAGTAAACGCAGTAAGGTACTCGCCGCCCATCGGCAATTTGCGCAGACGGCCAATTGGGACCGACATGGTTCCGGTAACAGCGGCCGGCGTCAGTTCGCGAATACTGTCCTCCTTCCGGTTCGGGATCACCCGCACCCACTCGTTCGCCTTGTCCAGCAAGGTTTCGATTTCCTTCAGCGGCAGGTCGCGCGACAGCTTGAACGTCAGCGCCTGACTGTGGCATCGCATCGCGCCGATACGCACGCAAACACCATCGATCGGCAACGGACTGGATTCACGTCCGAGTATCTTGTTGCCTTCGGCACTCGCTTTCCATTCTTCCCGGCTTTGCCCGTTGCCGAGATCCTGGTCGATCCACGGAATCAGGCTTCCCGCCAGCGGCACCCCGAAATTCGCTGCGGGTAACTGCGGCGAGCGCAGTGCGCCGGCAACGGTGTCATCAATCTCGAGTATCGATGCGTCCGGATCGTTCAGCAGCGTTTCGGCCGCGGCGTGCGTGTAACCCATCTGCGCCACCAGTTCCCGCATGTGTTGCGCACCCCCGCCGGACGCCGCCTGATAGGTCATCGCCGTCAACCACTCGACCAGCCCCTCGCGAAACAGCCCGTGCATGGCAAGCAGCATCAGGCTCACGGTGCAGTTACCGCCGATAAAATCCTTGCCGCCGTTTTCGATCGCATGCTCGATCGCATCGCGATTGAGCGGATCCAGAACGATGACGGCGTCCGGGTTCATCCGCAGCGCCGAGGCTGCATCAATCCAGTAGCCCGACCAGCCGCCCTTTCTGAGCACCGAATGTACGGCGCGCGTGTAGTCGCCGCCCTGGCAGGAAACGATCGCATCCATCTGCGCCAGTTCGTCGGTGTTGTTTGCATCCCTGAGGGGCGCGACACTCTTGCCAACGTCGGGACCGCGCCCGCCCGCCTGGGATGTGCTGAAAAAGACCGGCTCGATCAGGTCAAAATCGCCTTCAGCACGCATGCGCTGCATGAGCACCGATCCAACCATGCCGCGCCAACCCACGATCCCGACTTTCATCATTTTCATTCCTCAATCAATCCTGTAACTGAACGGCGAACCCGTCCGCGCCGTTTCACTGTCGCAATGCCTAGAGTGCAGCCACCACTGCGTCACCCATTTGCGTAGTGCCGATTTTCGTTGTCCCGGCTTCAAATATGTCCGGCGTGCGCAACCCCTGCCGAAGGACCGACCGCACCGCATCCTCCACGCGCTGCGCCGCCTCCTCCATGGCAAAGGTGTATCGCAGCATCATCGCCACCGACAGGATGGTCGCCAATGGATTCGCCTGGTTCTTTCCGACGATGTCCGGCGCCGAACCGTGAATCGGTTCGTACAGCCCCTTGTTGTTCGCGTCCAGGGACGCCGAGGGCAGCATTCCGATCGAGCCGGTGAGCATCGACGCCTCGTCCGAGAGAATGTCGCCGAACATATTCCCCGTGAGCATCACGTCAAACTGTTTGGGCGCGCGCACCAGTTGCATGGCGGCATTATCGACATACATGTGACTGAGCTCGATGCCGGGATATTCCTTGCCCACCTCGGTGACGATCTCACGCCACAGAATGCTGGTGTCGAGAACGTTCGCCTTGTCGACAGAGCACAGTTTGCGGTTGCGCTTGCCGGCGATTCCGAAGGCGACATGGGCAATACGGCGTATTTCGGATTCGCTGTAGCGCATCGTGTCGAATCCCTCTCGCTCGCCGCTGTCGGTCTTGCGCTGGCCGCGCGGCTGACCGAAATAGATGTCGCCCGTCAGTTCGCGCAGGATCATCAGATCGAGATCTTCGACCAGTTCCGCCCTGAGGGAGGACGCGCGCGACAGTTCCTTGTACACCAGGGCCGGCCGCAGATTGGCGAACAATCCGAGCTCCTTGCGGATGCGCAACAAACCCTGCTCGGGCCGCACCTGTCGCGGCAGCTTGTCGTATTGCGGGCCGCCGACAGCGCCGAGCAAAACGGCGTCGGCCGACTTCGCCAGATCGAGCGTCGCCGCCGGCAGCGGGTCGCCCTTCTTGTCATAAGCCGCGCCGCCGATCGGCGCCTGCTCGATTTCCAGGTCGAGCCCGTTGCTGCGCAGGCGTTCGATTACCCGAAGCGCCTGTTCGACAATTTCGGGGCCGATTCCGTCTCCGGGAAGAACTGCAATTTTCATAATCATCCTGTCTGGGTACGTTAAAGCTGAACAACGGCTCGTGATGCCGCGATCGGAGAATGTTGTTTAAACCGGCGCTTTCAACAACGCCCGCGACAGGCTATGAAAAGAGCCAGGGCTGACGCGTCTTGTGCTTGTCTTCGAACGCCCTGATTGCGTCCGCATGCTGCAAGGTCGTGCCGATTTCGTCCAGCCCGTGTATCAGGGAGTGCTTGCGCGACGGATCGATTTCGAACCGGAAAACCTTGCTGCCGTCCAACGTCGAAACGGTTTGCCGTTCCAGGTCGACGACCAGTCTGAAACCCGGAAACGCCTCGACGTCGTGAAACAGGCGGTCCACTTCGGCCTCGGCGAGAACGATGGGCAGCAGCCCGTTCTTCAGGGAATTGTTATAGAAGATCTCGCCGTAACTCGGTGCAATCATCGCCTTGAACCCGTAATCACCCAGCGCCCAGGGTGCATGCTCGCGCGACGAGCCACAGCCGAAATTCTTGCGCGCCAGCAAGATGCTCGCGCCCTTGTAGCGCGGCTGGTTGAATACGAAATCCGGGTTCGGCTGCCGGCTCGAGGGATCCATTCCAGGCTCGCCGTGATCGAGAAACCGCCAGGCATCGAACAGGTTCGCACCAAAACCGCTTCGTTTGATCGATTTCAGGAATTGCTTGGGAATGATCGCGTCGGTATCGACGTTGGCCCGGTCCAGCGGTGCTACCAGTCCCTCGAGGCGGGTGAATTTTTCCATGGTCAGTTTTTCCCCTCAACCGTCAGCGTGCCGAGCGCACGTCGACAAAGTGGCCGGCAATCGCAGCGCCGGCAGCCATCGCCGGACTGACGAGGTGCGTGCGCCCGCCTGCCCCCTGCCGGCCTTCGAAATTGCGGTTTGACGTCGACGCGCAGCGTTCGCCCGGCTCGAGGCGGTCATTGTTCATCGCCAGGCACATCGAACACCCGGGTTGCCGCCATTCGAATCCCGCTTCCGAAAATATGCGGTCCAGACCTTCCTTCTCGGCCTGCTCCTTCACCAGCCCCGAACCCGGCACCACCATCGCCAGCCTGACGCTCGATGCCACGCGTTTGCCCTTGACCACTTCGGCGGCGGCTCGCAAATCCTCTATTCTCGAATTCGTGCAGGAACCGATGAACACCTTGTCGATCTTGATGTCGCTTGCCTTCATGTTCGGCTCGAGGCCCATGTAAACCAGCGCGCGCTCCATACCTTCGCGCCGAACCTCGTCGCGCTCCTTCTCCGGATCGGGAACCCGGCCGTCCACCGGTATCACCATTTCCGGCGAAGTGCCCCAGGTCACCTGCGGCTTGATCTCGGCACCGTTGAGGCGCACCACCAGGTCGAACGCCGCATTGGGGTCACTTTTCAATGTGCGCCAGTAGCTCACGGCCTGGTTCCACATTTCTCCCCCGGGCGCAAAGGTGCGGCCCTTCAGGTAATTGATCGTGGCGTCGTCAACGGCAACCATCCCGGCGCGCGCGCCGGCCTCGATCGCCATGTTGCACAACGTCATGCGCCCTTCCATGGAAAGGCCGCGAACCGCGCTGCCGCCAAACTCGATGGCATAGCCGGTCCCGCCCGCCGTGCCGATCTGCCCGATCAGGGCCAGCGCAATATCCTTCGCGGTGACACCGCGGCCGAGGCTGCCATCGACCTCGACCAGCATGTTCTTCATTTTCTTCTGCACCAGGCACTGCGTCGCAAGCACGTGCTCGACTTCCGACGTGCCGATGCCATGCGCCAGGCAGGCGAATGCACCGTGCGTGCTGGTATGCGAATCGCCGCACACGACCGTCATGCCCGGCAGCGTCGCGCCTTGCTCGGGTCCGATGACGTGCACGATGCCCTGGCGCCGGTCGAGGAACGGAAAGTACGCCTTGGCACCGAACTCCCTGATATTCGCGTCGAGCGTTTCGACCTGCAAGCGCGAAATCGGATCCTCGATACCCTTATCCCAGTCCGTTGTCGGCGTATTGTGGTCGGCCGTCGCCACCACCGAATCCATCCGCCACGGCTTGCGATGCGCCAGCTTCAGCCCCTCGAAGGCCTGGGGACTTGTTACCTCATGCACCAGATGACGGTCGATGTAAATCAGCGCCGTTCCGTCCGGTTCGGTGCGGACGACATGGCTGTCCCAGAGTTTGTCGTAAAGTGTCTGCGGCATTTTCGTTTCGAAAAAATGGTTGCGAAGCCGGAAACCGGGTTTCGGGAAACCGAAATTATGACATAGCAGGCCTGCGGCTCCGGGCCCGAACGGGCACCGGGGTTACTGGAAACGGGGCAAGCTGTTGCGAACCATCACCAGCGCGACCAGCGCCGCCACGGCCGACAGCGAAAACGTCAGCGCACCGCCGAGGTTTTCCCATGCGTAACCGGCCGCAAGCGTACCGATCGCCCCTCCCGCGCCGTAGCCGAGGCTCGAATACAGCGCCTGGCCGCGCGAGCGCAGTTCGGCGCCGAATACCCGGTGCGTCGCCGCCACACCTGCGGCGTGAAACGCTCCGAACGTCATCGCGTGCATCAACTGCGCGAACACCAGTATCGTCACGCTGCCGACGCCCCATGCGATCAACAGAAAACGCACGATGGCGAAACAGAAGCAGGCCACGAGTATTTGCTCGAGACGCCATCTGCGCATCAGTTGCGGCAGCCACATGAACAGCACGATCTCCGCAATCACGCCGAGCGCCCACAGCCAGCCGATGGACATTTTCGAGTAGCCCGCATCGACCAGGTAGATCGAGTAGAAGGTGTTGTAGGGCGCATGCGCGACCTGCATCAGAAAAAAACCGGCAATCATGCCGATCACGCCCGGCTGGCGCAGCACGGCACCAATCGATCCCGACTCCTGCCGGCCCGGCCTGCTGCGGTCACGGGGCAACGCGAACACCGTCAGTGAGGTGAGAACCAGCAAGACCACGATCACCAGCTCAAGCACGCCCACCCCGACGGCGTCAAACAGATAACCGCCAGCGACCACGACCGCGATGAACCCGATCGAACCCCACAGGCGGATACGCCCGTACACACCCATGCGTGCACGCAGCAAGGTCATCGTGCCCGCCTCCACCAGAGGCAGCAACCCGGACCAGAACAGGCTCCACACGACGAGCAGCCCCAGTAATCCGAAGAAGCCGGGGTGCAGCAACAATCCCGCTGCGACAAACGGCGTGATGAATGCGAGCGTGCGCTGGATGCGGTCGCGCGACCGGTAACGGTCCGCCAGCCAACCCCAGAAATTCGGAACGAAAATTCGTGCGACCGGGCCGACTGCCATCAGCACGGCGATGCGAAGCGGCTCGAAGCCCCGGTCCTGCAGATAGAGCGCGAAATACGGCCCGTACGCGCCGACAAAGGCGAAATACCAGAAGTAGAAACCGGACAGCCGGAAATATATGGAGCCGCGCGTCATTGCCGGGAAGATTACTTCAGAAAGATTGCGCGCAGGCCGCGCATGAAACAAATTGCGCGCACAGGCCGCGCATCAACGAAATTGCGCGCAGGTCGCGCATGAAAACAATTGCGCGCGCAGGATGCGCCACGAAAAGATTGCCCGCGCGGGCTCAGGCCTCGTCCGCGTCCGGGTTTTCCAGAGAAGGGGCGGCGCGCAGCTTGTCGATGTCTTCTTGCGAGGCCTGCGCAGGAATCCGCGGCGTGGCCGTCACGACATCGCCGTTTTGCGCCCGGTGACGCAGCGCATGGTCTGCCAGCACGAGCGCGAGCATCGCCTCCGCGATCGGTGTTGCCCGGATGCCCACGCACGGATCATGGCGTCCGTGCGTGTTCACGATCACCGGGTTGCCGGCCTTGTCGATCGAGCGCCGGTCCAGGCGAATACTCGAAGTCGGCTTCACCGCGATGCTGGCCACGATATCCTGCCCCGTCGAAATGCCGCCCAGTATGCCGCCGGCATTGTTGCTGAGATAACCCTGGGGTGACATTTCATCGCTGTGCTCGGTGCCCTTCTGCGAGACCGCCAGGAAACCGGCTCCGATCTCAACGCCTTTCACCGCGTTGATGCTCATCAATGCGTAGGCAATGTCCGAATCGAGCTTGTCATAGACCGGTTCCCCCCACCCCACCGGCACGCCGGAGGCGATGACCGATATCCTCGCGCCGCAGGAATCACCGGACTTGCGTAACCGGTCCATGAACGCTTCGAGTTCCGGAACGATGTCCGGATCGGGAGAGAAAAACGGGTTCTGATCGACCGAATCCCAGGTCTTGAAGGCGATTTCTATCGGCCCGATCTGCGCCATGTAACCGCGAATGGTGACGCCATGGCGATCGGCCAGCCACTTGCGCGCGATCGCCCCGGCGGCAACGCGCACCGCCGTCTCGCGGGCCGACTGCCGTCCGCCGCCGCGGTAATCACGAACGCCGTACTTCTGCCAGTAGGTGTAATCGGCGTGTCCCGGGCGAAACGTCTCGGCGATGTTGCCGTAGTCGCGCGAGCGCTGGTCGACGTTACGAATCAGCAACCCGATGGGTGTGCCGGTCGTTCTGCCTTCGAACACGCCGGACAGGATTTCAACGCTATCGGGTTCGCGCCGCTGGGTGACATGCCGCGACGTGCCCGGCCGGCGCCGGTCCAGTTCGCGCTGGATATCGGCCTCGCTCAGCGCAAGCCCCGGCGGACAGCCGTCAACGACGCAACCGATCGCCGGTCCGTGGCTTTCGCCGAACGACGTCACACAGAACAGTTTTCCAAGCGTGTTGCCCGACATGAAAGTACGTTTTTGACCAGCGGAACTCTTTGAATTAACGAAGGAAGTGTAGCACACGGCAAACGCCATCCGGACGGCCGCGAACGCTATCGGCAAATTAATTTAAACTCACGGGACTCCGCCCGCCGCCTTAACTTCTCGCGAACGACACATGCGCCAATATCTGGATCTGATGCAGCACATCCTCGACGAGGGAACCAACAAGGACGACCGTACCGGCACGGGAACGCTCAGCGTATTCGGCGCACAGCTTCGATTCGACCTGCAGCAAGGCTTTCCCCTGCTTACCACCAAGAAAGTCCACCTCAAGTCGATCATTCACGAACTGTTGTGGTTTCTCAAGGGCGAAACCAACATCGCCTACCTGAAGGAACACGGCGTCACCATCTGGGACGAGTGGGCGGACGAACAGGGCGAACTCGGCCCGGTCTACGGCTACCAGTGGCGTTCATGGCCGGCAGCGGACGGCCGGCACATCGACCAGATCAGCAAGGTGCTGGAAGACATCCGCCGTAATCCCGATTCGCGGCGCCTGATCGTTTCGGCCTGGAACGTCGCGGACATCGACCGCATGGCGCTCGCGCCCTGTCACGCCTTTTTCCAGTTTTACGTCGCCGACGGCAAGCTCTCCTGCCAGTTGTATCAGCGCAGCGCCGACTTCTTCCTCGGCGTGCCCTTCAACATCGCCTCCTACGCGCTGCTCACCATGATGGTTGCCCAGGTATGCGGGCTCAAGCCGGGCGATTTCGTCCACACCTTCGGCGATTGCCACCTCTACCTCAATCACCTGGACCAGGCGCGTGAGCAACTGTCCCGAGAACCGAAGATGCTGCCGCGCATGGTCATCAACCCCGACGTGAACAGCCTGTTCGATTTCCAGTACGACGACTTCAACCTCGTCGGCTACGAGGCCCACCCCGCGATCAAGGCGCCGGTGGCGGTGTGACCGCCGGGCCCGGTTCGGCCGGAAACAGCAAACCGAAAGTCGTTCTGATCGTCGCCATGGCGCGTAACCGCGTCATCGGCAAGGACGGCGCACTGCCGTGGCGGCTGCCCGAAGACCTGAAACGGTTTCGCAGTCTCACCATGGGCCACCCCATCATCATGGGGCGCAAGACCTACGACTCCATCGGCCGCGCTTTGCCGGGAAGACGCAATATCGTCATCAGCCGCCAGCCGGATCTCGCAATCGAAGGTGTGGAGACGGTCACGTCGCTGGCCGCTGCGCTGGAGATGACCGCCACCGCGGACAAGGTGTTCGTCATCGGCGGCCAGCAGATTTATCAGGCGGCGCTGCCGATCGCCGACCGGATCGAGTTGACGCAGATAGACGCCGATTTCGACGGCGACGTGCTGTTCCCGGAAATCGATCCTGCGCAATGGCAGGAATCGGGACAGCAGCCCGGCCAGGAAACCGGAAACGGATTCGAGTACCGCTTCGTCACGCTGGATCGCAGGACCGCGAAGTAAGCGCACCGGCCACGCGGCCAAATGCGCAGGACAAAGAAAAAGGGGGGAGACAATGTCTCCCCCCTTTTGACATCCAGACGGTTGTGACGACTATACGAAGCGCACGTCCGGCAACGGGAAACCGTTGAACGTACTCGCGTACGCCGTCGTATATGCGCCCGCATTCGATACGTAGATGAAATCGTCGTCGCGCAGATCTTCAGGCAACATCTGATCTCTCATCAGCACGTCCACCGAATCACAGGTCGGACCGGCGACATGCCAGGGCACCATCGGCCCCTTGCGATCCGTCTCCAGCTCGAGCTGCAAGCCCTGGGTGCTTTCGAGGAAACCACCGAACATGCCGGCGTCCAGGTACAACCAGCGATCGTCGCCGCGTCGCGTGCTGCCGATCACACGGCAAACGAAACAGGCCGAATCCGACACCAGATAGCGCCCCGGCTCGGCAACGATGCGGATGTCGTCACCGAGGTCGGCGATCGACTCGTTGACGACTTCGCCAATGACTTCCACCGAAGGAATGGGTTTGGTCAGGCGCACCGGAAAGCCGCCACCGATGTTGAGCAGTTTCGGCACCAGGCCCTTGAGCCGCATGTTGCAGAAGATCCGCTTCGCGTTGTCGATGGCAACACGCCAGTTCTCGGCATTGCGGCACTGCGAACCCACGTGAAAGGTCACGCCGCAAACGTCCGCGCCGAGCGCGGCAGCCTCGTCGATAATCCCGTCCACTTCCCGCAGCTTGGCGCCGAACTTCCCGGAAAGCGGCCAGTCACTGCCGATATTCGGCGTGTCGATGCGCAAATAAAGCTTGGCATGCGGCACGATCGAATGAATCTTGCGCAGTTCCTCGACGCTGTCGAAAGAAAACCAGACAAGGCCCTTGCTCGCGGCGTACTCAATATATTTACGCGCTTTCACAGGGTTGCTGTACTGCACCCGTGACGGTTCCACCCCCAGCGAGATGAGCAGATCAAGCTCGGCTGTCGAGGCGATCTCGAAGTCGGAACCCTCTTTCGCCAGAACCTCGAGTACCTTCGGATCGGGGTTGGCCTTGACGGCATAGTGCATGTGCACGCGCGGCATCGCGGCGCGGAAGCGGCGGTATTTTTCGCGGATGATTTCAGGATCGATCAGCAGGAAGGGCCGGGTATAGCCGTCCTGCAGGGCACGCTGAACGTGCGCGAAGTCGATCCGCTGTTCGGGATGGGTATCGAAGTACTGATCGACTTCGGGTTGTGCGCTGAGCGCGGACTGCATGGTCATCGGATTATTTCCTCCGGGCAAACAAACGTAAAAAGGTCTTTCAAGCGGCAGTGCGTTTGCTTGCGGAACCTAATATCTGTCTTGTCATGATGACCCCCTTACCCTCTGAGAGAACCGGCTGTAACTTACAGACCGGAAAGGGAAAATCCCGAAAAAATGAACGGCGCATTATAGGCCCCCCTGAGCAGGAATCAAGCCCGTCCGGGAAAAAAATACGGGCGCGCTCCCGGACTCAGATCCGCGGCAGGGTGACGCCCTCCTGCCCCTGGTATTTGCCGCCGCGGTCGCGGTACGACGTTTCGCACACATCGTCGGGGGCGCACTGGAAGAACACGACCTGGGCGACGCCTTCGTTGGCGTAGATCTTCGCGGGCAGCGGCGTGGTGTTGGAAAACTCCAGCGTCACGTAACCCTCCCATTCGGGCTCGAACGGCGTCACGTTGACGATGATCCCGCAGCGGGCATAGGTCGACTTGCCCAGGCAGATGGTCAGGACGTCCCGCGGGATGCGGAAGTACTCGACCGTGCGCGCCAGCGCGAAGGAGTTCGGCGGGATGATGCACACATCGCCCTTGAAATCCACGAACGACGCGGAGTCGAACCGCTTCGGATCGACGATGGTCGAGTTGATGTTGGTGAAGATCTTGAATTCGTCCGAACAGCGGATGTCGTAGCCGTAGCTGGACGTGCCGAACGACACGATCTTCTCGCCCTTGACGCTCTTGACCTGTTGCGGCTCGAACGGCTCGATCATGCGCTGCTCCTGCACCATCCGGCGTATCCACCGGTCCGACTTGACTGTCATGTTCGTTCCTCGATCTATGGACTGACTGGGGTTCAGCGGGTTATGGAGTGTCCGCTGCGGAAATGATCCGCGGCAAGCGCGTCTCGCCAACCTGCCACTTCGCCGGCTTCCGTGCTCAGGTGTTCTGGACCACGATCTTCGGGAACGCGCCGCCGTAGTCACGCTTGCGCATGGCGATTTTCGCCGCCGCCTTGCGTGCGACTTCCTTGTAGATCCGGCTCGCGCTGCCGTCCGGGTCCGACACCAGGGTGGGCCGGCCGGAATCGGCCTGCTCGCGGATGCGAATATCCAGCGGCAATGACCCGAGCACATCGACGCCGTAGTCGCCGCTCATGCGCTGCGCGCCGCCTTCGCCGAATATGTGTTCCTCGTGACCGCATTTCGAGCACACGTGGATGCTCATGTTCTCGACGATGCCGAGCACGGGGACGTTGACCTTCTCGAACATCTTCAGCGCCTTGCGCGCATCGATCAGCGCGATGTCCTGCGGCGTGGTCACGATCACGGCGCCCGTCAGCGGGACTTTCTGCGACAGCGTGAGCTGGATGTCGCCGGTGCCCGGCGGCAGGTCCACGATCAGGTAATCGAGGTCCTTCCACTGCGTATCACGAAGGAGTTGTTCCAGCGCCTGCGTCACCATCGGGCCGCGCCAGACCATCGGCTGGTCCATGTCGATCAGCACCCCGATCGACATCGTCTGCACGCCGTGCGCCTGCATCGGCTCGATGGTCTTGCCGTCGATCGACTCGGGGCGTCCGCTCAGGCCCATCATCATCTGCTGCGACGGGCCATAGATGTCGGCGTCCAGAATGCCGACGCGCGCGCCTTCCGCCGCCAGCGCCAGCGCCAGGTTTGCGGTCGTCGTCGACTTGCCGACGCCGCCCTTGCCGGATGCCACCGCGATCACGTTCTTGATGCCGGGCAACAGCTTCAGCCCGGCCTGCGCGGCGTGGGCCACGATGTTCGTCGACACCGACACCGCGACCTTGTCGACGCCGGGCAGTTGGCGAAGCTTGTCCGTGATCGATTGCTTGATGTCCTCGGCCACGCTCTTGCCCGGATAGCCGAGTTCGATCGCGACGGAAACCTTGCCGCCTTCCAGATTCACCGCCTTGACTTCGCCGCTCGCGACGTAATCGCGCCCGGTCGCCGGATCGACGAGCTGCGCCAGCGCCTCGCGAATGCTCTCTTCAGTCTGTGCCACGTTGACCTTCCCTTTCTGATGGCCGCCAATTCTAACGAAAAGCCCGGCCGCCCGACATGCCGCGAAAACCCTGTGCGCAACACGGATGATGGCCTGTCGCGCCTGCCGATATCCGCGCAGAACAAGCCGCCGTGCGCCCTGATCCGCCGTTCACCGCTGCAACAGACTGTTAGAATTGCGCCTTTTCATCACACCTATTTATTTGGGCGCCACTACGCCGCTTCCCGATGCCGCGCAAAATCCTCGTCACCTCGGCCCTGCCGTATGCCAACGGCAGCATCCACCTCGGCCATCTGGTCGAGTACATCCAGACCGACATCTGGGTGCGCTTCCAGAAAATGCGGGGGCATGAAGTCCACTACGTCTGCGCCGACGACACGCACGGCACCCCGATCATGCTGCGCGCCGAAGCCGAAGGCATCAGCCCGGACCAGCTCATCGAACGGGTGCACGGCGAACACACCCGCGATTTCGCCGGCTTCCACGTCGCCTTCGACAACTACTACACGACCAATTCCGACGAGAACCGCGCGTTCTGCGAAGACATCTACCTGCAACTCGATGCCAAGGACCTGATAGACCGGCGATCGGTCGAACAGTTCTACGACCCGGTCAAGCAGATGTTCCTGCCGGACCGCTACATCAAGGGCGAGTGCCCGAAATGCCATTCGAAAGACCAGTACGGCGACTCGTGCGAGGTGTGCGGCTCCACCTACTCGCCCACCGACCTGATCGATCCGTACTCGTCGGTGTCCGGCGCGAAACCGGAGCGCAAATCCTCCGAGCACCATTTCTTCCGCCTGTCGGACAAGCGCTGCGAGGATTTCCTGCGCGCCTTTACGCAATCCGGCGCGCGCCTGCAGCCCGAAGCCGCCAACAAGATGAAGGAGTGGCTCGGCGAGCCGGGCGAGAGCAAGCTGAGCGACTGGGACATCTCGCGCGATGCGCCCTACTTCGGCTTCGACATTCCCGGCACCGGCAATAAAAAGTTTTTCTATGTGTGGCTCGATGCGCCGGTCGGCTACATCGGCAGCTTCGCCAACTACGTCGCCAGACTGCAAGCGGCCGGCAACGACATCGACCAGGACAGTTTCCTGCGCCCCGGCGGGGATGCCGAGCTGGTCCATTTCATCGGCAAGGACATCCTCTATTTCCACGCGCTGTTCTGGCCGGCCATGCTCGAGTTCGCCGGCTACCGCACGCCGACCAAAGTCTTCGCCCACGGTTTCCTGACGGTGAACGGGCAAAAGATGTCCAAGTCGCGCGGCACCTTCATCACCGCCGAGAGCTACATCAAGCAAGGCCTCAATCCGGAATGGCTGCGCTACTACTACGCCGCCAAACTCAACGCGACGATGGAAGACATCGACCTCAACCTCGATGACTTCATCGCGCGGGTGAACAGCGACCTGGTCGGCAAGTACGTCAACATCGCCAGCCGCTGTGCCGGTTTCATTTTCAAGCGCTTCGATGGCCGCCTCGCCGCCACCTCGGCGGAAGACAATCCGGTCATCGGCGAACTCCAGGCGCAGGCCGGCACCATTGGCGCGCTGTATGACGCCCGCGAGTTCGGCAAGGCGCTGCGCGAAATCATGCTGCTGGCCGACAAGGCGAACGCCTTCGTCGATGCCTACAAGCCGTGGGAACTGGCGCGCGAAGAGGGGCAGGAGGCAAAGCTGCAACAGGTGTGCTCGGATGCGCTCAACATGTTCCGGCTGCTGACGCTGTACCTGAAACCGGTGCTGCCGATGGTCGCGCGCAACGTCGAACAGTTTCTCGGCATCGAACCGCTGGCATGGGCGGATGCGTCAAGCCTGCTGCCGAAGGGACACCGCATCAACCCGTACCGGCACCTGATGACCCGCGTCGAACAAAAGCAGATCGACGCCCTCGTCGCCGCCAACACCGAAAGCCTCGAACCGACACCGCAATCGCATTCGCGCCAGCGCCACGCGCAGCGTCAGGAGAACGTAGTGGAACAGAACACCCAGGAAGCCAAACCCGAAGAATCACAGTTCATTACCATCGACGACTTCACCAAGGTGGACCTGCGCATTGCAAGAATCGTCGACGCACAACACGTCGAAGGCGCCGACAAACTGCTGCAACTCACGCTCGACATCGGCAGCGGGAAGCGGCAAGTCTTCGCCGGCATCAAGTCGGCCTACGATCCCGAAGCGCTGAAAGGCCGACTGACCGTGATGGTCGCCAACCTCAAGCCGCGCAAGATGCGCTTCGGCGAATCGCAGGGCATGGTGCTCGCCGCCAGCGGCGACGGGCCGGGGATTTTCCTGCTGTCGCCTGACTCCGGGGCGGAGCCCGGCATGAAGGTCAAGTAAACACGATCAGCCAGGTTGGCATCCAGCCTGATGAGCGAATCGGTCATCACGAAGCGGCTGGTCATTCACGGCCGCGTGCAAGGCGTCTACTTCCGCGACTCGATGCGGCAACAGGCCCGGCAACTCGGCGTCACCGGCTGGGTGCGCAACCGCTCGGACGGTACCGTCGAGGCGATCGTTCAAGGCGGGCCGGACGCGGTTGAAAAAATGATCGAATGGTCGCATCGTGGGCCCGACAAGGCGAAAGTGACGGACGTTCAGATCGAGGAAGCGCAGGGACAGTTCGAGCGCTTCGATCTGCTGCCGACCGCCTGACGAGCGAGCACGCGACACTACAATCGACCAAACGCGTAAAAGGCCTTGACGCCTTTTAATATGCGGGGTTTCACCCAAAAACGAATCAATGGCTTGCGTGTTTGCGCGCAACCTATCATCCTTAAAGCGAACTGTCGGCGTATGCTAAGGTCATGATGCTTAATGAAAATGTGAAAGCCGCAGACTTGCGTGGATGTGATAGGTTTTTTGGGCAGACTATTGAACGTTGGGTATTAGAGGGAGAGAGTAGGTGCCAGCACTAAAGACGGCAGAAATCATACGCGCGATCGAGGACGCTTACAGAATCCTCTGCTGCGGCGCGTCTGGTATCGCAGCCAAAAATCCATCCGCGGCGTTTCTATGTCACCGCTGGTGAAATGGCCTTTCCCGTTTGGATTTACATATGGACGTTAACTCATGGCGGTGGCGCCGCGCGGCCAAAGGACGAATATCGAATTCAGCTAACGTCTGTAACTCCGCCCCTGGCGGAGAACCCTGATGGACCCACGTTGCTGCTGGGGTACGAACCAAACACGGGATGTTTCGCCGGCTTCGATCTCAGAAAGCACCGGACGTTCTCAAAGCAATCACCGTCCATACAGATAAACATCTCGGCCCTGAGAGAGGCGGTCCGCGATGGCTTTGCATTCACTCGAAAGGGAAATGACGAAATCGCAAGTGGCGTTCCGCGCTGACAACATTCTGGCTTACTGCCTGAATTCGGAGAGCTTGCACGAGAGCGGTGCAGACGCGGCCGTTTCCGCACTACTTTCGAAAGTTGGTCGATTTGAAGCTGTCACCGACAGCGAGCTTTCGGAGATTCCACCTGAACGAAGACGAGTTGTAACAAAGGTGTCGCGCCTCGCGCGTGATAGCGACTTTCGGCGGAAAGTGATGGTCGCCTACGACCGCAAGTGCTGCGTCACCGGCTTACAGCTTCGGCTAATTGACGCTGCACACATATTGCCAGTCGGAGCCGAGGGGAGTACGGACGACGTTCGAAATGGTCTCTGCCTCTCTCCAACCTTTCACCGAGCGTACAACCGTGGCCTCGTTTACCTCACTGAAGATCGCAAGATGCTGATCAACGCAAAGAGGAAGGATGAACTGATTCGTCTGGGCCTCGGAGGCGGGCTGCAGAACTTCGAAGCGCATCTTGGAAGGGAAATCCTTCTTCCTGCTGACAGAAAGCAGTGGCCGAACTCCGAATTCATCCGAGCGGCCAACAAGTTCCGGGATCAATAGGCGACAATGTAATACAACAATACTCTTGACCAGATTCGTTTTTGTATTACACTTTTGGCATGCCAAGACCCAAAGCCAAGAATCCACGCAAGCGACTGGTCAACTTCCGTCTCACAGAGGATGAGCACTCCGAGATGCAACGTTCTGCCGAGGTCGCTGGGTTTGATTCCCTCAGCGACTATCTCCGGCACCTCCATGTCTCACAGCCTTCATCGAACTCCGCCACGCTTGGCGTGCGTGAAGATTCTCCGCTGTATGGGATGGTCAGAACCCCACGTATACGCCGAAACCGAGCGCGGGAAAATATTGCACGGCGATTCATTGGGGCTGTTGCACAAGACCCTAAAGGAAAGTTCTGTTGATTTGATCATGACGTCGCCCCCGTTTGGGCTTGTGAGAAAGAAAAGCTACCGGAAATGAGGACGCTGACAGGTACATCGAGTGGGTTCCGTCCCTTCGCACAAGGAATGCACCGGGTACTGAAAGACAAAGGCAGCCTTGTCATTGATATTGGCGGAGCTTGGAAGCCCGGTACGCCTACCCGTTCTCTTTACCACTTTGAACTGCTGATAGCGCTTTGCCGGGAGTATGGATTTCACCTTTGCCAAGAGCACTATTGGTGGAATCCGGCGAAGCTTCCGACTCCAGCGGAGTGGGTAAACGTTCGAAGAGTCAGGGTCAAAGATGCCGTCAATTGCATCTGGTGGTTGTCAAAGACGCCTTGGCCTAAGGCCTCTAACAAGCGAATCCTCGCACCATACAGTGATTCGATGAAGGCCCTGTTGGCAAACGGCTACACGCCGAAGCGTCGTCCATCGGGTCATGACATTTCCGACAAGTTCGGAAAGGACAATGGAGGATCAGTGCCGCCGAATCTCCTTGCATTGGCAAATACCGAATCGAACGGTACGTACCAAGCGTATTGCAGGGCCAACAATCTGCCAGTTCACCAGCACGATTCCCTTCCCGCATACCCGAGTATTTTATTCGCATGCTCACCGACGAGCGCGATTTGGTTATTGATCCGTTCGGAGGATCGTGTGTTACAGGTGAAGTGGCGGAGTCCTTGAATCGGAAGTGGATGTGCTGCGAATTAGATGAAGACTACCTCAAGGAGCAATGTCTCGGTTTGTGGGTGTAAAACCAAGGTTGCCGAAAGCAGACAATGCGCCCTACCAGATCTTTCCACCTTGCTCGCTAAACGGATCTGCTGACAATTCACCCCTTTCAGAGGATGGAGGCTATAAGCACGCCGTAAAGGTCCCGAAGCAGCGTGCGCTCCGGTTTAATCTGATGCCCAACGACGGCATGTGCGGAAACATTGGGGTCACCGATTAGGCGGCCCTGAGTCAAGGGCAAAGTTGAACCGCATTGCTGATTGCTAACAACAAGCTCTACACTCATACCCGAGTTGTTGTCACATAGAACCCGTTTCCTCAATCATGGCTACGACCGTGTCGTGCCTGTCGCCCATCAGGATCAAGCGCGATGCCGATGTTCAGGCAACGCGCCCTGGCAGCAAAAGCTGCCCCTGAGAAATGTTGGTACCGCCAAGGTGTCATGGCAATGCTCACAAGAGCTGTGGCTCGCGCAAAGCGCGACCAATCCCCAACTGGCTCACCCGGCAGACGACCCGGTGTACAACACCTCAAGCGGTGGCGATCGCGTTCCACAGAAACATTGGGGTCAGGTCTTGCAATGTAATTGGCCGCTGCGACGCGCTGGCGTGCGCATCACCGAAAGCGTAAAGGGGTTCCGAAAGCATAAAGTGCTTCGACCCATTTAACTCCACACTTGTTCACGCCGACCGGTCTCAAGTAAGTTGTCTTCCTTCCTCACGGCCGATCGGCGCTCACGGACGGAAAGCGCGCCGAGCTGTAGCGCACCACCAGATTGGCAAGAGCGAGCAGCAGGATCGCGGTCGGGACCACCAGTAGCCCCCAGTCGAGCTTATGGTGGGCAGCGATGTCTCCGACCAGCAGGCGCGTCAGCGCAGTGATTCCGACGTAGATCAGGAAGCGCACCGGCATGTGGTTGGTCTTGAAATAGATGCCTACCATGGCCCCGAGCTCGAGGTAGATGAACAGCAGCAGGATGTCATCAATTGAAGCATGGCCCTTGCCGGTCATGCCAATAAAGGCCACGACCGCGGACCAGACGATGGCACTGCCGATGGCAAAGAGCGCGAGGTAATGGAATCCCTCCACCAGGAAACCACCGAATCGGTTAATTCTTTCGCGCATCTGCGCCCCCCTTTCGAAACCGGTTCCAGACAATCGACCCCCCACTTTACTCTTTTGCTACTTTTGTTGAGCGCGCATAAAGGACTTTGCGCGGTCATCAGTCATCAGAGTCAGGTCTTGCAATATAGCATCTGCTGCCGAGCCAACTGCCTAGGTTGCGCTGATCCACTTTGGGGTTTTGTGGCCGGCAGATTTTTTCCGTAGTGACCGGCGGTCATCGTTCCGTCATCGGGCGTTCACGTTACTGTCATTGCCACCGCGCAGACTTTCTCCAACTTCACAAGGGGAGAAATGTCCATGGCCATTCACGATGACGAGTTCGACACCAATGATTCCTCCAACCCGCATATCCGGGAATTGATCGGAGAGCGATTGCTCAACCCTTCGCGCCGGGCACTGGTGAAAGGTGGATTGGGTCTGGGCGCACTGTCATTTCTGGGGACCTCGGCCTCTTTCCTGTCGGGGTGCGCAGTCGGGGAGGTTGGCACCAAAGGCGCCAAACGTCCGGTAACTCTTGGGTTCAACGCGGTGACGAAGAATCTGGCGGATGTAGTAACCGTTCCCGATGGTTACACCGCACGTGTGTTGTACCGCCTTGGCGATCCGCTCGCGTCAGGCCTCTCCGAGTATGCCAATGACGGATCGGACCTGGCGGCGACCTTTGCGCTGCGCGCCGGCGATCATCACGACGGCATGCATTATTTCGGCCTCGGACCCAACGGCAAGCACCAGGAAACAGCCTCCCGCCGCGCGTTGTTGTGCATCAATCACGAAGCGATCACCCCGCTGTTTCTCCACCCCAACGGCCAGACGATCGTCGGCGGCGTGCGCACGGTGCCGGAGGAAGTGATGCGCGAATTTTTCGTGCATGGGGTTTCGGTCGTCGAAATCGAGCGCGGCGCAGATGGCAATTGGCGATATGTCCGGGATTCCGCCTTCAACCGGCGCATCCATACCCTGACCGACATCGCGCTTTCCGGTCCGGCGGCCGGTTCGACGTTCATGGCCACGAAGTATTCGCCGGCCGGCACCCATACCCGCGGCACCGTCAACAATTGCGCAAACGGCTATACGCCCTGGGGAACCTATCTGACTTGCGAAGAAAACTGGGCGGGCTACTTCCGTCGCGTTGCCGCCACCGACAATATCAACCGCACAGCAAAGGAACTGACCGCCCTGGCGCGCTACGGCATCGCCGGTAATGGGCGCGAACTCTGGGCAACCGTGTCTCCCGATACCTTCGACGAGCAATACGGACGCTGGAACGCCGAAGTACGGGGCTCAGGCGCAGACGCTGACTACCGCAACGGCCCGAACACCTACGGCTGGAATGTCGAAATCGATCCTTTCGATCCGCAGAGCACACCACGCAAGCGCACCGGCATGGGCCGCTTCGCCCACGAAGGCGCATGGCCAGCGAAGGAAAAAACCGGCAAGCCGCTGGTTTACTACATGGGATGCGATTCGCGCAACGAGTACATTTACAAATATGTGTCGAACGCGCTCTGGAATCCGGCGGACGCCAATCTCGGCCTGGCTGGAGGAGACAAGTATCTCGATGATGGGCGATTGTACGTCGCAAAATTCCATGCTGATGGCAGCGGCCAGTGGATCGAACTGAAATTCGGCGTCGCACCGCTGGACTCGAGCAACCCGGTCTATCCGTTTGCGAGCCAGGCCGATGTCCTGATACATGCAAGGCTGGCCGCCGACGCCGTGGGCGCCACGAAGATGGACCGGCCGGAGTGGGGTGCCGTCGATCCCGTCACCGGTGCGGTATACATGACACTCACCAATAACAACGCAACGCTGCGTTCACTTGCGGCCACCGACGCGGCCAATCCGCGCCACTACAACGACCCGCGCACCAACGGCACCGCGCAGCGCGGCAATCCGAATGGCCACATCATTCGTTGGCTGGAGGCCGACGGTGATGCTTCGGCAACCGAATTCCGCTGGGACGTGTACCTGTTTGGCGCGCGCTCGACCGCCGATCAGGCCAACGTCAATCTTTCCGCGCTGGATGCAGAAAACGACTTCTCCAGCCCCGATGGGCTGTGGTTCAGCACGGCAACCAACATCTGCTGGATCCAAACCGATGACGGTGCCTACACCGACGTTACCAACTGCATGCTGCTCGCCGCATTGCCGGGTGCGGTCGGCGACGGGACGGCGAAACTAATTACCAATACCGACGCCAGCAACGCGACGAAAGAAGTGCAGACCTACGTGGGCGCACAACCGGGACAGAAACTGCGGCGATTCCTGGTGGGGCCAGTGCAGTGCGAAATCACCGGCCTGGCCGAATCACCGGACGGCAAGGCCTTGTTCGTGAACATCCAGCATCCGGGGGAGGATACGTCGGCTGCCAACCTCGCAAACCCGAGCAGTACCTGGCCCGGCACCGCGGGCAACCGCCCGCGTTCCGCGACCATCGTGATTACTCGGGACGACGGCGGGAAAATCGGCGTCTGAAATAGCTGGCAACCAGTCGCTGCAGGGGAACCGACGGGGTCAGGCTGAGCTGACCCCATTGGCCAAGTATCAGGCAACAGGCTAAGTCCTTCCGATATCCGCGCCCCAGGAACTCACGCGTGATCCCGACATTGATGCACCTCGACCGTCGCGTGCACGATGTTCAGTTTCGGGGGAATCAGCGATTTGTAGTAGCCGGGATCGCGGGGTTTGTCGCTGACGACGGCAATCTCCGCGGCGAGTATGCCGTGGCCGATGCTCCAGACGTGCAGATCCGAGACACGATCGGTCGAGTCGTGCTCGATCGCCTTTCGCAGCGCGTCAACCTCATGCGCTTCGGCCTGCCGGTCCAGCAACACCCGCGACGCATCGCGGATAAGACCAAACGACCACCGCGCGACGAGTATCGCACCGACGATGCCCATCAGCGGATCGAGCGCGACCACGCCCAGGTACTTGCCGGCGAGCAATGCGAAGATCGCCAGTAACGACGTCAGTGCATCGGCCAGCACGTGCAGGTAGGCGCCGCGCAGATTGTGATCGTGATGGTGATGATCGCCGTGGCCATGGTGATGCTCGTGCGGCGTCGACATCAGCACCCAGGCGGACACGCCATTGACCACCAGGCCCACGGTTGCCACGATCAGTGCCTGATCGAAGGCAATGGACAGCGGGTTGAAAAGGCGCTGCGTGCTCTCGATGACCATGATCAGCGCAAAACCCATCAGCATCACCGCGCTGCCGAAACCGGCAAGGCTGTTGATCTTGCCGACACCAAACGCGAAGCGGCGATCCGACGCCAGGCGACGCGAGATCACGTAGGCAAACACCGCAAGCCCGAGCGCCGCGGTGTGCGATCCCATATGGAGTCCGTCGGCGAGCAAGGCCATCGACCCGTAGATAAGCCCGCCGGCAATCTCGATCACCATCATGACGGCGGTGATCGCGACCACGAGCAGCGTGCGCCGCTCCCCCGCTCGCCTCTCGTCCTGATTGAAGACGTGGTCGTGTGCCCAACGGTTCAAATGATGCGTATGCACGGTAAAAGTCCTCGGTTCTGCAATTCAATTAAAGGAACCCGGGATAACGAATTTCGAATCCCCGGAAGGCCAGCCCGACCCGTAAGTCTGACGGTCAAAAACAAATAGTGGCCGTCATGACGAACCAACCGGTCATTTGCTGCCAACAGAAATTCGCGAAGGCACCCGGGCAGAGAACATTCAAGCATTCGGAGCCCCGTTTGTCCGGATCTCCCCAAGGCCGACCCTCACCGCACTGCGTGCGTGCAAATTTTCTCACTTCCAAACAACGTAAGGACCTCATAAAAGGGGCCCTTTGTTCATTTTGGTAGCGGGGCTCTGTACGTTAGCAAGGACTTCAGGGTCCCGCGCCCTGCCGGGCATTCCGCTGACGGCTGACCGCGATTGTCAATGTCGGAACCAATCGATCCTTATTCAAGGTCGCCGACATCCAGCGTGATCCTGTGAATAGTGCCGGTGAACCGGGTCTCGTCACGGCCAACGCCGATACCCACGGCAACCGGCGTCTGGTTGTCGAGGCCGACGTCGGCCGTCTCGTCGGCCGAGAACACCATCGGCTGTGTCATCTCGACCCGGCCTTCACCCACCTTATTGCCATTGACCGACAGTGTCGCGAGCCCGCCTTTGCCCAGACCACCCCCGTCGTACGCGAAATCGAGTACTAGCGTACTCTTGCCCGCCGGAAGCGCGCTGTCGCCCGAGATGACGAATCGCTGAAGGCCCAGGAAGTTGTACGTGTATGCCGGCACGCCGTCTTTCATGTAAAGCGACCAACCGCCGAACTTTCCGCCTTGAGACAGAATCGCCCCGTCTGCTCCCCCCTCCGGAATTTCCAACTCAGCCGTGATGGTCTTGGAACGATTCTTGACGTTCATGAAAGAGTTTTCCAGCATGCCGTCCATGCCGTCGTAAAGCGTTAGCGACGTTCGATCGCCCATGATATCCGGCCGCCCCGCCAACGAAGCATTCACACGCACCAGAAAGCGATCGTCTATTGGCAGCACGTTGTACTTCTCCGCTTCACTCATGAACAGCAGTTTCATCTCCTCAAGTTTCTCCGGGTTGCCGCCCGCCAGGTTATTCTGCAGATTGAAGTCTTCATCAATCTTGTAAAGATCCCAGACGTCATTTTCCAGTGGTGGAAAACCGCTTGTCTGCCAGGGCGCCCGGTGGAGTGTTCGCGCGAACCAGCCGTCGTGATAGATCGCCCGGTTTCCAAAGATCTCGAAGTATTGCGTGGTGTGCCGCTCTTTGGCCTCCGGGTTGTCGAACGAGTACAGCAAGCTCACGCCTTCAATAGGAGTCTGTTCCGTCCCATTGACGCTTTTCGGTTCGGGAATCCCTGCTGCTTCGAGAATGGTCGGGGCGATATCAATGACGTGCCCGAACTGGCTGCGGAGCCCACCCTTGCTCTCAATGCCTTCCGGCCAGTGTATGACCATACCGTTTCGCGTTCCGCCGAAGTCTGACGCTACCTGTTTCGTCCACGTAAACGGCGAATCAAAAGCGACCGCCCAACCCGCCGCCATGTGCGGGAAGGTTTCCTTGCCACCCCACTCGTCCATCAGTGGCAGCAGGTCTTCCACTTTTTCGACAACGCCGTTGAAATAGGTCATCTCGTTATACATGCCGACGAACCCGCCCTCGGCACTTGTCCCATTGTCACCCGCTATGTAGATGAACAATGTATTGTCCAGCTCACCGATATCTTCGATCGCAGAAACAAGACGGCCTATCTCGTGATCGGTTTGCTCGAGGAATCCGGCGAATACCTCGGCCTGTCGACTGAACAGGCGCCGCTCGTCGTCAGACAGTGCCTCCCAATCCTTGAGATCTTCCGGTTTCGGCCCCAGCTCCGTGCTCGCAGGAACGACGCCCATTTCCTTCTGCCGGGCAATGGTTTCTGCACGGACGGCATCCCATCCTGCGTCGAACTTGCCCTTGTACTTGTCGGCCCATTCTTTCGGAACGTGATGCGGCGCATGCACGGCACCTGTCGCGTAGTACACGAAAAACGGTTTATCCGGCGTCATCGATTGCTGCGCTCGTACCCAGCCGATCGCCTGGTTGGTCATGTCGGTCGTGAAATGATAGTCATCCGACTTTGGTGGCGTCACACGAGTCACCCCATCGTATATCAGCGGATACCATTGATCCGTCTCGCCGCCGATGAAGCCGTAAAACTTGTCGAATCCCTGGTGCGTAGGCCAGCGATCGTAGGGTCCGGAGACACTGGTTTCCCAGGCTGCGGTTTCATGCCACTTGCCGAACGCGCTGGTGCTGTAACCATTGAGACGCAAGATTTCCGCAAGTGGCGCAACACTGTTTGGCACTTGCCCGGTATTTCCGGGATAAGCGGTGGCCGTTTCCATAATGGACCCGGTATTTCCGGTGTGGTGGTTTCGCCCTGTCTTGAGCGCCATGCGCGTCGGCGAACACAATGCGGTGGTGTGGAAGTTGTTGTACGTGAGGCCTGCTTCTGCCAATCCGTCCAGCGTCGGCGTCTCAATCGGCCCGCCAAACGTACTGGGACCACCGAAACCGATGTCGTCAATGAGTACGATAACAACGTTGGGCGCCTTCTCAGGGGCCTTGACTGCAAAGAGAGGTGGCGGCTCTACATTCGCTGCACTCGAGCTCACTGTATTTCGGTCGCTCCGGTTCGCGTATCGGAAGATGAGTGCGATCCAGTACATACTGCGAATCGCCCGGCTCCGACGGCGCATTCTCGGATTCCACAGCTCTTGCGTGCAACCCGCCAGAATCAGTGGCAAACAAACAACTGCGAGCACGATAGTGCAATTGGGTTTCATCTTGGGGGGCTCCTTGGCCATTTGCTTTTGGTGTTTTGATATCCAAACTGACGCGGACACGGTACAGCAGCGTAGACACCGGGTAAACCTTCTCGTCGTGCTGGGATTTCCATGTCTGGAGTATGCGCAATCGGCAAGAATTTCAGAGCGCAACGGATCAGAAGCCCATTCCCAATCAGGAATGTGCGTTGCGAGTTTGGTGACCTGATCCTGATCGGGGCCAGGCCCTGAGGTTTCCCCACATTTGGCTGTTGTTTAACAACATTCAAGGGGGCAGCGTGCTTTTAGCCGATCCCAACGGGCTACCCGGGCAAGCGGCTTGCCTACTGCTCGGGTGCGAATCGGGTGCGCAACGTTTCGTTCGTCACCTTCCCCGCACCGTTGCGCGGCCAAGCCTGAACGCGTTCGATCCGCCCGGGAACCTTCAACCCATCACGCAGCCCCTTGTTATGACGGTCGGGATGCGCCAGGGGAACCTGGACACTCGGCAGGATCAAGACTGGCGCAGCGTCTTCAGCACCCGGCAGTTCTTTGCCTTGCCGGGGACACGGCACAGCGTGCGCATGCGCTTCAGTTCACTGGCCAGCTTTTGCAGTTCAACGATTCGTGTATCCACCTGGGCGATATGGTCGTCGAACAGATCGTTGACCGCATTGCACTGTCGCTGCGGTTCAGCGCAGACTTCCAGCAGTGCGCGGATTTCATCGAGCGACATGTCAAGACCGCGGCAACGGCGGATGAAGGCGAGGCGCTCGACATGAAGGCCGGAATAGTCGCGATAGTTCGACGCGGTGCGCGCGGGTTCGGGCAGTAATCCAACGCGCTCGTAGAATCGGATGGCGTCCACCCCCAGATGCACGCTTCTGGCAAGCTCACCGATACGCATGGTCTTCTCCTGCACCTTGACTCTGGACTCACTCCAGGGTTTTCAATGGGGATGTTAACAAATGCCTCGGTCGATGACATGAGTGACTGCTGCAACACGGGCTTCGATTCAATGCCGCCTTCCCATCAGGGGCGCTTCCGCCGGGTGTTATGGATCGCGCTGATCGCCAATGCCGGCATGTTCTTTGTCGAGGCGGGCGCTTCCTGGAAGGCCGATTCCACGGCGTTGATGGCCGATGCCGTCGATTTCCTCGGCGACGCGGCCAACTACGGCGTCAGTCTGCTCGCGCTCGCCGCCGGCGCCCTGTGGCGCAGCCGCGTGGCGCTGACAAAGGGCTGGGTGATGGGCGGGTACGGCATGGCCGTATTGCTGGCGGCAAGCTGGAACGTACTGCGGGGCGCCTCGCCGGAACCTGCAACCATGGCACTCGTCGCGGTGCTGGCACTGCTCGTCAACGTCGGCGTTGCGTTCCTACTGTATGCCTTCCGGGATGGTGACGCGAACATGCGCTCGGTGTGGCTATGCTCGCGTAACGACGCAATCGGCAATGTCGCGGTCATGCTGGCGGCAGCAGGCGTGTTCGGCACCGGGTCCATCTGGCCGGACGTCGGCGTGGCCGTCCTGCTTGCCACGCTCGGCCTGCTGGCGGCAAGACACATCATCGGACAAGCACGCAAGGAACTGGCCGCTCAGCGTGCTGCAATACGCGGCAGCGGCAAACGCGCCATTCCAGTCACCGATAACTGAAGCGAGACCGTCCCCTTTCACGTTGTTGACGTTCAAGCAAGGAGGAAACATGAACGCTCGCCGGATTTTTCCAACAATTCTGGTCACGGCTTGTTCTTGGAATCATGGCCCTGGGCTTGCCGGCCTGCACGGCTGGGGATAGCAAGATGGCATCAGCCCCCAGCGATGAAGAGATCGAGGCATTCCAGCGCCAGATTGAAGCGCTGCAAGAACAGATCGATGCACTTGGTGAAACGGAGGGTGCACAGCCTCGACAAAGGCTGGTGCAGCAAAACTGGGCGTCGATGCTGGAATACATGCAGGGCATGCAATCGATGCCATGGATGATGCACGGTCGCGAAATGGGCCCGGGCATGATGGGCCGCGGAATGATGGGGTGGCACGACCCCGGCGACTGGATGACGGGTTGTCCGCTGGTGGGTGGACCCGGCGGCGGCTGGGAACTGCCGGCTGACGTGGATGCTGAAGAATATCGTTCCCGGATGCTGGAGAACATGCAACTGATGCACGATCAGATGGCAACGATCTGGTCTACCCCGGACCCCGCCGACCGGCGACGACTGATACAGGAACACTGGCAAGGCATGTACCGGAACATGCAAACGATGCGCGGCATGGGATGGATGTGGGGCGGGCCGATGCCCGGCGGACAAGCCGCAAGCTCGCTCCCGGCCCCGGACTCGGAAGGCGCGAAACTGGTCAGCCGGTATTGCACCCAGTGTCACGCACAACCGTCGCCACGACTCCATACGGCTTCGGAATGGGAAGCGGTGGTGTCGCGGATGGAGAACAATATGAAGAACTTCCGCAAGCGCGACTGGCGTGGCGTCGAGATTCCAAGCAATGCAGAGATGAAAGACATTCTCGAGTACATGCAAAAGTTTGCGCGATAGGCCGATCGTTGCTGGTGTGTCAGCCAGAAGCGATCGCCTGCTGCACTTGCGAAAAGGGGCTTGCAACCATGCAAGCCCCTTTTTGCGTCTTCGCAAAAATACGCCTGGCTCAATGAAATCGTTGCGGTAGGGATCGGTTGGCGAAAAGCGGACCGCGCTGAACCGAAGTCTTCGAGATTCTCTAGCGTAGAGCCAGGAGCTCGGCGCCTTTCTTCATCGTAATGTGCCTCGTCATCTGCCTGGTAAACAGAGTCAGAGACACATCTTTCGGATCACTTCCGCCCCTATGGCGTTCCAGGTATCGCGTTCTCGTTCAACCCGCCGTTACGAGCGTGAAGTCGCTGACCCGCGATCTCCCGTCTGGCTCCTGTCGGGAAATCGGTGCGAATCGCGGTCCCGGGCCGAGATCCGCGACGTGCGGGATTGTCTTTGATCCGGGTTGTTGCATGGCCTGATCCCAAAAGACAAAGCGCCGTTTTTCAGCGTTCCAACGGCAGGTGGCTGTCGCATCGTCCAGAAATCCGCTGTAGTAAGCGCCGTGGTGCAGCGAATTAATTGGCATCACTTTGTGTTCGAGCAATGCCTTGTGCGCCGCCGTTATCCGCGGCATGGCTCTTACGATTGGCCGGCTGCCGGCCGGTATTGAAGCTTGGGTCATGATTGCGCTCCTTTGCGTTTCGGAGAACTTCACCCCGTCAATTACTGCGCTCCCTATGAACCAATTTCACGCCCATTTCACGCTCTCGGAAACTCCAGTCCGCCGTGTGGCGGTTTTGGCACGACAAACGGTCACCGCACCTGGAAAGTGCGGTAAGGATGAGATAAATCGTGGAACTAACGGCAGAGCAGTCGCCATTTGGCGACATGATTTGGCAGGTTCGGTCTGTCCCTTATTACTTGATGCGCGGATCGCAGGCCTTCGCCGTCTGCTCAGCGACCGGGTCCGGGATAGACCCTTTTCCAGTCGCCGCGCATGCTCACCACCGTCCAGCCGCGCGCATCCGCCTCGTCGAGGCCGCGCGCGAGCTTCCCTTATTACTTGATGCGCAGATAGCAAAAAATAATTGGGGTCAGGTCTTGCAACATAGCACCTGGCTTTCGCGAATGCCGACCACACCCTCGCTGCACTCAGTCACTCCTTCGTAGGTCGGCACACCTTGCACAACGGCACGAGGGTTCGCTGCATTGCTAGCCATTGTCGAAGTCCCTGGGGTGCATTCCGCCGCGGTGATTTGCAAGAGCCAGCGGCAGGCGAATGCTATATTGCAGGTGTTGAGCTCGTTGTCGGCCACCGTGCGCGGGCAACCCAGGAAACAACGTGAAGGATTGCCCCAATTGACCACCACTGCGCGCGCGATGATTGCCCTGGTCCTGATGGCCGCATTGTCCGGAATCGGGCGAGCGGAGGAAACTCCGTCCTGTGCATACTGTGCCGACTGGAAACCCTTGTCCGGTCATCGCTTCCTGTCCGGAGAGGTTCTGATTGTGCGCATGGACCAGGTGGCACTTCCGGGGTGCGCCGCTGCAAAGGCGACGTTCCTCCGGGAACAACCGCATCCGAGCATCACAACCGAAGAAGGTCTGCCGCCCGCCTTGCTGGTGTATTTTCGCCTTGAGGAATCGCCTTACTGCTCGCCCGCGGTTTCCGGTGCCATGCCCGGTGCCTTACTCGAACTCGAGTACGTTCCGACGCTCGGGCGGAAGGGCGGAGAAGTCGAACTTCGCGTACTTCATGCCCGCGAAATTCCCGACACGGATCGCACCGGCTCCAGCGCGCAGTGGTTCGCGGTTCGCACCGAGGAACGTTGGCGATAACAGATAGTCCGGTCAGGAAGTTTTTTCAGAGGACTGCAATCGGCGCGCGGCAGCTTCCCGGCTACTGATAGAGGACCTGCACGTTCTCGGGCTCCAGCCATTTGCCGAGTTCTGCAATCAGCGCGTCGTCCGGCCTGACTTTCCAGTCTTCACCGAGATCGAATTCCGCTTGCGCCTTGGCGCTGGTGTAGGCCACGCACACCTTGAGCGCACCATTACGATAGGGTTCGAGTAATTGTTTCAGCCGTGAGGCGTCGGCCGCGCCGTTCATTGCCAGACGCAAGGAACGGCCAAAACGTTCGCGCGCGCCGGCGAGATCAAAAATGTGTTCGGCAGCAATCCTGACAAACACACTGTTCTCGCCGTTATCGCCGCCGCGCCGGAACGAACGCACTTTCGCCTCGATGAGCACCACTGCGTCCTCTTTCACCAGATTGCGGTACTGGTTCAGCACCTCATCGTAGACGACCACTTCCTGGCTGGCCGTGCCGTCCGACACGACCATCACCATCATCCGGCCGTTGCCGGTTCGTTGCACACGCACCGACTCGACCACGCCGGCCAGCAACTGCGTGCGCGCGCCTTCTTCGGGCGGCGGCGCCTGAAACCTGTCGAGACGGGTGGAAACGAACGACGCGAACTCGCGCTCGTAATAGCTGAACGGGTGGCCACTGTAATAGAAGCCAAGCGCCAGCTTTTCGTTTTGCAGGCGCAGCCGCTCGTCCCACGGCGCCGCATCGACCATCGCCACGCCGCCCACCGGGGCTGCTTCGTCGCTGAACAGGCTGACCTGTGCCGCGGCCCGGCTCTCCTGGTCTGCCGCAGCCATCGCAATACCCACGGACGCGAACAGGCGCGCGCGGTGTTCGTCCACCGAATCGAAGGCGCCGGCGCGCACCAGTGATTCGATCACGCGCCGGTTCACCAGACGGCGATCGACGCGGCGGCAGAAGTCGAACAGGTCCGCGAACGGCCCGTTAGCCCGTTCCGCGATGATGTGTTCGATTGCCGCTTCGCCCGTGCCCTTCACCGCGCCGAGTCCGTAGCGAATGGACTTTTCGTCCACCGGCACGAAACGGTATTCCGATTCGTGAATATCGGGCGGCAGGACTTGCAGGCCGTTACTGATGCAATCCCCGTAGAACTGCTGCACCTTGTCGGTGTCGTCCATCACCGCCGAGAAGTTGGCCGCCATGAACGGGGCCGGATGATGCGTCTTGAACCAGGCCGTGTGGTACGCGACCAGCGCATAGGCAGCCGCATGGGATTTGTTGAAGCCGTAGCCGGCGAACTTCTCCATCAGGTCGAAGATTTCGTTGCCCTTGTGCGCGGACAAACCATTCTTTGCAGCACCTTCAAGGAAAATGGTCCGGTGCTTGGCCATTTCTTCGGGCTTCTTCTTGCCCATGGCACGGCGCAACAGGTCGGCACCGCCGAGCGAGTACCCGCCGATGATCTGCGCCATCTGCATCACCTGCTCCTGATAGACCATGATGCCGTAGGTCTCGGACAGGATCGGCTCGACGCGCGGGTCCGGATACACAACGCGCTGGCGACCGTGCTTGCGCTCGACGAAGTCCGGAATCAGATCCATCGGACCGGGACGGAACAACGCAACCAGAGCGATGATGTCCTCGAAGCGGTCCGGCCGCGCACGCTGCACCAGGTCGCGCATGCCGCGCGATTCAAACTGGAATACCGATGTCGTGTTGCCTTTGACGAAGATCTGGTATGCCGCCGCATCGTCGAGCGGAATTTCTTCGAGCCTGAGCGTCGAATCCGGATCGAGACGCCGGATAAACCGCAGTGTCCAGTCGAGAATGGTGAGCGTGGTGAGACCGAGAAAATCGAACTTCACCAGGCCGATCTGCTCGACGTCGTCCTTGTCGAGTTGCGAGATCGCGTTCTCCGAACCGGAAGCGCAGTACAGCGGACAAAAATCGCTGAGTTTTCCCGGCGCGATCAGCACGCCCCCGGCATGCATGCCGACGTTACGCGTCAGCCCCTCCAGTTGCCCGGCCAGCGCCAGCAACTCGCGCGTTTCCTCGTCCGATTCTTCGCGTTCCTTGAGCCGGGGCTCCATCTCGCGCGCCATCTCCAGCGTGATGAGCTTGCCCGGCTGGAACGGAATCAGTTTGGCGAGTTCGTCGGTACGGCCGTAACTCCACTCCATTACGCGGCCAACATCGCGCACCACCGCCTTGGCGGCCATGGTGCCGAAGGTGGCGATCTGCGAGACCGAATCGCTGCCGTATTTCTGGCGCACGTATCCAATGACGCGGTCGCGCCCGTCCTGACAGAAATCGATGTCGAAGTCGGGCATCGAAACCCGTTCCGGATTGAGGAAGCGCTCGAACAGCAGGTTGTACTGCAACGGATCGAGATCGGTGATACCCAGTGAATACGCCACCAGCGACCCCGCGCCGGAGCCCCTTCCGGGGCCAACCGGCACGCCGTTGTTCTTGGCCCAGTTGATAAAGTCGGCAACGATCAGGAAGTAACCGGGGAATCCCATCTGCACGATGGTCTGGATCTCGAACTCCAGTCGCTCCTGGTAACGCGGCAAGACCTTCTCGCGCTCGGCCGCATCCGGATACAACTGTGACAACCGGTCTTCGAGCCCCTTTGCCGACTGTTGCGAAAGGTACTGCTCCAGCGGCATGCCGCCCGGTGTCGGAAACTGCGGCAACTGCGGTTTGCCCAGTTCCAGCACCAGGCTGCAGCGGCGCGCGATTTCCACCGAGTTCTCCAGCGCTTGCGGCAAGTCGGCGAAAAGCTCCGCCATTTCCGCCTGGGTCTTGAAATACTGCTCTTCGGTATAGGGTCGCGGCCGGCGCTGATCCGAAAGCACATAACCCTCGGATATGCACACGCGCGCTTCGTGGGCGAGAAACTCGTCGCGGCTGAGAAACTCGACCGGATGCGTCGCCACCACCGGCAAGCGCAGGCGCGAAGCCAGCGCGACCGTCTGCCGCACCAGGACCTCGCCGTTGGCGTGGCCGGCGCGTTGCAGTTCGAGGTAATAGCGGTTCGGAAACAATTCCGACCACTGTTTCGCGCATGCGCTCGCCGCGTCGATGTTGCCCGCCAGCAGGGCCTGGGCAACATCGCCAGCGGGACCGCCCGAGAGCGCAATGAGGCCGTCACTACCGTCCTCGGCGATCCAGTCCGCACTCAGCACGGCTCTGCCGCGGTGCTGGTTTTGCAGATACGCCCGCGTCAGCCAGGCGCACAGGCGCAGATAACCGGCGCGATTCTGCACGAGCAACAGCAAGCGGCACGGTTGTTCGGGTTTGTCGCGGCTGATCCAGACATCGCAACCGATGATGGGCTTGAGCCCCTTGCCGCGCGCGGCCTGATAGAACTTGACCATGCCGAACAGGTTGGCAAGGTCAGTGAGCGCCAACGCCGGCATCCGGTCTTCCGCGGCCTTGGCACAGGCCGGCTTGATCCGCGTCACTCCGTCCGAAATGGAGTACTCGCTGTGCAGTCGCAGATGTACGAAACGCGGTTGGGCCATGGGCGTATTTTACGACGCGAGTCCGGCCACGGCATCCGCCTCATCGACAGTTACAATATCCAGCGAACAGCAGCGGCTGCACACCTGTGTCAGCCGCTGTCGCGTTTTGCTGCACTGATTTTTTTAATCCTCCCGGTTTTCAACGACATGCGTTCAGCGGCGACACGCGCGCAATCAAAATCCGGCGGCGATAACAGCCGGTGACGGGCTGGCGCGAAACGCAGCGGGCCTGGATCGTCATGATCCTGCTCATCCTGATCTGGGGTTATGCCTGGATCGCCACCAAGATTGCGCTGCGTTACGCGAGCGCACTGGACGTTTCGGTTGTTCGCGTGGCGCTTGGCACGTTGTTTCTGTTCGCTTTTCTGCTGTGGTCAAAAGCCTCGCTGCGCCCGGCGCACTGGAAGTGGCTGATCGTGATCGGTTTGTTGCAAACCGCCACGTTCACCATTACCAATGTGCTTGCCCTCGATCGCGGCGAGCCGGGCAAGACATCCGTGCTCGTCTTCATCATGCCGTTCTGGGTGGCCGTGCTCGCCTGGCCGGTTCTCGGCGAACGCATCCGCGGCTGGCAGTGGCTTGCGATGACCATGGCCATGGCAGGCCTGGTGCTGATCCTGCAGCCGTGGAACCTGCTTACCTCGTTGATCGGCAAGTCGCTCGCCGTGCTTTGCGGCATGGCGTGGGCCGTCAGTGTCGTGTGCGCGAAATACCTGCACTCGCGGGAAAAGGTCGACGTCATCGGTTTCACCTTCTGGCAAATGGCGATCGGCACGATCCCGGTCATCATGGCCGAGAGACTGCTCGACACCACTGCCATCCAATGGAGTCCGACGTTTATCGTCTGCGCGTTGTTCATCGGCGTTGGCGCGACCGGCCTCGGCTGGGCGATGTGGTTGTACGTGTTGCACCGATTGCCCGCCGGCACGACCAGCCTGTCTTCACTCGGCGTGCCGGTCGTCGCGGGATTCAGTTCGTGGCTGCAACTGGGAGAGCGGCCCGGCCCGCTGGAGCTGACCGGCATGGCGCTGATCGGATTCGCACTGGCGCTGGTATCTTGGCTCAACATTCGCCAGAACCGGCCTTCGGAACCGATGATGGCGCAGGAGTAGCCCGCAAAGGACGCGAAGACGGCAGCGCGCAAACTATTTGGTTAGGATGCGGTTTGCCTCACGCGCCCGCCCTTACCAACCTCGATTCAAACAAACGACGCTCCAATGAAGACAGCCGACTGGTATTTCGACTTTATTTCTCCTTACGCCTATTTGCAGGCCGCCCGTCTGGACGAGCTGGCGAAGCACGCCAACATACGCGCGCGGCCGGTGCTGTTCGCCGGCCTGCTCAATCATCACGGGCAACTCGGTCCGGCGGAAATCGCGCCCAAGCGCAAGTTCGTATTCCGGCAATCGCTGTGGGTGGCCAAACGCCAGGGCATCCCGATGAAGCTGCCGCCCGCGCACCCGTTCAAGCCGTTGCCGCCGCTCAGACTGGCCATCGCGATGGATTGCGACATCGCGGCAATCAAGACCATCTTCGACTTCATCTGGCGTGACGGGCATGACATCGACAAGCCCGAAGAATGGAGCCGACTCACCGATGCGCTGGGATTGGATAACGTCGATGCGCGGCTATCCGATCCATCCGTCAAACAGGCGTTGCGCGATAACACCGAGGATGCCATTGCGTGCGGCGTGTTTGGCGTGCCGACACTGGTGGTCGACGGCGAGATTTTCTGGGGGCACGATGCCGCCGACCAGTTCCTCGATTACCTGACGGACACGGCTCGAATGAAGCGCGAGGTATTCGAACCGGTCGACAAACTCGCCGAGGGTTCGGTGCAGCGCAAACCGGCCGCAGGCAAATGACGCGACCAGCAAGAGCGAACCGATGAAAGCATCGACCAGCCTTTTTCTCGACATACGCGGCCTTCGCTATCACGTGCGCAGCTGGGGCGACCCTGGCGCGCCGAAGCTGTTCATGCTGCACGGCTGGATGGACGTATCGGCCTCGTTCCAGTTCACCGTCGATGCGCTTTCCGGCGACTGGAACGTGCTGGCCCCGGACTGGCGCGGCTTCGGACTCAGCGAATGGGCCAGCGCCGGATACTGGTTTCCGGACTACGTTGCCGACTTCGACAGCCTGCTCGCGCAACTGTCGCCCACGCAAGCGGCGACCATCGTCGGCCACAGCATGGGCGGCAACATCGCCGGGCTGTACGCCGGCGTTCGCCCCGAGCGCGTCGCCAGGCTGCTGCTGGCCGAAGGCTTCGGCATGCCGCCGACGGTTCCCGAACAGGCGCCGAAACGTCTGCTGAAGTGGCTCGACCAGATCGCCAACCCGCCAACGCTGCGGCCGTATGCCTCGCTGCAGGAGGTTGCCGACCGGTTGCGCTCGAACACGCCGGGGCTGAGTGCGGAACGCGCCGGTTTTCTCGCGCCGGAATGGGCAAGGAAAGTCGAAGCGGGACACTACGAGTTGCGCGCCGACCCGAAACACAAGACGACCAACCCGGTGCTCTATCGTTACGAAGAAGCACTCACCATCTGGAAGCGCATCGCAGCGCCGGTACTATGGATTCACAGCGGCAGCGACTGGGTGCGAAAGTTTCTCAAGGAGCAGGACGACTTGCTCGAACAGTACCGGGCTTCGTATGCACAGCTAACCGAAGTGCGCATCGAGGGCGCGACCCATATGATGCATCACGATCAGCCGGAGCAATTCGCGCGGGCGATCGAGGATTTTCTGAGCAAACACCCGAGCGGCAAGCCGTGAGGAAGATCTGCGCGCGGAGCCAGAGAAAAACCGCGCCGCGTTTCACAACAAGACTCAGGCGCGCCGCAAGAACACCACGCCGCGCCACAAGGCCAGCAAGGCGACGAACATGAAGCCGGGCGCGTAACTGTCGGTCATGGCGTGCACCAGCCAGAACAGCGAAGGCAAAAACACCACGCCGGAATAGGTCATGGCCAGCGAAGCCCCGGTCGCGGAGCCCGCTTGTCCCGGCGGTGCGATATGGGCCACTTCAGCGAGGTAAACACCGTTCCAGCCGATCGCCGACGCACCGAACACGAACGCCACCACGTAGATCAGGCTCATGGACCAGTTGGTGTCGATCAGGGCAACCAGTCCCGCACAGACTGCCATCATGACGCCAAGCGAGCCCAGTACCGAGCGGGAAGAAAAACCGAAATCGGCAAGCACGCCCCAGAACAAACGACCGAAGATGCCGGCCACCATCGCGACCGACAAGGCGCCGCCGGCCACCGCCACCGACAGCAATGCGCGCTCGGTCAGCACCACCACCAGATACGACCCCAGGCACATCTGCATGCCCGAGAACGCGAACGACGATATCGCCAGTTCGCGCAGGCGTGCATGGGAAAAAACCATCCGCAGCGGCTCGAGCAACCCGGTGCCACGCGCGACGTTGCGGTGCGGTTGCGCTGAATCGACGCTGCGCTGAATCGGCTGCGCCGCGGCAATGACCACGACGCCGATCAGCGCGACCACCACCGCCGCATACTGCCAGCCCTCCGACAAGATCAGAAACGGAACCAGTGCACCGGCAATGGCACCGCCGATCGGCACGCCGGTCTGCTTGATCGAGAACATCAAGGAACGCATGCCACCGGGCACCTTGTCGGCCAGCACAGTGGACGATGCAGGCGTCACCGCGCCGTAGCCCACGCCAATGATCAATGCGCCGAGTGCGATCACCCACCGGTCCGGAATCGCCATCAGGGCCATGCCGGCGGACGAGAACAGGATGCAAAGCTGGCTGACGCGTATGGCACCGAGGCGAGCGATCACTTTTCCCGAGAACAGCGCCGCGGGGACCGATGACATGTAGATCAACGCGGTCACCAAACCCACCGCGGCGGCACTGACGCCGACATCGGTTTGCGCGACGGGTGCCAAAATGGGGGGCGTGAAAATGACCAGCGATGCCTGGATCTGCACCGCCAGCGTGATGATCAACGGCAGTATGAAGCCGGTCATGTCTTCACATGTCCCCGCGTCGTCGGCGAGAAAGGGCGGAAAGAGTCCTTCAAAATCTCACCACGAAGCCACAAAGAACACCAGGCTCACCAGGGAATTGACCCGGTCCCGGAAACCTTTGTGATCCTTTGCGCCTTCGTGCCTTTGTGGCGAGTTTGCCTGGTCTGGACGCGGTACGAACCGATTGCGGCGGACTGCCTTTCACGCCGTCCGACTGCGAAAGCGCCTGATCGAGGTCCCAGAGGATATCGTCGATGTCCTCGATACCGATGGACAGGCGGATCATGTCGGGTGAGACACCGGCGGTGATCTGCTCTTCCTCCGACAACTGACGGTGCGTCGTTGACGCCGGATGAATGACCAGCGTTTTCGCATCGCCGACGTTGGCGAGATGCGAGAAGAACTCCAGCGCCTCGATGAATTTCACGCCCGCCTCATGGCCGCCCTTGATGCCGAAGGTCATGATCGCGCCGCAACCCTTGGGCAGATATTTCTGCGCCAGTGCGTAGTGCGGACTGCTTTTGAGTCCCGGGAAATTCACCCAGGAAACATTTGAATGCGATTCGAGAAACTCGGCGACCCTGAGCGCATTCTGCACGTGCCGGTCCATGCGCACATGCAGGGTTTCGAGCCCCTGCAACAGCATCCACGCATTCATCGGCGACAACACCGGGCCGAGCGTGCGCATGGTCTCCATGCGCGCCTTCATGGTGAAGCCGAAGTCTCCGAAGGTTTCATGGAAGCGCACACCGTGATAGCCGCGCGAAGGTTCCGTCATCATCGGAAACTTGCCGTTTCCCCAGTCAAACTTGCCGGACTCGACCATCAGGCCGCCCATCGTCGTGCCATGCCCGCCGATGAACTTCGTGGCGGAGTGCACGACGATATCCGCACCGAACTCGATCGGCTTGCACAGGTAGGGCGTTGCGAAAGTGTTGTCGATCACCAGCGGAATGCCCGCTTCCTTTGCAATTTTGGCGACCGCCTCGATATCGAGCACGTTGATACGCGGATTGCCCATTGTTTCCGCATACAAGGCCTTGGTCTTGCCGGTAATGGCTTTGCGAAAATTTTCCGGATCTTCCGGATCGACAAAAATCGTATTGATGCCGAACTGCCTGAAGGTCACATCGAACTGCGAATACGATCCGCCGTACAGCGTGCTCGCCGAGACCAGTTCGTCGCCTTCGCGCAGCAGCGTGAGCAGCGCGCACATCTGCGCCGCCTGCCCCGAACTCGCCGCCAACGCCGCGCGCCCCCCTTCGAGAGCTGCAATGCGCTCTTCCAGCACGGCGACTGTCGGGTTGGATATCCGGGAATAGACGTTACCGAATGTCTGCAGGTTGAACAGACTGGCCGCGTGATCCGCCGAATCGAAAACGTATGACGTGGTCTGGTATATCGGCGCAGCGCGCGCGCCAGTCACCGCGTCGGGAATCTGCCCGGCGTGAAGGCACAAGGTGCCGAAGCCGTATTCTCTGTCTGCCATCGATCAATCTCTCAATCAGTTGTGTGATCGGCGCCTGTTGACTGGCCCTAATAGGGCAGCCACTGCGGGCGCTTCGAGGAAATCACCTTGGTGTTGACGCCGGCCCAGTTCAGTCCGCCAAACAAGCGCCCATGCTCGATCTTCACGCAGCGGTCCTGAACGACCTCGAGCCCGGCGTCACGCGCCATTTTTGCGGCCTTCTCGTTGACGACACCGAGCTGCAGCCATAACACTTTCGCGCCGATCTCGATCGCCTGTTTGGCCAGCGGTTCGATTTCCTCGCTCTTGCGAAAACAGTCGACGATGTCGACTTTTTCAGGAATGTCTTTCAGGCTCGGATAGCATTTCTCGCCGAGCACTTCCTGATAGGCGGGATTGACCGGAATAATGCGATAGCCGTGCTCTTGCAGGTATTTCGCGGCGAAGAAACTCGGCCGATACCAGTTGGCGGAAAGCCCGACAATTGCGAGCGTTTTCGACTGCCTGAGAATGCGCCGCAGCGTGTTGATGTCCGTGTTGTCGCTCATGGCCTTCTACCGGAAAAGGGTCAAACAAAAAAAACAGACGGGGCCAACAGGCCCCGCCGAACTCGACTCACGGATTCTAGCACCGGCGCGTTTACCGCTGCAGCATCGCCTCGATGGTTTCGTTGAGTTGCGCCGGGCTGATGCGGCCCAGCCGGCGCTCCGCTATGTTGCCGTCGCGGTCGATAAAGTAGGTCGTCGGCGTCTTGCGGATCGCCGGGAAACTGTCTTTTTCGCGCGAATCGAATCGCCACACGACCGGAACCGTATACGCATGGTTCTTCAGGAATTTCTCCAGCGCACCCTGGTCGCGGTCGATGCTGACCGCAACGATTTCGAAGCCGGACCCGCGGTACTGCTCAAAGGCCTGCTGCCAGACGGGCCAGTCCGCGCGGCACGCCGGGCACCAGGTTGCCCAGAAGTTGAGCATCACGACCTTGCCGCGATGCTGCGCCAGGTCGAATGGCGTGCCGTCGGTCAGCACCCCTCGCAGTGTTACCGGCTCGTCCTGCGCGGCGCTGGCGAACGATGCCAGCCCCAGCACGACAGCCAGCAGGAAATTTCTGACGCGTTTTCCTGACACAACCCTCTCCCGTCGACAATGATCGTCCGAATCTATACGCGCCGCGGGCGGAAACAGACTCAGCTGCGTTTGCAGGCATCCGACACGGGAGAAATCTGCCCCGGAGAAACACCGGCGGCAATGTCCGGCCCCGAGCGGACCGTCGTCCGCCAGCCGTGCCCGGCGTTCTTCCTGCGGCAGTTTCGCCAGCGCACTGACTTCCCGGTAAAAGGTCTCGAGATCGCCACCGCTGCTCGCCAGCAAGCGCTGGAATTCGGGTACCAGCTGGTTGTAGGCCGCCACCGAAGCGAGCTTCGCATTGTTCAGCGGTGCGGCAAACCAGCGGTCGTAACCCGCGTATCCGCCCCAGGTCTGCTTCAGCGCCTCGTAGTCTTCGCGCAAGTGAGTGTAAGTATCCACTTTCCTCGACTGCTTCTGTTCGTCAGGCGTCTCGGCATCGTAGATGGCCTGCAGTTCGTCCCGGGTGCGCATCACCAGGTCGAGAAACGCCTGGTGCCGGCTGCGCGCCAGTTCGAATTCGGCCATTTCGGTACTGCGGCCCGAGTATTCCAGCCAGCGCCGCACGCCTTCCAGTTCGACCGCCGTGGCGAACGATTCGTTGAAGGTCGTATCACCCGGTGCATAGGCCACCCGATGCGCGAGTTCGTGAAAAATCAGCCCTGCCAGATCCGTATCGCGGTAATCGATAAAGGTACTGAGTACCGCATCGTCGAACCAGCCGAGTGTCGAGTATGCCGCTACGCCGCCGACGTACACATCGAGATTTCTGTCGCGTAATCCGTCCGCGAAGCGCTGCGCAGCTTCCTCGGAAAAGTAACCGCGGTAACCAACGCATCCTGCAATCGGAAAACACCACGTCACCGGTTCCAGCGACAACGCCGGCGCCGCAAACACGTTCCACAAAACGTAGGGCCGCTTCAGGTCGGCATAGCGCCGGTAACTGCCATCGTCAGGCAACGCCAGTTCGCTTGCGGCAAACGTCCGTATGCCGGACACCAGTTCCAGACGCTGCCGCAACGCAGGACTCGTTTGCTCGTCAAGCAACAACTCGTCGATGGGTTCGGCGGCGCGCCACACGCCGATTTGTCCGCCAATCGCCTGGGAGTAATAGCTCAGCGTCTGGCAACCGGACAGACTCACCGTCAGCAGGACAGCGACGAACGTTGCGAGAACCAGACGGAAGCGAGTCAGAAAAATGCGAGTCGGGCATCAGAGAAAATCAGTGCGCAGCGTCATGAGCGAAGTGCCCGTGGTGCAGGAAGTGGCGGATCTGCCGGGCAACGCTCGCGGAGAACAGCATTGCCGAGTGCGAAACGCGTAACAGTATCGTGTCTTTTGCATCGTCCAGTTTCGTTTCCGTAACACTCACCGCGCCATCGTGCGGCGGCGGCAGCTTGCCGACCAGCCGCCCGAGCCCGACCGGCGCCGTACCCGCGATCACGCCCACCTCGACACCGGCAGGCACACGCACCGAATGACGCTCGCCCCAGACGTGGGTGTTGGCGCCGAGCAGCAAGCGGCCGGCGCGAAAACTCGCCAGCCTGCGCCCGGAAAGGCTGCCGGCAACCGGGCTTCCCAACAACACGATATTTCTGACCCGGGCGTCCGGATACAGTTCAAGCGTGCGCAAGGTCACCAGTCCGCCGAGACTGTGCGCCACAATGTCTATCTCGTCGGCGTCCAACGCCTTGAGCCGCTGCGAAAATTGCGCGGCCGCTTCGTCGAGCCCGGCACGCACTGTCGGATAGCCGAATCGAACGACGTTGAAGCCATCGCCACGCAAGCGCATTTGCAGCACGCGCAAGGCGGCGGCATTCATCCACAACCCGTGAACCAGAACGACGCAGGGCTGCGCCGCCTTCCCGATTCTTGCGCCTTTTGTTTCCGGCAAAGGCTTCAGTCTTCTTCCGACTGCAATATGGCCAGCGCCGCTTTCAGCGCTTTCGCGTAACGCTTGCGCTCGGCATCGATAGTCGCGTCGTCCCACTCGCGAAAGCCCTTGCCCGTTTTCATGCCGCACTCGCCACGGCTAACCATGTCGGTGAGAAATTGTGGCGGTCCGTCATCGTTGCACAAGTCCGGATACAAGCTCTTCGCGGCGGCGGCAGTGACATCCAGGCCGGAAATTTCCTTCTGCAATACCGGTCCGGCGGCAACGTAACGAAAGCCAAATCCGTAGCGCACTGCCCGGTCCACGTCCTCCGGCGTAGCGATACCGCGATCGATCAACGACCAGGCCTCCCGCCCCAGTGCCGCCTGCATGCGGTTCGCCAGAAATCCCGCAACGTCCTGTTTCACCATCACCGGCTTTAACTGCAATGCTTCCATTTCATCGTAAATGCGCTGCGCGATCATCGGGTCCGTATAAGGCGTCATCACCACTTCGACCAGCGGGATCAGGTGTGCCGGCATGAAGAAATGCAAGCCCAGCATGCGCTCCTGGCTTTCGAGCCCTTCGCCGATGCGCCGCACCGAGAAAGTCGACGAGTTACTCGCCAGGGGCGTTGCCGGTTGCGCCAGCGAAACCATCTCCCGGAATACCTGCCGCTTGACTTCGAGGTCCTCCTTGACGTTCTCGATCACAAGGTCGAGCTGCTTCCAGGGAAGCGCCTGCAAGGTCGGCACCAGTTCGAGCTTCAGTTTCGCGTAGTCGGCACCGAGGTCTGCGGCCGAACGTTGCGCCCGCGGAGCGAAGCTGTCGCGGCTCTTGCCGGGACGCGCCATCAGAAACACGTTGCAACCCGACGCCGCGAGCCGGACCGCCATGTCGGCGCCCATCGTTCCGGCGCCGACAACCGCCACGTTCTTCAAAGTAGCCGCCATGCGCTGCGCTCCGCGAGAAATATCAGACGCTGCATTATAGGTGAGCGCCCCACAACCGGGTCGCGAGCGCGGCGAACAGACAGCGGCATAAACCGCGGGGGCTCACCTGAACAAGCTGCTAGACTGTTGCGCCTCTTATGCCCTTCCCGATCGAAACGATTGTCGCCATGGTGCTGGTCGCCCTGGTCGCGTACACCATTCTTGGCATATCCGGCTTCGGATCTGCGCTGGTGACGATTCCGCTGCTCGCGCACTTTCTGCCACTCACCACGATTCTGCCGATACTCGTGCTGGTGGACTTCACCGCGACGACGACCAACGGACTCAAGTTTCGCCACGACATCGATGTCGCCGACATCAAGACCGTCGTGCCGACAATGTGCGTCGGCATCGCAATCGGCGTGGCCCTGCTCAGCCGGGCGCCGGGAACTGCGTTGTTGCCGGTGCTCGGAGCCTTGATCGTGCTGTATGGACTTTACCGGCTGCGCGAACCCGTCACGACGAAATTCATTACTGCGAAGTGGGGGTACGCAACCGGACTGACAGGGGGGTTGTTTGGCGGGCTTTTCGGCATCGGCGGCCCGATCTATGCGACTTACATGTCGCGCCGGACGAACGATTACGCGAAGATGCGCGCCACCATGGCCGCCATTTTTACGGTCAGCACCGCCTTCCGGATTGCGGCCTTCCTGATCGCCGGCCTGCTGCTCGATACGAGCGTCTGGTGGGGATTCGCAATCATTCTGCCGTTCATGTTCATCGGCCTGAACATCGGCCACCGGCTGCACGGCAAGCTCGAGCGAAAGCACCTGTCGATATTTCTCAGCGTATTGATGATTGCCAGCGGAATATCTCTGGTCGCCCGGGCGTTCGCCTAGCAGGCTGTTGAAAAGCTACTGCGCGGCCTTGATCCGGGCTTGCTCCCGAATTGATTGAAACCGGTGCTCGGAATCCTCATGTACTGCCCGTGTACACTCCGGTTCCTGCGCTCCGGCCGGCGCACCCGGCTGAAGGCCGCTCGCGACGTTTTTCAACAGCCTGCCAGGGTCTCGAAAACCGGGCACAGCGGCGCGAAAGCGGCAAGATATTTGCTCGCTTTATCAGGGAAGACGTGCATTCCCATGGCTGCCTGCGCGGCAGTCAAACACCACCCTAAAGGACAGCGCCAATGAAACGGGTTTTCTTCGTCATATCTGTCCTCGCAGGCCTGCTGGCGCCCGTTGTTGCGCAGGCAGGTACGGAGGCCCAACAACTTGGAGTCTGTCTGACGGACTCCCTTGATGGCAAAGAACGAAAGAGCCTCGCGAAATGGATCTTCTTTGGCATGTCGACTCACAGCACAATCGAGCAGTACTCCAGTATTTCCGCAGCCGATATCGAAAACTCCGACCGCTATGTAGGCTTTCTGATCACGCGACTGCTGACCGAAGACTGCCCAGAACAGGCCAAATCGGCATTCGAGGAGGGCGGCACAGGCGGTCTCGAGTACGCGTTTCGTATTGTTGGAAGAGTGGCCATGCAGGAAATAATGACGGAACCAAAAGTGACACAGTCTCTGGGCGCATTCGAAAAATACCTTGATCGTGAGCGATTCAGTCAGGTGTTTGACTAGCGCGGTTTGTATCGAATGAGAAAACGGAGCTGACCCGCTCACGAAGTGCAGGAAACCAGTGCCTAGCAGGGCCGGTTCAATTTTTCCTTTGTCTTGATCACACCTGTGGACACCCAGGGATTCTTGCGTCACTCATCGGTCGACGTTGACTTCACGTAACAAGCCCGGCCGAGCGCTCGGCCGCAAACCTCCCTCGCGCCTTGTAGCGTTGCGCGACAGGCAGGGTTTCATCGCTTGCGAAGCCGGAAAGACCGGCACCCGCTCGAATCGTTGTTGCCGTCCGGTTAGACTTGGCTACCCGGCCCGGTCACAGTGAACATGAAACGCTCTGATATAGGAACGCTCCTGCGATCGATGCGGATTCCCTTCCTGATACTGACGCCCGTCAGTATTTTTCTGGGGTTTGCCGTGTCCCTCACCTCATCGGATGTCATTGCATCTGTTGATGTGTTCCTGGTCTTTCTCGGTGCGATAGCCGCTCACATCAGCGTGAACGCTTTCAACGAGTATTTCGATTTTCGCAGCGGCCTGGACGCCACCACTTCGAGAACGCCGTTCAGCGGAGGCAGCGGCGCCCTTGTCGATAACCCGAACGCTGCCGGCCTGGTGCTTGGCATGGCGATCTCGACGTTGTTGATAACGATCCTGATCGGACTGTATTTTGTATTCGAGCGCGGCCTGTTGCTGCTCCCGATCGGCATCGCCGGTGTATTGATCGTAATCACCTACACGCAGTGGTTGAACCAGAACCCGATACTGTGCCTCCTCGCACCAGGCGTCGGCTTCGGCCCGTTAATGGTGTTGGGTACGCAAGTTGCCCTGACCGGCGAGTATTCGGCCACCGCCTTCGTCGTCTCGCTGGTGCCGTTTTTTCTGGCGAACAATGTTCTCCTGCTCAATCAATACCCCGACATGGACGCCGACAAAAAAGTTGGCCGAAGACACGTCCCGATTGCGTATGGATTGAGAAACAGCACGATCGTTTACGGCGTGTTTGCCGCATTGGCCTGCATCATCATCCTGTCCGGTGTATGGGACGGCGCATTGCCGACGACGAGCTACTTCGCACTGATTCCGATGGGGCTGGCGGCCGCCGTGTTTTCCGGCGCCATGCAACATGCCAAGTCAGTAGACAAACTGATTCCATTTATGGGAATGAACGTTGCCGTCGCCATCGCTACGCCCCTGGTACTTGGTGCCAGCATAATACTTGGCTGAAGCTCGTCGACGCATTGTTACGGTAACGATGAGGCATCGGTTATTTGCCTGACCATGCATGATCGGGCTATCGACCCGCTTATGCTCGATAATGTCGAGCGGCCCTACAACGCTCTGCAGTATGCAGTTCCTCACTCCAATTCTGTCGGAAAGGTAAACTGGCAAGCACGTCGGTCGAGTTTGACATCGCTGGTGTCGAAGACAAACGACCGGCTTGCGAAAAACAGGAAAGTAATAAACCTCATCTTCCTTTACTCCCGCAGGAGATTGCATGCGTTGCGAAATTATCGCCGTCGGCACAGAGCTGTTGCTCGGCCAGATCGTTGACACCAATTCGTCATGGATGGGAGAGCACCTGGCGCTCGCCGGGATCGATTCACACTTCCAGACCAAGGTCGGTGACAACCTCGGCGCGCATCGTCTCGTGCATCCGCCTCGGACTCGAACGCAGCGATGCCGTGATCCTGTGCGGCGGTCTTGGCCCCACCCAGGACGACATCACGCGCGAAGCGATTGCCGCGGTCATGGGTGTGGGTCTGGTGCGGAAACCGGAGATTGCCGATCGCATACGCGCGATGTTTGCCGCCCGCGGGCGCGCGATGCCGGACAACAACCTGCGTCAGGCGGACGTCCCGGAAGGCGCCACAGTGATTGCGCAGATGCCGGGTACGGCTCCGGGTCTGGTGTGCCCGGTCGGCGACAAGGTCATGTATGCAGTACCCGGCGTCCCCCACGAGATGCGCGAAATGCTGACCGGCACGGTGATTCCGGATCTGCAGAAGCGCGCGGGGTTCACGGCAGTGATCAGAAGCCGGGTGTTGCGCACCTGGGGGCAATCGGAATCGGGACTCGCCGAGATGCTGGCCGGGCGCATCGAAGAACTCGATACACCGGGCAAACCGACGCTTGCATTTCAGGCAAGCGGCATCGAGGGCATCAAGGTGCGCATTACCGCCAAGGCCGCTGATGCTGAGGAAGCCGAAGCGATTATTGCCGATGAAGAAGGTCGCGTGCGCGCGATTCTCGGAGATCTGATATTCGGCGTCGACCATGAAACCATGGAGTCGGTTGTCATCGAACTGCTGCGCAGCCGGGGGTTGAGTCTCGGACTCGCGGAATCGCTCACGGGGGGTCTGATGGGTGCGCGCTTCACTTCCATACCCGGCGCAAGCGACGTGTTTCGCGGCGGCATCGTGTCCTACGCGAGTGACGTGAAGTTCTCGCTGCTGGGCGTGCCAGAGGGACCGGTCGTGACCGAACAAGCTGCAAAGGCGATGGCCGAGGGCGCGCGCCGGGTGCTGGGCGCGGACGTCGCGCTCGCGACCACGGGCGTGGCGGGTCCTGCCGAGCAGGAAGGCCAGCCCGTCGGCACGGTGTTTCTCGGATTGGCAATGGACGGCGTGAGCGAGGCACAGCAGGTGCGGCTTCCCGGCGACCGGCAGCGTATTCGTCAATACGCCGTCATCAGCGCCGTCGATCTGCTGCGGCGGCGCCTGATGCGCCCGACATAATCAGAAGTGTGCGCTGTTGGGTGTCCGCGGAAACGGTATCAGATCCCGGACATTACCCATGCCCGTGACGTAGGAGAGTAAACGCTCGAAACCCAGGCCGAACCCCGAGTGGGGCACAGTACCGTAACGGCGCAGATCGCGGTACCACCACAACTGGTCTTTCAATCCCATCTTTTCCAACTGCTGGTCCAGCACATCGAGGCGCTCCTCGCGCTGGCTACCCCCGATGATCTCGCCGGCGCCGGGAACCAGCACGTCCATCGCGGCAACCGTTTTTCCATCGTCGTTGCGGCGCATGTAGAACGCCTTGATGTCCTGCGGGTAGTTCATCACCACGACAGGCCGTCCGACGTGCTCCTCGGCGAGATAGCGCTCGTGTTCGGACTGGAGGTCCAGGCCCCACTCGACCGGGAACTCGAATTTCCTGTCAGCGCGCTTCAGGACTTCGATGGCTTCGCCATAGTCCATGCGCGCGAATTCCTTTTGCACCAGCGTTTCCAGTCGGGACATCAGGGTCTTGTCGATGCGCTCGGCGAAGAAGGCCATGTCATCGGCGCGTTCTTCCAGAATGTCCTTGACGATGCGTTTCAGGAAGGACTCCGCCAGATCGGCGTTATCTTTGAGATCTGCAAAAGCGACCTCGGGTTCGATCATCCAGAACTCCGCGAGGTGACGGCTGGTGTTCGAGTTCTCCGCCCGGAAAGTCGGACCGAACGTATAGACCTTCGAAAGCGCGAGACAGTAGCACTCGACGTTGAGCTGCCCGGACACGGTCAGGAACGCTTCCTTGCCAAAGAAATCCGCAGAGAAATCCGGCCGGTCCCGGTCGTCTCTGGGAATGTTGGCGAAATCCAGCGTGCTGACCCGGAACAATTCTCCGGCGCCTTCGCAATCGCTGGCGGTGATGATGGGTGTGTTGACCCACATGAAACCGTTATCGTGCATATAACGATGCACGGCTTGAGCGAGATTGTGGCGCAGGCGCGTAATGGCGCCGATGGTATTGGTGCGCGGGCGCAGATGGGATACCTCGCGCAAATGCTCGAAGGTGTGCCGCTTGGCGGCAACGGGATACGTTTCCGGATCGTCGATCCAGCCGACTACCTCGATGCGCTTTGCCTGCATCTCGACGCGCTGGCCTTTTCCCTGGGATTCGACCAACTCGCCGGTGGCGACGATCGCGCAGCCCGTGGTCAGACGCAGGATTTCGTCTTCGTAATTCGGTAGCGACTTGTCCGCGACAACCTGGATGGCATCGAAGCACGAACCGTCATGCAGGTTGATGAACGAGAAACCCTGCTTGGAATCGCGGCGCGTTTTCACCCACCCTTTCAAAACCACGTCGCTGCCCACCGGTACCGTTCCGGCGAACAAATCGCGAACGCTTGGCATCATCCTTATCCTTTGCGTGTAATCCCCCAGGACATGTAACCTGGACCTGCCGCCTTTTCAGGGGTTACCTGGCGTGCGCACCTAACGCCGCGAACAGGCTACTGCTCCCGCTCCGGGCCGGCGCGCCGCCCCAGGACGGCTACATTGCGAACAAGTATACGACGCTTGATCCGGCACTGCCTGAATGCACCGCCGCGTTCCGGGAACGGTAATTCAGCTCATTCCGGGCGGCTTGATGCTTGACCGGGTCTACAACGAAAACAAGTCCATCTTGGCCGCATGTCACCTATCGGTGGACGATGTTGAGAAACATCAACACCGACTCCGATTGGTGGCTCATAATCAAAAATTGGGAGTCAGCTCAGGTGAAAAAGACAATGAAAACCCCGCATAAAATGAAATGGTCATTGGCGCTCGCGTCGCTGGCAATATCTTTTCTGGCGCCTTTGACCGCGCAGTCGGCAGCCGACAAGCTCGATCGCAATGTGCTCCCAATCCCGCAGCCAAAGCGGCCGTTGTACAAGGAACTCGACGCAAGGAAAGTCAAAGCACCCCCCCTCTTCGAAGTCAAGGCGCCTGCCAGTGCGCCAAATGTCGTAATCGTACTGATTGATGACATGGGATTCGGTGTGCCCTCCTCGTTCGGCGGACCCGTGCCAATGCCAACCCTGGACAGCCTCGCGAAGCAGGGCCTGCGCTACACGAACTTTCATACGACTGCGCTTTGTTCACCGACCCGGGCTGCACTCAAGGCCGGCCGCAATCATCACACCGTGAACATGGGCTTCATCACAGAGATGGCAACGTCGTTTCCGGGCGCCACAGGGCAAATTCCAAACGCCACGGCACCGCTTGCAGAAATGCTACGCCTCAATGGCTTCAGTACCGCCGCGTTCGGCAAATGGCACGAGACTGCAGCATGGGAAACCAGCATCTCCGGACCATTTGACCGCTGGCCGACACGGCAGGGCTTCGACAAGTTTTACGGATTTCTCGGTGGCGAAACGAACCAGTGGGCTCCGTTCCTCTACGACGGTGACGCGCAGGTCGAATTGCCCGACGACCCCGACTACCATTTCCTCACTGACATGACGAACAAAGCGGTGTCGTGGATCAAGTATCAGAAAGCACTGACGCCGGACAGGCCGGCGTTCGTCTACTTCGCGCCGGGGGCGACACACGCCCCGCACCACGTGCCCAAGGAGTGGATCGACCGCTGGACGGGCAAGTTCGATCAAGGTTGGGACGCGTTGCGCGCGGAGACTCTCGCCCGACAAATTCAGATGGGCATCGTCCCCGCAGGCACCAAACTCGCCCAGAAGCCGAACGTAATCAAGGACTGGGACACGCTATCAAGTGACGAGAAGCGTTTGTTCACGAAACAAGCCGAAGTCTTCGCTGCCTACGCGGAGTTTACCGATCACGAAATCGGACGCATGCTTGGCGCCTTTGAAGATGTCGGCGAGGCTGACAACACGCTTGTCTTTTACATCGCCGGTGATAACGGCACGAGTGGTGAAGGTGGCCAGAACGGAATGTTCAACGAGTACACCTATTTCAACGGCGTACAAGAGAAAGTCGAGGACATGCTGAAGTCGCTGGACAAATGGGGCGGGCCCGAGACCTATCCGCACATGGCCGCGGGGTGGGCAGTCGCACTCGACGCACCATTCGGCTGGATGAAACAGGTTCCGTCGGATTTCGGCGGCACCCGCAACGGCATGGTGGTGCACTGGCCGAAGGGGATCAAGGCAAAGAACGAGATTCGCACCCAGTTCAGTCACGTAATCGACGTTGCCCCGACCATCCTGGAAGCGATCGGATTGCCGGAACCAAAAGTGGTTAACGGCACACCGCAAATCCCGATGGAAGGCGATAGCCTTGTGTATTCGTTTGAAGATGCCAAGGCAAAAGAACGTCACACCACCCAGTACTTCGAAATCGCGGGTAACCGCGCTATCTATCATGACGGCTGGTTCGCGCGCACAATCCACCGCGCTCCCTGGGAACCGAAGGGGCGCCATCCCCTGGATCAGGATGTGTGGGAACTGTATGACGTCAATGCCGACTTCAGTCTCGCGAATGACGTTGCGGCGAGAAATCCACAGAAGCTCGCGGACCTGCAAGCGCTGTTCATGAAGGAGGCCGAGAAATATCATGTACTGCCGATTGACGACCGTGTATTCGAGCGCCTCGATGCGAAATCGGTCGGGCGGCCAGACCTTATGCAAGGCCGCACATCGCTCACCCTGGCTCAGGGAATGACGGGAATGCTCGAAGCTGTTTTCATCAATGTCAAAAACAAGTCGAAGACCGTCACCGCCGAGATCGAAATTCCCGAGAGCGGCGGCAATGGCACCATACTCGCGCAGGGCGGACGCTTCGGTGGCTGGTCGCTCTACGTGAAGGACGGGGTGCCCGCCTATGACTACAACTTCCTCGGGTTGCAGCGCACTACGATCGCCGCTACCAGTCCTCTGACGCCGGGCAAAGCGACCATCCGCTTTGACTTTGCCTATGACGGCGGTGGTCCAGGCAAGGGCGGCACTGGAACGCTGTTCGTAAACGACCAGAAGGTTGCGCAGGGGCGGATCGCGCATACGCAGGCCGGGATTTTTTCAGCGGATGAGACTGCTGACGTAGGTGTCGACCTGGGCACGCCAGTGGTTGAAGCGATCGGCTCGGAAAAGGAATCGAAATTTACCGGGCGTATCCCCAAGGTGACGGTTCAGATCAGGTAAGCGCTGAGATCACGAATGGGCCCAACGCCGTAAGAAGAACAGGCCAACCGGCTGTTCAAGGACGGCAACAGTGCGAAACAGGCTTGACCTCAAACTGGTAGCGCTCGAGTGCGGGCATTATCGGCACAGTTGGCTTGGGCATGGGGTTCGCGCAAGGAAGCGACGCACAATGCGAGCGCCGGTCACTATCCTCCAGCGCAGTCATCGGGCACAGATTGCTTCTCTAAGCAACCTCCACTACGAATTGCGCGAAGCCGCGCGTCCGGCTCAGCCGTCCGCCAACGTAAACATCGGAACCGGTGTTCCGTCTTCCGCGGACTTGAACAGCAACCGCACCTTGTCGCCGATGTTGATCGCGTCGGCATCGCAGTCGACGAGGTTGGTCATCATCGAGACACCTTCATCCAGCGTGACGTAGGCGATGGTGTACGGCACCGGCACGCCGCGGCGCATGGTGCTGTAGGTGTAGACCGTGCCGGATCCCTTGGCCGGTACCCATTCGGTCCGGTCAGAGAGACAGTGCGGGCACAGCGCGCGCGGATAGAAATGGTATTCACCACAGTCCTTGCACTTACCGATCAGCAGCACGCCTTTCCTGGCGGCTTCAAAGTAACGTGCATTCTCCGGGTTTACGGGCGGTGCCGTAATGGTCCGTTCGTCAACTGTTGTCATGATCGCTTCCTATCCCCGTTCCATAATTACCGTGGCGCTGCCATGGCGCGAACCGAGATTGCCGCCCATGCCCTGCGCCAGCGCCAGGCCGCAGTTCGGCACCTGCACCTTCGGATGCGCTTCGCCGCGTAGTTGACGCACGGCCTCGATCACCTTGGTCATACCGCCGCGATTGGCCGGATGGTTGTTGCACAGGCCGCCGCCATCGGTGTTGAACGGCAACTTGCCACTGCCGGAGATCAGATTTCCGTCAGCGACGAACTTGCCGCCCTCGCCTTTCTTGCAGAAACCGAGGTCTTCGAGTTGCATCAGCACGGTGATGGTAAAGCTGTCGTAAATCGACGCGTACCGGATATCCGCCGGTTTGACGCCGGCTTCGGCAAAGGCAGCCGGCCCCGACCACGCCGCACCGGACGTGGTGATGTCGAGCTTGCCGCCGTCTTGCCCTTTGGGCGATTCGCCAGCACCGAGAATGTTCACCAGGGGGCGACTGAGCTGCCTGGCGACCTCCGGCCGGGCGACGATGACCGCACCACCGCCGTCACTCACGACACAGCAGTCGAGCCGGTGCAACGGGTCGGCAATCATTGGCGAATTCACTACGTCTTCCACCGTGACCAAGTCGCGAAGCATGGCGCGCTCGTTGTATTGCGCGTGATGCGAAGCGGCGACCTTGATCCACGCCAGTTGCTCGCTGGTGGTACCGAACTCGTGCATGTGGCGCCTGGCCACCATGGCGTAACCATTGGCCGTGGCCAGGCCGTACGGCAATTCGAAAGCCACATCCGGCGCACCGGAGCCGTAGTTGCGCGGCTGGGTGCCGACCGACCCCTCCGAGCGCGGCCTGCCCGCCAGTGTCACCAGCGCCACGTCGCACTTGCCCAGCGCGATCGCTTCGGCGGCGTGGGCCACATGCACCACGTAAGACGAACCGCCCGTCTCGGTGGAATCGACATGCCGCACTTTGAGGCCCATGTAATCGACCATCGACAACGGCCCAAGCCCCGGTGCGTCGCCGGCGCAGAAATATCCGTCGATGTCGTTTTTCGTCAGCCCCGCATCCAGGAGCGCACCGCGCGCTGCCTCTGCATGCAGTTGCGCGACGGACGTGTCCGGCGCCTTGCGTGTCGGGTGCTCGAAAGCGCCGACAATGCACGCTTTGCGCTTTATGCTCATAAGCTCATCCGTTCCGGTAACTGTTCGATTCAAGCTTAACTATAGCAACACTGTCGATACGCGACGCGCCATTGCGTTAAGCTTTGCACACCGGCGGGACGGACGGCGTTCGCCCAGCCAAACTGCAAATCACGGAGAAATTGCATGGGCAAGATGCTGGAAGGAAAAGTCGTAGTCGTCACCGGTGCCGGGCGGGGTATTGGCCGCGATTTTGCGCTGGCGATGGCCGCCAACGGCGCGCAGGTGCTGGTCAACGATGTCGGCGCATCCGTCGGCGGTGAAGGAAAGGATGCCGGTCCTGCGCAGGAGGTTGTTGACGAAATCACTTCGGCCGGCGGCAGCGCCGTCGCCAACACCGACAGCGTGGCGGACTGGGATGCCGCCAACCGCATCATCCAGACGGCACTGGACAGCTTCGGCCGGCTCGACTGCGTGATCAACAATGCCGGCATCCTGCGTGACCGCTTCTTCTTCAACATGAGCATCGATGAATGGAAGGCGGTGATCGACGTGCACCTGAACGGATCGTTCTACGTGGCACGCGCAGCGGCGCCCTATTTCAGAAGCGAGAATCGCGGCTGCTACATCAACATGACATCGACTTCCGGCCTCGTCGGCAACCTCGGCCAGGCCAACTATGCGGCCGCCAAGCTGGGCATCGCCGGTTTGTCCAAATCCATCGCGATGGACATGGCCCGCTTCAAGGTGCGCTCCAACTGCATCGCGCCGTTTGCATGGAGCCGCATGATCGGCTCGATCCCGACCGAGACCGACGAACAGAAAGCCAGAGTCGAAAAACTCAAGCGCATGGAAACATCCAAGATCGCACCGCTTGCCGTGTATCTCGCCAGCGATGGGGCAGCGGACGTGACCGGGCAGATCTTCGGCGTGCGTGCCAACGAGATCTTCCTGTTCAGCCAGAACCGGCCGTTGCGGTCGGTGCATCGCTCCGAAGGCTGGACACCTGAGACCATTGCCGATCATGCAATGCCAGCGCTCAGAGCACATTTCTATTCGCTCGATCGCTCGCAGGATGTGTTCACCTGGGACCCGGTGTAAGGGGGCCAAGCTACCGTTGCCCGGCCGCTGCCTGAAAATGGCGTGCGCCAGCAACATCAGTCCAGACCCGGCCCTTGCAGGGTTCCTGCGGATTCGGGAGGATAGCGACAAACAGCGAATTCCGGGACAGACTGTGCTGTCCTGGCCATGTCCCATAATTGACCCATATCGTGATTGACGAATAATCATCTGCCATGCATTACGTAAGGAAATCGCGGCCGGTGACTAGACTTCATGAGTTCGTTCCAGCTTATGGAGAGCAATACACGGAATCGCTACGGAGAGGAGAAACGACCATGAAACGGCTGTTTTCAAGAATGGGAATGGCTTGTGCAGTTGTTATGCTCGCTATCGGGGGTGCTGACGTCCAGGCGCAAATTGCAAGGAACGAAGCGGCAAAAAGTCCGTGGGGACCGGACGACGAAATCGGCACACTTAACATGATGACCGATACCTCCCGGCTCGACGTGCTCAAGCAGGTCACCGGTGGCAAGGTGTACGATCTGGGCGTGGATCTGTTTGTGGGAATGCCGTTGTGCTGTACGCCATTCGGAGATCCATCGTTCCAGATATGGATGACGCATACGCCGGCGAGAGACAGCGCAACTGAATTATTGTCTTACTCTGGTGACGCGATCTCCATGTATACCCACAGCGGCACCCACCTCGACACCCTGAATCACTTCGGGTTGCACGGCAAGATCTGGAACCAGGTCAGTGCCGATGAGGCGCTCGGCGTACGCGGATGGACCAAGTCCGGTGCCGACAAGTATCCGCCCATCGTGGCTCGCGGGGTCCTCATCGACGTGGCCGGTTCCAAGAACGTGGCGCACTTGCCTACCTCCTATGCCATCACAGTGGCTGACCTGCAGGCAGCGTTGACGAAACAGGGTTCGAAACTGCGTCCGGGCGATGTCGTACTGACGCGCACCGGGCTTATGAATCTGTGGCCCGATGTTGACAAGTATCGCCTCGCGGACCAGGCCGGCTTGAGCCTGGAGGCAGCCCAGTGGCTGGTGGAGAAGCAAAAGGCGATGCTGCTCGGCGCGGATAACTTCGGTGTTGAGAATTTCCCCTCCAAGGACCCCGAGAACTTCGTTCCGGTCCATACCTATTTGTTTGCCGAACGCGGGGTCTCGCTTCTCGAGGCCCTGTGGCTGGAAGATCTGGCAAAAGATAAGGTGTACGAGTTCCTGTTCATTGCTTCTCCCCTGAAAATACGGGGCGGGACGGCGTCGCCGCTGCGCCCGTTGGCGATACCCATTCAGCGCTGATCGGGAATTGTCGTGACGTGTGCGGGATCGACACGCCGCACACGTCACGACCGGCAATCAAGGAGAGTCCGCCAGTGGTAGCGCCTTGCACCTTCCGGGTTGCATCGATACGGAACTTGGTTGCATTGATCCATGGAATCCTCTGCCCACCGGTTTCACATTTTTTTACCTGACGTCGCACGTAGCGGAACGACGTTTTTCGCGGTCACCTCCCTAACGAACAACACAACGTCGGGAATCACACGATCATGAACAACAACAAGATGAAGCTTTTGCTCCCTGCGACCATGGCGCATGCGGGCTGGGATGTTGCCAGGGAACGCACCGACATCGAGGCGATTGCATTCGAGGTCGCCATTGCCACACCGGAATTTCACGCCTTGCTTCGCGATGTGCACGCTGTAGCGCTCGGCCTCACTCCGTTCGCCGAGGCAGAACTGCAAGCCGCCCCAAACCTGCGCGCTGTCGCCCGTATTGGCGTCGGATATGACACCGTCGATGTGGCAGCCCTGACGACGCGCAACATTCCGCTGATGATAACGGGCACTGCCAACTCGCCGTCGGTCGCCGAGCAGGCATTGTTCTTTATGCTCGCACTCGCCAAACGTGATGCGGCGATGCAGGCTCTGGTACGTGGCGGCCGCTGGGCCGATCGCTACAAGCAACTGCCGGTTGACCTGTTCGCCAAGACCGTGCTGGTGATCGGCTTCGGTCGCATCGGCACGCGAACTTGCAAAGCCTGTCTGGCGCTTGGCATGACCGTGCTCGTCTACGACCCCTACGTTGCAGATGAAGCAATCACGACTGCGGGGTGCGTCGCGATTGGTGAACTCGATGCCGCACTGGGCCGCGCGGACTTTGTCACCATCCATTGCCCGAAGAGCAGTGAGACGATTGGCATGTTTGACGCCACTCGCCTGGCGCGGATGAAATCATCGGCGTATCTCATCAACACCGCACGGGGCGGTATCGTGGACGAAGCGGCGCTGCACTCGGCACTGACCCAGGGAACGATTGCAGGCGCAGGACTGGACGTGTTTGACACAGAACCACCGCTACCGGGTAACCCGCTGCCCGGATTGCAGAATGTGATTACGGCGCCTCACATTGCAGGCATCACCGTCGAGGCTTTCGATCGCATGGCAGCGGTAACGGTACAGAATCTTCTGGACGTTCTGGATAGAAAGCCGAACATGGATAACGTTGTCAACAAGGAAGTGTTTGCGCGGCGCTGAGGCCGCGCGTCTTCACAAACGTACGGAGCCAGCGGCAAAAACATGGCGAGTTCCAGAGTATTCCTGATGACTCGCCTGATTACGAGGTGGTCACATGACGTAACGGAGAAATTACGAAACAATGGAAGAATTGATCCGATTCGAATTGACAGGGCCTGAGCACGCAGGTTGCCATCGCGACGCTGGTTCGCGAGAAACCGCTCAACAGCCTGTTGCTCGAAACCATCGACCGGCTCGCCGAAAAGATTGACGCATGGCTGGCTGATGACGAGCATTGCCTGCATCGTTCTGGATAGCAGCAGCGAGCGTGCCTTCTGTGCGGGCGCGGACATCACGGTCCTGTATGACTCGATCAAAAAGGCTGGTGGCGGCAACAACCCCCACGCGCAAGCTTTCTTTCTCAACGAGTACAAGCTGGATTACGCCTTGCACACGGCAAAGAAGCCGATTGTCGTGTGGGGCAACGGCATTGTGATGGGTGGCGGCTTCGGACTTCTCGGCGGGTGCTCACACCGTATCGGCACGCCCACCACCCGCATTGCCATGCCTGAAATCACGATCGGGCTTTTTCCGGATGCCGGCGGGACGAAGTTTCTCTCGAGCCTGCCCGACAAACTTGGTTTGTTTGCGGGCCTCACCGGTTGTCAACTGGCTGCCGGCGACGCGCTTCAGCTCGACTTGCTTGACGTCGTCGTCGCAGCCAAGCAGAAGAATGACATCTTCACTGAACTGAAGGCGCTGCCCTTTGGTTCCGATGAACGGGAAAATGCACGGCTTGTAACAGCCATGCTCGATCGGTACCGGACACCGGAAACCTTGCCGGTGAATCTGCTGCCGCACCGGGAGCGTGTCACGGAGCTGATGGAATCCTGCCTCGAGGCGGACAACTTCTTCTCCGTTTTTGATTCGACGCCTGCGTTTGGGGACGCGTGGCTGGATGCCGCGATGGCCACCTACCGGCACGGCTCGCCCACCACCGCGCGCGTGTTCGTGGAGCAGATGCGGCGGGCAAAGGGCATGTCTCTGGCGGACATGTTCAGAATGGAACTGGTGATTGCTTACCAGTGCATCCGGCACCCGGATTTCCCTGAGGGAATCCGTGCGCTACTGATCGACAAGGACCGGAATCCGCAGTGGGCGTACAAGTCCGCACTCGACATACCGGAAAGTTATGTCGAAGCGCATTTCGAGCCTGCCTGGTCGGGACCGCATCCGTTGGCGGCGCTGGGTAAATAGCAAACGGTTCAAGGAGGCGGAATCGGCACGCGAATTCCCGCGTGCCGCCCCCCTTTATTCGCGGGAGCCTTGTGTCGCGATTGTCATCACCGGACCAGGCAGCCACACGTCGCCTGCTCCGCGATCTCGATGCGTGGTTTTCCTCAGGTCAGCCGGACAATGTCACGAGAGAACTGCCGTAGCGGGTCGATACCGCTGGCCTCGGCACGCCGGCACCAGTCGCGCAGCTGTTCGACCAGCTGATCCGTCGAGGCGGTCGAGCGCGCCCACAGTTTGCTCAGGTCGCCCCGCATGGAATAGATCGTCTGCAACAACGGATCGTTTTTCGAGCACCGGAGTCAGGTCTATCGGGCGGCGCGCCTTCAAATCCCAGCTATTGAAACGCAACCACCGCCTGAAATTCCACAGAGTATGCGGATCGAGCTGTGTCTTGCTGTCAGGCGACGTTCCGCGTTTCAGTCTGGCAAGTTCCTGCCTGCAGATCTTGCGTACGGCGCGCGTGTAGCGGGCCAGCACGTAATAGCGATTGTGTACCAGCGTTTCGATCGTTCTGGTATCGCACGCCGTCTTGTGTGGATCGATGCGCGGGATTGTTGCGAAATGGCGCACGTGCGCAAGGCCGAACATTTCCATGATACGGATGTACATCCAGCCGATGTCGAATTCGTACCAGCGGCTGGAGAGTTTGGCGGAAGTGGCGTAGGCATGATGGTTGTTGTGCAGTTCCTCGCCACCGATGAGGATGCCCCATGGCACGATATTGGTACTGGCGTTCTCCACCGGGAAGTTGCGGTAACCCCAGTAGTGTCCTGCGCCGTTGATGACGCCGGCAGCCCAGAACGGAATCCAGACCATCTGCACTGCGAATATCGCCGCGCCGGGCAGGGCGCCAAACAGCAGAAGGTTGACCAGGGCCATCACCACGACGCCGGACTTGGGATAACGCGAGTAGAGATTGCGCTCGATCCAGTCGTTCGGGGTGCCGTGGCCGTATTTTTCCAGGGTTTCCCGGTCGTGCGCGGCTTTTACGTAAAGAAACACGCCGAGGAACAGCACGCGCCAAATGCCGTACACCTGCGGGCTGTGCGGGTCGTCCGGCGTTTCGACTTTGGCGTGGTGCTTGCGGTGCACGGCGACCCATTCCCTGGTGACCATGCCAGTGGTAAGCCACAGCCAGAAGCGGAAAAAATGACTGACCGCCGGATGCAGATCAAGGGCACGGTGCGTCTGGTGGCGATGCAGATAGATTGTGACGGCAATGATAGTGACATGGGTGAGCGCCAGCGCGACCAACGCATAGCCCCACCACGGAAGCTGAAAAAAGCCTGAATACATTCTGCTCCTCCCCTTATTGCAGAAACCCATACAAACATTATTTCGGATCAGAGAGAACGCAATCTTGATATGCGTCAAGCACGGATATTCACAGAGCCGGCAACGGCCCCGGGTCAGACCGGGAACTGTGGCAGCCATCCTCGCTATTCGCCCATTTCCAATCTCTGATACGGTACGAGTCTGCATACCTCTCGACAACCGTCGAGCCCGATGGTCTTTTTGCCTGATTTTCTTGAGCCCTGGAGAACGCACTTGCTGACATTGTACGAACACCCTCTTTCTGCCTATGCCATGAAAGCGAAAATGGCACTGCTTTTCAAGAACCTCGAATTCAACGCCGTCACGCCGGAAGGGCTGGCGGTCGGCAAGGCCGGCGGCGAGTTCCTCGATGCCAGTCCGCGCGCCGAGATACCGGCCCTGATCGACGGCGATGTGCAATTGTTCGATTCGACGATCATCCTCGAGTACCTCGAGGACAAGTGGCCAAGCCCGGCGCTGTTGCCAAAAGCGCCCGACGAGCGGGCACGCGTGCGCATGATCGAGGATGTCATGGACACCCTCTACGAACCCAACAACTGGGGTCACATGGAGGTCACGCGCTTCAGGCGTGCGAGCGGCGCGCTGGCGGACAAACTGGTCGCGTTTTCGCAATCCAATATCAGGCAATTGCAGGGATGGCTCGATAGCCAGCTTGGTGACCGTACCTGGTTCAACGGCGAACGTTTCGGCTGGGGCGATATCAGCGTTGCGCCTTACGTTAACCGCTCTGCCGCTGCGGGCATGGAGCCGGCCAAAGACTCACGGCTGGCAAAATGGCTTGAACGCGTCAATCAGCAGGAATGCGTATCGAAAGTGATCGATCAGATGAAGCAGGTGGTTGCGAATCTGCCCGACATGGCCGCACTCATTGCCGAGGGCAAGATCATCCGGCAGTACCGCGACCACCGTCTCGAGTGGATGATCCGCGGCGGCGGCATTTCGGTAATCCAGGAAGGCATGGACAAGGGGACGATTCGGTTCAGCAGACTGCCAGACTGATCGGTTATCGAACGAGCCGTGCTCGTTTCGACCCGCAGTTCTTGATCGTTTCAGGCAGTCAATTTCATCGACGCCCGCAGGCCGGGGGTAGCCCGGCGGCTAGTCACTTTCTCTTGCATGCCAGCTTTGAAAGAATCCTGAGAAAGCAACCAAAGAGAAAGGCACCCCAATGCCGCTTTATTCCTGCGCTGCCCGGTGCGGCATAAGGGGAGTTCAACACTGCGCGGACCTCGCATTGTTCAATCTGCTGCAACGGCTCAACGCACTTTTCCCCCTTCTGAACCGCCGAGTAACGCAGAAGCGACAGGGGAAGTCGGCGAGGACTGTCTGAGTCCGCGCGCGTAGCGCGCGGGCGAGTTCCGCAGCCGCCTGTCGCTTCGAGTAACGCAGGGCATCCCGAAGGGACGGTTCAGCGGGGCGGCCTTCTTTGGCCCACCTTTCTTGGCCGCGCAAGAAAGGTGGGTAGCCGCCGGGCTACCCCCGGCTAGTCAGCGACACTTCGGCCCGGTGATAAACCCCGAGCCTTAACCAATTACACTCCGCTCACCAGTCCCCTTCTGAACCGCCGAGTAACGCAGAGGCGACAGGGGAAGTCGGCGAGGACTGTCTGAGTCCGCAGCCGCCGGGTTACCCCCGGCCAGCCGATCCAGAAAGAACAGGCGCATTTCCCTACCGCGAATAGAGCACCCAAGACGATCGTCCCGCCTGGCTAGTCCGGTTCTTTTGGCGTCTCCGATCCCCGTTTCTCGGCCGTTGTGTCCTTGCGGGTCACACTCATCCAGTCAAGAGAGACGCCGGATACTGAACTGATGCGTGCAATGCGAAATATTACATCGAGTAATTTTGGCCGACTCCGGATTCTGGGTTCTTTCAGGCGCGGCATGAACCAGGCGACGATCGCGCCGCGCAGAATTGCTGTGGCGACGAATACAATAAAAAGATCACTGCCCGGTTCCCAGATTTCGACCATGGCATCGGCAATCGTCGGAGCGTATCGGGCCAAGTAACCACCAAGCAATCCGCCGCAAAAAACCATCAGGGCGCTGCTGCCGGACTGAACCGCTGCGTACAGCGCGAAATTTGTATGGTGGGGACGGATATCGTACAAGTAGTTCGCCGTACTCAACGTAAATCCACTCCAGAAAATTCCTGACACGACCTGGACAAGTATCAGGTACAGCGGATCAGGCGATACCAGCCAGACCAGTGGAATCACTGGAATTGCGCAACTCGAAATCACCATCACGAGATGATTTCCGAAACGGTCACTGAAACGGCCCCAGAAACGCAACATAAGAAACTGCATGGCGATCGAGGCAACGCTGTTCAGTGTGAACTCAAGGTAAGTGAATTGCAGATCACGCAATAAATACACGGCGAAGAACGGCGCGGAGACCGCTACTGCGCCCTGAAAACAGGCGACGAAAAAGCTGTAGTGGCGGAACGTCGGGTCTTTCAAGGACTCCCTGATGTGTAACCAGCTGTCACGCAAGCGCATCGCGGTCGGCGCAGACTCCGATTCGGGATCGTGCATGCACCACAACAGGATGGCGGAAACAAGGCGACCAATCGCGGCGACGCCGAATAACAGGCCAAACCCCAGCCAGGCGCGATTGGCCGCGTCGGTGTAGGACAACAACACACCGCCGCCGACAAATACAAGCAACGACGCCACCATGGTCAAGCGGGAGCGCGCGGCGAAGAAAACCCCTCTGCGCGACCTCGGTACCAGGCCGCCCATCCAGGCACGCCAATGCGGCTGAACGATATTGATGCACGAGAAATAGCCAACGGCAAGTACGATCAACCAGAGAACCCGGCTGGATTGCATCTCTCCCAAGCCATTGGCGACCGCGAGCAATGCCATCAAACCCACGATTATGCTTTGCAGAAGTGCCACACCGACAACCAGCGGTTTACGTTTGATGTGGTTTCCCAGCCAGACCGAGATGATCTGCCAGACTGCGCCAAATAATTGCGGAATGGCTGTAAGCCAGCCCATCTGCAAGGCCGTCGCCTGGAGAGAGATGGCGAACGCATTGAGGAAGTTATCGTTGGTGCCTGTCATGGTCGCCGAGGCGACTGCTTCCTGCTGCGAACAACGCAAGGTTTTGCGCAGTGTGGCTCTCCGATGACTGCGACTATCTTCCCGGTTGGGAATCAGACTTTCCATTTCAGCCTCACGCGCGTGGTGTTTCCTGTGCCGTCAATTTGAGCTGGATACAAGACCGAACTGTTATTGGCGTTGTAAAGGAAGTGTAGCCCGTCAGGAGGGTAGCGTAAGCAAGGGTGTCAGCATCGACTTGCCGGAAGAGGCGATTAGCGCGTGGAATGATCGACTTCTTATCGGGATGCCATTTTGAACGTAAAAACCCGGATTCCAAAGTCCCGGCAAGCACCAGAATTCCGCGAGCGTATTTTCATGCAAGAACGTTGCCCAGATCCGACCCGATTACGGGTACGCCAGGACAGGTCAACAGCGCTGGCTTCGGTAGCATAAGAACCGAGGGCTACGAACTGATATGCCGGGTTGTTTTCGATTTAACACCCCGGGCTGGTGTCACCCGACGGCCTTGGCGCTTGCACCTTCTTTTTAGGGGCTGGTAGGCCGGGGGTAGCCCGGCGGCCAGTTACTTTCTCTTGCATGCCAGCTTTGAAGGAAACCTGAGAAAGTAACCAAAGAGAAAGGCACCCCGATACCGGTTTGATCCTGCGCTGCCTTGTGCGGCATGAGTGGAGTTCAACACTGCGCGGGCTCACGTTGTTCCACCTACTGCAAACGTCAGAACACTTCCCCCCTTCTGAACCGCCGAGTAACGCAGAGGCGACAGGGGAAGTCGGCGAGGACTGTCTGAGTCCGCGCGCTTCACGCGCGGGCGAGTTCCGCAGCCGCCTGTCGCTTCGAGTAACGCAGGGCATCCCGAAGGGCGGTTCAGCGGGGCGGCCTTCTTTGGTTACCTTTCTTGGCCACGCAAGAAAAGTAACTAGCCGCCGGGCTACCCCCGGCCTACCAGCATTTGCTGAATCACCAAGAGTTGAATTCGCCGCATCGCAGGCGAGCGGATCACCAGTGGCCAGCGGAAAACCGAGGGCCACGTCCAGAAACCCGGAATTCAGCGCAACTCGATTTCAACGAAGTAGAACTCGAACTCGTTTGCGTTAACGACATTGTGTTCCACACCGGCAGGCCTGTAATACGATTGGCCGGCCTTCAGTTCGGCGATGCTGTTGCCATTCGCGGTTTCAAGAAGCAGCTTGCCATCCATGCCGGGAACAACAACGTAGTCATAACCATGTTTATGCCACCCGGTTTCTGCTCCAGGCGCAAACCGCCACTCGGTAACAATGACTCGCTCATTGTCAATTTGCTGGATCGCTACGGCTTTTTTTCTGTTCGATGTCATAAGCTACTTTGAAGTCAAACGCAGAGTCAGCAGACAGGTACTTCAGGCGTTTGTCCACGCATCGTTGCCGCCCGTCCAAGAACATGATCAGTGCACCCCGTATTGCCCGCACACCTATGGTGTGCTGTCCTTTGCCTGCCATGCGGCGAATTCCGTCTCGCGCGCATCACCGGTAAACCATTGTGGGCAGGTAGAGCGCCAACTGCGGAAAGGCGAGCAACAACCCTACCATCACGATCATCATCAGCACGAAGGGCAATGCACCGTAGGCCACGTCGTTGAACGGGCCACCGCGGGCGCGCACGCCATGCACCACGTACAGATTGACCCCGATGGGCGGGGTAATCAGCGCCGCTTCCATGAGCACCGTGATCATGATGCCGAACCAGACCGGGTCAAAACCCATGTGCACGACGATCGGGAAAACAATCGGCACGGTGGTCAGCAACATGGACAGCGTTTCCATGAACATGCCGAGGATCAGGTAGAAAACCACCAGCAGCAGCATGGTCTGCATCGGCGTGAGACCGAGACCGGTAATGAGGTCGAGCAGCCCCTGGGTGACGCCGATGAAACCGAGGATGAAATTAAGAAACACGGCGGCGAGAATGATCAGCATGATCATCGCCGTCGTGCGCATGGTCCCTTCGAATGCTTCGCGCAGCATGCGCAAACTCAGGCTGCGAGTCCATGCAGCGAGGCCCAGCGAAAATACCACACCGAGTGAGGCTGCTTCCGTCGGCGTGGCGACGCCGGCATAAATCGAACCGACAACGACGCCGAACAACAATATCGGGGGGATGAGATCGGGGAGCACCCGTATGCGTTTGCGCCAGGAAGTCTTCACCGGTGTCGCCGCCCCAGCCTTTGCGCACGCTGCAGGCGATCACGATAGCGCCAATAAACAACATGGACAGCATCAGGCCGGGAATGATTCCGGCCAGATACAGTTCGGGTACCGACGTATCGGTAATCAAACCGTAAATGATGAGACTGATGGACGGCGGAATCAGGATCCCCAGCGTGCCGCCAGCAGCGAGCGATCCAAGAAACAACCGCTCGCTGTAGCGGCGCTTTTCAATCTCCGGATAGGCGACCGTCCCGACGGTCGCCGCCGTCGCCACACTCGACCCGGACGAGGCCGCAAAGATCGCGCACGAACCGATGTTGGCGTGCATCAACCCGCCCGGCAGCCACGACAGCCACTCCACCACCGCTTCGTACATCCGCTTCGCGATCCCGGCGCGCAGCATGATCTCTCCAAGCAGAATGAACATCGGGATAGCGACGAGGATGTATTCCTTGCTCTTGTCCCAGGTGAACTCGCCGATCGCGCGGGACAGGCGGCCGTTCATGTACAACTCGTCGAGAGACAGGCTCAGTATGCCGAGCGCGGCCGCCACCGGAACGGCGGCGAACACCAGCACCAGCAGGATGATGATGATCCAGTGGAGCATCAGTTCGCCTTGCTCATGGCGTCCATACCCTGCGTTTCCTCGTCGATCCTCTTCTCGGCGCTCAGCGCACCCGCGACATTCTGGACAGTGGTGACATCACCGCGCAGCAGCGACACGAGAACATAGACGAGCAGGAACGCAAGCGTGATAACGAACCAGCACAGGCCGCCAACCCAAAGCAGTTGGGGTATCCATTGCGGCACACTTAGCGTGGTGATGGAAACCGAGTCGTGTTCCCACGACGTCAGCAATACATCCACCGCGTTGTTGGCAAGGTATGCCATGTAGTACAGCAGTAATGCCAGGCCCACCGCATCAAGGATGGATCGCAGCCATACGGGCAGGACACCATAGAGCGCGTCGATACGTATGTGCGACCGATGCAGCAAGGCGTAGGAGTAGGCCCACGCGGTCGCCGCTGCGAACGCATAGCCCGAAATCTCGTCCGAGCCGCTCATCGTGATCGAGAACAGCTTGCGCATGATGACGTCAATGCTCACCATGAATGCGCACAGCAGGAGTGCGCCGCCGCCGATCCACACTGCGACGCGCGAGACACGTTCGAAGCCGGTGTGAAGGCGCGCGAGAAACTTCATGCCTTTGCGCTCCCTTTCACGACACGAGGGCGCAATGACGACCCCCGGCTACAGCACTGGCCGCCATGTTCAGAGCGGCGCCTTGACTTTTACCACCTGTCCGACTGTGTCGTTCCACTCCTGTGTGCATTCTTTGCCGCAACGTTCGGCCCAGCGCTTGACCACGTAGTTCTCGACAATCTCGCGAAGCTGCGCCTGGTCTGCCGCGTTCGGCTCGACCGGCACCATGCCGCCCGGTTCGCCCATCGGACAGGGGCCGCTCGCATTGCAGTCCATGCCCTGCTGGTCGGCGATCTTGGTCGCAACCCAGATCTGGTCTTCGAGCGCGGCGATCTGCGCGGTCATCAGGTCTTTTGTTTCGTCATTGAGACTGTTCCACGTGTCCATGTTCATGGCCAGAACTGTCGCGGCGTAGCCCAGCCGCACACGGATATTGTGGGTGACAACCTGCCACCACTTGGCGTTGTATGCGGGTTCGGTACCGGTGATGCCGCAGTCGGCCACGCCCTTTTGCAATGACGGCACCACCTCGGCGAAAGCGATCGTAACCGCGCTCGCGTTCAGCCCCTCGATGAAATCGCCCAGCGTAGTGGAGTAAGTACGGATCTTCTTGCCCTTGAGATCGGCCAGATGCACATTCGTGTTGTTCTTGTCTCCGAGGTTGCAGTACAGCTGCTGGCTCGGAAAGGAATAGACCATGAGCAATTTGGCGTTGTACTTGCTGGCAAGCTCACGCGAGAGAACGCCCTTGTAGGCATCCATCGCACTCCGGTAGGTATCCAGATCCTGCGCCACACCGGCGAGGTCAATGCCCTCCAGCGCCGGCGAGTCCTGCGCCACATACGTCACCACTGCGTGGACCGCGTCGTAAACACCCAGCTTCAGCAGTCGCATCACCTCGAAGCCCGACAGCCCGACCTCCGTGTAGGGCTTTGCGTTAGCCGTCAGCTTGCCGCCGGACGCGGCTGGCAGGGTTTCGCCCCAGAACTTGCTCTCGTGTTCCTTCCAAAGCGCCAGATTGCCCCAGGTGCCGACAACCTGGAACTCGCGCTGCTGCACTTGCGCCGAAGAAGCCACCTGTTGTTGATCGCCGTCGTCACCACATCCCGCTGCAAACAACAGCGCAAAGGCGAGCACAGTACATTCCTTGCAAACCTTCCACATAAGCTCCTCCGGTTTTGTATATTCTGAGGGTCAGGGCCCCCTTTATTCACACGGACTTTATCCCCCGCCCTATGAGCCGTCAAATTGGCCGGTGGCCACGGGCACACGATCGCGTATCGAAACGACCGCACTGAAATCGGCTGGCGACGTTTCGCCCCGGCCAACTTGTATGCCTCTCCCGGAGTCTGCCAAACCACGCAGCGCTGCGCGCGGAAAGGCTCAAATTCAGACCTGGGTTTCTCATTCTCGTGCAGGACTTGCGCCCCTCACCTGCAGACCGGAACTATGACACGAGCGAATCGCCTCGCGCTCACGCTCTCTTCTTCGGCTCACGGAACAACCACGCACATGGGAATCCAACGGCGGCTGCGATCGCGAACAGCATAAACGCGTTCAGGTACCCGCCCATTTCCGCCTGGCGCTGGATCTCCGCGCTGAGCTCGGCAAGCCCCCTGACGGTATCCGGGTCCCATCCGCCAACAAGTCCGCTGTTACGCAGCGCCTCGTTCATCGGATTGACTGCGGCACTCAAGCCGGCGTAATTCTCTGCCGTGGACCGCAACAGCACCAGTACGCTCAATGAGATGAACAGACTGCTGCCGAAGTTGCGCATCAGAATCATCAACCCCGAGCCTTGCACGACGAAACCTGTCGGCAGCGTGGCGAACGCCAGCGCGGTCATCGGCGTATAGGCAATGCCGAACCCAAACCCTTGCACGAAATTCGTCCAGATGACATCAAATGCGGTCATGTTGATGTCGAACAGGGTCATCTCCCAGGCGGCCCAGAATTGCAGCGCCATGCCGATGGCGAGTGCCAGCCTGGCGCTGTATCGCGTCAGTTGCACGACCACGGCGAAGCTGAACAGATTACCCAGACCGCGCGCCGAAATCAGATAACCGACCATCAAGTCCGGGTAACCGCGCAAATCCTGCAGCAACAACGGAAACAGCACGATGGTCGTGAAACTCAGGGCCCCCATGATCAACGCCATCACGACCCCGACGCTGAAGTTCCAGTCACTGAACATGTGCGGATTCAAAAACGGTCTGCGGGAGAACTTCGTATGCGCGATGAAAATTCCGAGCGTGAAGACGATCAGGGCCGCTTCGGCAAGAATTTCAAAGGACGCAAACCAGTCGAGCCGATGACCGCGATCGAGCATCAGTTGCGCGCTGCTCATGCATACGGCCAGCGAGATAAATCCAATTGTGCCCAGGCGCCCCGAAGTACCTCGTTCCTGGTCACCGAGCGCGACAACGGCAAGAACGGCCGACAGGACGCCAATGGGCACCATCATCAGAAAAACCCAGCGCCAGTTCAGAGACTCCGCGATCAGACCGCCAAGAACCGGCCCCAATACCGGTCCCATCACGGCCCCGATGCCCCATAACATGAGCACCAACGGATGCATGCGACGGGGGAACGAGGCAAGCACCATCCCCTGCCCAAGCGGCATCAGCGGTGCACTGAACAGGCCTTGCGCCGCACGCGCAACCAACAGGATTTCCAGCGAGCCTGCCATCCCGCAAGCAAGCGTGGAGAGCGTAAAACCGGCCAGCGCCGTGACCATGAAACGGCGCCAGCCCAGCCATCCGGCCATCCATCCGGTCAATGGCGTGGCCACCGCAGCCGCGACGAGAAAGACGGTGACGATCCACGCCGCCTGATCGTGGTTGATCGACATCGCACCGCGGATCTGCGGCAGCACGACGTTTGTCGCGGTCACCGCCATACCGAAGGTCAGCGTGGTGACCTGGGCCAGCGCCAACACCAGCCATCGGTTCGACGCAATGACGGCATGAGAATCCCCATCGCCCGGGCGCCCGGCGGCTTGCTGCGCGCTGCTCATGGAGCAGATCCCGGGGCCGGCTTCGACCTGGACGCCAATACGCCGGAAGAGCGATTTCGAAAACTCACGTGGATAAGACAGGAAGGCTTGACCTGCTGCATGATAGCCCGACATCACCCCGAACGGATGACATGCGGCGGGCGGCCTACAATCCGGACGCGGGTTTTCGCTGGAAAAATGTCACGCTGCGAGGGATACCCGCACCGTGTCTTGCCTGCCGACTACATGTTCAGTCCCGTCAGCGGTGGGCGCCTGAGTCGAACACACCCTGTTCAGGAAGAAAAAAAGGGGCGGCCCATGACCGCCCCGACCCCGGAGAGAGAAGCGGGAAAATCAGCGCACGACGTAAACGTCGTAGCGTACGTAAGAACGTTCGGAATTGACTTGCACCTCGACCATCTTGCCAACTGCCTGGACGCTATTTAGCCAGGCGTACTTCTCGGAACTGGTTTCGAACGTCGGCGCGGTGATGAAATAGATTCCGTCTTCCGGCGTAATGCGTGCGCCGTTGACGAGTTTTTCATAGCTTTTGTCAGAGTGTTTGATGATTCCGTTATAAGTGATGTAAATCAGTGCGCCGTCGTCAGTCTTCAGGGTTGCGCGAACATCAAGCCGAGCGACACCCGACGGCATGATGCGCAGCCAGTCGCACGGACCGCCGGTAAATGAACCATTGATGCCGGGTCCGCGTGCCCAGCCACCCGGCAAGCAAGTGTAGATGTACAACGAGTCATTGATTACCTGCGGCAATTCGAGTTCGGCTTCATACGTCATCAGGTACTCCAGTTTCGGTGAAGCCACTTCCTGTGCCGTGGCCATGCCTGTGAACGACAGGAAAACAAGTGCCACACCGAGATAAGCCAGAGAACGCGTCATCATTCGTTGGTCTCCTCTTTGAAAATTTCTGTCAGGCGTGTGGAGCACAGACTACAGCGAGGAGGGTTACGAATAGCTTACCGATAGACTCTGGAGCGCCGGGGCGCACCCGCGCTATCCTTGCCCCTGTTTGCTGCTGTAGCGACACCAAGGCGCGCAGCCGCTAAACTCGTCCCAGGCTGTACCCAAACGGCCGGTGACCGGTGTTGACCGGCACGTGATCTGCGCGAAAGCAATCGGAAAGGCGGAAAAAGGAATGAGCAAGCTCGACCGGCGACAGTTCTTGACGTGTGCTGCTGCAATCAGCGCTGCGGCCCTGATTCCGGGCACATTGCGGGCGAACGACGAGGGTCGTCTCGACCTTTTGATACGCGGCGGGGAAGTACTCGACCCGAGCCAGCAACTTCAAGGCCGTTACGACATCGGCATTCGCTGGGGACGGATCGTGCGCATCGAACCGGAAATTCCGCCCGGGACCGCCCAGCACGTCCTCGAGGCTGACGGCAACCTGGTTGTTCCGGGGCTTGTCGATCTGCACACGCACGTCTATCCGCTGGGTTCGGCGCTGGGTTTACCGGCCGACGAACTCACACCGTACACGGCAACGACAACCTATGTCTCAGCCGGCGACGCGGGCGCGAACAACTTCGGCGCTTTCAGGCATCACGTCATGGGCGCCACGCGCAGCCGCATGTTCGCCTTCATTCACATCTCGCGCATCGGCCTGGCCGGTTTTCCCGTCGGAGAAGAACTCAACATCGACTACCTCGATACCGATGCCGCGGCGAAGTGCCTGGCGGAGAACAGCGATGTCGCACTCGGAATCAAGGTGCGTATTTCCCGAAATGTCGTCGGCGACAACGGCCTCGAGCCGTTACGCCGCGCCCTGCGCGCGGCCGAGGCGGCCGGAACGGGCGCGCGTGTCATGTGCCACATTGGCGATGCGCCGGACAAGCTGTCGACGTTGCTGGACTTGCTGCGTCCCGGTGACATCCTGACGCACTCGTATAGCGGTGCCGGCAACAACATCGTGCAAAACGGAAAACTGCTACCGGCCGCACTCGCAGCGAAACAACGCGGCGTCATCATCGACGTCGGCCATGGCGGCGGCAGTTTCGATTACACGGTTGCAGAACCGGCAATCGAGCAGGGCCTGATGCCTGACACCATCAGCAGTGACATCCACGCCCTCAGCGGCAATTCGCCGGGCATGCCGTACCTGCCCTGGGTCATGAGCAAGTTCCTGAATCTGGGCCTGTCCCTGCAACAGGTGGTTGCACTCGCCACGTCGGCACCGGCCGGGGTCATCAACCGAGTCGACAAACTGGGTACGCTGCAAATCGGCGCGCCGGCCGACGTGTCCGTGCTCGCACTGATCGAGGAACCGGTGGCATTCGTCGACACCAGGAACAACCGCCGCAGCGGCACACGCTGGCTGAAACCCCTGCACACCGTGCGCGCCGGTGTTCCTTTCGGGCGGCCCTATCCGATGCCGTTCAATTACCCCTGAGACGACCGCTCACATGCGGCGCGAGGCCTTGCCTTGCGTTCAGTGGGTCTGCGATTCGGCGGCCCGCCTGGTCTTGAGTGCGGCGAGAATTTCGGCCGGCTCGAGGCGGTTGCGATACTCGGGATCGACATAAGCGAGCTCGATGCGACCGTTGGGAGCGATGACGTAGGTCGCCGGAACCGGCAGGTGCCATCCACCGTCGGCATTGAGTTCGGATAAATCCCTGCCCATGCCGATGTAGGCCTCGCGAAGCGCGTCCGAGAATTCGAACAACAAACCGTAGGCTTTCGCGGCCAGCGCGTCGACGTCAGAGAGCACATTGAATTCGAGCGCGTTTTTCTCCTGGGTGGAGAGCGATGCGTCGGGCGGTTCAGGTGAGATTGCAACCAGCGTTGCACCAAGTGCGCGCAACTCCGGAAGGACGCGCTGGTAAGCCCGTAGCTGCAGGTTGCAGTACGGGCACCAGCCACCACGATAGAAAGCAAGGACGACCGGACCGCGGGCAAGCATTGCAGACAGCGCAACCGGTCTTCCCTGCGCATCAGGCAATGTGAAGTCCGGCGCCATGTCGCCTTCACCGATTGCACGGCTCGCAATATCGCTGTCAATCAGCGCATCGACACCCGCCTGAATCGTCTCGATCAGCTCGTCGGAGGCGCGTTGCCTGAATTTCGCCAGTTGCTGCTCCAGTTCGTCCCTGAGTGTCACGTTCCACCTCCGTGAGTGATGACGCCGCTACAGCCGCCAGGCGAAGTCAATGACCCGTCGCCTGTGCACGGCAGCGCGTCACCGTCAGCTTGCTGAGCGCACTATCGCGCAATTCCCCGAGTTTGGCCAGCCGTTGATCTTTCAGAAAACGGCCCCACGACTCCTGATCGGGCCACTCGGTGACACGCACCTCGGTCGGCAGGAAATCACCCCATGCAGAGCGTACGCCGGCGAATTGCAGCACAAGCTGCCCGCCGTACTCCCCGGCGATGGGTTTGATCCTGGCGTGGTAATCGTTCAGGCGATCGCGCGCGGCAAACGGTCACGGTCTGCCTCGCTTCACATCGTGCGCTCCGGGTGCTACTTTAGGTACAGCGGACAAACAGGAGTGGAACGACATGAAGCATTCGTTCGTACGGCACGCCGAGTGCATGAATGGTTTCTCAACGATGCCGTTCATAGCCGACACTGATTGCGTACTCATGCCGTGTGATGATTCTGTCCGCCTGGGCAAACCCTCGTCCAGCCGATGAAAGTTGCTGTCGTTGGAGGTTCGCTCGGCGGGTTGACCGCCGCCTTGTTGCTGCGCGATCTCGGCATCGGCGTCGATGTTTACGAGCGTTCACCAGTGGCACTGGCACAACGCGGGGCCGGGATCGGTTTTCTGCCGGAAAGCCAACGCTATCTGGTCGAACGCGCTGGCGTCGGACTGGACACCATCAGCGTTGCCACTTCGCGACTGCGCTATCTGACGCGCGATGGCGCACTCGTCCATGACAGCGCACACCAGTACCGTTTCAGTTCGTGGACGACGGTTTACCGGGAACTGCTGGCCTGCGTGCCGCCTGAAATCTATCATCTCGACCACGAGATGACGGACTGGAAAGAACACAGTGACGGCGTCGCCGTGCGCTTTGCCAACGGCTCAACGCAACGCGCCGACCTGCTGGTTTGCGCAGACGGCGTTTCGTCCACCGCGCGCGCGCGGCTGTTACCCGGCGTCAGGCCACAGTACGCCGGTTACGTTTGCTGGCGCGGCATGGTGCCGGAAGCAGCACTCGATGAAGAAACACAGGAAATGTTTCACGACGCGATCACCTACTACATCTATGCCAACAGCCAGGTCCTGATCTATCCAATACCCGGGCCGGATGGATCGGTAAAACGCGGCGAGCGCCTGCTCAATCTGGTCTGGTACCGCAACTATCTCGAAGGCAGCGATCTCGACGATCTGCTGACGGACAACACCGGCCAGCGAAGAGAAATCTCCTTGCCTCCCGGTGCCGCGAGCGAGCGCCATATCGCCGACATGCGCGCAACCGCAGTGGCGCGTCTGCCAGCGTCAATGGCGAAAGTGGTTCTGGCAGTCGAACAGCTTTTCCTGCAGGTGATCTACGACATCGACATTTCCCGAATGGCATTCGGGCGAATCTGCCTCATCGGCGACGCGGCGTTTGTTGCCCGGCCGCATGCCGCCGCCGGCACTGCGAAAGCGGCGGCCGATGCATGGGCGCTGGCGGACGCGCTGGCAAATGAACAGGATGCCGTTGCGGCACTGAAAAAATGGGAACCGGGGCAACTCGCGGTGGGACGGCAATTACTGGAACGAACGCGCCGCATGGGACGCCGCTCGCAATTCGACTGCAACTGGACACCGGGCGATCCGCAACTGCTGTTCGGCTTGCATGGTCCCGGCGTATAAACACGGAAGACCGAACACGGATCACGTAAACGCGACGTTACTGCGTGCCCGCGCTTTTCGGTCTTTGCATCCTGCACGCTGTCTCCAGCGCGGTTTCATCCGGCTCGCTGCGCGAGACCGTCTGCCACGCCAGACTTGAGCCTGCGGCGGCATTCACCGCGCTGCTACCGTCAACCCTGACCAGTCTGGCGAGAAAAAGCGGCTGCAATAACTGGTGATTGTCCTCGCGCATGGCTGTCGGGCCGGTGGCTCCGAGAAATGACAGCCCCTCGAGCATGCGCGCCACTTGTACCGGGTCGATTGAGCGCGCGTTTTGCATCGACGCTGCGAGCATCTGAACCGTGACAAGGCCTGGCAGCCCGTTCCAGTCCTCGCCGTTCGCCTGACGATACGACCGGGCAAACAGGCTCAACAGGTTGTCGCCGATGTTGGGGTGCCAGGTGAACACTCCGGTAACGCGATCCGCCCCCGGCTCGCCGACCGCAGCGGGCACTCCCGAGGCGACGTTACTGACGACAAACACCGGCTTCCAGATGCCGCTGGCGGCAATAGCCGACATCAATCCGATCAGATCGGCACCGCGGTTTGCCGTAACGATGGCATCGGCACCCGAAGCCACGACCGTTTGAACATACGCAGAGAGATCCTGCTTGACTCCAGCCGGGTGCAAATCGTCTCCGACAACCTGCACGTCCGGCCTGCGTTGTGACAACACACGCTGGATTTCCCGGCTGGCCTGATGTCCCCACGCATTGTCCTGATTCAGCAGATAAACGCTCTGTATGCCGCCATCGTCGGGAATGCCGTCAACGAGTACGCGTGCTTTCATCGCAATGCTCGCGTCAAACCGGAAATGCCAGTAATTGCATTGCGCGTTGTCGAGTTCGGTCGCCCCGTCACCATAATTCAGGAACAGGGCCGCGCGCGCAGGGTTCTCCCGATTGTGCGCGTCAATCGCCTTTGCCAGCGCAAGCGTGACTTCCGGGTTATTACCCTGCGTTACGTAGCGAATCCCCTGCCCCAGCGCGAGGTCGAGATTTTCCAGGGCGCGCTCGACACTGGACTGATCGTCCAGCGGAACCAGTTCGAGATCGAGACCGAGTGCGCCGCCGTTGGCATTGGTGTAGGCAATGGCCGCCTGAAACTGCCTGAGACTGTCGAAACCGATGTCGGCATACTGCCCGCTCAACGCGTCGATGAATGCAATCTTTATCGTGTCGGCGGCACTCGCCTGACCGCATGCGAGACAGAACAAACAGCAGAAAATCAGACGGAGAAAATTTCGCATAGTCATCAATGGACCGGGTGTCTCATGAAAGGCTGTACGCTACTGAAAAAATACTGCAGATCATCGACCACCGATCCTCAAAGAGAACGGGGCGCATTGCGCCCCGTTTCCGTTACCAAGCCAGATTCACTGCCGGCACCGTCAGTACAGGAAACCCGACCACTGCGGCAACCACAGCGCCAACTGCGGAAACGCCATGATCAGGCCCAATCCGATGAGCTGAAGCGCCACGAAGGGAATGATGCCGCGATAGATATGGCCCATGTTGATCGACGGCGGCACGGTGCCCTTCATGTAGAAAAGCGTGAAGCCGAATGGCGGTGTCAGGAAGGACGTCTGCAGGTTTACCGACATCATGACGACGAACCAGGTCAGGAACACGATCGGCCCACCCTCGCCGATGTGCGGTCCGAAATCGACGCCCTGCAAAATCGGCGCGAACACCGGCAGCACGATCAGCGTGATCTCGATCCAGTCGAAGAAAAACCCGAGAACAAACGTCAGCACCAGCATGAACGTGAGGATTTCCCAACCGGTATCGATGCCGATGGTGGCAAGCAGCTCGACGATCAGGTCATCACCGCCCAGCGACCGGAACACGTAGGAAAACAGCGTGGCGCCGAAGAAGATGAAGAACACCATGCCATTGGTCAGACCGGCGCGCTCGATGACGTCTTTCATCGTCTGCATGTTGAGGCGCTTGTTCATCCAGGCGAGGAAAATTGCACCGATAGAACCGACGCCGGCAGCCTCCGTCGGCGTTGCCCAGCCTCCGAAGATCGAACCCAGCACCAGTGTGATGAGCAACACCGGCGGGAAGAAGCTCTTGCCGATCAGCGCGAACAGCTCGGCGGTTGACTTCGGTCCGACGTCATCCGGTAATGGGGGCGCCCGATCCGGGTTTCTGAAGCTGGTGATGCCGATATACGCCAGGTAGAGAAAAGCCAGTACCAGACCCGGCAGCACGGCTGCCGCGAACAACGCGCCAACCGAAACCGACAACAGGTCGCCCATGATCACCAGCATGATGGACGGCGGGATCAGTATGCCCAGGGTCCCGGCCGACGCGATCGTGCCGACGGCCAGCTTCTTGTCGTAGCCGCGTTCCATCATCGATGGGAGCGCAATCATGGTCAGCATCACCACGGATGCACCGACGATGCCGGTTGTCGCCGCCATGATGGTTCCCATGAGCGTTACGGACATCGCCAGACCACCGGGGATGCGGCGGGTGACCACCTGCAGGGTATGCAACAGGTCATTCGCGACACCGCTGCGCTCGAGCATGGTACCCATGAAAATGAACATCGGCACCGCCACCAGAATCGGGTTCGAAGCTGCCGATCCCCACACACGCGGCATCAGATTGAAGAACTGTACCGGCTCGAAAACGCCGAGAAGCATTCCGATGCCGCCAAACAGAATGGCAATTCCGCCGAGTACGAATGCGACCGGAAAACCGCAGAACAGCGCCGCCGCCAGTACAAAGAACAGAACCAGCGCAATGTGGTGTGCAATCCAATTCATGTGACTGCTCCGTCATGATGCCTGATCACCGCAACATCCGCCTTGTCGCGCAGGTTTTCAGCGCCCCACAAATACACGATGGTTCGCATCAGGACCGATATCACCGCCGCGAACAGCATGATCAACCCCAGGGAAATGAAACCCTTCGGAATCCAGCGGAACGGCAGGCCGTTCGACGAGGCCGAGCCTTCTCCGTCCACCCAGGCGATCCAGGTGAAATCCAGACTGAAGTAGATCGCGAACAGGCAGTATGGAATCGCGAAGATCAGACAGCCAAGAAGTTCGGCCCACACCTGAGTCCGCGGCTTGGCATTGATGAACGCGATATCGATCCGCACGTGCGCATTCTTGACGTACGCAATGCCCAGCCAGAATGAAAACAGCGCCGTATGCATGTGCCACTCGAGCTCCTGCAACCGCGTCGAACCCATGCCCGGCATCTGGAATCCGAATTTGCGAGACAGGACGTCAAAGGCGATCACGATCGTACAGGCAACAAACAGCCACCCGACGACCATTGCAACACGGTACAAGACGCCATCAACGGCGTCACTTACGCGAAGCATTCGTTCCATAGTTTTTCTAGCCCCTTGAGAACGAAAAGAGCGGGGATGCAGGTTTCGCCCGCTCTTTTACATCAGCAACTGCTCACTACTTCAGATAGCCGTTGTCACCCCACAACGCATATTCCTCACGGAATTTTGCGTAGGACTCGTTGACCTTCTTGAACTTCGGATTGGCCGCCGATTCTTCAGCGACCACCTCGTTCCAGGCTTTCTCGTAAGCGGCGAGTATGTCGTCGCTCCAGCGCATGATTTTCACGCCATGCTTGTCACGCATGCGCTTCAGTGCAGGTGCCTGCGCCGCATCACCCCTGGCCAGACCCGTCGCGGACCATGTCTCCACAGGCAACCTCGAGGATCCGCTTGTGCTGGGTGGAAAGTCCGTTCCAGACATCCATGTTGATGAACAGATCGTTGAAGGAAGCAGGCTGATGCCATCCCGGGAAGTAGTAGTACTTGGCGACCTGGTAGAAACCAAAGCTCTCATCACTCGATGGCATCGAGAACTCGGTGGCGTCAATCGTTCCCAGTTGCAGCGCCTGGAAGATGTCGCCCGGCGCAAGCAGCTGCGTTGCCACGCCCATCTTGTCCATGACCTTGGCGCCAAGTCCGAAGAAGCGCATCTTCATGCCCTTGACGTCATCGAGCGACTTGATTTCCTTGCGGAACCAGCCCGACGCTTCCGGAGGGATCATCTGGCACGGTATGGCCTTGACGTTATGCTCGGCGAACATCTCGTCCGAGAGTTCAAGTCCGCCGCCGTAATACATCCAGGCAAGAAATTCGGTCGGATTCGCGCCGAACGGTGTGGTCGAAAAGAAACTGAATGTCGTGTCGGTTCCGGCAAAGAATCCCGGGCTGGACCACGCTGCTTCGACGGAACCTTTGGAAACGGCCGGGATAGCTTCCAGACCCGGCACCAGAGCACCCGGCTCGAAGAATTTCAGTTCGAGCGTGCCGCCCGACATTTCCTCGACCGTCTTGCTCAACTTCACCGCGCTGTCACCGAGCAGTTGCAACGACGCGGGAAACACGCTGGTCATTTTCAGCGTGACTTTTTCGGCTGCCGGCGCCGGCGAACCACCAGCAGGTGCAGCGCCTTGCTGCTGGGCGCTATCGCCACACCCGGACAGCGCTACGAGCGCAGTGACACAAGCCGCAGCCGCGGACATCCCCAACAACTTCTTCATTCTCTCCTCCTTAAGCAGGCTTTTCGCCATTCGATATTTTTCACAGTCCCCCTGCGCATTTCGTGGCATCAGGATCGTCCCGTTGATCAGGGATTTCACCCCTTTCGACCCGGGTTTGCACGAATCGCGTCCACAGCGGACCTGTTCAAAGCGAACCCTACCATGAGCACACGCCCCTTGCCACAAAGTGGTCATGAGGCCGGAAGTCCGTCTCGCGCCTTGCGGCGGCTTTCGGATGACTGCGCGCAGCGATTCTCCTCCTACCGCTTGAAAATGTCGCTGAATTTCGATTCAGGACGGACAGACCTTAATGGACTGGGATTGAATCGGGCGCATCGCCAGCCGCCTCCTGCCAGAGTTTTCGGGTCGCCAGAGGATGTTCATCACACTGCGCCGGCTGCTCGCCCTTGCAATACCGGGCGGCGGGCCACTGGGAACAGGCACTTTGAGGAGAACGATCCCGCCCGCGATTAATACCGGCCGGGAAGCAAACCCGGACCATTGGCAACGGCAACAGGGAAGCGTGTCCGCTTCCCATGCCGTCGCAATTACCGCTTCAGGTAACCGTTATCGCCCCACAGTTTGAAGTCCTTGCGAAACTTCGAGTACGAGGCATAGATCTTTTTGAAATTGGCGTTATTCGCCGATTCTTCTGCAACGACTTCCTGCCAGGCGTTTTCATAGGCGTCGAGAAACTCTTTCGGCCAGTACTTGATCTTGACGTCGTGATCGTCACGCATGCGCTGCATCGCCGGCGCCTGGACCGATTCGCTGCGCGCAAGAACCAGACGAACCATGTCGCCGCAGGTGAACTCGATCATCGCCTGGTGCTGGTCGGACAGGCCTTTCCATCGGTCCAGGTTGATGAACAGCCCCGAAATCGACGCCGGCTGGTGCCATCCCGGAAAGTAGTAGTACTTGGCGACCTGATAGAACCCGAAGCCTTCATCCACGATGGGATTGGAGAACTCGGTGGCGTCAATGGTGCCAAGCTGCAACGCCTGGAAAATGTCGCCGCCGGCGAGCAACTGGGTTGCCGCACCCAACTTGTCCAGCACGCGCGCACCGAGACCGAAGAAACGAATCTTCATGCCTTTGAGGTCGTCGAGCGAAGTGATCTCTTTACGGAACCACCCCGAGGCTTCCGGGGAAAGAACAAGGCAGGGAATGAACTTGACATTGTGCTCTGCGAACATCTCGTTGGCGAGTTCGAGTCCGCCCCCTTCATACATCCAGGCCAGATACTCCGGAGCATCCGGACCAAACGGCACCGCGGTGAAGAAGTTGAAGGCCATGTCGGTACCGGCCATATAACCCGCCGTCGACCAGGCGGCGTCGACCGAGCCTTTCGAAACGGACTGAATCGCTTCGAGTGCCGGAACCAGGGCACCGGGTTCGAATAATTTCATTTCGAGACTACCGGCAGAAACGCGGTTGACCTTTTCGGACATTGTCACGGCACTGTTGCCGAGCAGGGCCAGCGAGAGGGGGAACGCCGAAGCCACTTTCATCGTCACCTTCTCGGTGGCAGCCGCCGGACCGGCGCCCGGAGAAGCCGCCTGTTGCCCGTTTCCGCCCTCGCCACAACCGGCGACCATGATGAGTGCCGCCATGCATGCGGCAACCGTTGATACTCTGACAAACATTTTCATTTTCTCCTCCTCGCAGGCATGACGCCCGATGATTGGTTGTCTGGCCCCGGCGAGACGCCGAGCCCGGTCAAAACAAGCGACTCTCCCAACCCATCTCTCGATGGAAGAAGACGCCGGGTCCGGATGCACATGTCCATCAACCTGAAACCTAACATGTGCACAAAGTCCATGCCAAAAAACCGCTTGTCAGGGGAGAGAACAGATCCGGGTTCCGCCCGGTCCGGGATCTGTCTGTTCAGGCAGCCATTCTCGACCGACCACTTGTATTTCGCGGGGAATTTCGTGCAGAACACGCAGACCATTTCAAAAACGCGTTTCAAGCGGGGTTCTTGCTTGACCACTTTCCGCCAGGCATTCCGCCACACCTCAGGTATTTCAGGCAGTGATCGGTCAGGAACCAGACTTCTGCGACCGGAGAAGGAGTCCGTACCGACCGATTACTGCCGCAGCAGGGAAGCGTTGCCGCTTCCCCTGCCGCCCGCGATCATCTCTTCAGGTAGCCGTTATCGCCCCAGAGCTTGAATTCCTTGCGGAATTCCGAGTAGGACGCATAGACTTTCTTGAAATTGGCGTTGTTTGCCGATTCTTCCTCAATCACTTCAAGCCAGGCCTTGTTGTAGGCTTCGAGAAATTCCGGGGGCCAGTACTTGATCTTCACATCATGCTCGTCTCGCATGCGCTTCATTGCCGGCGCCTGAATCGCTTCGCCGTGCGCCATGACGTGGCGCACCATGTCGCCGCAAGTCACCTCGAGCGTTGCCTTGTGTTGGTCCGACAGACCGTTCCATTTATCCATGTTGACAAACAACGCGAGAATGGACGACGGCTGATGCCATCCCGGGAAGTAGTAATATTTCGCCACCTGATAGAAACCGAAGCTCTCGTCCATCACGGGCATGGCAAATTCGGTGGAATCGATGGTGCCGAGCTGTAGCGCCTGGAAGATATCGCCACCGGCGAGCAACTGGGTTGCCACACCCAGTTTGTCCATGACCCGGGCACCGAGACCGAAGAAGCGCATCTTCATGCCTTTCAGGTCATCCAGTGACTTGATCTCCTGGCGGAACCAGCCGGACGCTTCCGGAGGCGTGATGGCGCAGGGAATATATTTGATGTTGTGGTCGCCGAACATTTCATCGGCAAGTTCGAGGCCGCCACCAAAGTACATCCATGCCAGAAACTCGGGCGCGTCCGGGCCGAACGGCACGGTCGTGAAAAAGTTGAACGTCAAGTCGGTACCGGCAAGATATCCGGCCGTTGACCAGGCGGCATCGACCGACCCCTTGGAAACGGCCTGAATCGCTTCGAGCGCCGGAACCAGCGCACCGGGTTCGAATATCTTCGTCTCGAGAGTACCGCCCGATACGCGATCGACCTTGGCGGCAAACGTGACGGCACCTTCACCGATCAGGGCAAGTGAGGTGGGAAACGCGGACGCGACTTTCAGCGTTACTTTCTCGGCCGACGGTGCCGCAGCCCCGCGATTTGAAGACGCAGCCTGCTGCCCGTTGCCTCCTTCACCGCATCCTGCAGTCATCACAAGTGCCGCGATGCAGACGGCAGCGGCCGACAAATCGACAAAACGTTTCATGTTCCCCTCCTCGCAGTGTTGGCGCCTGTCTCTTGTTCTCGTGCTCCTGCCCGGTGTGGCGCCTGATCAAGAAAATGTGACGGCTCGCAGGAACCATCTCTCGATGAGAAAGGCGCGAAGCCCGGAACCGCGCCCCGTGCGGCTGAACCCCATCATGGGCCTAACTCCATGTCATAACGCGACCATCGCGGGCAGGAACAGTCGCGCTTCCCGCCCGGGTTGACGTTACCTCTTCAGATAACCGTGTTCACCCCACAGCTTGAATTCCTCGCGGAACTTCGAATAGGAGGCATGGACTTTCTTGAAGCTGGCATTGTTTTTCGACTCTTCCTCGATGACTTCATTCCAGGCCTTTCTGAAGGCAGCGAGGATCTCCGGAGGCCAATACATGATATTCACCCCGTGCTTGTCACGCATGCGCAGCATGGCCGGTGATTGCATTGATTCGCCCTGAGCCAGGACGTAGCGAATCATGTCACCGCAGGTGCCCTCGAGGATCGCCTGGTGCTGACCGGACAAGCCGTTCCATCGGTCCAGGTTGACAAACAACCCAAGAATGGACGACGGCTGGTGCCAGCCGGGGAAGTAGTAATACTTGGCGACCTGATAGAAGCCGAAGCTTTCGTCCATCACCGGCATGGCAAACTCGGTAGCGTCAATGGTGCCCAGCTGCAGAGCCTGGAAGATATCGCCGGGCGCGAGCAATTGCGTTGCGACTCCCATCTTGTCCATCACCCGCGCGCCGAGGCCGAAGAAGCGCATCTTCATCCCGTTGAGATCGTCGATGGACTTGATCTCCTTGCGGAACCAACCGGACGCTTCCGGAGGAGTAATGGCGCAGGGAATATATTTGATGTTGTGTTCGCCGAACATTTCATCGGCAAGTTCGAGGCCGCCACCAAAGTACATCCATGCCAGATACTCTGGTGCGTCCGGCCCGAACGGTACCGCCGTGAAGAAGTTGAAAGCCATGTCAGTACCGGCGAAAAAGCCGGCGGTTGACCAGGCGGCATCGATCGACCCTTTGGAAACGGCCTGAATTGCTTCGAGCGCCGGAACCAGCGCGCCGGGTTCGAATATCTTCGTTTCGAGAGTGCCGCCCGACACCCGATCGACCTTGGCGGCGAACGTGACGGCACCTTCACCGACCAGAGCAAGTGAGGTGGGAAACGCCGAAGCAACCTTCAGCGTGACCATCTGGGCCGCTGGTGAAGGGGTAGCGTCCGAAGAAGCCGCTTGTTGCTCGTTGCCGCTGTTACCGCAACCGGATACAGCCATCATCGTCGCCGCACACACCAACGCAGTAGACATGCAGGATAGCTTCCTCATTTTCCCCTCCCCGGCAGACTTGCCGCCTTTTGGATTGTTTTGAGTTGCGCCAGGCGCTGGATTCCACCGAAACGCTGCCCGTCCGTGGGAAACCCTAACACGCGAGCAAGGCCCCATGCCACATTATGAAAAACAATCCTGCCTTTTACGGGGCGGCGTTACCCGCCGGAACCACCGACAAGGCAAGCCGGGGCGCTATCTCAGCGTGCGGAAGAACTCGCGCACATCCTCAGCCAGAACCTTGGGCTGTTCGAGCGCGGCGAAGTGTCCTCCCCGCTGATGAGTCGTCCAGCGCTGGATGTTGGTGTACATGCGTGCCGCGACCGAGCGGGGCGGGCGCAGTATCTCTTTGGGAAATTCGATGTACGCGGTAGGCACATCAACGCTACTACCTTCCGGAATCGGCCAGGGTCCGTGCATGCGCGCGTAATATGGCCAGAAAGACGAACCGATCGCACCGGTGATCCAGTACAGCATGATGTCGGTGAGCATGGTGTCGCGGCCAAAATAACCGTCAAGATCGCCCCGGCAGTCAGTCCAGGTATAGAACTTCTCTACCAGCCATGCCGCAAGGCCAACGGGTGAATCGGTCAACCCATAAGACAGCGTCTGCGGTTTGGTTCCCTGTATCCACTGGTAGCCCGTCTCCTCCTTGAGAAAATGGTTCAGTTCGCCGATGAATTTCTGTTCTTCGGGAGTGGGGTTCTCGAGCATTTTCGGATCGCGCCGCACTGCCAGCATGTTCAGGTGAATGCCGATGACGTTGCGCGGGTATGCGTATCCCAGTCGCGAGGTGACAAAAGCACCCCAGTCACCCCCCTGGGCGGCGAAGTTCTGGTATCCGAGCACACGCGTCATCAGTTCGGCGAACGCGTCAGCGATCTGTTCCAGAGAAAACCGTTCCTGTCCCGGTTTGAACGAAAACGTGTAGCCCGGAAGCGATGGCGCCACGACGCTGAAAGCATCAGCCGCATCCGCGCCATGCGACTGCGGATCGGTCAGCATCGGCAGCAGTTTGTGAAATTCGTAGACCGAGCCGGGCCAGCCGTGGGACAGCAGCAATGGCATGGGACTGGGCCCCTTGCCTTCTTCATGAATGAAATGCAGATCGATGCCGGCGAGCCTGACCTTGTACTGCCGGAAGCTGTTGATGGCAGCTTCGTGCTTGCGCCAGTCGTATCGGGTGCGCCAGTAATCCACCAACGACTTCAGGTAAGCGAGATCGGTTCCGTACTTCCAGCCGTTTTTGGGTATTTCGTCAGGCCAGCGGGTGCTGGAAAGACGCTGCTGCAAATCATCGAGTACAGCCTGATCGACTTCCAGTTTGAACGGGACGGGATTTGTTGAGGACATGTCGCTTTCTTCCGGTGAAACGATTCGGGGAAAGCTTATCCTGCCACGGTGCGGCTCACAACCGCACCGGCGTATTCGCAGCGCCGCCTTATTCAGCCATCCTGTTCACAGGTCGACCCTGCCGAGTAGGCGACGCGAACCTGGCTTCCGGCCAGCATCAGAAAAACCTTTTGCAGCGCGTAAGCTTCCTGCTCGCGCCGGTACCACCGCTCGCAAGGCCTGGTTTCCGCCAGTTCGTTGGACGCATCCTGAACGTAATGCACCAGTTCATGCAGCAGCACCGAGCGCGCGAAGATATTCGTTTCGGGCTCCAGAGCCTCGTCCAGATAGATTCCCTCCCCCGCACGGTACACGGCGAGCGCCGCGCATTCGGTACCGCAGGCAAGCTGCTCGATCGTCTCATGCGGCACCCGGTGAATGGGGGGGGCTTCGTCAGGGACCCTGTATTTCGAAAGACGGTCGATTGCGATCAGCAACTCGGCCAGCAGGTCTTCCATCGCAATCGGCGCCGTGTTGCCCAGTGCGTCGCTGAAGTAACTGCTGCGCTTGTCGACGTAGGTGCTGTACATGCCGGCCCCCGCCGCCGTATTTTCTTCCGCGACCTGCGCCGCCGCAGACAGTGCCGGCGACGAAAACAGTGCAAGCAGCACCAACGAACCGCACCGGATCAACTGCGAGATCTGTCCCGAAAGTTTCAAACAGCGGCTCCTAGGTCCGGGTTTCGCCGGGCTCCAATGGTTTATCCGGTTCCGGCGGGCTGTTCAGAATCTCTAGTTGCATCAGCCGTTGCGCTGCCTGCTCCAACTGCTCGTCAGAAAGCTCTGCCGCCACGCGATCCGCCTGCTTCCGGTTCAGCTGCAGGTCCCTGACTTCCTGCGGTTTGAAACGCGACGCCGCCAACTGGTGCCAGGCGTAGGACTCAACGAGATCCACCTCCACGCCGAGTCCGTCACTGTAGAAGCGCCCCATTGCCTGCATCGACGAGGCATCACCCAGACGGGCAGCACGTCTGTACCACTCAAGTGCTTCGGCATAGTCGCGTTCCACGCCGTAACCTGCTTCGTACATCGCGCCGACGTTGTAATGCGCCAGCGGGTCGCCCGCCTCTGCCGCGGTCTGGTACCACGTCATCGCAATAACATAGTCCTGCTCGACACCCTGTCCAGTCTCATAGCAATCCCCGATTGCGTTCATCGCCCAGCCATTGCCACCGATGGCGGACTTCAACCACCAGTCGAATGCCTGCTTGATGTCAGGCTCGACACCATGGCCATTGGCATAGGCCAGGCCGATATTGTTCATGGCGACGGTATAACCGCGCCGGGCCGCTTCGTTCCACCAGCGCAGCGCTTCCTCGTAACTTTGTTTGCCGTCGAAGCCCTTGGCCCACAACAGGCCGACGTTGTTCATGGCGCGCACGTCTCCGCGTTGCACCAGCATGGAGAGATTGCCCGGGTCGAGCATGCCCCGGCCCGGCGTCAGGTCAGTGAACGTTTCTTCCTGCTTGCGGGTTTCCCCGGGCGGCTCCGCTGCCGCCGCACCGAGCGGTGCTACAAGAAGCAACACGGAAAAGATAACTTGCAGTTTCATCATGCACCTCTCTTCGCCAACGCCCGTTCGACGGCGCGCGTTGTCTATTTCCCCTCGACAAGGAAGGGCAGGATTGCCGCCAGCAATTCCTCGGGCGCCTCTTCCGGAATGAAGTGCCCGCAAGGCAGCGGATTGCCGCGCACATCGTCAGCTTTCTCGCGCCACGTTTGCAGGACATCGAACAACGTATGCATCTTGCCAAACTCACCCCAGATCGCGTACACGGGGCAAGACATCTTCTTGTCCATGTCGGCTTCGTCGTCACTGAGGTCTGTGGTGGCTGCCGCGCGATAATCTTCGAGACCGCAGCGAATCGTGCCGGGCAGCGTAAAGGCGCGCAGGTATTCCTGGAACATCGGCTCCTCGATCGCATTCGATCGCCATGCGAGCGCCCGGAACATGGTGCGAAGAAACGGCTCGGCGCTGTTCTGGATCATGATCTCGGGCAGGTCCGGCGCCTGAAAGAAAAACCAGTGCCAGTAAGCAGCCGCGAGGTCCTTGCCGGTATCGCGAAACACCGTGTGCGTCGGCACAATGTCCAGAACGACCAGCCGCTTCACTGCATCGGCATGATCGAGCGCCAGACGGTGCGCAACTCGCGCACCACGGTCATGGCCGACCACCATGTAACGCTCGTGCCCGAGCTCACGCATCAGTTCGGCAATGTCGCGCGCCATCGTTCGCTTGTCGAACCCGTCACGCGGTTTGTCGGAGTCGCCGTATCCGCGCAGGTCAGGGCAAACCACGCTGAACTGCCCCATCAGCTCCGGCGTCATCTTGCGCCACATCTGACCCGTCTGGGGATAGCCGTGGAGCAGCACCAGAGCGGGGCCATCACCGCCCGTCCAGGCATTGATGCGAATGCCGTTCGCTCGCACCGACTGGCGGGACATGCCATGCATAAAGTCAGCCATTCGTTTTCTCCAGGATCAGCATGAGGCAGGCAACAAGGGGAGAAGTTCATCCATCGAACGATCCCGCATCGCCGCGCACTGTCGGGTTTCAGGTCTTGATGTACTCGCGCAACCGGCGCACGCCTTCCTGCAATACCGGCACCGGTTTCGGATAGGAAAAACGCACGTGCTGCGCGGCGCGATGCTGCCCGAAGTCAACACCAGGTGCCACGGCGACACCCGCGTTTTCCAGCAGGTCGCGGCAAAACCCGAAACTGTCGTCGGTAAACCGGCTGCAATTGGCGTAAATGTAAAAAGCACCCTGCGGCTCAACGGGAATATCAAACCCCAGATCGCGCAGCGCGGGTAACAGATAATCGCGCTGCTGCTGAAACTTCGCGCGATTCCCCTCCAGCAGCTCCAGCGTTTCCGCATCGAACGCCGCGATTGCGGCTTGCTGTGCAACATCGGAATTGGAAATGTAGAGGTTTTGTGCAAGCTTCTCGACGTGCGCCACGTAAGCCTGCGGCATCACCATCCAGCCAAGCCGCCATCCCGTCATGCAGAAATACTTCGAGAAACTGTTGATGACAAAAACGTCGTCCGCGAATTCAAGCGTCGAGTGCGCGTCGAATCCGTAAGTGAGCCCATGGTAGATCTCGTCAACGATCAGCACGCCGCCCTTTCGTCGCACTACGGCGTGTATTTTCTTCATTTCTTCCGGCGGTATCAGGGTTCCGGTCGGGTTGGAAGGCGTGGCGACCATGACCGCCACCGTTCGCGGCGACCAGTGTTTGTCGATCAGTTCGGCAGTCAACTGGTAACCGGTATCGGCATCGACGGCGACCGTGAGCGCGCGCCCTTCCATGGCCCTGACGAAATGCCGGTTACAGGGATAGCTGGGGTCGGCCATCATGACCTCGTCCTCCGGGGACAGCAATACACCCATGGTCAGAAGCAAGGCGGCAGAGGAGCCACTGGTCACGGCAATTCGCGATTCCGGCACGTCGATACCGTAGCGGCTCTGATACCAGCCGCGCAGCTTGCCGCGCAGATCCGTGCTCCCGAGCGACGGCGTGTACCGTATCTGACTGTGGCGGAGGGCCTCGATGCCCGCGCGCACAACAGCCGGAGGCGTCGGAAAGTCCGGCTCGCCGATTACCATGTTGACGATGTCACGTCCCTGCGACTGCAGTTCGATCGCACGGGTAACCAGCGTCACCACGTGAAACGGCTCGATTTCCGCCAACCTGGAGGCAAGATGCAGATCGGTGGCAGGCGGCAGGTCTTTAGGCTGATTCATGAACCCTTCCAGAATAATGTATCGAGGTGCTGGCCGATTTTACCCTCGCACTGTGACAACGCACAGGCACGCGTTGATCGCGGCGCATGCAGCCCCCAAACCGGTGCGGTCGAAGCAAGCATGACCGATGCAACTGCCTTCGAATAATGCTTTTTTCATACCAGGCCCGCCGAAAGGAACCCGTTCGAATCGCAACCGAAACGATCATAGGATACGATTGATACACAGGGGCAGGAACTTTCGAAGGAGACAAGAATGAAAATCGCAGTGATCGGCAGCGGTGGGGTCGGTGGTTATTTCGGCGCACGCCTCGCCGCGGCAGGCAATGACGTGACCTTTGTCGCCCGGGGGGCCCACCTCGAGGCAATGCAATTGAACGGCCTGAAGGTCCACTCCGCGCTTGGCGACCTGCATTTGAAGAAAGTGAACTGCACAAACGATACGTCCATGATCGGGCCGGTCGATATCGTCATGATCGCAGTCAAGCTGTGGTCGACCGATGAGGCCGTCGAAGCGGCCAAGCCGCTGATCGGGCCGGAAACCGCGGTAATCTCGTTCCAGAACGGCATCATTGCGGCCGACACCGTCTTGCGGGTACACGGCAAGGAACACACGATGGGTGGCGTGGCCAACATCGCTGCGTTGATCGAGGAACCCGGCGTCATCCGCCATAACGGCACCATGGCTGCGCTGTTCTTTGCCGAACTGGATGGAACACGTTCAAAGCGCGCTGAAGCGTTCTACGACGCCTGTGCAGAAGCCGGGATCAATACGGTGCTCGTGGACGACGTTCACACGGCGATCTGGGCCAAGTTCATCCGCCTGGTTACGATGTCGTCCATGACGTCGCTGTGCCGCATGCCGGTCGGACCGATACGCGAAGATCCGGATACGCGAGCCTTGCTGCAGCAGGTCATGAGCGAAGTCGTTACAGTGGCGATAGCGAAGGGCGCCAAGCTCGAAAGCGACACCATCGAAAAACAGATGGCGGTGGTCGACGGCTACCCGCCCACCATGGTGGCATCGATGTGCGGCGATCTGCGTCGCGGCAACAGGCTGGAGTTGCCGTGGCTGGCCGGCACCGTCGTGGAACTGGGCAAGGAACTCGGCATCCCGACACCGGCCAACCAGTTTGTCTACGCGGCGTTGAAACTCTACGCCAACGGCCGCCCGGAACAAGCACAAACATGATTCGATGATGACACTCAGGCTCGCCTCCGGCGACGGAGAGATGCGCCGCCGCTCACAATCACTACCAGGGGACACATCGAGATGGCTTTGAAAATTTCCGGAATTCGCGCCCGCGCAGTCACTGCGCCATTCAAACGACCGCCAATGTCAGCCAGCGGCGCTATCAGCGAGGCTGCATTGGTGCTGGTCGACCTTGAAACGGATGGCGGAATCACCGGGCGCGCCTACCTGTTCGCATTCATGCCGTCGATGCTCAAGCCCACGGTGGAATGCGTACAGGCGCTCGGTGAACTGCTGCGCGGCGACGAAGTCGCCCCGCTGGCAATCGACGCCAAATTGCGCAAGCGCTTCACGATTCTCGATGTGCACGGCATTCTCGGCCAGGCACTCGCCGGAGTCGACATGGCAGCGTGGGATGCGCTGTCGCAATCGCAGGGCATGCCGCTGGTGAGAAGCCTCGGTGGTGCCGTGCGCCCGGTCCGCGCCTACAACAGTTGCGGACTGTGGATTCAGGACCCGGCAAAGGTGGCAGATGAAGCGGAAGAACTGCTGGCTGACGGAAATTACACCGCCTTGAAGATCCGCATCGGCCGCCCCGATTTCAAGGACGACCTTGCTGCCGTGCGGAATGTCAGGAAGCGCATCGGCGACGACGTATTCCTTATGAGCGATTTCAACCAGTCTCTGACCGTGAACGAAGCCATCGCGCGCGGCCAGGCGCTCGACGACGAAGGACTGTACTGGATCGAGGAACCGATCCGCCACGACGACTACGCCGGCTGCGCGAGAGTCGCCGCTGCCGTCGAGACACCGATTCAAATTGGTGAGAACCTGCTCAACAGCCTGGAAATGCAACGGGCGATCGACGCCGGCTCGGCTGAGTTTTACATGCCCGACGTGCAACGCATCGGCGGAGTCACCGGCTGGTTACGCGCTGCCACGCTGGCGCAGGTGCACGGTCTCGACATGTCGAGCCACCTGTTCCCCGAGATCAGTTCGCATCTGCTCGCCGTGACGCCAACCTGCCACTGGCTCGAGTACGTGGACTGGGGCGCGGCGGTGCTGAAACAGCCGGTCGTAGTCAAGGACGGCCACGTCCTGATACCCGATCGGCCGGGCAACGGCATCGAATGGGACGAGGACGCAGTCGCGCGCTACCTCGTCAAATAGAAACCACGGGAAGAAAGAAGTCTGCGGTGCAAGGCGTTGCGGGCCGAACGGTGCAAAGGCGCTGCCAGACACACCACCCCGGATAGCGCTTTCAGCCGGGCGCGACATGCCTTCCATGTCACGCCCGGTTCGCGCGCATTCACTTCAGGTCGCGAGCGACTCTCAATCCAACCTGATAATTGCGGAAATCTTCCGCTTCGGCATAGCGATAGGCCGAACGGGCCGTTGACGCGCCATCGACCCAGGCACCGCCCCGCACCACACGTGCTTCGCAGGCTGCATGACCCGATCCGCTTGCTGCGCCGCCTTCGAACTCATCCATGCATACACCCTCGAATTTCTTTTCGCATGCGCCACCATGCATGCGAACCGAACCATCCGTCGGCGCTCCCGCATAACCTTGTTGGTGGCAATCCGCCACCCACTCTCGCACGTTGCCGTGCATGTCATACAGTCCGAAAGCATTGGGCTTGTATTGCGCGGTGGGCGCGTTCTCGCCATATCCATCGTTGCATTTGTGATGCGACCAGACATACATCGGGTGGGCTTCCTTGCCCGCCTCGTCGTGCAAATTGGCATATTCGCAGGCCTTGCTCGACCCCCAGCTTGCTTCGGCCTCTCCCCAGAACCATGGCGTCGTCGTACCGGCGCGCATCGCGTACTCGAATTCTGCTTCGCTGAGCAGGCGATACGATTGCCCCGTTGTCTTGCGCAACCACGCCACGTAGGCATTCGCGTCGATCCACGATACGTTGATCACGGGATAGTTTCCCCGGCCGTATCCGTCGTCGCCGGCCGTCGGGCATGCGCCGGCCGCCGTACACGCATCCCACTGGTCGAAAGTGACTTCCGTCTTGCTGACCGCGAAAGGCCTGGCGATCGTGACCGTATGCTGCGGCTTTTCATCGGTATGGCCGCTCTCCTCCTGACTGGAGCCCATCACAAATTGGCCGGCCGGGATGACGACCATTTCCGGGCAGTGATCACAGTCACTGAAAGTGGCGCCCGGCGTCTTGTCCTGAGCGTGCGCCGCAAACGGCAGCAAGCCCAGTACCGCAAGCGGCAACAAGCCCAGCAAGGCCCATGCGAAAACAGACCGGCGAATCGGGTGGTGTGGATATGTTTTCATGATTTATTCTTTTCTTTGATGAGGTTAGGATTCTTCAGTGACTCAAGATGGCCAAGCCTAGCCGGGCCAACAACATGCAAAGTTGATCTGGATCAAAACCGGCATCCGTTCAACATTGTCTCAGTCCCCCATGCTCTTCCCGGTAAACGGATAATCTCGCATTCTCGACTTTGCAATGCAAATCCAGCCGCGAGGACTTGCTGCCACTCTGGCAGATCTGGCACCCGCTATCGTGCAGATGAGACAATCGTCCGCTATCGTTGACAGCTTGCCGTGCGGAGCTTTCCGCGCGAACCCGGCCCATGACAACCATATATGGCATCAGAAATTGCGACACCATGAAACGCGCCTTCGCGTGGCTCGAGAACCACCATGTCGAATATGCCTTCCACGATTACAAGAAAGCCGGCGTAACCGCGGCCATGCTCGAATCATGGGCATCGCGCGTTGGCTGGGAGAAGCTGCTCAACACGCGCGGCACCACATGGCGCAGGCTGAGCGCAGAAGACCGTGACGGAGTCGATGCGCGCAAGGCGCTCCTGCTGATGCAGCAGCAACCCAGCCTTATCAAGCGCCCGGTTCTGGCCCATGGCAAGGAATTGCTGGTTGGATTCGACGCAAGCGCTTACGACAAGGTGTTCGGTTAGGGCCTGTTAACGCATATATGGTCGACGCTTCGATCACAACATATGTGTTAACAGGCCCTGGTAACCAACCGGGGCAAGCCCCCGTCGGAATGGCCGGATGTCGGATAACATACGCGTTTGACCGCGCAACACGCGGCAGAATCTGCACAGCGGGCGAGCGTCAATCAACTGCCCGTTAATTGAGAAAGAGGAAAGACATGACCGTTGCGGCCGAAAAGACACAATCCGCCACCGACGAACTGAGGGCAATGTTCGGTGACCGGGTTTCCACCAATGCCACCGTGCGCGATACCCACGGCAAGGACGAATCCTGGCATCACCCGCATCGGCCCGACGTCGTGGTGTTTCCGAACTCGACGGAAGAGGTCTCGGAAATCGTCAAGATCTGCGCCAAATACAAATTGCCGGTCGTTGCCTACGGGACCGGCACCTGCCTCGAAGGCAACGTGATCCCGCACCACGGCGGCGTCGTGGTAGACCTCGCCAACATGAACAGCGTCCTGCGCGTGAGCGCCGAGGACCTTGACTGCACCGTACAGGCGCGCGTCACGCGCAAGCAACTGAACGAATACATCCGCGACCAGGGTCTGTTTTTCCCGATCGACCCCGGTGCCGATGCGTCGCTGGGCGGCATGGCTGCCACCCGTGCATCGGGAACCAATGCAGTCCGCTACGGAACGATGCGCGAGAACGTGCTGGCACTCACCGTGGTGCTGGCCGACGGGCGCATCATCAAGACCTCGCGGCGCGCGCGAAAGTCGGCGGCCGGATACGATCTCACCCGCCTTTTCGTCGGCTCCGAAGGTACGCTGGGCATCATTACCGAAGTCACGCTGCGCCTGTACGGAATCCCCGAGGCGATGGCATCCGCCGTGTGCTCCTTCGATTCACTCGAAGGCGCAGTCGATACGGTGATCCAGACCATACAACTGGGCATTCCGGTGGCGCGCATCGAACTGCTGGACGACGTGGAAATGGACGCCGTGAACAAGTTCTCGAAGCTCGACTATCCGGTCAAGGACACCTTGTTCCTCGAGTTTCACGGTACCGAAGCCGGCGTCAAGGAACAGGCCGAAATGGTGCAGTCGATTGCCGCCGAGAACACCGGCGGTGATTTCAAGTGGGCGACCCGGGCCGAAGACCGCAACAAATTGTGGGCGGCACGCCACGATGTCACCTATGCCTCCAAAGCACTGCGCCCGGGCGCCGAAATCTGGGCCACCGATGTCTGCGTACCTATTTCGCGGCTTGCCGAGTGCATTCTGGAAACCAAGAAAGACCTCAAGGACAGTTTCCTGATTGCGCCGCTGGTTGGCCACGTCGGTGATGGCAATTTCCATCTGGGCTTTCTCATCGACCGCGACGACCCGAAAGAACTCGAAGAGGCGGAGCGGCTCAACGATCGTCTGGTAATGCGCGCCCTCGCAATGGATGGCACCTGCACCGGCGAACACGGCATCGGTCTGGGCAAGATGAAATTTCTCACCGCCGAACACGGCGAAGGCGTGTCGCGTCATGCGCGCCATCAAGAGATCGCTCGACCCGGACAACATCATGAATCCGGGCAAGATATTCACCTTGTAAGCCGGCACTCCGCTGCCTGCAGGTCAGCCCCGGGCTTTGCCCGGGGTGGCTCGATGGTGTCGGGATGTAACTCCGGTAGTTCGCTGCGCTGAAGCAAGACACGCGGGCGAGCAATGAGTCGGACGAAATCCACCGGGTTCTTGCGCAAGAGCGTGGGAGACAAACCCGGCCTCGCATGGCTGTTTGTCTCCTTGCTGTTGTTCCTGTTGTCGCACCCCGTGATCGCAGATCTGTGGTCTTTGGCCGTAGACCTCCTGTTCCCGGCAATGCTCATTGCGGGCGCGTAGGCAGTCAGCCACCAGCGCAAGGTGCTCATCATCGCGATAGTTCTGGCATTACCTGCCCTGGGATTCTGGTGGAGCATTCGGGTCGTGCCCTCGACGCCGGCAGTTCTGGTCGGGCTGATCTTTTCCACCGTATTCTTTCTCTTCATACTGATTGTGCTTCTGCACAACATCATTGACAGCGTTCGGGCTGGCGCCGACACGATCTACGCCGCGATGAGCGCGTATCTGCTGTTGGGAGTGACCTGGTATTTTTTCTACGCACTGGTGGAAATCATCACGCCCGGTGCTTTCAATTTCGGATCGCTGATTGCGCATGTGGAGTCCGGCGCGCCCCACGGCGAACTTCGCCTGTTCAGCTATTACAGCCTCGTCACCTTGTCGACACTGGGCTACGGAGACATCACGCCAGTCACACCGCTGGCGCGGTCTCTGTCGGCAATGGAAGCCGTAACGGGGCAACTCTTCATTGCCGTGCTGCTGGCCCGGCTGGTCGGCCTGCACATCGCACAGAAGAAAAACCCGAACGACTGAAACTGTCCCCGCACGTCGAAACAACGCGCCGCTGGCGATTCCTCAGGACACTGCGATTACAGTAGCCGCGATCAGCAGGAACACGGCAAACACCCGTCTGAGCATGCGATCATTGATGTGGCTTGCGAGCCGCACTCCCAGCGGGGTGCACAAGGATGCAACAACGGCCATGATCAAGAACGCCGGCAGATAAACGAATCCCAGGGCGTTGTCCGGCAGGTTCGGTGCTGACCAACCGGCACTGACATAACCGATCGCCCCGACCGTTGAATACAGCGCGGCCGCGGCTGTAGACGTACCGATGATGGTGCGAATCGGCAGCGAGAAGCGCGCGACCAGGTAGGGAATTGCGAAAATGCCCGAAGCAATTCCGGCAATGCTGCTAAGAAGTGCAATCCCGGCGAGCACGGCGGTGATCTCGAAGCGATGCGCATCGTAGTTGCGCCGAGGAAGCGGCGGCGCACGGTTGGCCAGCAACATTCTCACTGCAACAGCCATGATAATGACGGCGACGTAGACACTGAGAAACCGTGTCGGCATCAATTTGCTGAGCCACGGCCCGACCAATGCACCCGCGATATAGGGTGCGAGCATCCACTGGAACAAGCGGGTGTCGAGATGTCCCGCCCGGTACTGGGTCAGGGCGCCGGCGATAGCGCCCGCCGCCATGGCCGCCATCGTCGTGCCTGCAGCGAGCCGCAGCGTGTCGTACCCGTCCAACAGCGCTGCAAAGATCAGTATGAGTGACGGCAACACGACCAGGCTCATTCCCGTACCGATGAGACCGACCAGCAAGCCGCCGATTGCGCTCGCCAGCATATAAAGCAGATAGGACAAGAGTCGCTGAGCGCCGCCGCAAGAAGAGAGCGGTCATGCTACACGATATGCATTCGGCGAACGCTCGCATCGGTGCCGTGCGTCTGTCTGGTCAGTGTCGACCAGTCCAGTGCGGCTTGAAGCATTCGATGGGCTTGTTGCACACTGCTTGCTCACACTAGCGATACGAAGGATTGACCATGCCGGTAATTCGCATTGAGCTTCCCGAAGGCACTGACCGCGATTCGAAAAAGAGGATTCGCGAGCAAGTCAAACAAGCGGTATTGACAACGCTGGCACCAAAGGAAACCAGGTACGACTACGTCGCCATTCGTGAGGTGTTTGGCGAGATCGGCGACGGACTGCCGTTAATCGAGGTTGACCTTCGCCCCGGGCGCGAGCCGGAACGCAAGAAAGCGCTGGTCGACGCGATAGCCGCCGTGCTGGATTCAGAACTGCAGATCAAGCCCGAAGACGTTTACGTGCTGTTCAGGGAAACGCCCGCACCCGGCCACTACACCGGCGGGACACCACTGCCGGAATGGGTTCCAGCCGACAGGTAGCGTGTGCGGCTTTAACCCCGTTCCATCAGATTCTCATTCGGTGCGGATGGTGCCGACCACCGAGAGTTCACCCGCCGCATCCCGGCGAAGAATGACAAGCTCTCCCGATTGGGGATAGACATCGGTCAGCGTCGTGATGTTCACCTGGTGCGTGACCAGAATCAACGGCGAGTTCAGGCTTTGTCTTGCGATCCACTGCCGTAGCATTTGCGTTTGCGGCTCACGGCGATCGTAATCCCGGAAGAACGAATTGAGGATCGGTTGTTCGGTGACCGGCCCCAGCCCCAGCAAGCGAGCCGTTTCCAGGCACCGGCACCATTGGCTGGAAAACACCGACGCAAGCGTCACGCCGCGTTCCCTGAATCGCGCACCAATGCGGCGCGCCTGATCGCGCCCCTGGTCCGACAGGATTCTCTGGGTCGCGCAATCATCGACGTCGAAACCGGCGGGATCTCCCGTTCCCGGCGCCAGCGCATGACGCAATAACGCGACATGGCCACCCGATTTCAGCGCATCCCACAGTTCCGGTTCGGTGAGCGCTGCCTCAGCCGACGCCACTCGAAGCGGGGCAGCCCGATCCGCGATGACCTCCTTTTGCCCGGCCGACAGCGGCATCCCCGGCATCAGAAGCCCCAGCGCCAAAAGCCCGGTAAAGCCGGTTCGCAAGATTTCGTTCAGCACTTGCATTCCCTTTCAGGTTGTTCAGATTCGACTCAAGCCTGAGACAGGAAGGCGCACTTCGCGTTCATCGTCGCTGCATTTCGCCCCGGAGCTTTTCGTCTCGTAGCCCTGCTACAGTACAGGATTACATTTGCTCAGGAAAAAGCTTGGACTCGCTCTCCCAGATCGTTCTTGGCGCCAGCGTTGCCGGCGTGTGCGCCCCTGCCGGGCATCGGCGCAAGGCGCTGATGGTCGGGGCAGCACTGGGAACGCTACCTGACCTCGACGTCGTCATCGATTACGGCGACCCCGTCTCGAATTTCACCTACCACCGCGGCTTCAGCCACTCGCTGTTCGTATTGTTTCCGTTTTCGGTCCTGCTCTGGCTGATACTGCGCCGATGGTGGACACCGGTTCGCGAAGCCCCATGGCACTGGCTCGCCGCGATCATGCTCACATTGGTCACGCACCCGTTGCTGGACGCGCACACCGTTTACGGAACGCAGTTGCTGTGGCCGCTGACAACACCGCCAGTGATGTGGTCGACACTGTTCATCATCGATCCGGCCTACACACTGCCCTTGCTGATTGGCGTGTTGTTCGCGGCCATACGGCCCGGCCTGCGCTCGGGCTCCATCGCTCTCGCCGCGGGTCTTGCAATCAGCACCGCATATGTCGGCTGGTCCTGGGTCGCGAAGGGTCTGATCGAACGCGAAACGATAGCAACGCTGAGAACCATGGAACTGCAAAATGCGCCTCGCTTTTCGATCCCGACACCCTTCAACACTCTGCTGTGGCGCGTTGTCGTCATGACCGATGACGGTTATGTCGAAGGGTTCCGCTCGCTCGTTGCGGATGAGGGGCCGATACGGTTCAAGGCATATCGTTCTGACCATGCCTCGCTGGAAGCGGCGGGAGACATCTGGGCTGTGGCGCGTTTGCGCTGGTTTACGCACGACTTTCTCAAATCCGAAATCCGGAATGAAAAACTGGTTCTGAGTGACCTTCGCATGGGCGTGGAACCAACCTATATTTTCAGCCATGCGGTTGCGTTGCGCGGTAATCCGCACTGGCAGTCCATCCCGCCCGAAAGGGTCGGAACACGGATCGGCAAGGACGACCTGCTGGTGGTGTGGCGCAGAATCTGGTCAGACCGATAGCCAGCGACGCGCGAATGCAGTTCTGAAGGCGCGGGGGAAACGCCATAAAGACGGACCTTGCCGACCTTGATTTGAAGGGCAATATGGAGATGAACATGAAAGTCAGCAAACTCGAATTACTCGCCTGCGATGCCGGCTGGCGTAACTACCATTTCGTCAAACTGACAACCGATACGGGCATCGTCGGCTGGAGCGAGTACGACGAAGGTTTCGGTGCCCCCGGTGTAGGTGCCGTCATCGAACGGCTGGCACCCCGGGTGATTGGCCAGCCGGTCAGCGATCACGAACGCATTTATGCTGAATTGTTTTGCGCAACCCGGCCCGGCACGGGAGGCATCATCGCGCTCGCGATGGCCGCCATCGAGAATGCCCTGCTCGATGCAAAAGCAAAAGCACTCGGCGTTCCGGTTTACGAACTTCTCGGTGGAAAGATTCGCGACCGGATCCGCGTCTACTGGTCACACTGCGCCACCTGGCGAATCAATCACCCGAATCATTACCGCCCGGCAATCACAGACCTCGACGGCGTCAAGGCGATCGGCAAGGAAGTTCGCGACAAGGGCTTCACCGCGCTGAAGACCAACATCTTCACCTACAACGAAGACCAAACGGAACCACGTGGCTGGCGGCCTGGTTTTGGCGTGCCGTTCTCTCCGGAACTCAATGTCGAACGAAACGTGCTGCGCAACCTCGTCATGCACCTCGAAGCGCTGCGCGACGGTGCCGGGCCCGACGTCGACATTCTGCTCGATTTGAATTTCAACGCCAGAACAGAGGGCTACCTCAAGATACTTCGCGCGCTTGCCGGCATGGACCTGTTCTGGGTGGAGATCGACAGTTTCAACCCGGAAGCGCTTGGACTCATACGCCGCCAAAGCCCGCACCCGATCAGTTCCTGCGAAACGCTGCTCGGCCTGCGTGAGTTTTTGCCCTATTTCCGGGAGCAGTCAATGGATGTTGCCATCGTCGATACCCCCTGGAACGGGGTCTGGCAATCAATGAAGATCGCCGCGTCGGCCGAGGCACACGAAGTCAACGTTGCGCCTCACAACTTTTATGGTCATCTGTGCACGATGATGAATGCGCACTTCGCCGCGGCAGTGCCCAACCTGCGCATCATGGAAACCGATATCGACCGCATTGCCTGGGACCACGAAGTGTTCACCCATGTCCCGGAAATCGTCGACGGCTATCTTGTCATGCCCGATCGCCCCGGCTGGGGCACCGAGCCGGACGAGGAAGCCCTTCGCGCGCATCCGCCCAAAGCGGGTGCGGGTTTGCTCAATTACGGCCGCAGGACCTGACGGGGCAGAATCGCCTGGGGCCCGTAGCGCCCTGGCACTTCAGGCAATCGTCGACCACACGGGACCGGCAAGAATTCCCAGTGCCGAAACCACCAGCGCGGTAAAAGTCATCGACATTCCGAACACCCGGTAACGATAGTCTTCGTCGACGCGGCTGACCCCATATGCGTGGGAAAAGCGCCCCACGATCAGGCACACGCACAAGGCATGTATCAGCACCGACGTACCGCTTCGCACCTCGAACATGTAGATCAGCAAAAGCGAAAGCGGAACGTATTCGGCAAAGTTCGCGTGTACCCGCATGGCACGGAGCATCTGCTCGTCACCCTTGTCCCCCACCGCAATGCGGAGTTTGCGGCGCAAACGCAGCGTTCTCACACTGAGTGCGACGAACATCAGCGCCAGAACGGCGGCATATAACGGCGTCACGGACATGGGGGTTCAGCCTTTCATATGTTCAGTTCGCAAGACACTATCCCATTTCCACGTCGCAAAAAAAGCCTCGTAGCGGCTCGCATGCCGCGCACCGCAAGGATATCCGGCCAACAGGCTTCAAACAGGAACACGGCGAACAGCCCCCTGTCCATGTCTTGTCCAGAGTCAGCATAAGACGTTAGGATGCCAACGGAATAGCAATGGCTTTGAAGTATCTGCGAAGCCTTCAAACAGGATGACGAGCATGCCGACAAAAAGTACCACCAACACCAGTCCCGGATACGCCATCGGAGTCGTGTCGAGAGTGACCGGTATCCACCCGGAAACCCTTCGCATGTGGGAACGGCGTTACGGCCTCGTGAAGCCCGGCCGGTCCAGCGGCAGAAGCCGGCGATACAGCGATGAAGACATTCGCCGCCTGTCTCTCGTCAAAACCCTGGTCGATGCCGGACACCAGATCAGTACCGTTGCGCCCCTGTCGATGGCTCAGCTGCAGCATCGGCTCGATGCGATGTCGCCCCGGGTGCCGGACACCGGCACCGGCGAATCCAGTGCGTGCCGCATCATCGTCGTCGGCAACGCGCTTCCGGCAAGGATAGCCACCGGCGCCGAGACGTCGCGGCTGAAACTGGCAGCCACCTTCGAAGATGAGGGCACGATGACGCGCGCCGACAAGCTCCCCGAAGTCGATGCGCTGGTAATCGAGTCCGCCTCGGTCCAGGCCGAAACCCTCGGCAACGTTCGACGGTTGCTGGCACTCTGCGGTGCTCGAAGAGCGGTCGTTATCTACGGGTTCGGGACCAGGCAGGCGCTACGCGATCTGGAGTCTGCGGGCGTTATCTGCCTGCGCGCACCAGTGGATGCCGCGGCGATCGACGCGGCCTGCGCCGCGCCGCGAGCGCCCACGCAATCAAGGCAAGTCGCCACAGAGCCGACTACGCCCGGAGAAGTTCCCCCCAGACAGTTGACGCCGCAACAGCTCGCGCGCATTTCGACCCGGGCCCCTGTGCTGGCCTGCGAATGTCCGCACCACCTGGTCGAACTCATTAACAACTTGGCGGCATTCGAGACCTACAGTCTCGAGTGTCAACACAAGAATGCCGAAGACGCAGAAATCCATGCGCACCTTCACACCACGGCCGGTCGCGCCCGCGCCATGCTGGAATCAGCCCTGTTGCACGTCGCGCAGTTCGAAGGCATCGACGTGAGCTAGCGCCCCCTCCGGCGCCTCGCCGCCGACTGCCGGGCATTTCCCTGCCAAACACCAGATCGGCCGCGCACGCGGCCGTTTCGCCCAGAGTTTGTCCAGATATTTTGACTCGCGAACCTTTGTGTTGACTTTATGTCCTAGTCAATATATCGTTTGTCTAGGACAAATAACACAGCGAGTCTGGTTCGCCTTTAACGCGTCTTGCGCGTAATTCAACTTATAAACAAGGAGTTAATCATGTTTTTCCGATCATTGATTGCTGTCTCCGCGACAGCCCTTTCGTTCGGTGTCCAGGCAGCGGCAGAGCGTGATGCGCTGACCGGCGCGAACCCCGACACCACTTTCATCAAGCTGACCGCGATCGCCGCCGAAGGCCGTTTCGTCGACGTCGAGGTCCTGCGCGACTTCAAAGACACCGTCACGCTCGGCACCGATGCACAGTCCGGGGCTCCGCTCTATCCCCACCGCTCGGTCACCTTGACATACCGGGTCGATTGCGACGCCAGCTCGTTGGCGGTGGCCGACTGGCAGATGTTCGATGGCAATTCCGGACAGGGCCGGAGAATCTGGAACCAGGAAAACCGCCACGGGCTCGCTTTCCTGCCCCCTGTAAACAACGAAATGCGCGCGGTAGTGCGCTCAGCCTGCGCCACCAGGACTGTTTCTCGGTAATCGCAAGAAAAAGAAGTTCTCTTGGTCAATTGTTCAAGGGCGGCAAGTCCGAATACGCCTGAGAACAGACCGCAAAGCAAGGCAACAGCAAAACCTTTTTTACCCACTCAAACGAAGAGGAACATCATGAAAATCATCAAGTATCTTGCAGTACTCGGGCTCGCAGCGACCATGACAGCCTGTGCCAGTTACAAACAGGCCGAAATGGCGCCGAAGCAGGACATCGTCGATGTCGCCGTCTCGGCGGGTTCGTTCAATACGCTGGTCGCCGCCGTGCAACAGGCGGGACTGGTGAGCACCTTGACGAGCAACGGCCCGTTCACCGTGTTTGCTCCGACCGACGAAGCCTTCGCAAAAATTCCGAAAGACAAACTCGACGCATTGCTGGCAGACAAGTCCGCCCTTGCCGACGTGCTGAAATACCACGTCGTCGCCGGCAAAGTGATGGCTGCCGATGTCAAGGCCGGAGACGTCAAAACGTTCGAGGGATCCAGCATCACGATTACGACCGACAACGGCGTCATGGTCGACAACGCGAAAGTCATCAAGACCGACGTTCTGGCCAGCAACGGTGTGATTCATGTCATCGACACCGTGCTGATGCCGAACTGAGGACACGCAGCATCCAATGTATTGCCACCTTGCCAGCGGTCGGTCAGCGAGAACTTCGGAAGAAGTAAAAGCAGCACGCTGGCAAGGCGGCCGAAACACCACTTTCACCTAATCAGGAGATAGAACATGACCCGCACCAAAAGCACTGTTACTGCAACGCTCGCGCTCCTTTTCATCGGCGGGCTTTCAATGGGGCCCGCCTCGGCGGCCACCAAATGGTCTGATCTGTCCGCTGTAACTCACGGGAGCGGCGCGACCGTCGGAACGAAAGTTGTCGGGTCGGATGCATATAGCCGCACCGATCTGTCAGCCATCACACACGGCTCAGGAACCTCGGGCAAAAAACAGGTTGGCCGTTACTCGAGCGACAACTACAGCCCGACCGACATCACGAGCATCACACACAACTAAAGCCTTACGCAGGCAAACCCGGCCGGCGCACGGGGCCACGGGTCACAAAAGCCCGTCGCCGCGTCGCCGCTGGCCACCATCAATCCCGCCGCTCGGCGTCTGACCCCGTTTACTGTTCACCAGGCCACTTCAGATGCCGCAGTCTGGTTGACCACTTGCATCGGGATGTCATCCCCGAACAACTAGCCGGCCATCACCGTGACCAGCACAAGGTGGCAAATCACAACGGCAATGGTCAACCGAATGCGCAAGCTCACCATCCACTGCGCTATTCCCGGGACCGGCCAACGCGCATCGACAACACCCATCAATACGAAACCGGACAGCAATCCCCAGATAGTCAACTCCGCGCTGCTCGCCAGCAAGCACATGACAGCCCACAGACTGGGCGCGACAGCGATCACCAACTCGCGGCCCATTGCCGTTTGCAGATTCGTCGCGGCTCCCCAGCGAATACCGCCCAGAAAAGAAAGAATGGCAGCCGAATAACAGACAAAGACTTTCAGGGCAAAGTCCGATGACAGCGGGCCAACCATCACCTGATTGAGCGCCATCGCTGCAAACGGCAGCACGCCACCGTAACCGAGCATCCTTGCAGCACCCGGGATCCGAACCGGTTCATCACCACGTCTCAAATGCAACTCCTGTTTCCAACGACTGGCGCGGCGTCGGCCAGTGCTATCTCCCTGCCGCTGCACCATCTGGCCGCCGGAATACCAGATAATGTTGCTGCGGCAAAAAATCTCCCGTCCGCACCCATTCCAAACCGACCGCCCCCATTTCGGCAATCGCCTGTGCGGACGACATCTTGTGCAGTGGCTTTATCGCAACCGACGGATCTTCGGCCCGGTACTCGATCAACACCAGCCAGCCGCCGGGCCGCAGCGCGCGCGCCATCGCCTCACCCATCTCACGAGGGTAGGAAAACTCGTGATAGGCGTCCACCAACAGAATCAGATCGACCGCCGCTTCCGGCAAGCCCGGGTTTTTCTCGGTTCCGAGTACCGTTTGAACGTTGCCCGGCGCACCGTCTCTTTTTCGCGATTCGATGATATCCAGCATCTGTTGCTGGATATCAACCGCGAACACCCTTCCGTACGGCACGCGCTGGGCAATTTTGAAACTGAAGAAACCCGTTCCCGCACCGATGTCAGCAACGACACTGTCCGGTTCCAACGGCAGATTCTCCACCAACAAGTCGGTGCGTTCTTCGCCTTCCCGGTTCGGGCGCTCGAGCCACCCTGCACCGAGATGACCCATTACCTGGGATATCTCACGCCCCATGTAAAACTTGCCAATGCCATCACGGCTGGCTGCGCCGAACTTGTAGTACCCACCGGCACCAGCATCGGCGGTCGCCGCTTCGTCAGCCGGTTCCTGCCCCGACAGTTCACATCCGGAAACCGTGCTGATGGATATCAACAATACGGCCAATCCGTAGTGCGACAGCACTTCGCGCAAACACCTCGCAGACTTTTCCACGTACATGCTTAATCGTTCACTCGCGAAATTGAAAGAATGGCTTGGAAGACAATATTCCAGCGTTTCGGTTCAGCGCACGTTCATCCATGTTGCCGAACCCATCGCAGTCGGGATCGACTATGACCGCTGTCGGAACCCGTTTGTACGAACGGCACTGACTCGCGCTGGCAATCCGACAAAACCGAACATCGTGCTTGCTCGAGTTCACCCTTGTTTCAGGTTGAAGTGCCCGGCAGCATGGTCGCCACCGTTCTGACCCGGCACATCGCGAAAACCGCGAGCGCATAGCCTGGGCAAACCTCAACGTGAAAACAATCGTGAGAGCACTACTTACCTGCCCGATCGGCCAGGCAATGATTCAGAAACTCATGCCCTGTCATGCAGACACGGGAGTCGGGAGAAACGGGTTGCGTGCCCGGGAGAACGCAGCGCGGAGATTCCGCGCCGCGTGCCTTGCTACTGACTAACGACTGGCGAAATCGACAAGTTTCTGGTGCGAGAAGAGGTAATCCTGTTTCTCGTAAGGCGTATGACAAACCACGCAGGTCAGGTCGTTCGTCTTCGGACTCCCGTCGGCATTGAAAATCGCGAACGCCCAACCTCCCACCTGGTCGGCTTCAGCCAGATCAGAGGGCCATGCGTCGCGGCGTTCCATCACGGCAATGGCAGCAAGTTCGGCCGGCACATTAACGCCGTCACTGCCGACAACAGGCTTGCCTTCCGCATCTTTCTCCGGTTTGTAGACTTCCATCACGATTTTCGAACCGGGTGCCGCCGGCATTCCCTTTGCGTAACTCGCAAGCGCCACGTCGTTGGCATACATTTTCGCCACCGCCGCGCTGCCGGCACGGTTCATTTTCGCGTAGTTCGTAAACGTCGTGTCATACGCTTGCGGAAACTTGACGAAATCGGGAGTCCCTCCCGCATAGGCAACCAGGGCGGCGACACCGCAGACTGCACCCACCAGCACTTTTCCAAATTTCATACTCTCCTCCTTGTGTGTCCGCGGCCGCATAATGCTCCGCTATACGGTAGCCAGATGCCCGTTCATGCACAGCACCCGGCAATCCGCGTCGATTAGAGCACCTTGCTCCCGGCTAATCCAGCGCCGTCAGCGCGGATTACACCCAAATACGTAAATTCACTAGACCGCTTTACGCAAAAAACGAATTTCACAAGCCTGAACAGATCAAGCGCAGCCCGGGTCTGCAACTCTCGATATTTTTTCAGCCGCGAAATCGGATCGCCATCGCAACTGCATCCCATTATCATCCGGGTACGCTGGTCTCTGCGATAACTGCGGCGTCCCGTCCATACAGCGCCTGGCCAGGGCCTGTTAACACCTGTGTGATCGACGCGTTGCTCCGAGGCAAGACGGATCAGCTGCCGTCTGAAGCGGCCAAGGTCTGCATCTTTCATTCTTTCAACGGCAGGAAACCTTGCAATGAGATGCGGGCAGGGTAACAAACAGATGCGCCTGACACCGCATCAGGCTTGAAACACATCACTGATAGATCTCACCCCGGTGGCGCAGCCAGCCTGCTTCATGCAGGCCTTGCGGGTCGTGGTGAGTCCAGTGTATGACGCCGCCCTTCGCATTCCACTCGTAGACACCGTTGAATTCGACGACGTCACCTTGCCGCAACGAAGAGATCCTCGGCGCCAGGTCGATATTGTGCGCCACCAGCAAAGTCTGTCCGGAGGGTAACTCGAGGATAAACCGTTGATGCCGGCTTCCATCATTGTCGTCGGCAAGAATTGTCGTCGCCACGCCTTTGCCCGACACCTGGATACCACTGGCGCGCTCGCGAAACGCCCGGGCAATTTCTGCAACGCCTCCATCAGCAGACGCGACAAGTACGCCGGTTGGCTCATGCCGGTCCCATGCGACGTACGCAACCGTGGCAACCAGAAGAATGACAAATAAGCGTCGCATTGCGATGTTTCGGATTGTTCAGAGCCGGCCTGAATGCGCGGGCCGCCCGAGCAGGTACGTCTCACCGGAAGCCGCGCTACGAACTCGCCGACGAAGTTTCACTGCCGGCGTCGCGGACGATACGACTCGAGCGACTTGGGACAGCCCGTGCTCACGCCATCCGGATGAGTCAAAACCGGGCCGAGATTCCTGCACGGGCACGCCTGCCTGGATCAACGAAGCCGACGTATTGCTCGTACTGCTCGTCGAACAGGTTGTCGATGGCAACGGTGAGCGTAAACGCCTTGAGCCGGTACGCCGCTGAAACATCGCTACGAGTGTAGTCGGGCATCTCCACCTCGCCGGTCGGGACGGACGAGTCATAGAAGTCGCCGACATACAGTGTCGTCCAGGCCATCTCCCATGCCACGGTTGGCATGTAACGCAGCGTGAACGCGCCCTGATTCTCGGGCCGGTTCTGGAGTCTGTCCGTGCTGTCCACGATATCGCTGTTCACGTAGGTATAGTTCAAGCCGAGTTGAAGACCGTCGAAGGGCTGCAACTGCAGAATAAATTCGGCACCCTCGACGTCGACCTCCCCCCGATTCACCAGCGATCCGGTGGGCCCCGCCGTCGGGTCATAGTCGATCAGGTTTCTGTAATCCGTGCGAAATACGTTCACCATGATCCGGCCCATCGTGCCGGACAGCGCCTGTTCGATACCGAGTTCGTATCCCTTGCTCGTTTCTGATTGCAGATCCGGATCGCCAACCAGCGGGTCGCCAAGGGAATAAAAACTGGGCGGCCGAAAACCTTCCGAATAGTGCGCCTTGAGCGCGGTACCGGTATTCGCGAAATCGTAGCGCACGCCGGCGCTGGGACTGGTCTCGTCTTCCAGATCGGAAGGTGAGTCATAGCGCAGGCCGAGTTGCACCGTCAGGTTTTCAACCGGAACGCTCTTGAGCTCGGCGAATACCGAGTCCGTTTTGCGCACCAGGCTGAAGTCCCCGGGGACCTTGCTGAAAACGGGCGGGATCGTGCTCAGGTCGATGACGCTCTGATTGACGCCGTCTTCTTTCATGTACTCGTAGCCGAGCACCAGTTCGGAATCGAGCGGCAAATGCGCCAACGCGCTAGCCAGCGCGGTGTCGCGGGTGAAGTCGGTGCTGGAAACCGACGGCGGAACGAAAAAGGGCGGATTGGGACCGAAGGCCACCCCCGGGGAATCGATGTCCTCTTTCCGTTCGTAGCGTGAGAAGTTGAATTTCAGGTCGAGCCGTTCTTTGGGGCGCAGGTCGACACTCGCCCCGTAAGCGGTTTCTTTCGCATCGCGCTGTTCCAGCGTGCGGTTTTCTGCCAGCCGAATGCCGCCGCTGAAATCCGGAAAAGAAGTGCTATCACGGTCATTCTGGCGCGCAAACAGCCCAACGGTATTACCTGCCGACGCGTTGTACGAGAGCGTCCCGGACACCGTTGTCAGGTCGAGCGTGCCGCCATCCTCAACTTCTCCATCCTTGAGGCCGGCCGCGTTCGCGGTGAAGCGGACCTTATCCGTTCCGCCGCTAATTGACCCGGTCGCTCTCGAGTAATCCTGGCCTCCGCCTTCGACACCTGCCGATCCGGTCACACCCTCGTTGGTTGCCCTGCGAGTGACGATGTTCACCACGCCGCCCATGGCATCGGCACCATAAATTGCCGAACCGGAACCACGAATAACCTCGATGCGTTCAACATCGACGAGATCCAGCGATGACAAATCATACGAGCCGCCACGGCTGAGCATCGGATCGTTGACGCGCACGCCGTCGATCAGAACCAGTACGTTCTCCGGATCGCTGCCGCGAATATGAATGCTGGCAACCCCGCCGGGGCCGCCAAGCTGATCGACATACAGCCCCGGAACCTCCCGCATCAATTCGACAACCGACGCCGGGTTGCGGGCTTCGATTTGTTCGCGAGTGACAACGCTCACACCCTGCGAGGTTTCCGATACGAGTGTCGGCAACCGATAGGCGGTGACCTCAACGTCGGGAGTAACCAAAGGTTCGGCCGATACCTGTTGCGCGAAAATCATTGACGAACCGACGAGGCCGATTCCGGCCAGCCGGCTTAGTGCAAACGAGCGATTCGGGTTCTTTGCCATATTCCAGCGTCCCGTGAAGTTTGAACGGGAAGAATACGTTTTTGACCGCAACAAGCCAACGCAAACTTTTCGAAACAGCAGTACGGTCATTCGATGGTTGCGCCGTGCGACACCCGCGTTGCTTTCACCGATGCTGCATGGCTTGCCCGGGCGTGCGGGGGCCAAATCCATCCCGGAACACTGGTCGAGGCAATTATTGTGTGATGCGGAAACTCGGCCCTGCACTATTCCTCACCACCCGATATACCGTATGGCTCTGACGGAATTGATGCGTTGCGGCGGACACCTGGTCAAGTCAAATGACAATGTAATGGTTGGCTGCCACCCCAGGCCGTCGCACCGTCACCGGAGCAGTTGCGCGCAGACCGTTTGACGTTGCATTCTCCTTGAGCCGGTTCGTGGTTGGTGATACGGTGTTTTTCTGCCAAATCAACCTAAGTCGTTTCTGTATGAAGGTTCCAATCGTGATCGCTGCGGCGCTGTTTTCCATGTTGCCGCTGTCGTCAGCGGCGGAAGGCGATGCCGCCGAATCCAGGGAGATTTTCGATCAGATGTGCGCCGGTTGTCACGGCTACCGAGGAGACGGTGGTGAGGGACACCGCGGCGGTTTCAGCCCGCATGTTGGAACGCTGGCGGACAAAGAGTACATGGCACAGGTGCCCGACGAGTATCTGTTCCTGATCATCAAGAAAGGCGGCGCCTTCATGGGAAAGATCGCCACCATGCCGGCGTGGGAAAAGAAATTGAGCGACGAGCAGATCCGGGGCCTCGTCAAGCATATCCGGACGTTTTGAGTTTGGCCGACGCGTCTAGTCCGTAGCAATTATTCCGGTCACGACAATCAGCACCCGCCGCCTCCGGAACGTCGTCCAGTGATGCGCAGCACCGCAGCTTGTTGGAACATAATCAATCAATGCAGGAGGAGAGGAAAATGAGACTACCAGTTTATGCGGTATCGGCGGCGTTCCTGCTTGGAACGCTCTCCGTGTCCGCTCTCGCACAGGACCGGGCGGTAGCCGAGCCCGGCGGACCGGCAGGGAAGTGGTCAACGCGCACGCCGGTAACGCCGGATCCGAGCAAGATCAAGGTACCAGCGGGGTACAAGGTCGGTGTGTTTGCATCCGGCCTCGACACCATCACGTCCATCACGGTCGACAAGAGCGATAACGTCTGGGTTGCCATTTCCGGCAACACTTTCGGATTTCCTCCCAAGGGCATCGACAAGCCACACGTCAAAATCTTCAACAAGTCCGGCCAGTTGATCCGCGACAACGTGGGTCTGGGCATGTTCAGGTCGTTTGCCCTGAACGAGATCGCCTATTGCCCGGAGAACGGACGTACCTATGTTGGCGATTACAGTGTGGGCTTGTGGGAAATCGATGGTGTCAGCGGCACTCCAAAGCTGATCATGGATGAAGTCCCGATCGGCGACCATGCGATGGGCGGTATCACCTGCCGCGACGGCTGGCTCTATTACGCGGTCGGCGCGCCGACCAATTCGGGTTTTGCCGACCCGGACATCCATGGCTGGACCGATGCGATCGATCCGTATTGGGAGAAACGCACGCCGGCCGGCATTCCGCCGCTGCCGCGTGATGCGCCCTGCCGCGACATCGTGCTGACCGGTCTGAACATCCGCGACAGCCAGGGCAATCTCACCGGGTCATACCTGCCCAAAGGAACGCCTTCGAAGCCGGGCCAGGTGATCAAGGCACAAAAGCCCTGTGGCGGCGCCGTGCACCGGACGCGACTGAAGTCCAACAGCGACTACTCGACCGACGACTGGGAAGTGTACGCAATGGGATTGCGCAATTCGTCAGGCGTCGCGTTCGGCCCCAAAGGATCGCGGTTCGAGAAGGCGCTGGCGGTCAGCGACAACGGCCATAACGACAAGGGCAATCGTCGCGTGGCAAATGCCGCAGAGCGGCTCTTCATCTTTACCGAGAAGGGTCAGGATGCGGGCTTCCCGGACAAGGACGGCGATAACTTCGTCAACATCAAGCGCTCCGGACCGGATGTCTATCGCGGCAACAAGTATGATCCCACCCGGCCGAATCCGCAGTTGTACATTGGCGACAAGCCATTCATTCCGAAGTTGCCGCCCTATCGCTTTATCGACCATTCGATCGGCGTTCGCGGCACACCGTTGATCGTGGCCAATCCCAATCCCAACGGCTACGTCAACCCGGTGCTGGAATGGGACACCAACAACCCGATGGACGGTCTCGCCTGGTCGCCGAAAGAGTTTGGTTCGACCGACACGATTTATACCGCCGTGTTCGGCATCATCGATAACGGTCCGGAGAGCCTGCGCCCGATGTGGCCGGCGATCGTGAAAGTCGAGTTCCTCAATCCGACCGGTGTGAAGTGGTCAATCTTTGCCGAGAATATCGAACCGGGACCGAACGCCTACCAAAAACCGGAGAACCGCGGCGGATTCGAGCGCACCAATGATGTCGAATTCAGCACCGATGGCAAGACGATGTACATTGCTGACTACGGTGAACTGTATGTGAACTACCAGATGGAGTCACCGTTCTACACGACACCGAAATCGGCTGTCGTCTGGACCATAACCAAAGAGTAAGGCAACTCCATCACTTTACTGATTCCGGCGGCTTCGGCCGCCGGAGTCTTTTCAACCGCCAGAACATCCTGCTTTACCGGCGCTTGCACCGGGAACATTCTCCTGCAACCCCTGCAAGAGCAGATCCTCCGCGACATTTGCCTCGTTTACCGTGACAATGGCTGCGTACGCACCATCCCCGCATTCCCGAAGATCGTAGAGCACGATACGCTTGTGCTGGTGCACCATGCTGGCGAGCAACGCATTGAGCCGGTCACGAATGGCGATCGATGTTTCTGCGTTACCGGGTGTCTGCACCACACCATCCGGATAGACGCGATATAGCGACTTCGCCAACGGATCGAGCGACTCTATCCGGAACTTGCACCAACCGGCGGACTCGCAGCCGCGAAAATCCGCTTGCAGCGGCTCCGCGATTACCGGCCGCGACTCGGCAGCGAACACGACAATCGTCATGACGGCAAACGACGCAGTGAGTGAAAGCAGTTTACCAACGCACCTGCGTCGCGCCGCCTGCCCCGTTCCCGATACGCCGCTCAACAAGGACGTTGCCAACGCAAGGCGGCGAGACCACTTGTGAAAATCGCTTTCGGCACCCTTCATTGTGCGTGATGCTCAACGTTGACGATTGCGCGGCACCGCCCCACCCGCTTGACGCGCTTGTGGAAAACAGACGAAACCCGTCCTGCACCGGGCGGCATGACAAAATCAATAGCCACGGCAGCGGTTGTGCCCGGCAACGGCTTATCCGCCGAAGACTGCGTCGCCGCCATGCTCACGCCCGCGCGCCCGCGCTTTACGGTGTGTCCCGCGAGAAAATACGCCTGCAACCCGGTCGAAGCAACATGGCAGTCCGACATCCGGGAATACAATGCACAGACGATAATCGCTGCAACACTCAGAAAGTCAACCATGGACCGGTCGACCCCGATCGCGTGCAATGCGCTCGCGTTCTTGCCAACTCACACTGTCCCGATATGACTGCATTACCTTCTGTTTCGGCCATCGTCCGAACTGCCAACGCCAGGCCCTGCAACAACCGCCGGCAAACGCGCCGTCCACGGCTGAAAATCCTGCAGTGATTAACGTTACGCCTCCTTCGGTCCCTGACCCGGACGCGCCGCGCCAATTCGCCTTGTGGAATCTCGGCTTTCGCCCTTTCTATCTGCTCGCCGGACTGTTTGCAACGCTCGGCATTCCGCTTTGGACCCTGCAATTCGCTGGCTGGCTTGGCACGCGGGAACTGATCGCCGGACCGTTGTGGCATGCGCACGAAATGCTGTTCGGATTCGCTTTCGCGGTGATCGTCGGCTTTCTGTTCACCGCGGGCCGCAACTGGGCCAGCCAGCCGACGCCAACCGGAACTGTACTCGCCGCGATCGCGACACTATGGGTTGCAGCTCGTGTGCTGGCATTCTCTCCTTTCGCACTCGCCGCCGCGGCCTTCGATACAGCCTTCGCCCTGGCCGCGGCTACGGGCATTGCTGTGCCGTTACTGCGCAGCCGCAACCGGCGCAATTACTTTTTCATTGCCTTGCTATTCGCCCTGGGGATGGCAAACCTTGCTTTCCATCTTGGCATGGCGGGTATCGTCGATCTGCCACTGCGACTCGGCTTGCAGACGGGGTTGGATATCGTATTGCTGATCATGGTCGTGATGGCAGGACGCGTCATTCCGATGTTCACCTTGAGCGGCGTTCCTGGTGCGTTGTGCACACGCCTGCCTTTGATAGAACGGCTTGCTCCGGCAAGCGTCGCCGTGCTGTTGGCAGCCGATTTGTTCGCGGCCCCAATAGCCGTTCTCACCCCGGTTACTGCTTTCGCAGCGATCGTTAACGGGGTGCGTTTGTCCCTGTGGCGGCCATGGCGCACACTGAATGCACCCATGGTCTGGATACTGCACTTGTCATATGCGTGGATCGTGTTCGCGCTCGCGCTGCGGGCGCTCGCCCTGGAGGGCCTGGTGCCGGCGAGTACCGCGACCCACGCACTGACTGTCGGTGCCATCGGCAGCCTGACGCTGGGAATGATGACGCGCACCGCGCGCGGCCATACCGGCCGGCCGCTGCAAGCGGGCCGGGCCGAACTATTCTGTTACATCGCGATTCAGTTTGCCGCAGTCATCCGTGTCGTTGTGCCGCTTGCGCTTCCGTCACTTTACCCGGCATCAATCATCGCATCGGGTCTATTGTGGTCGATCGCATTCGGCATATTCACCGTCACCTACTGGCCGATCCTGTCGCGTCCCCGACTGGACGGTCGCCCCGACTGACGGCCCACGCTCACACTTGCCCGACAGATAAACGGGAGCTTCATCATGAAATATCGGACCAACCATCGTCTGTGGCTCGTTGCGGCGATTACGCTGCAACTGATTGCACCCGCATCCCGCGCGCAATCCCAGGCCGGCGACGTGGCGCAAAACAAACCCAGTGCCGTGGAAGAGTGCCTGTTGGAAAGCATGCAGACGGCGACGCCTGAAACCACGATTGGCGAGCTGCGCGCACAGTGCAACCAGATCTTTCCCGAAACCGCCACTGCGAGCGCGCCGGACATTTCGGAAAAGCAAATGACTCCCGTTCAGATACGCATGTTCGATGATCAGATCAACTACAACCGCAATTTCGCGATCAGCGCCTTTCAGCCGAATTACTTTATCGGCACCTACAGCACCGATCCCAACAATGATCCGTTCGCGGATCTGCCTGCTGCTGGTGACAGCCTGAAGAACGAGGAGGCCAAGTTTCAGGTCAGCATCAAGGCCCCTCTATGGCGCACCATGTTCGGGACCAATAACGATCTGATCGCCGCGTATACGTCCACTTCATGGTGGCAAGTCACCGGCAATTCCAGTGCGTTTCGCGAGACCAACTACCAGCCGGAGCTGTTCCTGCGCCACTATGGCGGCCCGCAACTTCTCGGTGGCCGGGTTGTGGCTGCCGATATCGGACTGAACCATCAGTCGAACGGGCGCGGCGATCCATTGTCGCGCAGCTGGAATCGCATCATGGGCCGGCTATATCTCGACTACGATTCGATTGCCGTCGGCCTGAGAGCCTGGTACCGGATTCCGGAAGACGAAGATAACGACGACAACCCGGGCATGTACAGGTATTACGGATACGGCGACGTGATGGTCGCCTATGCGCCGAACAAGAATACGTTCACGGCGATGCTTCGCCCCGGCACCGAAGAAGGCGGGTTCGAACTGACCTGGAGCTACCCGCTAACCAAGGTGTTCCGCGCCTATGCGCAATACTGGAACGGCTATGGCGAGAGCCTGATCGACTACGACGCGCGAATCGAGCGCTTCGGCATCGGCATTGCGCTCAACGACTGGCTGCAGCGACGCTAGAGAACCGGTGCAACTGGCGAGTCAAGCAGCTTCGCCGCCTCGCTCGCTTTGCTTCCTTGACTTGTGCCTTTCGGCTCGATGAATGGCAGCCCGACGACAGCAAAGTGGATCACTGCCAGACTCGCGCCCAGAACTGCCGGCAGCATGCGCATGGTTCAGCAATGCTCAGGCGGTTGCATGCCGCACCGCGCCAGTACGCCCGCGCCAGCCACTCCCCGCAGCGGGAAACAAGCCCGATTCCGGGGTGACGGAAAAACGAGTCGCTGGTTGGCCCTGACAATGCCGCCACATACCGGAAACCCGCGTCACGAAGACACCGCACTTTCGCCTTCGTCCGACCAGATATCGATCGCCTGCATCAAGCGATCGGCATCGTAGTTTTGCTCGATCTCTTCGAGCCTCTCTTCAAACAGTACGTGCAAAGCTTTCAACACCACCGCGCGCTGCTCGGACGTGCATGCGCGCCAACGGCTGTTTCTCGAACCGTCGCGAATTAACTGCGACAGAAACTGATCGACATAGTATTCGTCTCCGGTCTGCTTCAGAGCCGTTCGAATCAGCGCCGGAAGGAAATAGCGGAATCCGGTATCGGTCGAGAATGTAATAGGGTCCCATGCGGCATGGCCAAGCGCCTCTCGAGAAATCGTGTCCGGCGTATAGGCGGACAGGGTTTCGTCGTGTTCGGCACATTCGCAGCAGTGCTGATAGTCGGTAAAGTGTTCCGGCCGCTGCACCGATGCAAACACGGCGGTTGCCTCCCGCACAAGGTCGTCGTGCGCGCTCATCAATGCGACCTGTCCGGAGCAGTCTGACTTCGCGCCATTGTCGTCATCAAGACTTGCTGTTCACGTCAACGCATCCAGGGGTATGCGTTCAGTTCCGATGTCGCCGCACGTTATTTCATTTCGTTCATCTTTACCATCACCAACACGGCGCCGTCCTTGCTGACCACGCGGGTATCGTGCCCCTTGCCGGTAAGGTCGCGATGCAGCCAGACGGCGCCCTGGGGAAAACGCCGTTTTTCACCATCGCTGACTTCCACTTCCATTTCGCCTTTGAGCACGAATATATGGCCGACACTCGGAGCCGGATGCCAACCGCCACCCCAGCCGGCGGGCAAAGTAATAAATCCGACTTCCCTCGCGGGCCGGAAGTCGGACACGTTCATCGGCGCGGCCGGCGGCGCAATATCCACGAGCGAGAGTTCAACTTCGACGTCCCTGAAGTGGGTTTCGCCGTCGGCATCCGTGTACATTTCCGAGTATTTCATTCTTGTTCACACTCCCCTGTGTATTGTTCTGGCCCTCAGGCTGCAAGGATAAACCGGCAGCCTGAACTAACAAAGTCAAAAGTTCGCTTCGCCAACACGGCAGCAACAGAAGACGCTACGACAGCAGGTCCGGCCCGGTAAATGCGCCCACAATCGCTTGTTCCCTGAGCCGATTTGCCACTTCGCGTTTCCTTTGCAAGTATGCGGGCAAGTCAAGACGGAAAGACTTCAGGAGACTTTACGGCTGCGTAACGGTATGGACGGCAAAGATGCGGTAGGGCCCCGGTTCGCAATCCTTGAAGCGCCCGCTTTCGAGCAGCGTCCTTGCCTCCTGCAGCGTCGCCAGAAGGCAGTGTTTGTTGACGGCAACAACACGTGCCAGGCCATTGCACGATAACGGCGAACACTCCGGCGCCGTCTGCGCTGAAAAGCTGACGACGTCAAAACCTTCCAGCCGCTTCGTGGCAGGCGGTTGCACATGGGTAGGCAAGCTCGCTTCCGGCGCGAATGCGCTCCACGCCCCGGTTTCGCAGTCAAACTGCTCACCATGAACTTCGTAATAGAACAATCGCAACCCGGACAACTCGACACCTTCCTTTTCCGCAAGATCCCGGATCGTGTCCGGTGAATCGAACAGCCAGTACCCGTTGTGTTTCCAGTGCGGTACGAAGTCGCAGAACGATTTGGACAGACAGCCACTCACCGACCAGATGTCCTCGACAATGTCGTTTTCGAGCCAGTCGGTCTCAACATGAACATTCTTGGCAAGATATCCGGCAGGTGTCATTTCGTCCCCGGTTCGGGTTCGCACAGGCATAAGTGCAAGCAATATACGCGCAAGAGTGTGCCCCGCCGGTGCATTATCATGAGTCCGGGTTCGCTCGCGTTCACAGCGACGGGCGCAGTTGCCATTTCGAAAACGTGCAGCGGCAAGGAGTTGCAGTCATGACAAACAACAAGCGCCTGTTTTCGGGCGGGCGAAAGTTCGCACTGAAAATTCCACCGCGCGAATTCGACCAAACGCTACGGTTTTATCGTGACACCCTCGGTTTACAACGGCTGGACAAGTACCATCCTTCGCATGTATTCGAGTTCGGCGCGAACCTGCTGTGGCTGGACCGGGTCGAGACAATGACGCACACGGAAATCTGGCTGGAGCTTCGAACGCCGGACACAGAGAGCGCCGCCGCGCAGCTGGCCGCGAAACGACGTGGTTCGCTGTGACTCAGTTGAGCACCTGCCTGAAGACTTCGATGGCTTCTGGATTTCCAGCCCGGGCAACATCGTTCATCTGGTGCGCGGCCCGCAACAGGACATTTGAGCATGATGCGCATCACATTGCCCCCGATACTGCCGTTTCTTGTCTACCTTTGCGTTGCCGCACCCGCGGCAGCGGACGACAGCAACTTTTCGGGACGATACGAAGGGCGCGTCGGCGGCACCCCGGCAACATTGAACCTGCGCGTCTCCGGTTCAATAGTGTCGGGACGGATCACCCGGCCCGGCAGCGCCACGGTCGAACTCAACGGCACGGCTGCAGACGGGCGCATCGTCGGTGCGGCAACCACCAGTCGCGGCGCCGGATTCTTTGAGGCTTACCGCGAGTTCGGCGCACTCATCATCGTGATCAGTGAGAGCGGCACGGTGACCGGCCAGCCGATCGAAGCACGCGCGGAGTTCCTGCCGGCGGGCGAATCCGGGGCAACCGAAGCGATAGCCGCGGAAACGGTACAGCGGGATCATGACCTTGTCGGCACGTGGGTGATGCGCGGCCTTGGCCGCCGGGGCGACATGGTGCTGCCGGTGACGACAACGATGACGCTGGATGCCAGTGGCGGTTATTCCGTATCGAGTGATCCGCCCGATGCATCGAGAAAGGGGGAATGGCGCAGCCGCGACGGGCTGCTTGAATATCAGCCGGAAAATGGCCAGGCCTGGTCGGTGCTCGGAGAGTATCGCCTGCATGGCGACAGGTTGATCGTTATCCCGCCGGACAACGACGCGAAGGTGTGGGTGCGCGAAGACTAGGCTAGCCTTGAAATCCGGCGTTGCGATGTGTGCCGTCGCAGAAAGGCTTGTTCGCCGATTGTCCGCAACGGCACAGATTGGCCTGGCTGCCTTGCCAGGCGGAACCGTCCTTGCCGAGAATTCTCGCTTCTCCAAAACAGTGGACCGGGCCGTGGGCGCGCAATGTCAGCCGCAGGTTTGCGGCGGGTGCGCCCGACTCCGGCTTCTTGATGACATAGTCCGCCGGCACGCGGGCGGCGTCGGCGAATCCCGTACGGCGGTGCGCTCCATCGCAGAAGGGTTTTTTCGCAGACTGGCCGCAGCGGCACAGCCACACTTTTGCCTCTTTCGTGATCAACGCGCCGTCCGCGGCGAAGACCTCGAGATCGCCTTCGACCATCAGCGGCCCATCGACCTGCGGTTGAATCGTGTTTGCCACGATGTCTAGGGCCTGTTAACGCATCTTGGGTCGACGCGCCGGTGGCCGCTTTGGCGCGAGACAAGGCGCAGCGAGCGCGGTGTGGTCATTCCACACGAGCGAGCTGCAACGCCGGATCGCGCCAAAGCGGCCCCGGCCCTTCGGGTTGCCCTCAGGATGGGGCCATGCCGTGTTGCTCGTCGCTTATTTGGAATAACCAAACTGCGCTCCTCGCGCCTTGCCTGGCCCCATCCTGGGGAGCAACGCGTCGATCACATAGTTGCTTAACAGGCCCTAGTGCGCTACCCAGCCGCCATCTATCGACATTGACGCGCCGGTAATCGACGCCGCGGCGTCACCTGCCAGGAACACCGCCAGTGCGGCAACCTCTTCGATCTTCACAAATTTCTTGGTTGGCTGGCGCTCGAGTATGACTTTCCTGACGACTTCGTCGCGCGACAGATTGTGGACTTTCGCCTGCGCGTCGATCTGCTTGTCTACCAGCGGCGTTTTGACCCAGCCCGGACAGATGGCATTGCAGGTAATGCCCTGCTCGGCTGTTTCCAGTGCGACGGTCTTGGTAAGGCCGACGATACCGTGCTTGGCGGCGATGTAGGCGGACTTGAACGGCGAAGCGATCAGTCCATGGGCAGAGGCAATATTGATGATGCGTCCCCAGTTCTTCGACCGCATCAGCGGCACGGCAGCGCGCGTGGTGTGAAACGCGGCTGTCAGGTTGATTGCGATGACCTGGTCCCACTTTTCCGGCGGAAACTCGTCGATCGGCGCGACGTGCTGGATACCGGCGTTGTTGACCAGAATGTCGACACTGCCGAGCTCACGCTGTGCCTGCGAGATCATGTCGGTGATTTCGTCCGGCTTGCTCATGTCGGCCGGCGAGTACCGCGCCTCGACATCGAATTCCGACTCGATGGCTGCACGTACTGCTTCGATTTCCTTCGCATCCCCGAGACCATTGAGCATGATGCTGGCCCCTTGCGCTGCGAACGCACGCGCCATACCGAGGCCGATTCCCGACGTGGAGCCGGTGATGACCACCGCTTTTTGTTTCAACATCTGACTGTCCTGCCCTAATTGATAACGCGAGGGAGTCTATCAGTTTGCAGACCGGATTAACTGAAGCGATCCGCCGACCCTTGCACGATTCCGGGGTACTGCTCACATCTGCGGACGGTCCGCGTAGCCGGTGAGTTCCAGATATCCGCGGCCAATCGTCTTGCCGCCGGCACTGGCACGCACGGCGCCCTCCCAATAGACGATGCCTGTGCTGGCGCGTGAATCGAGTTCCTGATCATCCATCAGCGGTTCGATCTCCAGGTCGAACCGGCCGGCGCGAACCCGCATCGCGACCGGATACTCGGCGCCCGTTCTCGGAGAGCGCCAGATTCGATGCGGCTCGAATACCACATCCTCCCGTTTCAGTATCGTTAACCTGCCATGGCGATCACGCACGCTGCCCCCGGCCCATAACGTCCCGCCACCGGTCGAGCGCATGCGAAACGCCATGAGCGCGCCGCCATCCGCGAGGTTAACGCTCACCCAGTCCCACCCCTGCGCGTCATCTGGCAGCACTTGACTCGACCATTCGTGATCGAGCCATGCTGTGCCTTTAACGGCGACCTCTCCGGCGTCGGTGCGAACCGTTCCTTCGACCTGCAGCTGCGGCAGGCTGTAGTAATAACTGGCATGCCGGGGTAACGGGCCTTTGCGACTGAAGCCGTCCTGCCCTTGAAGCAACAGCGGCTGTGTCGGAGAGAGGCGCAGATCGAGAACGAATTCCTCTGCAACGATATTGGCATGGTATCCGTCGCCGACGTGCGCCAGTTTCCAGCGGTCGATCGCCACGTCCGTTGTTTCGGTTCGCGCATAGGCCAGGCCGAATCCTTCGCGGGCAACGCGTTGATCGTGCAACAAGCGGCCGCGTCGCGGATCGGAGATCGCCGCATGCGCGAACAGAAGCTGTGTCGGTGCAAAAGAGGATTGATTGTCCTCCTGCACGCCGGGACGGCTGCGAAAGAACGTGATCTGAAAGCCGCGCTCGAGACCTTCGTGCTCCACCCAGCCGGTCACATACCACCACTCGGTGCGATAGTCCGGATGCGCGCCATGGTCGCGCGGGAACGTCAGCTCGCGATCCGGTTCTGCCACGGGATAGACGGCCAACGCGACGTCACGATCGGCACCGTGGACTGGCGATACCGACACAAGGCAGCACACCAGTAACAGACCGGACAACGTAGTGCGAACGAGGTTCGTCATCGTCAGGCTACCAGTCTTCCCTTACGGCCCGCACAGCTTCCCCCGCCACCGCGCGGCGTGCGCTGACGACGGCAGCGAAGACCGCGGCGGCAAGCATCGCCGCACCGAATACAACCAGCCCGGACCAGGGAAGATACACATCCATGCTCCAGTGAAACGATTGCCGGTTGACGACATCGATCAATACCACGCTCATCACCCAGCCCAGCAGCAGGCCGATGGCCAGCCCCAGCGCACTGAGCAGTGCGCCTTCGAAGGCGAGCATGCGCACGATCTGCCTGCGGGAAAAACCAATGTGGCGCAACATGCCGAACTCACGGCGCCGCGCCAGCGTGAGCGCGCTGAAGCTCGCCGACAAGCCGGCCAGGCCGATCACGATGGCAACTGCCTCGAGCGCATAGGTCACGGCAAACGTGCGGTCGAATATCTTCAGCGACTCCTGCCGCAATTCATTCGGCAGACTGATTTGCACACCTTCCCCGGGCAAGACTGCGCCCAACGCGCGACGCACCGCCTCGGTATCGGTGCCGTCTTCCAGCCATAGCTGTGCATCCGCAACCTGATCGCTGCCGGTCAGTTCCCGGTAGGTGTCGAGCGTCATCATCAGCGCGCCGTTCATGCGCGCGTAATCCCGCCAGATACCGGCCACCGTCACGGCAACGGCATTTCCGCCAATCGGCAACTGCACGACGTCACCGACCCGGTAACGGTAAATGTCGGCGACGATTTCACTGATCCAGACAGCAGGTGTTCCTTCAGGCGGCTCGACCACATTACCGACGAGCGACAGCACGCGACCCGGATCGAGCGGGTCAACCTCCCGTGCCAGCAGCGTCACCGGCGGGCGTCCGGGTTCGAGCTGGATGCGCTGACCGGCGAGAAACTCGACACGTCGAACGCCCGGGATACCGGCAACCAGCGTCTGCATTCGAGGAGACAGAAAGGCCGTTTCGCCCTGGCCGCTGGTACGCACGAACATCTCGCCGGGAAGGATGTGCTCGAGCCAGTTCTCCAGCGACGTGCGAAAGGACATGACCATAATTGCAACCGATGCGGCAAGGCTGACGGCGGCAACTACCGAGGCAAGACTGACCATGGCCTGGCCGGGTGCTGCGCGCAGTTGCGCCAGTCCGAGTGCGAATTCGATACGCCGCGGCAATGGCAGGCGCGAGAGCACGGCCACAGTCGCACGCGGCATCAGGGCAATCGTGCCGAGCAACAGCATCGCAATAGAGACATAGCCGAACAGCGGCAATCCCGCGACCGGCGGCATAAACGCACATCCCACGCCGGCAGCCAGCAGCAGCACCGCCGGGAACACCGGAGTCAGGCGACGGAACAAGCGGGTTTCGTCACCGGCTTTGAGGGCTTGCGCGGGTGATGTCCGCGCCGCTTCGAGCGCCGGCGCTGTGCTTCCGCAAACCGCTGCGAGAACACCCAGTGACATGAAGAGAAGCGCGGCGAGCGGTTCGAACGTGAGCTGTGCCTGCATGCCGCTGAACATGCCCGCCCCGAGATCGGGACCGAACGAGCCGAGTACCAGACGCGCGCCGGCAAGGCCCAGCAGCAAACCGAGTAACGAACCAGCCGCACCGAGCAGGGCAGCTTCGGCGACAAGCAACATCACGAGACCGCGCCGCGTTACGCCGAGCACGCGCAATAATGCCAGTTGCGAACGCCGTTGCACCACCGATAAAGCCTGGGTCGAAAATACCAGCAGGCCGCCGGTGAACAGCGCAACCAGCGCCAGCACGTTGAGATTGACGCGATACGCGCGTGTCATCGCCACCGCTGTTTGTTTGACCGTTTGCGGCGCCTCGACGTAAACGCCCGCCGGCAACAGGGACTGCAGCCGCTGTGCCACCGCCGCAACATCCGCTGCGGGGGCAAGTCTCAACTCGATCCGGTTGATCAATCCGATTCGCCCGAAATGCCTCTGCACTGCGGCGATATCCATGACTGCGAGACGATGATTGACGCCCGCGGCGGGCACCCGGCCGGCCACACGCAGTTCGATACGGTCGGTTCCGACCTGAAACGCGAGCGGGTCGCCGGTCTGCAAACCGAGCCACTGCATCGCCGATGGTGAAAGAAACACCGCATCCGCACGCAAGATGTCAAGGCGAGAAGCGCTTTCAACCATCAGCTGCGGTTGAATACGCGCCGCCCGGAAAATGTCGATCCCCAGCACATCGAGGCTGCGAAACTCGCCATCTTCGTTACGATCGGCCAAACGTGCGTTGACTTCGAGCATCGGGCTTGCGCTCTGGACTTCGGGGCGGCCCGCCAGCAACGGGTAGACGTTTTCGGAGAAACCACGCCGGGCACCACGCACGGTCAGGTCGGACTCGCCGGAGAGCACACGCACGGCGTGGCCAAACTCATCAATCGCGGCGCGATTGATGAGCTGAATCGCATAGCCGAGCGCCACACCGAGCGCAATGGCGAGAACCGACAGCACCACGCGCGTGCGGTTGGTGAACAGCGGACCGGTCAGCAGCGCACCGGCAAGTCGTCGGAGAAGCATCTTGTTCAGCGCACCTGATTGTCAACGAGCCGGTTTGTCACTGCATCATGACACCGACGCCCATCCTCGCCCGCAGAATTGCAGCGCATCGGATGGTTCGCCGTTCAGGCCGCAACAGACTGCGGTCAGGATGCATTCAGCGAACCCACAAATCTGTTGACGGCGCCAATGGTTTCGTCCCTGCTATCGACGTGCGGCGAGTGGCTGCGCCCGGCGAACAAATGTGTCTCCACCGGAGCGCTGGCGTGTCGCTCGATCGCTTCGATTTGCGCGAGTGTGCCATAGGGATCACTCCTGCTCTGCATCACCAGCATCGGCGCGCGAATGTTGCCGACGTACGCTTCGATATTCCAGTCACGGAATTCGGGCTTGAGCCAGATATCGTTCCAGCCGCGGAACATGGATTGCGGATGATCGTGATAGCGCGCCAGTCTGGCCGCGAGACCGGTTGTCTCGAAGCTGCGGCGCGCTGCCGCAATGCCCGTTATCGTGACTTCTTCGACAAACACGTGCGGCGCGAGCAGAACCAGGCCGGCCACCGCATGACCGCCGCCGGCATGGATGATCGCGATCGATGCGCCGTCACTGTGACCCACGAGCACCGGCCGCTCGATGCCCAGGCCGGCAAGAAGTTGCGGCAACGCAGTCAGCGCTTCCCGGTGCATATAGTCAACGCAGCGCGGCTCGCCCAGTCCGGTGGAAGCACCGTACCCGTAGCGCGAGTAGGCGAGTACGCAATGGCCGGTTGCCGCAGCGAGCGCATCGGGAAAATCCTTCCACATCGATAGCGAGCCGAGACCCTCATGCAGCAGCACCAGCGTGGTCCTGCGCTGTGCCTGCACGCCAGCGGGCGCGGCAATGCGGTACTCGATGCGCCGGCCGTCCGCTTCGATGTACAGTCTCAGACTCCCAGCCAGGACCGCAGGGAATCGGGCTGCCCATCCAGGGTGTCGCTATCGCCATCGAACACGACCCGTCCTTTTACCAGGATGACGTTCCGGTCGGTGATGCCGGACACGGCGGAGTAGTTCTTGTCGACAATAATCGACGATATGCCGGTTTGCCGAATGCGATGCAGAATGCGCCAGATTTCCTGCGCAACCAGTGGCGCCAGTCCCTCCGTTGCTTCATCCAGAATCAGCAGATCGGGGTTGGTAAGCAGCGCTCTCGCAATGGTCAGCATCTGCTGTTCGCCGCCGGAGAGTTGCTGCCCGCCATGTTTCAGCCGCTCGCGCAGTCTCGGGAACGTCGAGAGGATCAGATCGAGCGTCCAGTCATTGCGCCCGTCAGGCCCATCGCGCGCTGCCATGATGAGATTCTCCCTGACCGAAAGATTGGGAAAGATTCCGCGTCCTTCGGGCACATAGGCAATGCCGGCCCGGGCAATGCGATGCGGCGCAGCCTGCGTCATGTCGCGCCCGCGCACAAGGACGCTGCCCTCGCGCGGGGGAAGAAGACCCAGCATGCTCTTGAGCAATGTTGTCTTGCCCATGCCGTTACGACCCATGAGCCCGATGGTTTCACCACTGCGAATCGTGAAATCGACCCCATGCAGAATGTGGCTGGCACCGTAGTAGGCATGAATGCCGCGCGCTTCGACGAGCATATCGCTACTCATGATGCTCGTCGCCCAGGTAGGCCAACTGCACCGAACGGCTGGCACGAACCGCCTCCGGCTCCCCGCTCTCGAGCACCGCGCCGTTGACCATCACCGTCAGGGTGCCAGCGAGCGCAAACACGGCATCCATGTCGTGCTCCACCAGAAGAATCGCGTGGTCATCTGCGAGTCTTTTCAGCAGTTCGACAATCTGCAACGATTCTTCGGCACCCATGCCCGCCAACGGTTCGTCAAGCAACAACAGGCTCGGTTCGGTGGCCAGTGCCATGGCGATTTCAACCTGACGCTGCTCTCCGTGTGACAGCGTTTCGACCGGCTTGTCGGCCCTGCCCGTTGAAGCCCGACCTGCTCGATCGCATGCATGGCCGCATCCGAAACCGCCCGGTAGCGCCGCGCCGGCCGGAAAAAACGCATCGAACTCGCGAGGCGCGATTGCGCGGCCAGCCGGCAGTTTTCGAATATGGTGAACGGCAGGAACACGTTGGTTTTCTGGTAACTACGGCCAACCCCGAGATGCGAAATGCGTGCAGGTGTGAATCCCGTTACATCCTCGCCGCGCAGATACACATGGCCGGCACTCGGTCGCAAATCGCCGGAGAGCAGATTGACAAGCGTGCTCTTGCCCGCGCCATTGGGGCCGATCACCGCATGCACTTCGCGCATCCGGCAAGTCAGGGAAACACCATCGACGGCGGCAAGCCCCTCGAAATGGCGCGACAGATTGCGAGTTTGGAGAACGGCTTCAGACACGGTTGCGCTGTGCCGCAGGCGAATGCGCCGCATTCGACGGCACGTTGCTGGATGGAGCGGTGCCGGATGAAGTCGCACCGGCATCCGGTAAGGCTCCGGGAGGCGGTGCTTTGCCGTCACCTGCCGACTGCGCCGGCAGCAACCCGGCGAGCCCGCGTGGCAGATACAACGCGACCAGGACAATGACCGCGCCGGTCAGCAATTGCCAGTGCTTGGTCAGAGACTGAAAGAATTCTTCCAGCATCATCAGGGAGAACGCCCCGAGAACCGGACCGGCGAGCGTGCCCAGTCCGCCGAGAATCACCATCATCAACACGGAACCCGACTGGTGCCAGCCGAGCATCTCCGGGTTGACGACACCGAACTGCACCGCCGACAAATAACCGGCGAGGCCGGCGAGCGCACCTGCAATGACGAAGCACACAAGCTTGTAACGAAAGGTATCGAACCCGATCGAGCGCATGCGGTGCTCATTGACGCGAATTCCAACAATGACTTTTCCGAAAGGTGATTGCAGGATGACGTGCAACAGAATAATCACCGCGGCAGCGAGCGCCAGCACGAGGTAATAGAAATGCACGAAGTTCGAAAGGTCGATCGGCACCCAGCCACCGATCGTCAGGATCGGCCGCTCATTGATGTAGATGCCGTCGGAACCACCGGCGATGGACGTGTCGTGAAACAGATAGAACAGCATCTCGGCGAACGCGAGTGTGGCCATGATGAAGAAAATCCCGCTGGTACGCAGCACCAGCAGCCCGATCAGGCACGCCAGCAACGCCGCGCCGAAGACCGACAGCGCCAGACTGGACCAGAAACCCGCGGCGTGCGTCTCCGGTGAGTACAGCGCGACGATGTAACCGGCGACCCCGAAAAACGCGGCGTGGCCGAGGCTGACCAGCCCGGTATAACCGACCAGCAGGTTCAGACTGCTGGCAAACACCACCATGATAAGCATCCTGGTGACGAACTGAACGTAGAAGCGGTCGCCCAGCAACGGAAACACGAGCAACAAGGCGATGGCGGCCAGCAGCGCAGCCTGTTGGTAACGATGGTTCAACGCAAACTCCGCGTAAACAGTCCTTCCGGTCGCCACAACAGCACGATCGCCATCATCACGAACACGCTCATTCCGGCCAACTCGGGCAGCACCTGAAAGCCGGCGATCTCAAACTCGACCACTTTTCCGAACGTGTCGATCAACCCGATCAGCAGTGCCGCGGCCAGTGCGCCCTTGACCGACCCGATTCCGCCGATGACGACCACGACGAAACACAGAATCAGGACCTGATTGCCCATGCCGGGAAACACCGATGACACCGGTGCCGCAATCATGCCGGCAAACGCAGCGAGTGCAACACCTAACGCAAACACCAACCGGTAGAGCAAGCCGATGTCGATCCCCAGCGACTGCGTCATCTCCCGGTTCGATGCGCCAGCACGTATCATCATGCCAAGCCGTGTGTGCTGAATCAGGTAGTACATCAGCCCGGCAAGCAACACGCAGATTGCCGAGAGCCAGAAACGGTACACCGGATAGGCCAGTGTGTCGGTGAGCGCAATTGATCCGGCGAGCATGGCGGGCACAGCGACACCATGCACGTCGTCGCCCCATATCATGCTGCGCAGCTCGGAGAAAATGAGTATCAGCCCGTAGGTGAGCAGCACCTGTTGCAGATGATCGCGGCGATACAGGTGCCGAATGAACAGCCACTCGAGCAGCATTCCGAGAACAACCGAGAGCACGATGCCGGCGGCAAGCGCGATCCAGAAGTTCCCGAAGGTCTGCGTGAGCGACCACGCCAGGTACGCGCCCACCATGTAGAAACTGCCGTGAGCCAGGTTGATGACGCCCATGATGCCGAAGATGAGCGTCAGCCCGCTGGCGACCAGGAACAGCAACAGCCCGTACTGAACACCGTTCAGAAGCTGGATCAGAAAAATGGTCGGGTCCATGGAATTCCAGTCGATAGCCGCTCGCCTAGGCGGCGCGCCGCCGGAAAGGGATAAGCGGGACGGCGTTCGCCACACTGCCATGCCGCGCGTGAAGCGCCAAAGTAGCCGCAGGCTCCGCTTCCGGCAAACGGCCGGATCGTGGTCCGGGAGAACTCACTCGACGATCAGCGCCTTACATGTCGCAACCACGCGCCGGATCTTCGAGCGCGCTCCACGCGACACCGATGACCTTGTTGTCGCCGTTCTCGACGCGGCGCAAGTAGAAGTCCTGAATCGGGTTGTGTGCTTTCGACATCGTCCATTGGCCGCGCGGACTGTCGATCACCGCACCCTCCATCGCGGCGATAACAGCTGCGCGGTCGGTAATGTCGCCACCCGTCTTCTCCAGCGCCTGGATCAACAGCAGTCCAGTGTCATAACCCTGCACCGCATACACATCCGCGTCAGTGCCGTAGGCATCGCGGTAGGCGGAACGGAACGCCTTGTTCTGCGCGTTGTCGAGCGAATCCGCATAATGCAACGTGGTCATCACGCCTTCGGCAGCCTCGCCTTGTGCCTCGAGCACACCTTCGGTAAGGAAACCGGAACCATACAAGGGAATTTTGTCCTTGAGACCCGCGGCGGCATAATCCTTGACGAACTTCACCGCGCCACCGCCGGCAAAAAAACAGGCCACGGCGTCGGGCTGGAGCGCGGCGATCTCGGTCAGCAGCGCCTGGAATTCGACGTTTGGAAAGGGCACGAACAGTTCTTTTATGACGCTGCCGCCGGCTGCGCGGTAACCTTCGCCAAACGAAGCGAGGGACTCCTCGCCCGCGGCATACTTCCACGTGATGAATACCGCCTTTTTGTGCCCGTTTTCGACCATGACCTTGCCCAGCGGGTGCGTCGGCTGCCAGTTGGAAAAGGAAGTGCGGAACACATTCGGCGAACACAGTTCACCGGTTGCGGCGTTGGCACCGGCATTCGGAATCAGCACCAGCGATCCGGTTTCGCGCGCGACCTTTATCATACCCATGGCAACGCCGGAGTGAACGGTGCCGACAACAACGTCGACCTTGTCGCGCGTGATGATCTTGTTGGCGTTGTCGGTGGCTTTCGCCGGATTGGATTCATCGTCGACCTTGAAGTACTCGACGTCGCGGCCGCCAAGCTTGCCGCCCTGACCGGCAAGTGCCAGGCGGAATCCGTTTTCGATTGCGATGCCGAGTTGCGCAAAGGTTCCGGTGTACGGCAGCATGAAGCCGACACGTACCTTGTCCGATTTGGCGCAACCCGCCAAAGGCAGCAAGGACACGCCGGCCAGCGCACCGACTCCTGTCAGGAAATCGCGGCGTGACGAATGATGGGTCATCGGCTTGGTCATACGGTGTTTCTCCCCTGGTTTTGGTGGCTGGTGCCTGGCATCGCGCGCGTGCGCAGTTTGAACCGCTGAATCTTTCCGGTTGCCGTTTTCGGCAGCGTTTCGACAAACTCGACCCAGCGAGGATACTTGAAAGGCGCCAGCTGGTCCTTGACGTGCAGTTTCAGTGCGTCGGCCAGTTGTTCCGATGCGGTAACGCCGGGTTTTGTCACCACGAAGGCGCGTGGCTTGACGAGATTGCCGGCATCGAAATCGCCCACGACGGCGGCTTCGAGCACGTCGGCATGTGTCATCAATGCCGCTTCGACCTCGAACGGCGAGACGTACATGCCGCTGACCTTGAGCATGTCGTCGGAGCGCCCTCCGTAGATGAAGTAACCGTCGGCGTCCACGCTGTACTTGTCACCGGCACGCGTCCATTCACCAACGAAGGTCGCCTGCGACCTGGCGCGCTGATTCCAGTAATGGGTAGCGCTCGTCGGTCCCTTGATCTGCAGTTCACCCAGTTCGCCCGGCGCGACTGCATTGCCGTCCTCGTCAACCAGACGTACTTCGTAACCCGGCACCGGTTTCCCGGTTGTACCGTAGCGCACCGCGCCCGGCCGGTTAGACATGAATATATGCAACATTTCGGTAGAGCCGATACCGTCCAGGATGTCGCTGCCGAAATGTTCACGCCAGCGGCGGCCAAGCTCCGCGGGCAAGGCCTCGCCGGCAGACACGGACACCCGCAAACCCGCCTGCTCGCGCGAAAGCAGACCGGGACTGGCAAGCATGGCACCAATCAGCGTCGGCACCCCATAGAAAATCGTTGGCCGGTGCTTGCGCAGTATGCGAAACACGGCTTCAGGCGTCGGGCGCTCCGCCATCAAGACCGTCGTCGCGCCGACCGACAACGGAAACGTCAGCGCATTGCCCAGGCCGTAAGCGAAAAAAAGTTTGGCGGCGGAAAACACGACATCGTCCCGGCAAATGCCAAGCACCGGCTTGGCATACAGTTCGGCCGTCTGGATCAGGCTCGAGTGCAGGTGAACGGTGCCCTTGGGCTTGCCGGTCGAGCCGGATGAATAAAGCCAGAAACAGACGTCGTCACAAGTCGTCGGTGCCGGATCGAATTCGGCAGCAGCGTCGGCGATCAGGCTTTGCCAGTGCGAGCGGCCAGGCGCACTCGTTTCCGGCAGCGGATCGTGCCCGGACACGATGACATGTTCAAGGAACGGCAAGCCGGCGAGAATCGGTTCGAACTTTGGCAACAACCCGGCCGACACGATCAGCGCACGGGCGCGGCTGTCCTCGAGCATGAAACGGTAGTCGTCGGTGGTGAGCAGCGTGTTCGCGGCAATCGGGACAACGCCGGCCTTGATGGCTCCAAGAAATGCCGCCGGAAAATCGATGCTGTCGAACAGGCACAGCATGACGCGTGTTTCCATGCCAATCCCGAGGGATGTCAAGACATTGGCTGCCCGGTTGACGCGTTGCGCAAGATCTTCATAACGATACGAATCGTTATCGTCAATGTAGGCGATCTTGCCTCCCAGTCCTGCTGCGAGATTGCGTTCGATCAGGTCGTGAGCCGCGTTGTAGCTACGCGGCACGGATACGACTGGCGGACTGATCGAATGATCCGCCTTGCTGAGTGCGGGCACGCACGCTCCTCCATGATTCGGGCAGACGGTGGCTCCTTGCCACTTCGGCCGATAGTCTAACGGCTACAGTCAGCCTTGCGCCGCGTTTGGATGGACTTTTGCCGCCGCATCGCTGCCGGACGGCTGGTTGCACAGCGCGATCCACCCCTCGACCCATTCGGCTGCTTCATCTTCCGGCAGTATTCCGGCACTGGCGTCGTGCAGGAAGACTTCGCCGATGCGCTGCGCCCCGAGTTGACCAAGGATTTCATCGAACCGTTTGCCGCCGAAGCAAAAGGTTTCGCCATAGGTACGGTCTCCCAGTGCGAATACCCCGTAGCGCACATGCGACAGATCGGGGCGCTGGGTGCAAAGCGCATCGTACAAGTCTTTTGCATTGTCCGGCACGTCTCCCTGACCATAGGTAGAGGTGCAAATCAGAAAAATACCGTTGCGATCGAACACGCCCGGGTCAAGTTCGTCCATCTCCAGGGTATGCACCACCATGCCCTCGCCATCAAGACGCAGCTCGATTTCCTGCGCAACAAGTTGCGCGATTCCGGTCATGGTGCCGACAAGAATGTTCAGTTGAAATGACATCGACAGGTTATTGCCTGTTGCAGATCGCCGGTTGCCCGTAAAGCGGCGGAGACGCCTTCCGGTTCCTAGCGGATGCTGTGCCAGTATGCCTACGCGGATGATGCATTATAGTGCCTAGTTTCTCTGTTTCCAGTAATATAATGCATCATCCATCGCAACGACAGCGATTCACGACGCTGACCTGAAAGCGAGCTTTGACGAAGTGGGTGCCAGAGCACACAAAACAATAGAGCGCAGTGGGCCGCAAGGCGATGCGTCCGGGCACGCAGCGATTTCGGCGAGCGATGCGCGATTCCTCCTTGCCATCGGCGAGCGGGTGCGGGCCGCGCGGGCGCGCAGAAACCTCACGCGCAAGACCCTGGCGGAACAATCGGGGGTATCGGAGCGCTATCTGGCGCTGCTGGAGTCCGGCCGCGGCAACGTTTCCGTACTTCTGTTGCGTGATGTCGGCAACGCGCTCGGCTTGCCGCCAGAGGCGCTATTGCACGACACAAACGATGAGTCTCCTGAGCTCGCTCTCGCCCAGCAGCTGCTGCGCAGCATGACACCGCAGCACCTCGCGCACGCCAGAAAGCTGCTGCTCGGCGATTTTCGCAACGATCCGCAAGCGCGCAGCAAACGAATTGCGCTCATCGGCCTTCGCGGTGCCGGCAAGACGACGCTCGGAGAAAAACTGGCTCAATCCCTCAAGCGGCCCTTCGTCGAACTCGATCGCGAAATTGAACGGGAGGCCGGCACGAGTTTGTCGGAAATATTTCTGCTGTTCGGCCAGCAGGGCTACCGCCGCTATGAACGGCGTTGCCTGGAGCAATTGCTGGATCGCGCGGGTGCCTGCGTGATCGCTACCGGCGGCAGCATCGTATCGGACCCGGCAACCTACGACGTGCTGTTGTCGACTTGTTACACCGTGTGGCTGAAGGCACGACCGGAGGAACATATGGAACGCGTCATCGCCCAGGGCGACACACGACCCATGGCAGGCAGCACAAGGGCAATGGACGACCTGCGGCGCATACTCGACAGCCGCGTCGACCTGTACCGGCAAGCGGACGCGACGGTGGACACCGGCGGCAAGAGCGTGCGTCAAAGCCTCTCGGCACTGAAACAAGCCCTGCCCCTGGCAGCGGCCAAAACACGAACCGGAACATCGACATGAACACAGACGCATTGACCGGCAATCACACCGGCGCGGACGGCGACTTCAAAACTTCCTCGCCAATCATTTACGACACTTGCCCTGAGCGCTATGCGCACTGGCGCCTGAGTATCGAAGGGCCGGTGGCAACGCTGAGTATGGATGTGAGTGAAGACAAGGGCCTGCGCCCCGGCTACAAGCTCAAGCTCAACTCCTACGATCTGGGCGTTGACATAGAGCTATACGATGCGCTGAATCGCATCCGCTTCGAACATCCGCAGGTCAAGTGCGTGGTCATCACCTCGGCCAAGGAACGCATGTTCTGCTCGGGCGCGAACATCTACATGCTCGGGTTGTCCAGCCACGCGTGGAAAGTCAATTTCTGCAAATTCACCAATGAAACCCGCAACGGGATGGAAGACTCGAGCCGCCACGACGGGCTGCGCTTTCTCGCGGCCGTCAACGGCACGGTTGCCGGCGGCGGATATGAGCTGGCGCTCGCTTGCGACGAAATCCTGATGATCGATGACCGCTCGTCCACCGTCAGCCTTCCTGAAGTCCCGTTGCTCGCAGTATTGCCGGGTACCGGCGGGCTGACGCGCGTCGTCGACAAACGCAAAGTACGCCGCGACCTGGCAGACGTATTCTGTTCAACATCCGAAGGCGTACGTGCCGACCGCGCGCTCGAGTGGAAACTGGTCGACCATACGGCAAAGCCACAGGGATTCGGCGAAGCGCTTCAAGCGTGTACTGCGGGGCTCATTGCCGACAGCACACGGCCGGACAACGCCCGGGGCATCGAACTCACACCGCTGGCACGCGCCGTCGACGAAGCCGGCCTGCATTACCGTCATGTTGATGTCGCGATCGACCGGACGACGCGCACAGCCAGCATTACGATCAGCGCTCCGCAACAGGCGCAACCCGAAGACGTCGAGGCAATCCATGCCGCCGGTGCTGACTGGTGGCCGCTGGCGATGGTGCGCGAGCTCGACGACGCCATCCTGATGCTACGCACCAACGAACCGGAAATCGGCATCTGGGTGCTCAGGACTCGTGGCGAAGTAGACGCCGTGCTGAAGGTCGATGCGATACTGATGCGCCGCCGAAGCGACTGGCTGGTCAAGGAAACCATCGGCATGTTGCGCCGGACGCTGTCGCGCCTGGATATGTCCTCGCGTTCGCTGTTCGCGCTGATCGACGAAGGATCCTGCTTTGCCGGAACCCTGCTGGAACTGGCGCTCGCGGCGGACCGCAGTTACATGCTGGCAATGCCGGATGACGAGAGTGCTGCGCCGGTGATCGCAACATCGATGATGAACTTCGGCGCATTCCCGATGGCGAATCACCTGACACGATTGCAGACCCGCTTTTGCGCAGATGGGGCGCCGATCGAAAAAGTGTTCAACCAGCTGGGCATACCGTTCAGGGCAGCCGAGGCCGCAGGGTTGGGCCTGGTGACCTTCACGCCGGACGAACTGGACTGGGAGGACGAAGTCCGTATTGCGCTGGAGGAGAGGGCCAGTCTTTCGCCGGACGCATTGACCGGCATGGAGGCCAATTTGCGCTTCACCGGGGCCGAGACGATGGAAACACGCATTTTCGGCCGGCTGTCCGCGTGGCAGAACTGGATATTCAGCCGGCCAAACGCGGTTGGAGAGCAGGGCGCGCTGAAGGTATTCGGCGGCGGCAGCAAACCCGATTTCAGCCGCGAACGCGTCTAGATCCGGCGCTTCTTTTATGCTGCAGTCGTTTCACTGCAGCACCGAGTTAACGGGGACGCCGATTTTCCAGGGCGTCATGGAGTTGAGCATGAGCATTAACTACAGCGAGAAAATCCCCAACAACGTCGATCTGGCAACCGATCGCAAGCTGCAACGGGCACTGGAACACTGGCAACCGCGTTTTCTTCATTGGTGGCAGGAACAGGGGCCGAACAACTTCGCCGCCAATGACGTTTATCTGCGCACGGCGGTCGGTGTCGATTCGCAGGGCTGGGCGAGCTACGGCTACGTCAAGATGCCGGACTATCGCTGGGGAATTTTCCTTGCCGACCCGGTTGCCGATCGCACCATCGGATTTGGCGACCATTACGGAGAACCTGCCTGGCAGCAGGTGCCGGGCGAGTTGCGCTCGGCATTCCGGCGCATCATCGTCACCCAGGGTGATACCGAGCCGGCCTCAGTGGAGCAGCAGCATCTGCTTGGCCTGACCTGCCCGTCGTTGTATGACCTGCGCAACCTGTTCCAGGTAAACGTCGAAGAGGGCCGCCATCTGTGGGCGATGGTGTATCTGCTGCACGGCTATTTCGGGCGCGACGGACGCGAGGAAGCCGAGCAGTTGCTGGCACGACACTCGGGTGATGCCGATAATCCGCGCATACTCGGCACCTTCAACGAACCGATCAGCGACTGGTTGTCGTTTTTCATGTTCACCTATTTCACCGACCGCGACGGCAAGTTCCAGCTCAAGAGCCTGGCCGAGTCGGGCTTCGATCCGCTGGCGCGCACCTGTCGTTTCATGCTCACCGAAGAAGCGCATCACATGTTCGTCGGTGAGACCGGGGTCGGACGGGTGATCAAACGAACCCTTGAAGTCATGAAGGAACTGAATACCGAGGACCCGGAAAAGATCCGCGCGCACGGCGCAATCGATCTGGAGACCATCCAGCGCTACCTGAATTTCTGGTTTACCTCGTCACTCGATCTGTTCGGCTCGGAGGCTTCATCGAATGCCGCCTCGTCTTTCGCAAGCGGCATCAAGGGCCGGCCGGACGAAACCAGGTACGAAGACCATGTGTGCCGGGACGCGACCTTCGATCTGCAGACACCCGACGGCACGCAAACCGTCAGTCTGCGCAATGCAATGAACGAGGTCATGCGCGAGTCCTACATCAAGGACTGCGAAATCGGATTGAAGCGCTGGAACATGCAGATCGGGCGCGCCGGCTACGAAACGGCCCTACAACCTCCGAGCAACCGCTTTCACCGTTCGATCGGAAGCTGGGCAGGGTTTCCGGTCGATCCGGACGGAAACCTGATCGGTCAGGAAGAATACGATCAGCGCATTGCGGATTGGCTCCCGGGCGAGAGCGACAGGACTTTCGTCCATAGCCTGATGCAGCGCGTGGTGGAACCGGGGAAAATGGCCGGATGGATCGCGCCACCGGATCGCGGCATCAACAAGCTGCCGGTTGACTACGAATACGTGCGCCTGAATTAAAACTTCTTTGCCCAGACCGGAGGTTCCCAGGGACATCCTTGATCAAAGCATGTTGTTTAAGATTATGAACGGGTCCGCCCTCATTTGCTGACACACGCAGACGCGAGGCAGGTTGGTCACGCCGCCCCTCCCTTGCTCGCCAGACCCTCCGCAATTCCCTTCCACTGACGGCGTGGAATCAAGGCAGCCAAACACCTCCAGTTCGTGCGGCCTTTAATTGCCCCTAATAACAATATCTTGTCTCCCAGTGAAGCACTCATTCGGAATCCGTTACGGATTTGTTGCGCCCATGGTTCCAGGATTCTGCCCAGCAGCGCTGTCTTCGTGACATCGCCGCATTGGACAGCCACTGAAAGTTGGCAGTGCTTCAGATTCCGAATTTTACTTAGTGGAGGAAAACACTCATGCAAACGATCCGCAACATGCTGATTGCCATGATAAGTCTTCTTATGCTGGAAGCCGGTCTGGTGTGGGCACACGGCCCCGACCTTGCGCCGCACAAGATAGTCAATATTGGTGACATCCAGCTCGAATCAGGCGCTGTCGTGAGAAACGTGCACATGTCATACGTGACTTACGGAAGACTGAACACCGCGAAGAGCAATGCGGTTCTGCTTCTTCATGGATTCGGGGCCAATCACCATCTATTCGACCACCTGATTGGCGCCGGCAAGGCGTTCGACCCTGACAAGTACTACATCATCGTCCCGGATACCTTCGGAAATTCACAGAACAGCTTTAAACACAGCACCAGCCCAACCAACAGCGGTTTGAACATGAAGTTTCCCGCCTTCACCACGAGAGACATGATCACCGCCGAGCACAAGCTGGTGACGAAGACGCTGGGCATTCCGCATGTAATGGCGGTTGGCGGAATTTCCATGGGCGCACAGAAGTCTGTCCAGTTCGCGGTGAAGTATCCGGATTTCATGGACGGCATCGTCCCCATTTCCGGGACCGGGTCTATGGGGCCCTCAAGGTTTTCATTATCTCAGTCATCTTCAGTCGATCATTCAATCCTGTGAGGAATGGAATGATGGTGCGTACGTCAACATCTCCGAGCAGTGTGGCGCCAACGGCTTGCAAGCTTTTGTTCCCTATTTCTACAGTCGTGAATGGTGGAGTCAAAACATCACTTCACCCGAGGCTTATAACCAATGGTGGAACGCCTGGTGGGGCTATTACCTTGGCGTACAGGACGCGCGCGACCTGCTTTACCAGTCGCGTGCGATCATTGGCGGCGCACTCAATAGCACACCCGGGTTCAATGGCGATGCAATCGCCGCGCTCAGATCGATTAAGGCCAGAACGATGTTTATAGTCAGCCCCTACGATCAGTTCTTTGAACCGTCACTGACCGCGACCGCCAGCAGCGCAATCGAGAAATCCAGTGTCGTGTCAATTGACTCGAACGCAGGACACTTGATTTGCTGCGGGGCCGATTCGGAGGCCACGTGGGCCATGGCCCAGGCAATCCGCGGATTTCTTGGAGAACTGGGAGCGACGCGAGTCGCCAATAGATAGTGAATTCCAGACAACGTTGATGCGGATTCCGCGAAACCTCTTATCTCCGGGTTCGGAATCCGATCAACGCACCAGTCAGGAAGTTTTCGGGCTATGATCGTGTGGTACTTGGAGCGATATTGAAAGATGGGAGTTACCTTTTCTGACAATATGACGCGGGGAGTCCGATGGTAAGGCAGGTACCGGCCAAACTAACACGCCCAAGACTGGACGGGATTGTAGTCCGCGATCGGCTGTTCCAGTTACTCGACGGCTCAAAAGACCGCTCGGCTACCTGGATATCCGGTCCTCCCGGGGCAGGCAAAACAATGCTCGTCGCGAGTTATCTGGAATCGCGCAAAATTCCAGCGCTCTGGTACCAGTTCGACGCAGCTGACGCGGATCCTGCCTCTCTTTTTTACTATCTGACCGAAGCGACCCGGCGCTCGCGTAGTCGCCTTCCAGCACTGGCACCCGAGCATCAATCGGACATCATCGCATTCGCGCGAAAATTCTTTCGCGTCTTCTATGAACTTCAGGCACCAGGCAGCACCCTCGTGATCGATGGCGTGCCAACACTGGACAGTGCAGGAAACTTTGCAAAAGTGTTACTGGCGGCGATACACGAAACACCGCACGATCGGCACTTGATTGTCACAAGCCGTGACGATGTTCCCGCAGAGTTTGCCCGCACAAGTCTGCAAGGTCTGATCACATCCGTCACCTGGTCTGATTTGCGGCTTAGCGAACAAGAGACGTTGCAGATCAGTTCAGACATACCGGGAATTAATGACTCGGTAGCCACGAAGCTGCACGAGCAGGCGGGGGGCTGGCTGGCAGGTCTGCGGCTACTCCTGGAAAACTACCGCAATACCGGGCGTATACATCTATCCGAGTTGCCGCGACATCAGGATGCGTTGTTCGGGTTCTTCGCCACCGAGATTTTCAACCAGCTACCGGAACAAACGCAAAGCGTACTCCTGCGCACGTGTTTTCTGCCACGATTCTCCGCGAGTTCGATTGAGAGAATGACCGGTGACACGAACGCGTGGCAGCGGTTGGCCGAATTGAACCGGCGGAACATGTTCGTGGATCGTCTCGATGGCACACCGGTAACGTATCAGTACCACGCTTTGTTCCGTGTATTTCTGCGTGAACTGGCGCCTCGCGTTCTTTCACCACCGGAGTACATGCGGCTGCAGCGGCTGGCGGCCAAGGTGCTGGTCGAAACCGGGCAGGCGACCCATGCGGTTCCTCTGCTGACCAGCGCTGGCGAGTGGGCGTCGGCAGCCAGATTGATCCTGGAACAGTCCCACCAGATGTTTGCGCGCGGACATTATCAGACAATGGCTAATTGGGTCATGTCGCTGCCTTCGTGGTACCTCGCCACATCGCCGCGACTGCTTTATTGCCTTGGCATGGCTCAGATTGCATCGAATACGAAGTCCGCACGCGCCACACTGGTGCGCGCATCCGAGCGATTCTTGGCGGAAGAAAATGCGCTCGGTCAGGCGCTCGCGGCAGCCGCGATCATTCAGACCTATTACCTCGGCTTTGACGACTTTAGCGACCTCCCCCGTTGGATTGATGAACTGACGGAGTTGCTCTCACACGGTATGGATTTTCCTTCGCCGGACACCGAATTGCATGTGCTTTCCATGCTTCAGGTTGCCATGTTTCATGCCCGGCCAGGTCACCCTGAGCTTGCAACGTTCGCGGAGCGCGTGTCATTACTGATTACGCGTGACCTGAGCCCAATGTTTCGCTCTCCGCAGCAGCGATGCTGCTCACCTATTACGATTTCTTCTCCCCGGAGAGAGCCCGCCTGTTGGTCAGTTACGTCGAGCCATTGCTTAAAAACACTGATGTTGCGCCGTTCAATCGCATCTGGTGGTTGCTTGCGGCCGGACACCACTACGCCATGCAGGGCGACGACACGCGAATGAGCAGCGTATTGGCAAATGCGCGAGCGGTCGCGGAATCAAGCGGATTGCAGTCCACCCAGATCCTGCTCTCGTTGGTCCGGGCTCATGAGCATATGACGCTTGGAGAAGGCGACGAAGGGGCACTCGCACTATCCAGGGCAGCCGAGTTGCTGACTCCGGGGCGACGTCAGGAGGACATTGTCTTCCACATTGTCGGCAGCGCGATCGCCCTTTTGCAGGGCGACTGTAACTCCGCTCGTGGACATGCACGGAACGCCACTTTGCTTGCGCGGGAAACCGGGTCTCGCGCCAGTGAGATGGAGTCACTCGCCCTACTGGCGATTGCTCACTGCGAATGTGGCGACGGCAATGCGGCACTCGAAGCGGTGGCACAGTCCCGGGATATTCTTGGGAACATCAAGGCAGAAAGGATTGAAGTCCATCATTTGCTTATCGAAACGTACGCTTATTTGCAACTCGGTCAAAATGACAAAGCCGACGCACTCCTCGAGCGCGCGTTGACGGTTGCGCGCAGTCGCGGTTACCTCTACGGATTCGTACGTTTTCCGAAAATGCTTTCCTCGTTGTGCGCCGAGGCCTTGCGCAAGAACATTGAAACGCAGTACTCGCTCGACATTATCAGGCGATTTGCGCTGCCACCGCCGTCGCAAGCAGTCAGCGAACAATGGCCATGGTCGATCAAGGTTCGGGTGTTTGACTCTTTTTCGGTTGAGGTGGACGGCCGACTACAGGAAGCCTCACGAAAGGCACAAAAAAAGCCACTTGAACTTTTGGCGGCGTTGGTAGCAAAGGGTATAAACGGAGCCGACCGGACATTGATTGCTCAGGAACTGTGGCCCGACTCCGAAGGGGATTCGGCGGAAAGTGCGTTGCGCATGGCGCTGCATCGTCTGCGCAAGATGCTTCAAAACGACGACGCGGTCGTCATGCAAGACAGCAGAATCAAGCTCAACCCCGACATTATCTGGGTCGACGCCTGGGCTTTTGAACTCGCATGCGCAAACGTTTCGGCCATCAACGAGGGCGCGGTTAATGAAGCTGACGGGAGTGCTGGTGCGGCAAACAGTCTTTTCGACCTCTATCGGGGCCCGGCGTTCGGACGAGAAGCACCGCAACCATGGATGCTTCCCGCCAGAGAACGCTGGCGAGCGAAATTTATTAGCGCGGTGGAACAGCTCGGCGAGCGCGAGGCGCGGCGCGGCGCCAATGCGAACGCCGCGACCACTTATAAACATGCACTGGAGGTAGATCCTCTTTCTGAGGAAATGTACCAACGTTTAATGGCTTGCCATCTCGAACAGGGCGACTTTGCGGAGGCCTATAACGTCTACCGGCGGTGTCGTGAAATGCTTTCCATTGCACTGGGATTGCATCCGTCGAAGAAAACCGAGTTGCTGCGCGAACGCATTGTTGCACAGGGATTGGATGAGAACACGACGAGTTGATAAGACGGGAAGGAGAAAAACGAATGTGGGAACGACAATTTACACGCAAGGGTGAACTTTACATTCAGATGCCGGGCCTCGTTACGGGTACCCTTCTCGAGCAGATCGCGCACACGCAAGGTGACGGCTCAGATAGAGCATTTGATTTGCCAACCAAGCGCGTACAGGTTGGTGGCACGGAGTTAAACTACTTCGAAGTTGGTGAAGGTGAACCCGTCGTTTTCGTCCATGGTTCAATTGGCGACTATCGCACATGGGGATACCAATTCGAGGCGTTCGCGCAACGTTATCGAGTGATTTCCTACAGCCGACGGTATCACTATCCGAATACCTGGGTAGGTGACGGAATGGACTATTCCTCCGCGCTTCACGCAGAGGATCTTGCTGGTTTCATACGAGCCTTGGGTTTTGGTCCTGTGCACTTGATTGGCCAATCCTACGGGGCTGCAGTGGCAGCGCATTGTGCCCGCCACTATCCCGACGTCGTGTGCAATCTCATCGTGATCGAACCCTCAATCGTTCCGTGGGTGGAACAAATTGATGGCGGACCGGAGTGTATAGAACCGTTCGTCAATGAGGTCATGGAACCTGCCTTCAAGGCAATGGCGGCAGGGAACACGGATGAAGCCGTACGGGTATTCTGCGATGGCGTGCTCGGGGAAGGCACTTTTGACAGTCTTTCGCCCGAAATGCAGGCCGCTATGCTCGACAATGCGCCGGAATTTAAGGCAGAACTAGAAGCTCCAACGCCGATCTCCCCATTCACTTTCGAGGACGCGCGACAAATCTCTGTGCCAACGCTATCGGTCGAGGGGGGTAACAGCATACCCTGGCTGACCAAGGTCACTGAAAAATTCGCGTCTTTGGTGCCAAATATCGAGAGGGTGTCGGTTAAAGACTCGCCACACGCGGTTCACTTCGTTACTCCACATGCTTTCAATTCAACGGTGCTCGATTTTCTGGAACGCCACCCCCGCCAATGACACATGCTTGAATCATTCGGGGGGCGGACTCAATTTATCGGTGGCAAAAGATCGACCATTCCGCAGCGAGACGCGACAAGTGGTCACGTGTTGCCAAGCAACCTCGACAGAGGCAACGAGGTGGTTGGTGGTCCGCTTTTTTCTTGAACCCAGGACCAAAGGGTTATGAGCCCTGTGCGACCAGCCCCGAAGACGTCAGCGTAAGAATCCGGTCGGCGGTCCGGGCAGCCTCGGGCGAATGCGTTACCAGAATGCCCGCCGCCCGGTTTTGCTTTATCTGCGACTTCAGCAACGAAAGTATCCGTGCCGCGGTTTCGGGATCGAGATTGCCGGTCGGTTCGTCCGCCAGCACCAGTCGCGGGCGATGTACCAGCGCCCGGGCAATCGCGACACGCTGCAATTCGCCACCGGACAACTCCCGGGGCATGCTGTGCGCACGCTCGCTCAACCCGATCGCCTGCAGCATTTCGTCGACCCGCCCGCGTATCGCCTCCGTATCCGTCGGCAACAGCGCCAATGGCAATTCAACGTTTTGCGCCACCGACAGGTACGGCAGGATGTGAAACGCCTGAAATACAAATCCCATGCACTTGCGCCGGAGTCGCGTCAGTTCGTCATCGGTCAATCCGGCGAGACTGACGCCATCGAGCAATACGTCTCCCGTATCCAGCGTTTCAAGTCCAGCGATGATATTGAGCATGGTCGACTTGCCGATACCGGACTCGCCCATGATCGCAACGTAGTCACCCGCAGACACGTCAAGGTTCACCGAGCGAAAAACCGTTCGCGGGTTTGCGCCGTCGAAGCGCTTGGATACCTCGCGAACACAAAGCACTGCAGACGTGCTCGCTTGCTGGTCGGAGGGTTTCATCTGGATCGGGTTGATCGACCGGGTGGGTCAGGGCAAATCGAACAACAGTAACTCGGCCTCGCGGCCTCCCTCAATGGACACCCGCGGCTCGTCACGAATCTTGACCGCATCTCCGGATTCGAGTGCAACACCATTAGCCCTGAGTCCGCCGCGAACGACCTGCAAATAGATTCTTCTGCCCGGCGCAATCTCATAGCCCAGCCGTTCTTCGCCATCGACCAGGGCAGAAAACATCAGCGCATCCGCGTTGATCCGCATTGATCCGTCGCGTCCGTCCGGGGACGCCGCCAAGCGCAATTTTCCGCGCATGGCGCTGGCTGCAATGGACGTTTGCTCGTACTCCGGGGCGATACCGCGTCGATCGGGTTCGATCCAGATTTGCAGAAAATGAACCGGATCGTCGGGCGAATGGTTGTACTCACTGTGCAAGACTCCGCTGCCGGCACTCATGCGCTGCACGTCGCCCGCCCGGATAACCGACCCGGTACCCATGCTGTCGCGGTGTTCCAGGCTACCGGACAACACATAGCTGATAATTTCCATGTCCTTGTGCGGATGGAGGGCGAAACCGGCGCCACCCGTAACGCGGTCTTCGTTGATCACTCGCAGCGGGCCGAAGCCCATGTGCTCCGGGTCGTGATAAGCAGCAAAGGAAAACGAGTGGTAGCTCTTCAGCCAGCCGTGGTCAGCGTAGCCTCGTTCGCCGGCACGACGAATTTCAACCATGATGCGCTCCGAAACCGCGCTGCCCGTGACAGCGACGGGCGCTTGCGCCCGTCGATTCAGCTGACATTCGCAACCAACACCGCCGGTGCCGGTTCTTACTGCTCCCGACTTTGTGGCGAGGTTACGACACCCGCGCCGGCACCCATCTCCGCGACCTCGCGCTCTTCGGGGATCATGTGCACGTTGCGCACGATCAGCGAGTAGGCGACAGGAATAATGAACAGGGTCAGCAGCGTACCAACCGACATGCCGCCGACGATAACCCAGCCAATCGCGGCACGCGCCTCGGCACCGGCACCTGAGGATAATGCCAGCGGCAACGCGCCAAGCACCGTTGCGAGCGCCGTCATCAGAATCGGGCGCAGTCGCAAGGAAGATGCCTCGATGATCGCCTCGGCACGCTCCATCCCCGTGCGGCGGAGCTGGTTGGCAAACTCGACGATGAGAATACCGTTCTTGGTGATCAGTCCCACCAGCATGACCAGACCGATCCGGCTGTAAATGTTGAGCGTGCCGCCAGTGCCGAACTTTGCGTTGAGCCACATTGCCAGCACCGCACCAGCGAAGCCGAGCGGCACCGTCAGCATGATGACGAGCGGGCCGACAAAGCTTTCGAACTGCGCCGCGAGCACCAGATAAATGAAGATCAGCGCCAGCACCAGCGTGATCATCATTTCGTCGCCGGTCTCGCGGAACTCCCGCGATGCGCCGTCGAGATCGGTGCCTACCGATTTCGGCAGCTCTTCTGCGACCACCTTGTCGATGTAATCGAGCGCCTCGCCTAGGCTGGCACCAGGGCCGACGTTGCCATTGATAATTGCAGCGCGGAATTTGTTGAAGTGATTGAGTTCCTTCGGCGCAACCGTCTCTTCGAGCTTTACCAGGTTGGACAGCTGTACCAGCTCGCCGCTGCGCGAGCGCACATAGATTGAAGTCAGGTCGGTCGGCTGGCGGCGCTTGTCGTCTTCCATCTGCAGCACCACGTCATACTGCTTGCCTTCGCGCTTGTAGCGCGTCACGTCGCTGCCGCCCAGCAACGTTTCCAGCGTGCCGCCGATCGCGGCCATGGAAATGCCCAGCGTCGATGCCTTGTCGCGGTCGATATCAACGCGCAACTGCGGTTTGTTCAGCTTCAGGTCGGTATCAAGACCGGTAATCCCGGGATAGTCGCGCAACCTGCCCATCACCTTGTTGACGTAGTCCTGCAATTGCTCGTAGCTGTTGCCGTAGATGACGTATTCGATGTCCTTGGCGAGGAAACTCTGGCCGAGCGACAACGGGTCCTTGGCAAACGAAATGACTCCCGGCAAGCCCCCGAACAGCTTGGGCGTCAGTTCCTTGGTAATTTCGAGTTGACTGCGTTCGCGCTCATCCCAGTGCTTGAGAACGGCGAAGCCAATACCGAGATTCACCGGGTTCGGACGATCCAGACCCGGCGCGACTACCTCGAACAGGGTATCGATTTCAGGCACGCCATTGAGCACGTTGGCAACCGCGTGCATGTAACGGTCGGTGTACTGCATGGTGGAGCCTTCCGGCGCAACCGCGAACGCCATGAACACCCCGCGGTCCTCAACGGGGGACAGTTCCGGCTTGAGTTGCGTGAACAGGAACACCATGCCGGCAAACGCCCCGAAAAACACAAGTACGATGAGCCAGCGCACCTTGAGCAAGCCGACCAGAAGGGCCTTGTAACCATTGTGCATGCCGTCGAAAAACCGTTCGCTGAGGTTGAACAGCTTTCCGTGCCCTTCGTGCTCCTTCAGTAATATCGAACACATCATCGGCGTCAGCGTCAGGGCCACGAAGCCGCTGACGACTACCGCCGCAACAACAGTCAGGGCGAATTCGACAAACAGTTGCCCGACCCGCCCGGTCATGAAAACCAATGGCGTAAACACCGCAACCAGGGTGATGGTCATTGCCACCACCGCAAATCCGATTTCCTTCGCGCCGGTGACGGCCGCCTGGTAACGCGACATGCCGTCTTCGATGTGGCGGTGAATATTTTCCAGCATCACGATCGCGTCATCGACGACCAGACCGACGGCGAGCACGATCCCGAGCAGGGTCAACACGTTGATCGAGAACCCCAGCACATACAGGAAGAAGAACGCGCCAATCAGGGAAATCGGTATCGTCACCACCGGTATAAGCGTCGCCCGGACACTGCGCAGGAACAGGAAGATCACCAGCACCACCAGCGCCAGTGCTTCCAGCATTACCTTGTAGACCGAATTGATCGCCGCTGAAATAAATTCCGAGGTGTCGACGGCGACGCGCATGCTCATGCCCTCGGGCAATCCCGCTTGCAGTCGCGGCACCATTTCGCGTACTGCCTGGGCGAGCGCCAATGTGTTTCCGGTGGATTGCTTTACCACCCCCAGCCCGAGTGCTTCCTGTCCGCTGACGCGCACGATCTTGCGATTTTCGTACGGACCCGGCGCGGCGTAGCCGACGTCGCGAATACGAATCGGATAGCCGCCGACTTCGCGGATCACCATGTTGTTGAACGCTTCAGGGCTGCGTAAGTCGGTTTCCGCGAGGACGGTCAACTCGCGCTCGTTGCTTTCGATACGACCGCCGGGCGAATCAAGGTTCTGGATTCGCAGCGCCGCCTCTACGTCCTGCGGCGTCAGGCCGCGGGCTGCCAGTCGCTCGCGATCGAGCCAGATGCGCATGGCATAGCGGCGCTCACCACCGATGATGACCGTCGCCACTCCGGGCAACGCCTTGAGAGGGTCGGTCAGATAACGGTCAGCGTAATCGGTCAGTTCCATCGGCGAGTGACGGTCGCTCATCAACGCGATCCACATCACCGGCCAGGCGTCAGCTTCAATCTTGTTGACGACGGGATCATCGGCCTGCTGCGGAAGCAGCGTCTTGACGCGCGCAACACGGTCGCGCACGTCGTTGGCCGCCGCCTCGACATTGCGGTCGGTGACAAACGTTACCGTGACTTCGCTCACCTCTTCACGGCTTTTCGACTTGATGGTGTTGATCCCCTCGATGCCCGACAAGGCATCTTCGATCGGCGTGGTGATCACGCTTTCGATGACCTGGGCCGTCGCCCCGGTATACACCGTTCGCACCGAAACGATCGGCGGGTCGATTTTCGGATACTCGCGTACCGACAACCGGTCAAAAGAAATCACACCTAACAGAACGATCATCAGACTGAAGACGGTGGCAAGCACCGGGCGTCTGATGGAAATCTCGGAGAGAATCATTGCCTGCCTCCTTTGCGCCGGTTATGTCAGCCCGGCTTGCCGGCGCCGTCTTGCGGCGCGGGGGGCGCACCCATGACCATGACTGGCGCACCGTCACGCAGCTTGATCTGGCCCTCGGTGACGACCATGTCGCCAGGCGCAAGGCCCTCGTTGATCTCGACCTCGCCCGGTCGGCGATTACCGAGCTCGACCTTGGTCAACATCGCCTTGCCGTCAACGACCTTGAACACGAAATTGTCCTTGCCCTGCGGCCAGAGCGCCTCCTCGGGAACGGTAATCGCGTCCTTCCGGGTCGACATTGTCAGCGCGACACGTGCAAACATGCCCGGTCTGAGCTTGAGTTCCTTGTTGGGAATACGGGCGCGCATCATCGCAGTACGCGTCTCCGTGTCGATGGCCGGCTGAACGGCATATACCTGCCCGTGAAACTCTTCGCCGGGATAGGCATCCACCCGGACCGTGATCGGTTGGTTTTGCCCAATCTTGGACAGGAAGACCTCCGGAATACGGAAATCAACCTTGATCGTATAGGAGTTGCCCAGGGTGACTATATCGTCACCCGCCTTGACGTAGGCACCGGGACTGACTTCGCGCAAGCCGATGACGCCGGCGAACGGCGCCCGTATCACCGTCTTGTCAACCCTGACCTGCGCTTCCTGCACCCGCGCTGCCAACCGGTCAACGGACCCGGCCTGAACATCGAGCGCCTCCTTGGTGATGAACTTCTGCTCATACAATTCCTTGGCGCGGGTATACCGTTGTTTTTCCGTGTTTAATTCAGCCCTTACCGCCGCCAGTTGCGCCTCGTACTCACTGCCGTCAATCGTCACGAGGCGCTCGCCCTTGGTCACCCTCTGGCCTTCCTCGAAATGCAGGCCGGCGATCCGCCCGTCGATTTCCGGCCGGATCATCACGGCTTCGTTTGACAGCAGCGAGCCCACTGCCGTCACCTCGTCAACGACCGAGCCGACCGTGACCTCCACAGCCTTGACCGGCAGGCCCATTGGTTTGGCAGGGGCGGCCGCCGGTTGCACCGGTTTTGCCGCCTGGTTACCGCCCTCCGGCTCCGAGCCGCAGGCTGAAAGAAGGGCAGAAAGAGCCAACGCCCCGAAAACGAGAAAATAGCCGCGAAATTTGAACAAGGGGGTACCTCTTGCAAGCTTTACCAGGCACCCAAAAGGCGGCCCGGTGAACAAAACGGCCAGCTCGGCGCCCGGCACCGGCTGGCTTTGTGGTTTTCTTCCGTGCTGTCTGGAACTGACCGCTTCGTTTCTGACCAGCGAGTCAGTTATTTCCGGATGATGATAAACGACTTTTTAGATGCGGGCTACGAAAATCTGCGGGCAAAGGGCAGGAACCGGCAAGGCGTCAGGAGCCGGATTGCTCCGCCTGTGCCGAGGCGATTTCATCGCGCACCTGCACCATGTCGACGGCCTGCATCCGGTCCAGCAGCGTTTCGAGCGACTGTGCCGGTACCGCGCCAGGCTTCGAGTACAGGATGACTTTTTCGCGAACCACCATCAGCGTGGGGATGGAGCGGATATCGAAGTGTCCGGCCAGTTCCATCTGCTCCTCGGTATTTACTTTTGCGAACAGAATGTTCGGATACTTTTCCGATGTGGATTCAAAAACCGGCGCAAAGGTCTTGCACGGCCCGCACCAGGATGCCCAGAAATCGACCACGACCATGTCGTTGTTGCTCATCACTTCTTCGAAATTTTCCTTGGTCAGTTCCTTCGTGGCCATTGCGGGCTCCAGTCAGTTTACGGTGCGATCAGGTTGCGAAGAGTCAAATTCGCAACGGCTAAGCGGACGGTACGCGCTTCACGGGGAGGTTGGACGCATCCGCCGACTTGCAGACCCGTCAGTGTATCAGCGCCTGCCCGGCGTTTCCGCCAACGCCGTCAGCTCTGACGGCTCGAACCGGCCGAAATGCAACAGGATCGTGGGCAAGACCAACAGATTGAGCAAGGTCGACGTTGCCAGCCCGCCGACGATAATGGTGGCCATCGGGCCTTCGATTTCCCGCCCCGGTTCGCCGGTACCGAGCGCCAGCGGCATGAGACCAAGGCCCGTGACCAGAGCCGTCATGAGAATCGACGGCAGCCGCTCTGCCGCACCCCTGAGCGCCGTTTGCAGCCCCCACGTCTGCTGTTCGTGCTCCACCAGATGCTGGTAATGCGACACCAGCATGATCGAGTTGCGCAACGTAATGCCAAACAACGTGACGAATCCTACCAGTGAGCCCAGCGACAGCCAGCCACCGGTGGCGAGCACGGCAATGACGCCGCCGAACAACGCAAATGGCAGATTGAGAAACGTGATCGCCATGTTGCGCAGCCTGTTGAATGCGATGTAGAGCAGCAGCAAGACGCCGATGCCCGCGAGCGTCGAATGAACGAGCAGATCGATTCGGGTCTGGCGCTGGAGCTCCGCCGTTCCCGAAAACACCATATAGCTGCCGGGTGAGAGTTCCGCCCGTTCGGCAATCGTATCGCGTGCTTCGCGTTCAAAGCTCGCCAGATCGCGGCCAGCGAAGTTCGCCGTCACGGTCTGAATGCGCCTGCCACCGTAGTGCAGCACCTTGTAGCGTCCGCCGGTCATCTGCACGTCGGCCACTTCGTCGAGACGGATGAGGCGGCCCTCGGGATTGTGCAGCAGCAGCTTGCCAACGCCGGTGATGTCATTGCGCGCCTCTGGTGCAAGCAATACCACCAGGTCGATGACTTTCGCACCCTCGTGAATCTGGCCAACCGTTGCGCCCTCGTAGGCGGTGTTGACCGCTTGCAGCACCTGCACCGGCGTCATGCCCAGCGCAGCAATCCGTTCGTGACGCAAGCGCACCGTGAGCTGGGGAGTGCCCGGAGGGGCCTGCAACTGCACGTCAAGCGCGCCCGGCACATCGGCAAGGGCAGCGGCAACAGCGAGCGCGTCTCGGTCGAGTGCGTCGAGGTCCGAACCGTACAGGGTCACAACAAAGGGGGCCGCGAACCCGGTAATGGTTTCCTCGATGCGCTCGGTCAGGAAGGTGTTGACCCCGAACGATACGCCGGGAAACGTGCCGCCGCGCTCGCCTGCCAGCACCTCGCGGATTTCGCGCAGCACTCGCGCCTGCTCGGCGCCGTCGAGCGCGCCGATCTCAACCTCGAACTCGCTGTAATGGGTGCCGAAAGTGTCAGCGCCGTTCTTGGAGCGGCCCACCCATTGCGCGACCGACTGCACACCGTCGATGGAACCGATGGCGCGCGAAACACGGCTGCCAAGACGCAGCGATTCCGCCTCCGAGGTGCCCGGCACCGCGGTCATGTGAACGATGTAGTGCCCCTCGCGCAACGCCGGTATGAACTCGCCGGTAAACAGCGGCAGGACGCCGATGCCTGCGGCAATGACGGCAAACGTGACAGCGATATTTCGCCCGGGGTAGCGTTCGAAGCGTCTGAGTACCGACAGATAGTAAGGCTTGAGAAACGCGACCGCCGGAGGATCATCAGCGGACAGTTCACGCTTCGCCAGCAGCAGGTAGCACAGCGCCGGTGTGAGCGTGACCGCGGTAACCAGTGAAGCGAGAATGGAAAAAATGTAGGCAAGGCCCAGCGGTGCGAACAGCTTGCCTGCGATTCCCGAAAGCGTCAGGAGCGGAACGAACGCCAGCGCCACAATGAAGGTCGCGTAGACAACCGAACTTCTTACCTCCACCGAAGCGTCGAGCACGACGTCGGCAACGTTGCGCGGCACCGCCGCCAGCCGATTGAGCCGCAACCGCCGGAAAATGTTCTCGGTATCGATAATCGCGTCGTCGACGACTTCGCCAAGCGCGATGGCGAGTCCACCGAGCACCATGACGTTCAGGGCAACGTCAAGGTAGTCGAGAACCAGCACCGCCGAGAGCAGCGAGACCGGCATCGCGAGTGAGCAGATCAGCGCGGTGCGGGCGTTGTACAGGAACAGAAACAACACCAGCACCACCAGTATCGAACCAATGACGACGTCGCGTTGCACGTTGCGCACCGCGGTTTCGATGAAGTTGGCGGGGCGAAACAGCTTCGGGTGCAGGGTAACCTTCTCGGCCGCCAGCAGCGGTTTCAATTCCTCCAGCGCCCGCTCAAGGTCCCGCGTAACGGCATGCGTGTTGGCGCCAAGCTGGCCTTGTATCATCAAGAACACGCCGGGGACGGCATCGATCGCCGCCGCGCCGATCGACGGCGCCGCGCCTTCGACAACGCGCGACACGTCCGACAAGCGAACCGCCTGCCCGTCCTTGTAGGAAACAACAAGGCTGGCGACGTCTGCCAGATCCCGAGGTTGTGCTTCCGCCTGGATGATGATGTGCTGATTCGGCGTCTTTACGAAACCGGTTCCGACCATCCCCGTCGCGCGGCGCGCGGCGTCGGTGATCTGTTCAAGCGAAACACCGGCCTGACGCATTCTCGACTGGTCGATCTGGATTTGCCACTGGCGCACATCACCGCCGAACACATTCACTTCGGCCACGCCCGGAACTGCAAGCAGGTGCGGACGGATGGTCCAGTCGACCAGTGTCCGCAACTGCATCAATGTACGCGCCTCGGAAGTGACACCGATGCCGAGCACCGTGCTGGCCGAAGACGTGAGCGGCGTCATGGTGGGTGCGTCCACCCCTTCGGGCATTTGTGCCGCCAGAGCGGCCAGTCGTTCGCTGACGACCTGACGATTGCGGTAGGTCTCACTGCCGTCCTCGAAAATGACGGTGATGACGGACAACCCGGGGATCGACTGTGAGCGAATTCCGTCCAGACCGGGCACGCCGGCCAGAGCGTTCTCAATTGGCTGGGTTACCAGCGTTTCCACTTGTTCCGATGACAGACCCGGCGCCTCGATCTGCAACACAACCTGGCTGGGAGAAAATTCCGGAAACACATCCAGGTTGGCGCGTGACAGGGTGTAAATACCGTAGACAACGACGGTCGCGGCCAGCGCCACGACGACCCCGGCATATCGGATGGAAAAGCGGACCAGACCGGCAATCATCGCTGGCCTAGTCCTCGTTCTCGTTACGGATCTGGTATTTCAGCTCTTCGGAGAGCAATAGCTGCGCTCCGCTGATCACGACTTCATCGCCCGGACGGAGCAAGTTGTTATCCGGCAAAACGGTTTCATCCGCACCGGTTTGACCCGGACCTGTTTCGGGTGACGTCGCCTGGAACCACCCGTCTCCAATTTCGCTCGCCGTCGATATTTCGTAGCGGCCAAATGTTTCGGCGTCGCGCTTGCGGTATACCCATGACTTGCCCGCGTGCCAGACCACCGCCGCGTTGGGAACGATCACCCCATCGACCATTGCATCGTTTGTGGCCACTCGCGCAACCACACGTGCGCCGACGCGCAAATCAGCCCCGCTGACGATGTAAAAATAGGTATTCCCGGGCAACGCTGCGCTTACGCGCGGTGCGGCGGATACCAGGCGCGCTTCGACTGCGTTCTCGCGCGCCGTCACCGGAGCCAGCATCAATTGCGGCCGGGCAGCGCTGCGGGACAGTTCATAAGGGAATACCAGTTGTACCAGAACGGAACGCCTCGACAACAGTTCAGCCAGCGACGCTGGTTGCGCGGCCATCGCCCAGTCGCTCACCACCGGTCCCCAGGCCGTGCGCAAGGAATCACCCAACACCGATTGCATCGACTGCGCGGCGTCGAGACGCGCTTGCGCGACCCTGTAACGGCTTTCCGCTTCACGCAGCGCCTGCTCTGAAATGTTGCGATCATCCTTGTACAACACGTCGGCGCGCTGGTATTCGGCTCTCGCCGCCGAGAGCGCGGATTGCAAGGCTCGCCGTTCCGCGCTCGCGGCGAGGTAACGCCCGCGCGTTTCGAGCAACGGTTCAATGTCAACGACGCTGCCATAAACCTGAAGAGCGGTTTCGTACTGCGCGGATTTCAACGCATGCATGCGTATTCCGCTCACTTGCTGGCTTTTCGAATCGACACGAACGATGGCGCGGCCTTGCTCGATGGTTGCCGTCGACTCGGTCTCGATCTCCTCCTCGTACTCTTCCTCGTGCAGCTGCAATTCATCGCGTGAAACGTAGATCAGCAACCATGACAACACCGCGATGACAATTGCCATCAGTGCGACGATGATGTGATTGGCCGTGAGTTTCATGCCGGAGCTCCAGATGAACTTTGTTCAACCGGCAAGCTCAGGAAGTCTCCAAACAAGGGGCGCTGCATCGCATCCTCTAATCGGGCAATGGATTTTCGCCAGGCAGTTCTCGCATCGAGCAGGTGCTGCTGGGCCTGCACGTCAACAAGGCGCGCCGTCATCAGTTCTACACGGTCGCCACCGCCTGCGTCAAAATAGCGCCGCGCCCGGTCCAGTTGCGCTTGTGCGCGCCGGACGACATCCGCGCCGGCGTCGACGTTTGCGGCAGTCAACTGCAGTGCCTCGCGGGCACGCTCGACCTCATTAATGGCACGGATTTGCAGTGCTGTGAACTGCTTCGCCGCAACATCCCGGCGCGCTTCGGCTTCGCGCACCGCCGCCAGCGCCGAACGCCGCACGACAAACGCACTCGCAAGCGACCAGATATTGTCACCCTGATCCCAGAGAAAGCCCGGCGTCAACACCACCACCGGGTACTGTTCGGCCACCGCCAGCCTGAGCTCTGCATCGGCGGCACCGTATTCAAGCAAGTGCACATGGACATCGAGGCGGTTACGCAAGGCGTCGCCGCGCGCGGTTGCGGCGTCGGGAACCGTGCCGGACGCTTCGAGCGGGTTGTCGGCAATCTGCAATGATCGCACGGTTTCAAGAGGCAACCCCAGCGCACCGGCAAGCGCTCCAAGCGCATGCGCCATGCTGGTTTGTTCGACTGCCAGCTCGGCCTCGGTCATGGCTCTGGCCATTTGCTCGCGCCCAAGTTCACGCGGCGAGAGCATGCCGGCATCGACACGCCGCTGTAACAACTGCAGCAGTTCGTCGTGCACGGCCAGGCGCTGTTGCGCCAATTGTGCTCTCCGGCTGGACGCAGTGTAATCAATGACGGCATCCCGCACGGCGCTGCGCACGCGCCACGCCGAAGCCGCTATCTCGAGTTCGGCGGCATCGGCAAGCAGGCTGGCTTTCATAACCCGCGCTTCGCGCCGGTTCCCGGTACCGATCGGCAGGCCAACTGCCACGCCGAGACTCCAGGGGCTGTCGTCGACTTCGCGGCTATGGTGTTCCGCAGCGAGTTCAACGCTGAGAGGGCTGCGTTGGCTGGCGGTCGTAAGCGCCGCGGCGGCAGCCACGGCCCGGGCGCGCGCAACGTCGACGCTCGGGTTGAAATACAGTCCCACCAGCGTGAGCGTCTCGAGTCGCCAGTGCTCCGGCGGCCATTGTCCATCGTAACCACTGGCGCGGACCAGGTCCGCAAGCGTGGGATCGTTCGCAGCACGGTCCATGAACTCCGTGGGCGCTGCCTGCTGTTCGAGTTCGGCAGGGGTGTAAGGGAGGCGTGACGAACAGGCCGCGACGAGCGCACCGGCGAGAAACATGGCACACAACTTCGTACTCCGCATTCGCACGCCGGCAGTTCCTCTGGTCAGTGCAGTTTTACGTGCGGTTCGGTACGACGGATAATCAGTCTCGCCAGAGTATCAAGAAACACCTTGGCGAAACCATGCAGGGCGTACTCGTGCATCTTGTACAGGGACAGATACATGAGGCGGGCAAAATAGCCTTCGATCATCAGGCTGCCTCCCGTCAGAGCACCCATCAGGCTGCCAACCGTGCTGTGCCTGCCAAGCGATACAAGCGAGCCGAAATCACGATACACCCAGGGCTTCGCCGGCTTTCCCTGAATGTGGAGTTTCAGCCCCCTGGCAAGATGGGACGCCTGCTGATGGGCCGCCTGCGCACGCGGCGGCACCGCGGTGTCGCGGCCGGGCCACGGACAGCTGGCGCAGTCGCCCATTGCAAAGACATTTGCATCGAGTGTCGTCTGCAAGGTCTGGCGCACAACGAGTTGATTCATGCGGTTGGACTCGAGCCCGTCGAGGTTGGCGAGAAATTCGGGCGCCTTGATGCCAGCCGCCCAGACGACGAGCTCAGCCGGCACGAAACGCCCGCTTTGGGTATGCACACCGTCACGGCTGACCTGGGTAACCCGTTCGCCGGGCAGGACGTCGACGTGGATTGCCTCGAGCAGGCGCTGCGTAGCGTCAGAAAGTCGCTCCGGTAGCACCGGCAAGATTCTCGGTGCGGCTTCGATCAGCGTGACCTTGACGTCACGCTCCGGATCGATGCGGTCCAGCCCGAAAGCGACCAGCTCCCGGGTTGTGTTATGCAACTCCGCGGCAAGCTCGACCCCGGTTGCCCCGGCGCCGATGATCGCGATGTGCAATTGTCCCGGTTGCAACGGCTCGGTCTGCGTGTTGGCTCGCAGGCAGGCATTGAGGAGCCGCGAGTGAAATCGCGAGGCCTGCGCGGGGGCGTCCAGCGACAAGGCGAATTCAGCCGCGCCTGCCGTGCCGAAATCGTTCGTCTTGCTTCCAACCGCAATGACCAGCGTGTCATAAGGCACGGACCGCGCGGCGATGATCTCGGCGCCGGTTTCGTCCAGCGTCGGCGCCAGCAGGATTTGCCTGCCCTCGCGGTCAAGACCCTGCATACGCCCGAGCCGAAACCGGAAATGATGCCAGCGCGCCTGCGCCAGGTAATCGATTTCGTGGTCATTCAGGTCCATGCTGCCTGCGGCAACGCGGTGCAACAGCGGCTTCCACAGGTGCGTGCGAGAGCTGTCGATCAGCGTGACTTCAGCGAGACTTTTTCGCCCCAACGAGTCGCCCAGCCGGGTGACCAGTTCAAGGCCGCCTGCGCCGCCGCCGACGACAACGATGCGATGCGGTCCGGCGTGGCCAGAGGTCGCTTTGTCAATCATTCCGGATTCCCTAAAGGCTGGAGGATAGCCAACTGCCGGGGATTTTCTCACAGCGACGGGCCACCGCGCCCTCTAGTGCGCCTGCGGCAACCTGAACACGCTAGCCCGTCCAACATCAAACGTGGTCCTGGTCCGCCACCTCACCGCGCGCCGCGTAACCCGGCTGCCTGAAGAGCGCTGGCCGGGTACGCGACTTCGGGACGCGCGGCTAAAGCTGCGGATTGAGACGCTCCGGGCCCGCTCGCAGCTTGTTGAGCGCATTCAGATAGGCCTTGGCCGACGCGATCACGATATCCGTATCCGCACCGTGACCATTGACGACGCGTCCCGATTTGGCCAGGCGCACGCTGACTTCACCTTGCGAATCCGTACCGCTGGTAATCGCGTTGACGGAGAACAACTGCAGGTCCGCGCCGCTGCAGACGATCGATTCGATCGCCTTGAACGTTGCATCGACCTGTCCGCTGCCTCGCGACTCGGCGTTTTTCTCCGAACCGTCCTCGGAAATGACCACTCGAGCCAGTGGCGTTTCGCCGGTTTCGAGTTGCGCCTGTATCGAAACCAGTTTGAAGTGCTCGTTTTCCTGGCCCAGCGTGTCGTCAGACACAAGCATCATCAGATCCTCGTCGAAAATTTCGTGCTTCTTGTCGGCGAGTTCCTTGAAACGCGCGAATGCCGCATTCAGTGCCTCGACGGATTCCAGCTCGATTCCGAGCTCTGACAGCCGCTGCCGGAAGGCGTTTCGCCCGGAGTGCTTTCCCAGAACCAGTTTGTTTGCCGCCCAGCCGACGTCCTCGGCGCGCATGATTTCATAGGTTTCGCGATGCTTGAGCACCCCGTCCTGATGAATACCCGCTTCGTGCGCGAAAGCATTGGCACCGACAATCGCCTTGTTCGGCTGTACCGGAAAACCGGTGATCGCAGAAACCAGCTTCGAAACGGGGACGATCTGCGTCGTATCGATGCGAGTATCACAGTCGAAGAAGTCCTGCCGGGTTCGAACCGCCATGACGATTTCTTCGAGCGAGGCATTACCGGCCCGCTCACCCAGACCATTGATGGTGCATTCGACCTGCCGCGCGCCGGCCTTGACCGCGGCCAGCGAATTGGCGACTGCCAGGCCCAGGTCATTATGACAATGTACTGACCAGACTGCCTTGTCCGAGTTGGGAATGCGCTCGCGCAAATCGCGAATCATGCCGGCGAACTGCTCGGGTACGGTATAGCCCACCGTGTCCGGGATATTGATGGTACGTGCGCCAGCGTGAATCACCGCCTCGAGGATCCGGCACAGGTAGTCGATCTCGGATCGGCCGGCATCCTCGGGAGAGAACTCCACGTCCTCGCACAGTGAGCGCGCCAGCTTGACGGCGTCGACTGCCTGTTCGAGAACCTGATCGGGGCTCATACGCAACTTGCGCTCCATGTGAACGGGCGAGGTCGCGATAAAAGTATGAATGCGCGCGGCGTTGGCCCCCTTCACTGCCTCGCCGGCCCGACGCACATCCGAACCGGATGCCCGCGCCAGTCCGCAGACAACGCTATCCTTCACGGTTTGTGCAATCGCCTTCACCGATTCGAAATCGCCGTCGCTCGCGGCGGGAAAGCCGGCTTCGATGACGTCTACGCGCATGCGCTCGAGTTGTTTGCCGATGCGCAGCTTTTCCTCACGCGTCATCGATGCGCCGGGACTCTGCTCGCCATCACGCATGGTCGTGTCAAAAATGATTAATCGATCAGTCATGTCAGTCTCCGCTCTGGATCTGCGCCCGCGCCCTGGATTATCGGCGTGTTGGACGCAACTTGGGTGTCTTGGAAAGCTCGGGTTTTTTCAGCAAACCCGCCAGCTGTTGGGATTTGAAAGAGAATTTAGCGCCCGGGGCGCAATAGCAGGCCTGCCAGCTGGAAGCTGGCAAGAAGGAGGGTAATTTGGCCGTGCTGTTGCTGACTCATAGCCATGGAATATATGGGTATTTGAATCGAACCGCAAGCCCCGCAACAGAGCCCTAGCCGCTCCCCGGCTCCTTGCGGGGCGGAACAGGCGCCTTCTCACGCCGTTTCGAATATCGCGATATCCACATGACGTAACCGGACAGCGCATATATCAGGAATACTGCAAACAGCAACTCCGGAAGGTTGTCCGCCACCTGCACCACGACAACCACCGAGAAAGCGATGAGGACGACCACCTTGAACGGCACGGCTTTGCGCAGATTTATTTCCTTGCCGCTGTAATAAGGGACGTTGCTGACCATGGTGAACCCGGCAACCAGCGCCAACAGCCACGCCAGCCACGGCAGGCCGCGAATATCGTAGGCTTCCATCGCCCAGACGAAACCTGCGACCAGTCCGGCGGCAGCGGGGCTTGGCAAACCCTGAAAAAACCGCTTGTCGACATGCCCCATGTTGGTATTGAACCGGGCCAGCCTGAGTGCAGCGCAGCCACAGAACACGAACGCCGCCAGCCAGCCCAGCTTGCCCATGCCTTTGAGTTCCCACTCGTAGAGCACAAGCGCCGGAGCGGCGCCGAAGGCGACCATGTCGGCGAGCGAATCGTATTCAGCGCCGAAAGCGGACTGAGTGCGTGTCAGCCGGGCAACCCGGCCGTCCAGTCCATCGAATACCATCGCCGCAAAAATACCCATGGCCGCGAGCTCGAAGCGCAGGTTCATCGCCTGCACAATTGCGTAGAAACCGGCAAACAGACCGCAAGTCGTTATGGCGTTGGGCAGCCAATAGATGCCCTGGCGCCGCAAAGCGCTTCGCATCTGCCATTTTGGCTGGGGGTCGGGATACTTCATCGCTCGCTTGATTCCGTCTCGATTTCGGCCAGCACGGTCTCGCCAGCATACACTTTGTCGCCAACGGCCACCCGCGGCCGCGACGTCGGCGCGAGGTACAGGTCAACGCGCGATCCGAAACGGATGAAACCGAAACGCTGGCCCTTGTGCAACCGGTCTCCCTGTTTAACGTAACAAAGAATGCGCCTCGCCACCAATCCCGCAATTTGCACGCAGGTCAGCTCGGCACCGTCATTCATGCGGATCGTGAGTGCATTGCGCTCATTCTCGAGCGATGCCTTGTCGATCGCCGCATTGAAAAATCCGCCGGCGTGATAGCGCACCCCCGTCACCACGCCATCGACCGGAGACCGATTGGAGTGAACGTTGAAAACGTTCATGAAGACGCTGATCTTCAAGGAGTCTCGCCCGGTGTAGGGATCCTGCACATTCTCAACCACGACGATACGTCCGTCAGCCGGCGCGCAGACCAGCGCAGGATCTTCAGGCACGTTGCGCGCCGGATCCCTGAAAAACTGCAAAACGAACAACGCCAACAGCCAGAACGGCAGCGACCACCAGCCTGCCAGCCAGGTCGCCAGCGCCGCGACCGCCACCGCGATCGCCAGAAAGGGCCAGCCTTCTCTGGCGATAACCGGGTGGGGATAGCTTGGTCGCATGTCAGATCAGACAGTCAGCGCGGCACCGGTACCTTCGAGAACAAGACAGGACCGGCATTGACTGATTACTGACTAGTTCTTCGTCTTGTCGACGAGCCGGCTCGCCTTGATCCAAGGCATCATCGAACGCAGGCGCTCGCCGACCACTTCGATCTGATGCTCGCCGGCAATACGGCGCATGGACGTGAGCTTGGTCGCACCGGTCGCGTTTTCCAGCAGAAACTCCTGGGCGTAGGCCCCGGTCTGGATTTCCTTGAGGATACGGCGCATCTCGTTCTTGCTCTCTTCGGTGATGATGCGCGGGCCGCGTGTGATGTCACCGTACTCGGCATTGTTCGAGATGGAGTAACGCATATTGGCGATACCGCCCTCGTAAATCAGGTCGACGATGAGCTTGAGTTCGTGCAGGCATTCGAAATACGCCATCTCCGGGGCGTAGCCGGCTTCAACCAGCACCTCGAATCCTGCCTGAATCAGCGCAGTCGTTCCTCCGCAGAGAACGACCTGCTCGCCAAACAGATCCGTCTCGGTTTCTTCGCGGAAATTGGTTTCGATAATTCCGGCCTTGCCGCCGCCGATTGCGGATGCGTAGGACAGTGCGACATCCCGCGCCTTCTTGGTCGGATTCTGGTGAACCGCGATCAGGCAAGGAACGCCGCCGCCCTGCGCATAAGTGGACCGGACGGTATGCCCGGGCGCTTTCGGCGCCACCATCACGGCATCGAGATCGGAACGCGGAACAACCTGTCCGAAATGAATGTTGAATCCGTGCGCGAATCCGACCGTTGCGCCTTTCTTGATATTCGGCTCGACGTCTTCGCGATAGACGCTGGCAATATGCTCGTCGGGCAGCAGCATCATGACGACATCGGCGCCCTTGACCGCGGCACCCATATCCTTGACCTCAAAGCCGGCTTTCTTCGCCTTGTTCCACGAAGAACCGCCCTTTCGCACGCCGACCGTAACCTCGACGCCCGAGTCCTTGAGATTGAGTGCGTGAGCGTGCCCTTGCGAGCCATAGCCCAGAATGGTGACTTTCTTTCCCTTGATCAGACGCAGATTTGCGTCCTTGTCGTAGTAGACCTTCATGATCCCCTCTTGATTGTTTTGCCGCGCGGGAGGTGCTCCGCCAGAACCAATGCGGCGGAGGCTTCTGCGCCTGGTTATTGCACCTTCAGAATGCGGTCGCCTCGCCCAACGCCTGAGGCACCCGTACGTACCGTTTCGAGTATGGCGCCCTTCTCCAATGCCTCGATAAAAGCATCGAGTTTCGCGCCAGTTCCGGTCAACTCTATTGTGTAGGTCTTGTCGGTAACGTCGAGAATGCGGCCACGGAATATATCGGAAATGCGTTTCATCTCCTCGCGGTCCTTGCCGGTTGCACGCACCTTTACCAGCATGAGTTCGCGCTCGATATGCATTCCTTCCGACAAGTCGACCACCTTTACCACATCAATCAGCTTGTTCAGCTGCTTGTTGATCTGCTCGATAACGTCATCGGAACCACTGGTGACAATCGTCATCCTGGACAAGGACGGATCTTCGGTTGGTGCAACCGTAAGTGACTCGATGTTGTAGCCTCTCGCGGAAAAAAGCCCGGCTACGCGAGAAAGCGCGCCTGCTTCGTTCTCGAGAAGCAGGGAAATAATGTGGCGCATGTCTTGTGCTTCTATTCGTGTTGTAGGTCCGGCGCGCTCATCACACCAGGATCATTTCGGACAGCCCCTTGCCGCCAGGGACCATGGGGAAGACGTTCTCGGTCTGGTCGGTGATGAAGTCCATGAACACCAGGTCGTTCTTGCGTGAAAAAGCTTCTTTCAACGCGCCTTCGATGTCGCCGGGCTTGTCGATCTGCATGCCGACATGGCCGTAGGACTCGGCCAGCTTTACGAAGTCGGGCAAGGCATCAACGTAACTTTCGGCATAGCGATTGCCGTGAAAAAACTCCTGCCACTGCCTGACCATGCCCATGTACCGGTTGTTGAGCATGATGATCTTCAAAGGCAGGCCGTACTGCTTGGCCGTGGACAGCTCCTGGATGCACATCTGGATGCTCGCCTCCCCGGTCACACAGACGACGGTCGCGTCCGGGTGGGCGAACTGTGCGCCAATCGCGTAGGGCAAGCCCACTCCCATTGTGCCCAGGCCGCCTGAGTTGAGCCAGCGGCGCGGCTGGTCGAACTTGTAGAACTGCGCAGCCCACATCTGGTGCTGCCCCACGTCGGAAGTGACATAAACGTCCTGGTCCTTGCACAGCTCGTAGAGCTTTTCCACCACCATCTGCGGCTTGATAATTTTGCTGTCGCGATCAAACTTGAGGCAATCACGCGTGCGCCAGCTATCGATCTGCTCCCACCACTGCTTGAGCGCGCCGGCGTCGGGCTTGTCCGTTGTCTGTTCGAGCTGGCGGTTGAGTTCCACGAGCACTTCCTTGACGTCACCCACGATCGGTACGTCAACGCGTACGCGCTTGGATATCGACGAAGGATCGATGTCGATGTGAATGATCTTGCGGCTTTCCTGGGCAAAGTGCTTCGGATTGCCAATCACGCGGTCATCAAAGCGCGCGCCAATGGCGATAAGCACGTCGCAATTTTGCATCGCCATATTGGCTTCATAGGTGCCGTGCATGCCCAGCATGCCCAAAAACTGCGGATCCGTCGCCGGGTAGCCGCCGAGGCCCATCAGCGTGTTGGTGCAGGGAAATCCCAGTTTGCGCACCATCTCGGTCAACTCCGCCGCGGCATTGCCCAGCACGATACCGCCACCGCTGTAGATGACCGGCCGCTTGGCATTCACCAGAAGCTGAATCGCCTTCTTGATCTGGCCGTTGTGGCCCTTGGTCACCATGTTGTAGGAACGCAGCGACACGGACTTGGGATAGAAATAGTTGACCTTCTCCAGCGTCAAGTCCTTGGGAATGTCGACCACAACCGGGCCGGGGCGCCCGGTCGCCGCCAGGTAAAACGCCTTCTTGATCGACGGCGCGATATCCGCCACGTTCTTGACCAGAATGTTGTGCTTGACGCAAGGCCGGGTAACGCCGACCGTATCGACCTCCTGAAACGCGTCCTGCCCGATGGCGTGCGTCGGAACCTGCCCGGTAATCACCACCATGGGAATGGAGTCCATGTAGGCGGTAGCGATACCGGTCACGGCATTGGTAACCCCAGGCCCCGAGGTCACCAGCGCGACACCAACCTTCTGGGTACAGCGTGAATAGGCATCAGCGGCATGAACAGCGGCCTGCTCATGCCGGACGAGTATGTGCTTGACCTTGTCCTGCTTGAACAACTCGTCATAAATCGGCAGAACCGCGCCACCGGGATAGCCGAATACGAACTCGATACCCTCTTCGGCGAGACAGCGCGAGACGATCTCGGCACCGGTCAATTCAGTGGTCTGGGCCTCTGTCAATTCCATGATGTCACCTGAGTCGGCGGATTGTTGCGGAAAACCGGTCACGATACCGGCTCGACTCTAACCGGTCAAGACAGATGGCGCAACGCAGCAGACGTCAGGAAAGCAGGACCGGGAGGCTTATATCCGGGCGCGCACCCAGCGCACCCAGTCGTCAAAAAGCTCTGGGGTGCGGGCCGCCAGAACCGAACGCTTCCAGCTCGCCTCGGCCCAGAAGTCGTCATTTTCGAGTGAACACATCAGTCCGCCCGCCTCTTCGAGGATAAGTGAGCCCGCAGCGTAGTCCCACAATTTTTGCCCGCCATGCAGGTAGACGTCGAAGCGACCGGCCGCCACATAACACCATTCAAGGGTGCTCGCGCCGAAATTTCGCTGTGAGGAATACGGAGGCGATGCCGCAAGCGCTTGCGCCAAGGGCGCTGGCAAACGCTTGAAATCGACCTCGGCCATGGCATTTTTCAGTTCCGGAACACGCTCCCTGATCGGCAAGCGCTCACCGTTGAGGAAAGCGCCACCACCCCGTTCGGCGCAGAAAAGCTCATCCGCAACCGGATCGTAGACGACCCCGAGAACACTGCGGCCTTGTCGCATGAGAGCAACGGAGACGGCAAAATACGGCAGCCCGTTGACGAAGTTGGAAGTACCGTCGATCGGGTCGACGCACCAGACGCCGTTCTCACCCGCCGACCAGCGCTCCTTCTGGACCTCGACCGGCATTTCCTCGCCGACGACCGGTACCGGCACAACGGTCGGCAGAAGCTTAACCAATCGGTCCTGTGCCGCCAGATCGGCTTCGGTGAACAGGCTGCCGTCGGTTTTTCGGTGGTGGGCTACCTTCAGGTAGCGGGGCATGACCTCCTCGGCCGCGACAAGGCGAACCAAGGTGCCGAGACGCTCGAGCGTGCTTGCTGACTGGCTAAGTGCCGCTTTCATTGACCCCAAAACGATTCCCGACGAAGCCATTGGACCACATGGCAAATTGCCGGTTCAAAAAAACCGGTTCGCCCCGTGTCTGGTCCACCTGGAGACTGGTTACAACGCCGCCGGTATGCCGGTGGTCTGGTTGGGTGTTCGTCGGATTCTTCGCTCAATGTCGGAACAGGTCGGCGCGGCTGCAAATTTCCTGACCGGGAAGGGGTTGCCGCGCTCATGCAATCAGTGAATTCGCACCGGCAACAATGGTGACATCATGATCGGGCCCGCACTCGCCTGGACATTATGACCAATTAGTTGTTGCATGGCAGAATTTTAGCAATGAACAAAGACATACAAAAGCGCCGCGTGAAGTCGGGGAGCCGGTTTTATGTTCCCGACAAGCTCGCCAGCGGAGCCGAAGTCAACTTGCCTGCCGACACGGCACGCCACGCCATTCGCTCGCTGCGGCTCCAGGTGGGCGACCCGATCGTGTTGTTTGACGGTCTCGGCGGCGAGTATCAAGCCAGCATCTGCCGTGTCGAACGTGAGTCTGTAGTAGCAAGAACCGGCCCATTTATCGAACGCGGTGCGGAGTGCCCGATCGATCTGTTGCTCGCGCAGGGCATGTCGAGTGGCGAGCGAATGGACTTCACCATACAGAAGGCCGTCGAACTCGGCGTTGCGGCGATCCAGCCCCTGGCCACAACCCGGTCGATCATCAAACTCACGACCGAGCGCGCGGCGCGCAAGACCGGACACTGGCAGAAGCTGGCGATTGCCGCCAGTGAACAGTGCGGGCGCAATCGTTTGGTCGACATTGCCGAACCGCTGCGCCTGGGTGACTGGCTCGGCCAGTTACCGCGCGATCCCGAAGCGGACGAGTTGCGTCTGTTGCTCAGCCCCGCAGCGCATACCGGGATGCGCGAGTTACCTGTTCCGGCCGGGCGCATTATTCTGCTCGCGGGACCGGAGGGCGGTCTCGACGACAGCGAGGCCGATCTGGCGCGACGCCGGGGGTTTCAACCGATACGAATGGGGCCGCGTGTCCTGCGAACCGAGACCGCCGCGCTGGCCGCGCTGGCAGCCATTCAGCTCCGCTGGGGCGACTTCTAGCGGTCCGCTATACTGCGCCGTCTCGAACAACCAAAACGACGGGAAGGCCTTCAACAATGGAGATCGGAAACAATACGTTCATCGTTACTGGCGGCGCGTCCGGGCTTGGCGCTGCGACGGTCGAGATGTTTGCCGCCCACGGCGGCAACGTCGTCATCGCCGACCTGAGCCGCGATGCCGGAGAGGCCCTTGCAGCCAAACTGGGCAAACAGGCCTGTTTCGTGGCGTGCGACGTGTCTTCGGAAGAACACGCCCGGTCTGCCGTCGAAACCGCCACCAGGCAGTTTGGCGGCCTCAATGGTCTGGTGAACTGCGCCGGAATCGCCATCGGAGAGAAAACCGTCGGCCGTGACGGTCCGCACCGCCTGGAGAGTTTTGCCAAGGTCATCAACATCAATCTGGTTGGCACTTTCAACATGATCCGACTTGCCGCCGACGTCATGGCCAAACAGCCCCCCAATTCGGAGGGCGAGCGCGGCGTGATCATCAACACCGCGTCGGTAGCTGCCTTCGACGGTCAGGTCGGGCAAGCAGCCTACGCGGCTTCCAAGAGCGGCGTCGTCGGCATGACATTGCCGATCGCGCGGGATCTGTCTCGCAGCGGAATCCGTATCGTGACGATTGCTCCCGGAATCTTCGAAACGGCCATGCTCAAGGGCATGCCGGCCGAGGTGCAGGACTCGCTTGGCAAACAGGTACCGTTCCCGTCGCGCCTGGGCCGGCCGGCCGAATACGCCCAGTTGGTCGAGTCGATATTTTCGAATGTCATGCTCAACGGCGAGGTCATCCGCCTCGATGGGGCGATTCGCTTGGCGCCGAAGTAATGGTGGCACCAGGAAGACTTAGCGCCAAGGTAATCATGGCGCCGGGGGAAATCAGCGCCAGGGAACTGATGGCGGAGACCAACACCTGGCACCGAAATAGCGTGACACCCGGTTAACATGCCCAACCAGCCAGAAAACCAGGACGTATGAGCGCAACGACACCGTCTGCCTTCGTGCAGTGGTTCCGGTCTGCCGCACCGTATATTCACGCGTTCCGCGGCCGCACCTTTGTGATCGCATTTGGCGGCGAAGTGGTGGAGGACGGAAACTTCATCGAGCTTACGCACGATCTCAATCTGCTGGCGAGCGTCGGCGTCAAACTGGTGCTGGTCCATGGCGCCCGTCCGCAGATCGAACGTGAGCTGAACTTGCGCGGCATCAAGCAGCGCTACGCCAGCAGCGGGTTGCGGGTCACGGACGAGGACGCGCTGGGTTGCGCCAAACAGGCCAGCGGCCGGCTGCGGGTAGAAATAGAGGCCTTGCTGTCCATGGGACTCCCCAACTCGCCCATGGCCGGCAGCCAGATCCGGGTGGCGTCCGGCAATTTCGTCGTCGCGCGGCCGCGCGGCGTTGTCGACGGCGTGGACATGCTCTACACCGGCGAAGTCCGCAAGATCGAGGCGGACGCGATTCGCCGCCGGCTGGACGACAATGAACTGGTTCTGATCTCTCCGCTTGGCTATTCACCCACCGGTGAGATCTTCAACCTCATACTCGAGGACGTCGCAGCCGAGTGCGCGATCGCCCTGCAGGCGGAAAAACTCATCATCCTCACCGACGAGGCCGGAGCCAAGGACCGCAAGGGCCAATTGGTCCGCGAACTCACCGTGTCCGGTGCACAGGCCTTGCTCAAGTCAGGCAAGAAGGCCGACACCTACGCCAGCCAGTACCTGCCCGTTGCAATCAAGGCATGCCGGGCCGGCGCGGGCCGTGTTCACCTGATCGACCGCAAGGTCGATGGCGGCGTGCTGCTGGAGCTATTCACCCACGAGGGCGTTGGCACCATGGTCAGCAGGGACCCGCTGGAACAATTGCGGCAGGCCACGATCGACGACGTCGGCGGCATTCTCCAGCTGATCGAACCGCTGGAAGCCGAGGGCGCCCTGCTGAAGCGTTCGCGGGAACTGCTCGAAATCGAAATCGACCGTTTCATCGTTCTGGAGCATGACCGGCTAATCGTCGGTTGCGCCGCACTGTACGCCTTTCCGGAACAACGAAGCGGCGAGTTGGCTTGCTTTGCCGTTCATTCACATTTCCGCAACGCCGGGGCGGGCGAAATCATGCTCCTCGAGATCGAGAAGCGGGCGCGAAAGATGAAGCTGAACCGCCTGTTCGTGCTGACGACACTGACGTCGCACTGGTTTATCGAGCATGGCTTCGAAAACGCACCGGTTTCGGTGCTTCCGGCACGCAAGGCCGCGCTGTACAACTATCAGAGAAAATCGCGCGTGTTGCAGAAAAAACTCGCATAGGCGGGCCCGTACCACCTGCCTATAATGAACCTTTCGGCGCGCCTGCTTTCCATAAGCTGCAAATGTCACAAATGTGCAATATTTCTCGACCGAAGCAACACATTACGCTATGAATAGAAAAGTAAGCTGCGTGAAGCTCAACAAGGAAGCGGAAGGACTGCAGTTCCCGCCTTTTCCCGGTGAGCTTGGCAAGCGCATCTTCGAGAACGTTTCCCAGGAGGCATGGCGGGGCTGGCTGGAGCACCAGAAAATGCTGGTCAATGAGAACCGGCTCAGTCTGGCAGATCCGGCCGCGCGCAAGTATCTGATGGAGCAAACCGAGAAATACTTCTTCGGCCCTGGTGCGGACAGTGCCAGTGGCTACGTGCCACCAGAAAGCTAGGCAGTTTCATCTTTGCGATCGGGCGCGCTCCCATGCGGTTGCGGGTCCGGCTTCAGGTAACACCATGCTGTTCAACAAAGCAGAATCGCGTGCCGGCGGCAGCTCCGGCCCGACCGACAGGGCGCGGCGCCGCAAAGCGGTACTGGCAGGTTCAAGATCCATCCGCAAATCCGTCGCCGACCCGAAGCTGTTTCTCAACCGGGAACTGTCGCAACTCGAGTTCAACCGGCGTGTGCTCGCGCAAGCGGAAGATGCCAGCGTACCTTTGCTGGAGCGATTGCGTTTTCTGTGCATCGTGTCGAGCAATCTCGACGAGTTCTTCGAGATACGGGTAGCCAGCCTGAAGGCACAGATTGATCTTGGCGTTGAAATCAGCGGTGCCGACGGCTCCCCACCGGCCGCGGTTTTCCGGGAGGTTGCGGCAACCGCTCACGACCTGGTCGAACGACAATACCGCCTGTGGAACGATGAACTGCTGCCACAGCTTGCCGCTGAGGATATCCATTTCCTCAGAAGGCGAGTGTGGAACGACGCACAGCAGGAATGGATCAAGTCCTATTTCATGCGCGAAATCATGCCGGTAATGACGCCGATCGGACTGGACCCGGCACACCCGTTTCCGCGCATTCTCAACAAGAGCCTGAATTTCGCGGTGCAACTGTCCGGGAAGGATGCGTTCGGCCGCAATTCGGGCATTGCCCTGGTTCAGGCACCGCGGGTACTGCCGCGCGTAATACAACTGCCGGAGGAGATTGCCGGCTCGAAGTCCTCGTTCGTCTTCCTGTCATCGGTCATTCATGCGCATGTGGGCGAATTGTTCGCCGGCATGAAAGTCGAGGGCTGCTACCAGTTCCGCGTAACACGCAATTCCGACCTTTATGTGGACGAGGAAGAAGTCACGAACCTGCGCACCGCCCTGCAAGGCGAATTGCCGCAACGTAATTTCGGCGATGCGGTACGTCTCGAGGTCGCCGACCTGTGCTCGACCGACGTTTCCGAATTTCTTCTGTATCAGTTCAACCTGTCGCCGGACGACCTCTACCAGGTCAACGGACCAGTGAACCTGGTACGCCTGATGCAGATTCCCGATCTGGTGGAGCGGGCCGATCTCAAGTTCAAGCCGTTCGTTCCGGGATTACCGGCGGCACTGAGTGTCGATTCCGACGTTTTTGCCGCCATGCGCGAGGGCGATATCCTTCTGCACCATCCTTACGAGTCCTTCAAACCGGTTATCAGCTTCATTCGTCAGGCGGCCGTCGACCCACTGGTCGTCGCCATCAAGCAGACCGTATACCGAACCGGTACCAACTCCGAGCTGATGCAGGCGTTGATCGACGCTGCGCGCGGTGGCAAGGAAGTGACCGTGGTGGTGGAACTGCTGGCGCGCTTTGACGAGGAAGCGAACATCGATCTCGCGCAAAAGCTCGAGGAAGTCGGCGCCCACGTAGTGTACGGGGTCGTTGGCCACAAGACACACGCCAAGATGGCAATGGTGGTTCGCAAGGAAGGCGCGCGACTCACACGGTATGTGCATCTCGGAACCGGGAATTATCACGCCCGCACCGCAACGCTCTACACCGACTTTGGCCTGCTCACCTGTAACGAACAGATTTGCTCGGACGTCAACGACGTGTTCATGCAGCTGACCGGCCTGGGCAAGGCGAGCAAGCTCACGCAACTGTGGCAATCGCCATTCACCATGCATGCCCGGCTGCTGGACGCGATACGCCATGAAGTCGAAGCAGCACGCGCCGGCAAGCCTGCCGGCATCGTCGCGAAGATGAACTCGCTGCTGGAGCCTGAAATCATCACCGCCCTGTACTTCGCTTCGCAGGCCGGTGTTCGGATCGATCTCATCGTCAGGGGCGTATGCGCGTTACGCCCCGGCATTGCGGGCGTGTCAGAGAATATTCAGGTGCGATCGATCATCGGGCGCTTTCTGGAACATCATCGCGTGTTCCATTTCATCAGTTCTGATGCCGTTTACCTTGCCAGCGCGGACTGGATGGACAGGAATTTCTTCCGCCGCATCGAAGTATGCTTTCCGGTTCTGGACCCCGCGCTAAGGAAACGCGTGATTGACGAGTCGCTGCGTGCCGGCCTTGCGGACAACACGCAAGCATGGGATATGGATGGGGACGGGCGCTATCATCGAATAACATCCGAGCGCAAACAGGCGTTTTCCTCCCAGCTTTCGCTGATCGAATTGCTGTCAGCAAAGCCCGGTGCCGCAAAGTCGTGAGGCCTGGCACGCCATAACATCATGAGTCCGGCCAGCGCACCGTTTCCAGATCAAGATGCGGCGTCATTGCAAACAGAGACCGAACTCAAGCTGAGCCTGGCCGAAGGACTGGCAAAACACGTCTGGAACATGCCGCCGCTCGCGGCCTTGCTCACCGCCAAGCCCGCACGCTCACGTTTATATTCAGCCTATTACGACACACCGTCACTCGACCTGCACAGGCGCGGCGTCGCCTTGCGGCTGCGCCGGCAGGGACGGCGCTGGATTCAGACCCTGAAGACCGCGGGAGATCAGGGTAACGCCCTGCAACAACGCGTCGAACTCGAAGTTCCGGTAACGAGCGGAGTGCCTGACCCCGGATGGGTCAATAACAGCGGTTTGCCGGAACTTGCCGGCTGTGTTGTTTCATTCGATGCTCTCGATGTCATCTTCACGACGGATTTCAGACGTTCTGCCGCCATTGTCGAACCGGAGCCCGGTACGCGCATTGAAGTATGCGTCGATGAGGGTGCGGTTATCGCCGGCACGAGCAGCGAACCGATCTGCGAAGTCGAACTCGAACTCAGGCAAGGCGGGCTGGCTCCCCTGTTTGCGCTTGCCGCGCAGTTGGCGGCGCACCCCGGAATTCGCATTGAAACCGTATCGAAGGCACAACGCGGATACCGGCTGGCCGGTCGCGAATGCCCAGCGCCCGCGAAGGCGGGCAAAGTCGCGCTATCGTCCGGCGAACAGGTTGACCAACTGTTCTCCAGGTTGGCGTTCGCATGCATCGCCCATCTGCAGGCGAACGAATCCGGCTTTCTGCATTCGCGGAATATTGAATACCTGCATCAGGTACGCGTCGCGCTGCGCCGGTTGCGGAGCGTGTTCACCGTGTTCTCCAGCGCGGTTCCCCGAAACCACTTCCGTGAACAATTGTTATGGCTGCGCGAGACAGGCCGGATTCTTGGACAAGCGCGAAACTGGGACGTATTCGTAACCGAGTTCCTGCCCCGTGCCAGCGCAGGCCTCGCGGCTGACGCCTCCGCGCGATCTTTGGCGCGCGCTGCGGGACGCTTGCGCGCCGATGCTCGCCGACGTGCACGCGATGCGCTGTCGAGCAGCACTTATCAAATCGGCATGCTGCGTCTGACGCACAAATTGCTCGAACAAGGCTGGGTCGACGAGCGAACGGCCGAACAACGCCAAATCGCCGCGCTTCGCGCAAGAAAGCTGGCCCGCAAAGCGCTTGGTCACGCCCATCGCAAATTGCTCAAGGAGGGCGGACAACCGGGCCGGCGTGACAGTCAGATTGTTCACCGACTGCGCATACGCATCAAAAAACTTCGCTACGCGACCGAACTGCTTGCCCCGTTGTTTCGCCCCAAGGCGACACGCCGAAATTCGAAGCGCGAGTACCTGTCACGCCTTGGTGCCATGCAAGAAGTCCTTGGTCAGTTCAACGACGCGGCAAACGCCGGGCGCTTGCTCGAGCAGCTAGCCAGAAACAAGGATAGCAGCAGGCAAACAGCGATCGCCTATTTGAGAGGATATGCAGACGCACTGTCCGGCGCTTTGCTTGCGGATTTCGATACGCAGTGGCAGCGCTTCGTCAAGGTGAAACCATTCTGGTAGGTTTGTCAGGTGGCTGCTGCACGGCGCCTGTTCCAAAACAAGGCCAGCGTGCCCAGGCGGTTCGTGACGTCTGAGCAAACGCGTGGCCCTGCACCGATCACCCGAGTTTCTCAACCGGAGTAACGTATATGGATCTGATCCTCTGGCGTCATGCCGAAGCAGTCGATGGCCTGCCGGATATCCAACGTGAGTTGACGCGCAAGGGTCACAAACAGGCGCGTGACATTGCGGCCTGGCTACGGCCGCGGCTGCCCGGGCCGGTCAGCGTTATCACGAGCCCCGCCGAACGCGCCCGGCAAACCGCTGGTGCCTTTACGCAGGACTTCATCGTCAACGGATCAATTGCTCCGGGCGCGTCCGCTCAGGCGGTCCTCGATGCAGCGGGATGGCCGGATGCCGCGGACCCGGTAATACTGGTCGGTCATCAACCAACGCTCGGCGAAGTGGCTGCGTTGTTGCTCACAGGCAAAAGGCTGCCATGGAGCGTCAAGAAAGGCGCGGTATGGTGGTTCAGGCGGAGAGTGCGTGAGGGGCATGCGCAAGTCGTACTGCGCGCAGTACTGTCTCCTGACCTCCTGAGCTAGGGCCTGTTAACACCTATGTGATCGACCAAATATGCGTTAACAGGTCCTAGCGGTCCGTTCAGTTGGCGCCGTTCCCGGACTGGTGCAGAAATGCTCTGTATCAAAGCGCCAGACACTGCAGCCACCCGGTATCCGGTTGCCGCGGACCGTATCCTCAGTCGTCGGTTTCGGCCAGTTCCGGCACAGACAACTGAATCCCGAGACGGCGCCACGCTGCAATTTCGTCCCGCAGCTCCGCTGCAGTGAGCGGATTGGCAATGAGCCAGCTGCCATCGATGGCCAGCGTATAGGTCGAATCGCTCTTCGTCGCAGCAATGCGGGGCAAGCGTTTATTGCTGCGGCTTCGATACATCAGGACCGCGAGGCGCAAGGCGACGAGCAAGGTCCAGTCGGCTTCCTTCGTCACCAGACTGCGCAACTTGTCCAGCGATCCACGGTGTGAACGAATCAGCATTGCCGCATGCTGTTGTTCCATGCGCGAGAATCCGGGCATGTCCGCATTCGATACGATGTAGGCTGAATGCTTGTGAAACCCGCTGTGAGAGACAGACAATCCGATCTCGTGCAGGCATGCCGCCCACGAAAGCAGCTGCATTCCATACTGCAGATCGTCGCCCGCGGCGAACTGTTCGTACAATTTTTTTGCGAGACGCTCGACCCGGCGTGCCTGGACCGCATCGACGTGATAGCGCTTCATGAACTGGCGTACCGTCGTCTCGCGTATATCCTTTTGGCGGCGACGGCCGATCATGTCCCACAGGATGCCCTGGCGCATCGCGCCGCTGGCGATCTTCATGTGGCTGACATCGAGCTCGTCAAACACCGCTTTCATGATCGCCACGCCGCCCGGCAGCACCGGCAACCGGTCGCCGCGTAATCCGGGCAAATCGATTTTTGCGATGTGCCCCGCGCTGATGATTGCCGATCGCAAATTCTCCAATCCCTCGCGATTGATCCCGGACTCACACCAGCCGTTGCTCTCAAGCACGTCACTGATTGCGCGCGCCGTCCCCGACGAGCCTATCGCCTCCGACCAGTGTTTCGATGAGAATTTTTTCCGGATCGCCTCGATTTCAATACGCGCCGCGACTTCGGCGCGCTTCATGTTGGACTTGCTGACACGCTGATCCGGAAAGAACCTCAGGCTCCAGCTGACGCATCCCATGTAGAGGCTCTCGGTCAGCTGCGGCGTCATTCCGGAACCGATAATGAACTCGGTGGAGCCGCCGCCGATATCGACTACCAGGCGCTTGTCTGCACTGGGCGCGAGACCGTGTGCAACACCGACATAGACCAGGCGCGCCTCTTCGCGGCCGGCGACGATTTCAATGGGAAAACCAAGGGCAGATTCAAACCGCGGCAACACCTCCGCGGCATTACGGGCAGCGCGCAGCGTATTGGTGCCAACCGCGCGAACCGCCGCTGGCGGGAAACCGCGCAGTCTTTGCGAAAATCGCCTGAGGACTCCTACCGCCCGCTCCTGCGCATCCTCGTCCAGGTCGCCGTCGGGCGTAAGACCGGCTGCAAGACGCACCGGCTCGCGCAGCGAATCGACCGCGTAGACCTGTTCATCAACGACACGGCCGACCTGCAGCCTGAAAGAATTCGAGCCGAGATCAACTGCGGCAATCGTGGGAATTTCCTGCATTCGCTAGCCTGCTCCGGGTAGACATTCCCGGCTGAAATGCAATGTTAACCCGGTTGCAGTCCTGGCCGCGCATATTGGCGCGCCGGAGCAGTCCGGAAAGACTGCCGCGGAATTCGAACCCAGCCTAGTTCAGGACTTCGCGCTCGATCTCTTCAAGGGAAACGTGCCGCACGTCCTTGCCCTTGACCATGTAGACGACGTACTCGGAAATGTTCTTCGCATGATCTCCGATACGCTCCAGCGCCTTGGCAACGAAGAGTATCTCGATGCACAGCGAGATGGTTCGCGGATCTTCCATCATGAAGGTAATGAGGTGGCGCAGGATGCTGCGGAATTCCTCATCGACGCTGCGGTCCTGACGCACCACTTCCGCAGACGTCCCCAGATCGAGCCGCGCGAAGGCGTCGAGCGAGTTTCGCAGCATTTCCAGCGCCATTTGCGACATGTGCCGGATTTCCGCCGTACGCGGCAGCTGCATCCGGTCATCGGAATAGATCAGCCGGGCCATTCGCGCGATCTTGTCCGCTTCGTCGCCGATGCGCTCCAGATCCGTAATGGTCTTCACGACCGTCATCAGCATGCGAAGATCGCCCGCCGCAGGCTGGCGACGGGCGATGATGGTACTGACGTCTTCGTCGATTTCGACTTCGTACGCGTTAACCTTGTGGTCGGTTTCCTGGACCATATCGGCCAGCTCCATGTCGCCGGCCATCAACGCCTCTACAGCATGCTTGATCTGCTCCTCGACCAGGCCACCCATTTTCAGCACCCGGGCACGCAGACCCTCGAGTTCTGCATCGAACTGCTTTGAGGTGTGTTCACTGTTCTTCGGCACGGCCAGATCCTCCTGGGTCGCAATACGTTATCAAACAAGTCAGTCTAGAGCGGCAATGTTACACAATAGTTGCAGCACACATCGCTGTTGTGCGGCCGCATCAGCGCGGCCGGTCCGCTTTCAGCGTTCTGACGCCCTGCGCTCCGGCAAGCAGCGCGACATCGGCACCGCGCCTGGCAAAAAGCCCGTTCGTTACGACACCGGTTATCTGGTTGAGCACCGACTCGAGCTCCACCGGGTTCGAAATATCGAGCCCGCGCACGTCCAGAATCACGTTGCCGTTGTCGGTGACAAACCCTTCGCGCAACTGCGGGCTGCCGCCAAGCTTTATCAACTCACGGGCAACGTGACCGCGCGCCATCGGAATCACCTCGACCGGCAAGGGAAATGCGCCGAGAACGCCGACCAGCTTCGACTCATCGGCTATGCAAACGAAGGACCGTGCCACAGCGGCGACAATCTTTTCGCGGGTCAGGGCGCCGCCCCCGCCCTTGATCATGTGCAGGTGGGAGGTGATCTCATCTGCACCATCAACGTAGACGGGCAATTCGTCGACCGCTGACAGTTCAAGCACCCGAATCCCGCCAGCCTGCAAGCGGCTGGCCGACGCCTCGGAGCTGGCGACAGTCGCCTCGATCCGGTGGCGAATGGCTATCAGTTCGTCAATGAAACAGTTGGCCGTCGATCCGGTGCCGATGCCGATAATCCCCCCTTGCGGCACATAATCAATGGCCGCCTTCGCTGCGGCGCGCTTCAATTCGTTCATGTCCATATCGTTTTCCTGTCTCGTTGCCGCTAGGATAGCGAAAAGCGGGACAACGACAAGACCCGATCGCTTCCCGCATTCGATTTCCGACCGAGGGCAAATGAAAAACGATTATCTGGAGCGCATACTCTCTGCCCGCGTATACGACGTGGCTGTCGAGACACCACTCGAGCGTGCCGCATCACTGTCGGACCGTCTGGGCAACACACTGCTGCTGAAACGAGAGGACATGCAGCCAGTGTTCTCGTTCAAGATCAGGGGCGCGTACAACAAGATGATCCGCCTTGGTCACCCGGCACTAAAACGTGGTGTCATCGCTTCATCGGCAGGAAATCACGCCCAGGGCGTAGCTATCGCCGCGCGGCACATCGGTTGCGCCGCCACCATCGTCATGCCCGTCACCACACCGCAGATCAAGGTGGCAGCCGTCAAGGCGGCAGGCGCTCGCGTCGAGCTCAGCGGCGACTCCTACAGCGATGCGTACGACCGGGCCATGGATATCGCCAGGCGTAAACGGCTGACCTTCATCCATCCGTACGACGACCCTGATGTCATTGCCGGCCAGGGCACCATCGGCATGGAGTTATTGCGCCAATGGAGCGGCCCCCTGCACGCGATTTTCGTGGCAGTCGGCGGTGGCGGGTTGATCGGCGGAATAGCCGCCTACATCAAGCGCCTGCGCCCCGAAGTTCGCATCATCGGTGTCGAACCCGTCGATGCCGACGCCATGACCAGGTCGCTTGCCGCCGGGCGGCGGGTGAAACTGCGCCACGTCGGCTTGTTTGCCGACGGTGTCGCGGTAAAACAGGTCGGCCGGGAGACCTTTCGCCTGGCGCGCGAGCTGGTCGATGAGATGATCCTGGTCGACACGGATTCAACCTGCGCGGCCATAAAGGATGTGTTCGAAGACACGCGGGCCGTACTTGAGCCGGCCGGCGCACTGGCGATCGCCGGAGCAAAGCGTTATGTCGAGCAAACGGGCATCCGGAAGAAGAACCTCATCGCCGTGGCCTGTGGCGCCAATATGAACTTCGACAGACTGCGCTTCGTCGCCGAGCGCGCCGAGCTTGGCGAGCATCGCGAAGCGATCCTTGCCGTCACCATCCCCGAGAAACCCGGCAGCTTCAAACGATTCTGCGCGATGCTGGGCTCGCGCAACGTTACCGAGTTCAACTACCGCTACGCAGACCCGGAAAAAGCGCACGTTTTCGTGGGCGTCCAGGTACGGGACCGCCGCGAGACACAGCAACTGATCGCCCGCCTTCGAAACAACGGCCTGGAGACGCTTGACATTTCGGACAACGAAATGGCCAAGCTGCACGTGCGCCATCTGGTGGGAGGGCGCGCACCCCATGCCAGCGACGAACTGCTTTACCGCTTTGAATTCCCCGAACGTCCGGGAGCCTTGACGAAGTTTCTCGAAAGCATGTCGCACGACTGGAATATCAGCCTGTTTCATTACCGCAACCACGGCGCAGACTACGGACGCGTACTGGCCGGACTCCAGGTGCCGGCGTGCGACCGGCGCGAGTTTCGGCAATTCCTTGCCAAGCTGGGTTACAGCCACGTCGACGAGACGAACAACCCCGCCTATCCGCTGTTTCTCGCTTGAAACAGCGTCAGGCCACACCGGTAGCATGTCTCTTGCGTGCATTCAATCGCAGCGTCGGACCCGCGCCCCGGCTTCTCTTATAATTAGTCTGAACGTATGCGCTCTTATTTCACTCTGATCAAAACCCTGCTTTCGCTGCTGCTGCTTGCCTGCAGTGTCGCACTCGCGGCATCTTCGGAAGAGGTGTTTCTTGCGGCCCGCGAAGCCTACCAACAGGGTGATGCCAACGCACTGGATGCCCAAATCGCCCTGCTCGACGGGCATGAGCTGCTGCCCTACGTGCGCTACTGGCGCCTGCGAATGGATATCGGGCAGGTGCAGCCACAGCAAGTCAAGGACTTCCTCGATTCGGTCGAGGGCACCCTCGTCGCGGACAGAATGCGCGCGACCTGGATGCACGAACTGGCACAACAGCAGCGCTGGGCAGAATTCCTTGATGCATCCCGCCAGCTGTCGACATGGGACACGGAGCTGGTTTGCTACTCGCTGCAGGCGCGGATGGCGCTGGAAGGAAACGGTATTGCCGGCGAGGCACGCGATCTGTGGTTTACCGGCGAACCGCAACCGGAGAGCTGTCTTCCATTATTCGACGCCCTTTTCGAACAGAACCTTCTGAAGCCGGATGACGTCTGGACGCGCTTTCGCCTGGCTCTGGGCTCGGGGAACCGGCACGTCGCAAAAACCGTTCTGAAGTACCTCCCGGAAGCGCAGCGGCCTGATTCGGGCACGATCGACACGATTCATCGCCGGCCGCAAAAGTATGTGCAACGCTCGCCCCTGCCGCTCGGCGATCGCGGAGAGACCGAGCTGGCGCTGTACGCAATGTACATGACGGCCCGCACCTGGCCGGACGTAGCGGCAAGAGAGCTCGCCCGCGTCGAGGAAAAATTGTCCGAAGAAGACCGCGACTACGCATGGGGACAGGTCGCGATGGCGGGCGCATGGGGTCATCATCCCGATGCGCACGACTGGTTCAAGCGGGTCGATCCGAGGCGTCTTGGCGACCGGCAACTCGAGTGGCGTGTTCGCGCGGCGCTGCGCAGCGGCGACTGGGGCGACATTCCCGCGTGTGTAGAGGCAATGAGCCCGGAGATGCAATCCAGGGCGCGCTGGCGCTACTGGAAAGCCAGGGCACTGCAAGTCACCGGACATCAATTCGAGGCCAATGCCTTACTTGCGTCACTTTCCAACGAGTACAGTTTCTACGGGCAACTCGCCGCCGAAAGCCTTGGCAATACCATGAGTTTCCTGCCCCGGACGTATCGTCCCGATGCCCGTGACGTCGCGATTATCGCCAAGGACCCGGGGTTGCAACGCGCACTTGCCTTTTACCGTAACGGGATGCGCTACGAAGGCGCGCTGGAATGGGCCTGGACGATCAAGGACTATGACGACCGGCAATTGCTGGCGGCAGCGGCACTTGCATCCAGAAACGAATGGTACGAGCGTGCCATATACACCGCCGAGCGGACCAGGGTTCTGCATGACTTTGAACTGCGATTCCCTACCCCGTACCGCGATCTGATGCGAGCGTATACGGAAGAACTGCGACTCGATGAAGCATGGGTATATGGCCTGGTACGCCAGGAAAGCCGGTTCGTTGCAACCGCGCGCTCCTCGGCTGGCGCAGGAGGTCTGATGCAAATCATGCCCTCGACAGCGAAATGGATTGCGAAGCGGATGGGACTGAAAGACCATCACAACGAACTGGTGAATCGCGTGGATACGAACATCAGCATGGGGACCTACTATCTGCGGCAGGTTATGGATACGCTGGACAACCATCCCGTGCTGGCGTCGGCAGGCTACAACGCCGGACCGAGCCGCGCCGCGCGCTGGCGGGACGTCAAACCGCTCGAAGGCAGCGTTTACGCCGAAACCATTCCGTTCCCCGAGACTCGCGGTTACGTCCAGAAAGTGATGAGCAACACGATGTATTACGCTCGCTTGTTCGGAAACCCTTCATTGAGTCTTCGCGACCGCCTTGGCACGGTGCCGGCCCGCCCGGTCAATACGAACTAGGGCCTGTTAACACATATGTGATCGACGCGTTAACAGGCCCTGGGGTCTCCGGAAAAGTCGGCGCCGCCCGATCGAGGCGGCGTAAGCGAGAACGCGCATTGGCCGTCACCGCGAGGCCGATGCGGTTAAACTTCGCAGTTGACGTTCTAGCCGGCCGATTCTCGCCTCGAGCAATTGGTCCGGTCGAACCATTATTTCCGGAGCCGTAACCATGCGAACTATTTGCCTGATCGGGGGATCGGGATTTGTCGGCCGGCACGTTGCCAGTGCGCTTTGCACCAGGGGCATCGGCCTGCGCATACCCACGAGACGCCGGGAACGGGTCAAACCCGAGCTCATCGTCCTGCCAAATACCGAGGTCATCGAGGCGGACATCTCCAATGCCAAAGTGCTTGGAGAAATGGTGGCAGGTTGCGAAGCCGTCATTAACCTGACGGGTATTCTGCACGAGCAATCCGAGGGGGATTTCCGCCGGGTGCACGCCGAACTGCCCCGTAAAATAGTCGATGCATGCCGCTCGGGCAGCGTTTCGCGGCTGGTTCATGTATCGGCTCTGAAGGCATCACACGATGCCCCGAGCAAGTACCTGCGATCCAAAGCGGAGGGGGAGCAACAGATACGCGCCGCCGAAGCGAACGGCATCAAGACGACCATATTCCGGCCATCGGTTATTTTTGGGCGCGACGACGCGTTTCTGAACCTGTTTGCGAAGTTGGCGAGTCTGTCGCCGGTGATTCCTCTTGGTTGCCCGAACGCGCGTTTCCAGCCGGTGTTCGTGGACGATGTCGCGCGCGCCATCGCCAGGTGCGTTGACGACCCGCAAACCGCTGGCCGGACCTACGAACTGTGCGGACCCAAAGCGTACCGGCTGCAGGAACTGGTCGAATATGTCTGCGCCCAGCGTGGCCTCAATCGCGTCGTCCTGCCGCTGTCGGAGCGTATGTCACGGCTGCAAGCATGGTTCCTGGAACACCTGCCGGGCCAACTGATGACGCAGGACAACGTGCAATCCATGCAGGTGGACAATGTCTGCGACTGCCCTTTTCCGGAGTTCGCCGGCTTCGAACCAAGATCCATGGAAGCCATCGTGCCGCTTTATCTCGCGAAAAGAACACTTGCGTCGCGGCTGGACCGTTTTCGGGTACGCGCCGGGAGATAGATATCGTGAGCGGAGGCAAGATCTCTGCGAGGTGCCGAAAGATCCGGCGCCTGCAGCAAACGCAACGTGAGTACTGTCACAATCAAGAATCACGGCCAGGAACAGGCTTGAATTCGTGAAGGTTTACGCAGTCGGCGGATCGGTGCGCGATGAATTACTCGGGATGAAGGTGCGCGACCAGGATTACGTGGTCGTTGGCAGCACGCCCGAGGAGATGGAGCGCCTGGGATTCAAGCCTGTCGGCAGCGATTTTCCGGTATTCCTTCACCCCGAAACACGCGAAGAGTATGCGCTTGCACGCACTGAGCGAAAAAGCGGCCGCGGTTATCGGGGCTTCACCATCAACGCCTCGCCGGACGTAACGCTCGAACAAGACCTCGGGCGCCGCGACCTGACCATCAACGCCATCGCCCGCGACGAGGACGGGCGCATCATCGACCCGTTCGACGGTGCCGCCGATCTGCGCAAGGGCATTCTGCGTCACGTTGGTCCCGCATTCGTCGAAGACCCGGTGCGTGTGCTGCGCACCGCCCGCTTCGCCGCTCGCTTCGGATTCGCAGTGGCAACGGAAACGCGCGAGCTGATGCAGAGAATGGCGTCCAACGGCGAAGTCGATCACCTGGTCGCGGAAAGAGTGTGGCAGGAAATTTCCAGCGGCCTGATGGAAGCAAAACCGTCGCGGATGTTCGAGGTGCTGCGCGAGTGCCATGCTCTGGAAAGGATTCTTCCCGAACTGGACGCCTTGTACGGTGTTCCCCAGCCGGAACAGCACCATCCGGAGATTGACACGGGCGTGCATGTAATGATGGTGATCGACTACGCGGCGAAGCAAGAGTATTCGCTGGCGGTGCGCTTTGCCGCTCTTACTCATGACCTTGGAAAGGGATTGACGCCTCGCGACCTGTGGCCCGCACATCACGACCATGAGCAAAAGAGCGTCGAGTTGGTCGAGTCCTTGTGCACACGTCTGCGAGTACCGGGACATTGCCGCGATGTCGCGCGGTTCACCGCCAGATTTCACGGCGACATTGGCAGGGCATTCGAGTTGCGCCCGGCTACGATATTGAAGCTTCTGAACGCCGTAGATGTGTTTCGCAAGCCCGACCGCTTCGATGAGATACTGCAAGCGGCCGAATGCGACTTCCGCGGAAGAACCGGTTACGAAAAAACCGCCTTTCCCCAAGCCAGCCTGCTCAAACAGGCCAGCGAGGCGGCGCGGGCCGTCGATGCCGGCGCAATTGCTGCGGGCCTGGATGATCCGGCCCGCATTCGGGCGCAGGTCGATGCCGCACGGCTTGTTGCCGTGCGCGAGGCGGTGATGCAATTCAAGGCGGTCAACTGAGCGTCTGGGCGAGTGGTGGGAAACGCCAGCCTGACGTTTCGCATCGGCCCGCCCCTCTCAACGAGTTGCAATCGGAATTAGCGCAGCAGCCAGAAAACAAGGCTCGCAAGAAGCGACAACAGAATCGTCGAACCAATCGGAAAAAGAAAACGCTTGCCATTGCGTTCGACGGTGATATCACCGGGAACGCGCCTGCTGACAGACCGCTGCCGGCCGCCATTGCGCGCCCAGGGCGTGAATGCGCCGATGATGACCGCCACGAGCACGATCGTAAATAGCCACTTGAGCATGTATTTATCCGATTGCCGCCATTGATCCCGACGCTGCTATTTCTCCCGGCACCGCTTCTTCATCGGTCAACCCCGCTCATGCCGAAAAACCAGATGAAATTATAAGGTTGCGCGCACTCATCTTGCTTACAATGACCGACCAAGTCCACTTCCCGGCAGGAAAATCAGTGATCGATCTGTACACGTGGAGCACCCCCAACGGCCGCAAGGTATCCATTCTGCTGGAAGAACTGGGGCTGGAATACCAACCGCATGCAATCAACATCGGCAAAGGGGATCAATACACCGATACTTTCATCAAGATTAACCCCAACAGCAAGATCCCCGCTATCGTCGATCACGAAGGTCCGGACGGAAAACCGTTCACGCTCTTTGAGTCCGGAGCGATTCTGTTCTATCTGGGCGAAAAACACCGGCGGTTTTTGCCTGCCGAAGGCCGTCTCCGGTATGAAACGATGCAGTGGCTGATGTTCCAGATGGGCGGTCCCGGTCCGATGTTCGGACAGGTGCATCATTTCCTGCGCTCGGCACCCGAACCAGTGCCCTACGCGATCGAGCGATACAAGAAAGAAACCCGGCGTCTGTACGGCGTCATGGACCGTCATCTCTCTTCCAACCAGTACCTCGCTGGCGATTACTCGATCGCCGACATCGCGACCTATCCCTGGGTGGCCCGTTTCGAATGGCATAAAGTCGACTTGCAGGACTTCCCCAACGTAAAACGCTGGTTTGATCAGATCGGGACGCGCGGCCCGGTCCAGCGCGGCATGAAAATCCCCTCAGCCAACTGATACCGAATCGTGGCGAGCGGCGTTCCTTCCCAGATTGGCAACAAGTACCCCATTGTGCGTGAACTGGGGCGCGGGGCAACATCGCGCGTGTACCTGGCGCGGGATCCGTTCGGCGAGCGCGACGTCGCGATAAAGGTCGTAAGGCCGGAACCCGGTGTCGACCCGGCAGTTCAGAAACGGTTCAACAAGTCCTTCCTGAATGAAGCGGCATTGATCGGGCGGCTGATACACCCGCACATCATCCAGATTTTCGACGCAAACGTGACCGATGATTACAGCTACATCGTCATGGAATACGCGCCCGGCGAAACGCTTGAGGAACGTTGCGTGGTGTCAAACCTGCTGTCCATCAGTGACGTCGTCGAGATTGCGTTCAAATGCAGCCTCGCGCTCGAGTACGCCAGCCGGCAGGGTGTGATTCATCGCGACATCAAACCTGCCAACATCCTCAGGGGTAGCGAAGGCGAAATCAAGATCAGCGATTTCGGCGCAGCACAATTCCAGAGTGGCGAACAAACCGTCATGCAGGGTATGGGCTCCCCCGCGTATATGTCTCCGGAACAGGTCCTCGAGAAGCCGCTCGACCATCAGACCGACATATACTCCCTCGGCGTCGTGATGTATCAACTGCTCACCGGCAGGCTGCCATTCCTTGCCTCGAACAAGGCCAGCCTTGTCTACCAGATCACAAACATAGAACCCGTGTCGCCAACAGTGCACCGCGCCGATCTGCCCGAGCCGCTCGAGAAACTGGTGATGCGGACCATGGCAAAAGACCTCTCCGTGCGGTTCAAATCGTGGTCCGAGTTTTCCCGCGAACTCGCGCAGTCGTACCGGCACCTCGAGTTGCCCGCGGATGCGGTTACAGACCAGAAAAAATTCGACACCATCATGCAGATACCATTCTTCAAGGATTTCCGGGAAATTGAAGTCTGGGAGATCGTCAGAATCAGCGCCTGGCATCAGTACCCGCCGGGGAAGGATATCGCCAGGGAAGGCGAAACGGGCGAGGATTTTTTTCTCGTCCTGGATGGCAAGGCGCAGGTCAAGAAGTCGGGGCAGATGGTGGATAAACTGGGGCCTGGCGATTGTTTTGGCGAGTTGTTGTATTTCGAGAAGCAACGTGCGATTCGCGCAACGACCATTACCTCCGCGTCAGAAATGACCGTGGTCAAGATCAAGGCGAAAGCATTGCAGGAAGCGACGGACGGGTTGCAAAAACAGTTCAACAAGTCGTTCCTGCGGATACTGGTGAACCGCCTGTCGCACATCAACGACCGAAGACCGTTGCCAGTCTAGGGACAGAGCACAAAAGCACCTTTGACATCGCCCTGCCTCAGACGCGCCAGCGCCTGGTTGGCGGCGGAGAGCGGAAGCGACTCGATCTGCGTTCGTATCCTGGCGCGCGCGGCAAGTGCAAGAAACTCTTCGCCGTCGCTGCGCGTGAGATTGGCAACCGAGACCACCTGTCTTTCTCCCCACAGTATGCGGTACGGAAACGACGGAATGTCGCTCATATGAATCCCGGCGCAAACCACCCGCCCGCCCTTTGCGACGGCCCTTAAGGCAATGGGGACCAGATCCCCAACTGGCGCAAAAATGATCGCGGCTTCCAATGGTGTCGGCGGCGCGTCGGTGGAGTCACCGGCCCAGATCGCCCCCAGTTCCATCGCAAAGGCCTGTGCCGCCCGATCGCCCGGACGGGTAAACGCGTATACCTGACGTTGCTGATAAACGGCAAGTTGCGCAACGATGTGTGCCGCTGCACCGAAGCCGTAAATACCTATCCGCCTCGCGTCACCTGTCTTGACCAGCGAGCGGTAACCGATCAGGCCGGCACACAAGAGTGGCGCGGCATGCATATCGTCAAATTCATCGGGCAACGGAAAACAGAAGCGCGCATCAGCCACGACGAACTCGGCGTAGCCGCCGTCGATGTCGAATCCGGTGAAACGGGCGCGATCGCACAGGTTCTCACGGCCAGTGAGGCAATATTCGCAGTGGCCGCAAGTCCAGCCCAGCCACGGCACCCCGACCCTCTGCCCGAGTAAAACCGTCCTGACTTCGCTGCCGACGGCATCAACAGTCCCTACTATTTCGTGACCTGGCACGATCGGAAGCTTGCCGCCCCGTAACTCCCGGTCCACCACGTGCAAGTCCGTGCGGCATACACCACAGGCTTTGACCTTGATCCGGATCTGGCCGCGCCCGGGCTCGGCGACGGGGACCTCGGACTGGGTCAATTCACCTGCTTCGCCAGACAACTGCATCGCGCGCATGCTTGCTCTCCGATTGCGTTTCGTCACGAATTCAGAACGACGACTCACGTCTAACGATACACTCTCTCGCACCGGGTACCGATTCGCAGCAAATACAAGGAGCAGGCTTGGGAACGAACGCAAATCTCTCGACGAACGCCGGGGAAGTGTCCCCCGACAACCAGCATTGCGAGCAATGCGGCGCCAGGTTTCATTGCGGATTGAACGACTGCACCCCTTGCTGGTGCGCGACCGATTTTCCGGCTGTCGTCAGCGCAGAAGCGGGTAGTTCATGCCTGTGTCCGCGCTGCCTGGCGAACCTGATCGATGCCGACATTGATCGACGCAATAACTGATCGGCCCAAGTGACTTCGGAACAATCAGGCTAACTGACCAGCAGCACCGGAACATTCGCCTGGTGCAGCATTCGAGTCGCGACTGAACCCAGAATCGCGCCCTTGACGGCGCCGCGTCCATGCGTGCCCATGACGAGCAAATCAGTTTTCTTGTCAATCAGGTAATCGAGAATGGTGACCGCGAGTTCGCCAACCCCGATGTGGTGACTATAAGGCACACCCGCTTCGTCGAGTAACGTTCGCGCCTGCTTCAAAGCGGCCAATCCTTCTTCCCGGTAATAATCGTCAAGCTGCTTTTTCGAAATGAACGATTTGACCAATCCCGAGGCAATCGGCAGCTGGACATTGAGTAAATGCAAATCGACCGGCTGCCGATACCAGTCCCGCTTGTCGACAAAATCGCGTACCGCCCGCAACGCATTTTCCGAACCGTCCACGAGTAACAATACACTAGGCATGCTTATCTCCCTCCGAATCGTCGCCCGCCGCCAGGTCAATAATTTTTCTGGCGGGTGCCGGTTTGCGCGCTGCTGCCAGCCAACCAGTGGCAATAACGATCAACGCACCAAGCAACGGCGCAGCCCACGACAACCAGTGTTGAAACGGTTCCAGCGCCGGCTTGACTACCGGATCGGCGATTGCCATCGAAAGGGCGATCCATCCAAGCAGCGCTCCCCCACCGACTATGATCATCGGGAAACGATCCATCAGGCGCAGTATCAACTGACTGGCCCAGACCATCAACGGAATCGACAAGGCCAGGCCAAAGACCAGCAGGAACACACTATCCCTCGCAGCCGCGGCGACCGCTATCACGTTATCGAGGCTCATCACGAAGTCGGCAACGATGATGGTGCGTATGGCCGCGAAGAGATTGCCCGCAGCCTTGATCTCGTGCCCGCCGTCCTCGGGCTGCGGCAACACGAGTTTGATCCCGATCCACATCAACAGGGCACCGCCGACGAGTTTGACGTAGCTGAGCGTGAGCAACGTCACCGCGAAGAAGGTCAGAACGACCCGCAGTCCGATGGCACCCCCCACTCCCCAGAAAATGCCCAGGCGACGCTGTTGCGGGGGAAGATTGCGGCATGCCAGCGCAATGACCACTGCGTTGTCTCCGGACAGAAGAATGTCGATGACGACGATCTGGAGTACGGCCACCCAGAACTGGGGATTGAGCGGATCGAGTGTAAGCGGTGTATGCACTGCACGGAACGTCACCCGCCGCCCGCCCTGAGGCAGGCAGGCCGATGACTTATGTGGTCATTACCTGATCATTTTCGAGTGGCCCGGTGCCAGGCACCGGACCCGGGTGTATGCCTTATTTCAGAACCGACTTGAGCAGTTTTCCCATCTGGGATGGATCGCGCGTGACACGAATGCCGCACGCTTCCATCACCGCCAGTTTCTCGGCAGCGGTCCCTTTACCGCCGGAAATAATCGCTCCGGCATGCCCCATCCTCTTGCCGGCCGGCGCCGTGACGCCGGCGATGAAACCCACGACGGGCTTGGCCATGTTCTCTTTTGCCCACAACGCTGCCGTCTCTTCGTCGGTACCGCCGATTTCGCCAATCATGACCACAGCATCCGTGTCCGGATCTTCATTGAACAGCTTCAACACATCGAGATGTTTCAAACCGTTGACCGGATCACCGCCGATGCCGACCGCCGTGCTCTGCCCCAAACCAAGTTCCGTCAATTGCGCGACCGCCTCGTAAGTCAGCGTCCCGGAACGCGAAACGACGCCAATTCTGCCCTTGCGGTGGATGTGTCCGGGCATGATGCCGATTTTCAGTTCATCGGGGGTAATGACACCGGGGCAATTCGGTCCAAGCAAGACGGTCTTGCTGTTGCGCTTGCGCATCTTGTCGCGGACTTCGATCATGTCGCGCACGGGAATGCCTTCAGTAATGCAGATGGCGAGGTCGAGTTCGGCTTCCGCTGCCTCCCAGATTGCCGCCGCGGCGCCGGCAGGCGGCACGTAAATCACCGATACATTGGCGCCGGTTGCCTGCTTTGCCTCGCGCACGGACCCATAGATCGGAATCCCCTCGAAGTCCTGGCCTGCTTTGCGCGGGTTGACACCCGCAACGTAACACTGGGCGCCATTGGCATACTCGCGGCAAGCGCGGGTATGAAATTGTCCGGTCTTTCCGGTGATGCCCTGGGTGATGACCCTGGTGTTCTTGTCGATCAGGATAGACATCAGCTCTTGCCTTTCGTCGCCGCAACGACTCGCTGCGCCGCATCGCCCATGTTGTCCGCGGAGATGATCGGCAAGCCCGATTCCGCAAGTATCCGCCGCCCTATCTCTTCGTTCGTACCCTTCATCCTTACCACCAGCGGTACTCCGAGTTGCACCTGTTTTGCCGCCTCGACCACTCCCTCCGCGATGACATCGCATCGCATGATGCCGCCAAAAATGTTCACCAGTATCGCTTTCAGGCCCGGGTTGCGCAGCATCAGCTTGAATGCCTCGGTCACCTTTTCCGTCGTCGCGCCACCGCCAACGTCGAGGAAGTTCGCCGGCTCGCCTCCGAACAGCTTGATCGTGTCCATCGTCGCCATCGCCAATCCTGCACCGTTAACCAGGCAGCCGATATTGCCGTCGAGGGATATGTAGGACAAGTCGTGTTTGGATGCTTCGACTTCAACCGGATCTTCTTCGTCCAGATCTCGCAGAGCGACAATTTCAGGGTGGCGAAACAGCGCGTTCTCGTCGAAATTCATCTTCGCGTCCAGCGCAACGACATTGCCATCGGCAGTAAGTATCAGGGGATTTATCTCCGCGAGCGAAGCATCGGTCTCGACGAACGCGCGATAAAGCGACTGCAACATGGCCACGCTTTTTGACTGTGACGATTCAGGAACACCGATCTTCTCTGACAGGGCCGCAGCCTCCTCGCCGGTCAACCCGGTGGCGGGATCCACAAATATCTTGTGAATCCGTTCTGGCGTGTTCGCCGCGACCTCTTCGATATCCATGCCACCTTCGGAAGACGCCATTACACAGACTTTCTGGGTCGCACGGTCAACGACGATTCCGACGTAGAGTTCCTTGTCGATGTCGGCGCCTTCCTCTATCAGCAGGCGCCTGACTTTCTGGCCTTCGGGCCCTGTCTGATGCGTCTTGAGCTGCATGCCCAGAATTCCGGAGGACAGTGCGCGAACCTCGTCCATCGACTTCGCGATCTTGACACCGCCCCCCTTGCCGCGTCCGCCGGCATGTATCTGCGCTTTGACGACCCATACCGAACCACCAAGATCGCTGGCCGCTTTCACCGCCTCCTCGGCAGAAAAGCACGGAACGCCTCGCGGCGTAATGACACCAAATCCGCGCAGCAATTCCTTCGCCTGATATTCGTGAATTTTCATTTTTTGTGGACCTGCCGGTGTAAGAGTCCGTCGAAGAAACGTGACGGATTATTCGCGGTTTTTGTATATCTGCATCAACCGCTCGGATTCCTCGGACCAGCGCTGACGCGCCTGCTCATATTGTTCCTCGGCTTGCGACCGAGCCTGTGTTGCGCTTTCAGCTTCTTGCAGCGCCTGTTCATAGCGTTTTTTCAAATTTTGCGCCTCGCGCAGGGTCGACTCTTCGCGAGCTTGCGCATCTTCGAGTTCACGCTTCTTCGACTGCATCTGTTTTCGCGCAAACGCCGTTCGCGTTTGCGCCTGCTCGAACGTCGTCGCGTCCTGAGCCAGCGTGACAGAGGATGCCAGGAAGAAACTCGCTGACGAGAACAGTGCGACGAAAATCCGGAGTACGAAAATTCGATGTTTAGGCATGGAAATTCGGTACCCTCATTCTGGGATGGTGCCGGCAGCAGGAGTCGAACCCGCGACCTGATGATTACAAATCAACTGCTCTACCAACTGAGCTATGCCGGCCTGGCCGGGATTATATGTTCAGCACGTTGCCCGGCAAACACTACTTCACTATTTGCAGCCTCGCGCGGCCGCGTGATGAATCCGTGGGCGCCGGCACCGTGTCACCTCCTACTTGCGGCGCCGGTTCCTGTTCGCCGGACCCGCCGTCCGCTGCAACGGGTGGCGCGATCTGAAATGCCAGCCCCTGTCCCGACTCTCTGGCAAAAATGCCCTTTACCGCGCCGACTGGAACCGAAACTTCCTGCGATACGCCGCCAAACCGGGCTGAGAAGCGAATCAAATCATTGTCGATCTTGAGATTGCGAGTTGCGTCAGGGCTGATGTTCAAGACGATCTCGCCGTCCTTGACGTACTCCATCGGCACGCGCGTATTCTCGTCCACCACGACCGCAATGTACGGACTCTGCCCGCCATCACAGCACCACTCGTAAATCGCACGAATGAGATATGGCGTGGTCGGCAGGTTGTCGGTCACTTGCGCATCACCTTCTCGGAGGGGGTCAGCGCTTCGATATACGCCGGCCTGCTGAACAGCCTCTCTGCGTATTTCATCAGCGGCGCAAGTTGCTTCGGCAACTGAATCCCGTAATAGTCGAGCCGCCACAATAACGGTGCGACAGCCACATCGAGCATGGAAAACTCATCGCCAAGCATGTACTTCTGCTTGACGAATACCGGCGAAATCTGGGTGAGGTTATCGCGAATGGCGATGCGTGCCTTGTCCGCCTGTTTTTGCGTTCCCCCTTCAATCGCGTCGATATTGGAAAACAGTTCGTTTTCGAAACGGAACAGGAACAGTCTGGCTCGCGCCCGCATCACCGGGTCGGCAGGCATCAACTGCGGATGCGGAAACCGGTCGTCGATGTATTCGTTGATGATGTTGGATTCATAAAGAATCAAATCGCGCTCGACCAGCACCGGTGTGCGGTTGTATGGATTCATCACAGCCAGATCTTCCGGCTTGTTGTACAGATCAACATCGATGATCTGGAAATCCATTCCTTTTTCGTACAGGACGATCCTGCAACGCTGGCTGAATGGGCAGGTAGTGCCCGAGTAAAGTGTCATCATGGCGGCTTGTCCGTTCTTTGCTAGTGCACGTCTTTCCAGAATTCGCGCTTGAGCAGCCAGGTAAGGACCGCCATCAAGCCCAGAAACATCAGCACGATGATGCCGATTCGCTCTCTTTTCACGCTTGCCGGCTCAGCCATGTACGCGAGGTAACTCACCAAATCCCGAATCATGTTGTTGTACGCCGGCACGCTCATCGTTCCCGCCGTTTCAAGGACCAGTTTGCTGTGCGCCTTACCGTGATTGTCCGCGGCTTCCGTATGCAATCGCTGAATGCCCTGCAGCTTCCACAGCACGTGCGGCATCGCGGCATTGGGAAACACCACGTTGTTCCAGCCAGTAGCAACCGACTCGTCGCGGTAAAACCCCCTGAGATAGGTATACAGCCAGTCGGCACCACGCGATCGTGCTATTACCGACAGGTCGGGCGGTGCAACACCGAACCAGGCCTTGCCATCTTCCTCACGCATGGCGATCGTCATCGTTTCACCGATTTTGGCACCGGTAAACACCAGGTTATCGAGGATCTGTTCTTCACTTAGCCCCAGATCCTGCAACTTGTTGTAACGCATGTAGGAGGCCGAATGGCAGCCCTGGCAGTAATTGACAAACACCTGGGCACCGCGCTGGATCGACACGGCATCCCGCAGGTCGATCTTTGCGCGATCCAGTTTGACTTCACCCCCCGCCGCGGAGGCCATCGCAGGAAAGAGCAAGCAAGCTAGAAGTAATACGGTTCTCACGATGTCACCCTTTCCGGCTCGGGACTGGTCTTGTCAATCCTCGTGTACCAGGGCATCAGGACAAAAAACAGGAAATAAACGACCGTGCCGATACGGGCAACCACGGTGGCCCGATCCGCATTGCCCAGCCACGACCCGAACTGGCCCCAGACATTGGTTGGCTCGGTCCCGAGATAACCAAGCAGAATGAACACGACGACGAACACCGTCAACGCAGACTTGTAGATCGCGCCACGATAACGAATCGATTTCACCGGGCTGCGGTCCAGCCACGGCAGCAGGAACATGATCAGGACGGCAGCGCCCATCACCATCACTCCGGGGAATTGCGACCCCAACATCGGCGGCACCGCGCGCAGCATTGAGTAGAACGGCGTGAAGTACCACACCGGTGCGATATGCGCGGGCGTCTTCAGCGGATCGGCAGGGACAAAATTATTGTGTTCGAGAAAATATCCGCCCATTTCCGGTGCGAAAAAGACAATGGCCGTGAACACCGCCAGGAAGACCGTTACCCCGAACATGTCCTTGACGGTGTAATAAGGATGGAAGGGAATTCCGTCGAGGGGGATTCCGGTTTTCGGATCCTTCTTTTTCTTGATTTCGATACCGTCGGGATTATTCGAACCAACCTCGTGCAGCGCAACCAGGTGGGCCGCAACCAGGCCGAGCAAGGCGAGCGGCACAGCGATCACGTGGAATGCAAAAAAGCGGTTCAGGGTCGCATCGGAGACTACGTAGTCACCGCGGATCCAGACTGCCAGGTCGGGACCGATGAAAGGCACCGCGGCAAACAGATTGACGATGACCTGCGCGCCCCAGTAGGACATCTGCCCCCATGGGAGCAGGTAACCGAAAAATGCTTCGGCCATCAGGCACAGGTAGATCAGCACTCCCACAATCCACAACAATTCACGCGGCTTGCGATAGGAGCCATAGAGAAGCGCCCGGAACATGTGCAGATAGACCACCAGAAAGAACATCGAAGCCCCGGTGGAGTGGATGTAACGGATCAACCATCCCCAGGAGACGTCCCTCATGATGTACTCGACCGAGGCGAACGCCTGCTCCGCATCGGGCTTGTAATGCATGGTCAGGAATATTCCCGACACGATCTGGATGACAAGCACGAGCAGCGAAAGCGCGCCGAAGAAGTACCAGAAGTTGAAGTTTTTCGGCGCGTAGTACTCGGAGAGATGCTGCTTCCACGTCGACGTCAGCGGGAATCGCTCATCGACCCAGTTCAACAAAGAATTCAACAAGCCCATCTGGTCAGCTCCCCTTGCTGTCTTCGCCGATCAGCAATCGCGTGTCCGACAAATAAGTGTGTGGCGGAACCTTCAGGTTCGACGGCGCCGGCGCGCCCTTGAACACTCGTCCGGCCAGGTCGAATTTCGATCCGTGGCAGGGGCAGAAGAAGCCGCCGCTCCACGCAGCACCCAGCCCGCTGCCTTCGCCGACTTCCAGTTTGGGCGACGGCGAGCATCCCAGGTGGGTGCAAATACCGACCAACACGAGATAGTCCGGCTTGATCGAACGCAGCTCGTTACCGGCATATTCCGGCTGCATCGGCTGTTTTGAATCGGGGTCTGCCACGAGGCCGTCCGTTTCGGGCACCCTCTTTATCATGTCGTCAGTGCGGTGAAGGATCCACACCGGCTGGCCGCGCCACTCTTCGGTAATCATCATTCCCGGCTCTACTTTGGTGAGGTCAACCTCTACCGGTGCGCCGGCGGCACGGGCGCGCGCACTGGGGAACATGCTCATCACAAAGGGGGTCGCTACACTGATACCGGCCACCGCGCCTGCTGCCCCGGTCCAGGCTATCAGCGTCCGTCGCCTGCTCTTGTCAACCGCGTGAGTACCGGATTGGCGCCCGGCGTGTCCCGGCTGAGCATCACCGGATTGATCCATGTTGTCTGCCATGTGGTTCGTCACTCGTTCATTAAGGACTTGCTGCCCGAAAAACCGGTTATTCTACCTTATCGATGCGTGCAAAGCATAGCTTTTCGAGAGCAAGCCCCTGTAATATATGAACAATTGCAGCAATACAGAAACACTGGGGATTCCAAGGTCACTTACTAAAAAGGTCCGACGCTGTAAGTGCGGTCCCGACGGCGTGGCGCCGTGTACCATCGCACGATAACCAGCACCTGACTCGTTGCGCCCGCACCATCAGTGCGTTGGACCCACCCGTTCGAACAGCATTTGGACGATCCGGGGCTGACCGCATCGGGCAATTGCGGGCACCACGTTGTTCCATCAAAGGCAACAGGATGAAAGCTACGGTCAAATGGATTGACAATGCCGCCTTCGTAGGCGAAAGCGAGAGCGGCCATGCATTCGTAATGGATGGTGCGCAGGAAGGCGGCGGACGCAACCTCGGGCCGCGGCCGATGGAAGTCGTCTTGTTGGGCACCGGCGGCTGCAGCGCTTACGACGTCGTCACGATACTCAAAAAAGCGCGCCAGAGGATTCGAGACTGCTCGGTTCAGATCAGCGCGGAGCGCGCACCCGAAGAACCCAAGGTTTTTACGCGTATTCACATGCACTTCGTGATCACGGGTATCAACGTCAGTCCGAAACACGTAAAAAGGGCGGTCGAGTTGTCAGCGGAGAAATATTGTTCCGCGTCGATCATGCTCGGTAAAACAGCGCAGATCACGCATGATTTCGAGATCATCGGAGAAGCCGACCAGTCGGGTGACGACCCCGGCGCAACGGGTTGAGATGTCAGCGAAACCGCGCTAGAGCCGATAGGTCGAAAATGTCATGGCGCGCGCCGCCATTCGCATGATCTTCCTGACCGGTCCCGGAAGCTCGGCGCCACCGTGAACCGTCGCCGTAGCAGCATGGCGGGCTTCATCCTGTTTCATCGCATCAACGACAGCCCGGCTTTTCAGGTCCGACGCCGGCAAGCTTTCCAGGTGGCCGTCAAGGTGCGCCTCTACCTGCCGCTCGGTCTCGGCCAGAAACCCCAGATTCCAGCGGTCTCCCAAAGCACCGGACACGGCACCCAGGACAAACGCTCCCGCATAAAACGCCGGGTTGAGAACGCTTACGCGCCCGCCCAGGCTCTCGACCCGCGCTGCCGTCCACGCAAGGTGGTCGGTTTCTTCCGCAGCGGCCTGCTGCAACACCCCTCTGGTCGCCGCATTCCGGGCAGTCAACGCCTGCCCGGAGTAGAGCGCCTGAGCGCAAATCTCTCCAGTGTGATTGACGCGCATCAACGCCGCCGCGTGGCGACGCTCGGCGTCCTGCAGATCCGCCTCTGCGATTTCTCGGCCAGGCTCGGCGCGCGCCGATCCGGCAGCACCGGCGAGCGTTCTGAGCGCGCGGTCGAATTCGACGATGACCCGGTCCAGACCTTCTTCCGCGCCACGCATTAACTTGCTTTCTTCCTCAGCAGAAACCGGAATTCGCCGTCGGCGGCGGCATGCTCCAGCAATTCATTCCCGGTTTGCCGGGAGAACGCCTGGAAATCGCGAACCGAGCCGGGGTCAGTGGCAAGTATCCTCAGCGTCTGTCCGGGCTTCATATCATTGAGCGTTTTCTTTGTACGCAAAATCGGCAACGGACAGTCCAGCCCTCTTGCGTCCAGTTCCCTGTCGAACTGCATTGTTTCATCGTTTGACATAGCGCACTATTATGCATCCGCTTGCGAGCCAAGTCACCGTCAGGCCCGCGCGCAGCGCCAGTGTCAGGACAGGTCGACCCAACCGTCCATCAACAGACTCGAGAGTCGGATATTGGCTGCCTCAAGCCTGGACACCAGCAGTTCGAGAAATGCGGAATCGAAGGCGTGAGCGCAGGTTTCGGTTGCATGCGACAGCGCATCCGGGCTGACCATGACCGCCGTAACCTTGTTCGCGGAAACCACACTTGCCGTTCGCGGCAAGTTACGGCTGCCGACATACGACATCTCTCCAAAACAATCGCCAGTCCCGAGGACATTCAGAACCTCACCCTGCTTCGTTACCTTGACTTCACCGCTGACAACGACATAGAAGGCGGTCCCAACATCGCCTTCCTGAATAATCATCTCATCGGCGTCATAGCTAACCCATTGCGCTATGCGCAGAACCTGCCACAAGTCGACATCGGTAAACCGGCGAAAGAAGTCCAGGCGCCGTAACGTACTGAATTTCTCCGCGTCCGCAACAGTGTCGTCTGCATATTCCAGCGTTCCAAACACCTTCGCCAGTTCCTGCGCAAAATCCTCCCATGTTGCGTAGCGCTCACCGGGCACTTTACGCAAGGCCACGAGGACAGCTTCGTCAACGCGCGCCGGAATCTCCGGGCGATGCGTACTGGGTGCGCCGGGATCGGCACTGAGGATCTGTTTCATCATTCCGAAACCGGTCATGCCGTCGAACGGAAGATGTCCGGTGAGCAACTGGTATATCACGACCGCTAGCGAAAACATGTCCGTGTGGTGCGTCAGCGATGCTTCGTTCAGTTGCTCGGGCGACATGTAAGCCGGCGACCCGATACCCGATATCTGCGTGGTATCGCTGGAAAGCCTCAGGGCAGCACCGAAATCCGTGATCTTGATGTCGGAGTCTCCTGCCAGCAGTATGTTGGCGGGCTTGATATCGCGGTGAATGATGCCTCGTTGATGCGCATAATCGAGGGCCTTGCAGCACTTGAACGCGATCTCGATCACGGTCTTGATCGGCAGCAACGTCTCTGGCGCAATATGCTGATCCAGCGTGCCGCCGCTCACATACTCCATCACAAGGTAACTGCCCGCATCCTCGGAGGCCGCGTCATAAATCGCGGCTATGTGGGGATGCGAGAGTTTTCCGGCCAGCGACGCTTCTGTCAGAAAAAGCTTGCGGAAACGCTTGCCGTGCTCATCGTCCCTCAACGAGTCGGCGTGAACGAATTTGATCGCCACCTCGCGATTCGCGAAGGAATCGCGCGCCAGATAAACAACGCTGGTTGCGCCCTTGCCCAGTTCACGAACGAGTTCGTACTTGCCGATCTTCTTCATAGCCAGCGTGCGCGGGGGAGACCACAGACATGATAGGAAAAACCTCCTCGACTGGCGAGCGATTCACGCTGCGAACCGCATATCGCATCGCCGCATGCCGTTAGCGGGTCAGTTCTCGCGACGCAACTCCGTATCCAGCGCCATTAACTCGCGGAGCCGGGAATCGACAATGGATCTCTCGTAGAAATTCCCGTCGTCACTTGCTTGCGCGAGCCGTAACTGTTCAATCGCCGCTGTCAAATTGCCCCTTAGAATCAGGGCTTCGGCCTGTGCTCGATGTTGAGCCATACGCTGCCCCAACGCGGCATGCGCAGCGGCCTTGAATTCAAACAGGCGCGGGTCAGTGTCCACAACATCGACACTCCGGTCGAGATACTCGGCAGCCTGTGCCGCTTGTCCCGTATCCAGTAACGTATCCGCATAACCGTACATCAAGGCCTTGCGCGTCGGAAACAACGCCAGTCCCTGACGGTACAAATCCAAACCTGACTCTATATTGCCGGAACGCACTTCGAGTTCGGCGGCGAGCGCGATGATCATGGGGTGATCGGGCGCATCTTTCCTGATTGCATTGACGTGCTCGCGCGCGGCATCAAAGTCTGCTGAAGACAATTTCTCCGTCCGCAGCATGGCCACCACAAGACCGTAGCGCGACGCCACCTCACTGGCAGATTTACGCTGCTCGATGCGCGCCTTGAACGCCGGAACCGCTTCGGATGCAGGGCCTTCCAACGCGACCAGGCGGGCCCTCACCAGGTGAAAGGCGAGACTGTCCGGAATCTGCCGATAGGGCACGGCTTCAGTACGGTTCTGAACGTCGGCGATACGCTCGAAAGTCAACGGGTGGGTTCGCAGATAGGAAGGCGCTCCGCCCTCGTAAATCTGCGACGCACGCTGCAGCCGTTCGAAGAACGTGGGGATGGCGTGCACGTCATAATTCGATTTCTGCACGATCTGCAGGCCGATCCGGTCGGCTTCGCGCTCGTGGTCGCGGCTGAAACTCAGCGCTGACTGCAAAGGCACCGCTTGCGAGGCTACGATCGCGGCTTGCGCCAGCTCCGGGCTGGAACTTGCCGCGAGAATGGCCACGGCAAGGGCGGCAAGCGAAGCGAGCCCGGTCTTCTTCTGCGCCGCCATCATTCGCGCTATATGCCGCTGCGTCACATGCGCGATTTCGTGGCCTATGACACCGACCATCTCCGACTCGCTTTGGGCGGCCAGTATCAATCCGCTGTGAACGCCGATATAACCGCCGGGCAGGGCAAAAGCATTGATGGAACTGTCGCTGATCACGAAAAATTCGAAGTGCCCGCCGGGATCGGGGCTGTTGGCGACCAGTGTGTATCCGATATGGCTGACATAGTCAGTCACTTCGACATCGTCCATGTACGCGCTGTTCAAGCGGACCTGCCGCATGATGGTGGCACCCAAACGGCGCTCCTGTATCGGCGACAAGGCAGATTGCGAAGAGTCACCGAGATCAGGCAGGTCCTGAGCACTGGCGGCGCGCAAGGAAAGCGCGAGAATCAACAAAAAAACGTGTAGTTTCACAGTGCTATGATATCGGAACCTGCTTAAAGTTCGAGCATTGAAACTCAAAGATTGTAGAGAAACGAGTTGAACAAACTGACGCATTTCGACGCGCACGGTCAGGCACATATGGTGGATGTCGGTGAGAAGTCCGAAACCCGCCGTGTGGCCGTTGCCTCCGGCAACATCACCATGTTGCCGGCAACACTGAAAAAGATTCTGGAAGGCAGCGCCAGGAAAGGCGATGTTCTGGGGGTTGCCCGCATTGCCGCCATACAGGGATCCAAACGCACGTCAGAACTGATTCCGCTGTGCCACCCGATTCCACTGACCCGGATTGCGGTCGAATTCGACGTCGACGAACCCAAATCCTCGGTTCTGTGCACGGTAACGGCTGAGACTGTCGGGCGCACCGGTGTTGAAATGGAAGCGCTTACGGCGGTCAGCGTCGCCTTGCTCACGGTCTACGACATGTGCAAGGCGGTGGACCGGGGGATGCAGATCGATGGCATCCGCTTGCTGCAGAAATCCGGCGGTAAATCCGGGCAGTGGCTGGCGGATGACGCCATACGCAGGTGAACCTCGGCAAGCCGGCGAGGTCACTACCCGATAATGACGATCAATTCGCTGCAACGCGCCGTGGCGGCCACCCTGCTGCCGCTCACCCTTCTCGTTGTTCACGGAGATGTGAGCGCAGACGACAGCCGCGTCGAAGAAGGCCGCCGGCTGGCACACGATTTTGACAAAGGCAACTGTCTTGCATGCCATGCCGCGCCATCAGATGCCCAGGCGGTCACCAAAGCCAATATCGCCCCCCCGCTAGTCGCCATGCGCGAGCGCTTCAGTGACCGCGAGGCGCTGCGCAGCCAGATTTGGGACGCGGCGAAGCGCAACCCCGATACGATCATGCCGCCGTTTGGCAGGCATCTGATTCTCAGTGACGATGAAATCGAACTGATCATCGACTACCTCTACACCTTGTGAGAAGCCGCACCGCGTAACCCATAAACATGGAACATGCTCGCAGACAATTCGTGACATTCATCGGCTCCATGATCGGAATCGTGGCCGGGTCCATGCTGCTCCCACTGAAGGCCCTCGCGGCACAGTGGAACGCCAAGGCGTTCGATGAAACCAGATTCCCGGATGCTCTGAAAAGCGTTGGCGCACTTGATCTCATTGAATCCGATCAAATCGAACTCAAGACGCCGGAGATCGCCGAGAACGGCGCCATCGTTCCAATGCAAGTCACCAGCAATATCCCCGAAACCGAAAGAATCTACGTTTTCGCGGAAAAGAACCCCCAGCCTTTGGTCGCAAGCTATACGTTCCTCAAAGGGGTGCAACCGTTTTTCGCTACCCGCATCAAGATGGGCGAGTCGGCCAAAGTGCATGTCGTCGTGCTCGCTGGCGGCAAGCACTACACCGTCTCGCGCGACGTCACAGTCACTATTGGCGGTTGCGGCGAATAGCCGACAGAACAAACCTTGTCCGAACGTATCATGGGAGAGCGTTAGTGGCAGACCCGGTTGCAATAGATCCGATGCGCATGCGTATCACCCGAAAGGGCGATGTTGCAGATGTGAAAATGCTGATCTTCCATCCGATGGAAACCGGGTATCGAAAGGACAAGGTGACCGGCGAAATCATACCCAAGCATTTCATCAAGACCCTGCAGGCGATGCATAACGGGACCACCGTGCTGGAGGTCGAGTGGAGCCGGTCTGTTTCGCGTAACCCGTTTCTGCATTTCCGTCTCGACGGGGCCAAATCCGGCGACAAGATCACGGTCGCATGGCAGGACAATTTCGGCCAGACCGGAGGCGGCGAGGCGACTGTGGAATGAACCGCAAGCGCGACCACATGAAGCCGTTTCGCCAGATGCTTGCCGCGGCCTTGATGCTGGCGTGGATTGTTCCGGCCGCTTCTTCCCCGGAGGAAGACCGCAACGCTTTCCTGGCGTTATTCGAGCAGCGTTTTCCTGGCGTGCCTTTGCAGGAGTACATTCATGGCTCGATGATGCTGAGCGAGGACGCACGGGCGCAGTACGAGAGCATTATGGACTTCCCGCCGTTTCAGGGAGACATCGACCGCGGCCGCGAAATCTGGGAAAGGCCGTTTGGCAATGGCAGCACGTTCGCGGACTGCTTTGAGAACGGCGGGCGCAACATCGCGGGCCGGTACCCCTACTACGACGACGCGGCCGACCGTGTCGTGACCTTCGAGATGGCGCTCAACAGCTGTTTGAAAACCAACAACGAAGCCGGGTTCGATTACGGGGACACGAAGACAATGGGCGTGCTGACCGCCTACGCGCGCACGCTCTCCGACGGGATGCTGATGGACATCAAGGTCGATTCGGAAGCGGCAGGCCGGAAATACGAAGCGGGCCGGGCGTTCTACTTTCGGCGCATCGGCCAACACAACCTTGCCTGCGCGTCATGTCATCTGACGCATGCCGGCCACTATTTCCGGGACGAATTGCTGTCTCCGGCCATCGGTCAGGCGCCGCATTTCCCGGTCTTTCGGGGCGGCGAATTTCTCTTCACGCTGCATATGCGCTACCAGCGTTGCATGGAGGCGGTGCGCGCCGTGCCGTTCGCCGCCGGCAGTGAAGAGTTAAACAATCTCGAGTACTTCCATTCCTATCTGAGCAACGGACTGCCGCTCAAGGCGTCCGTCTACCGACGATAACCGGGCAAGGCACGACACGGCGGCTCCGCACCTTTCAGTCCGGTCACCATGCCGAGAACCGGCCGTACTGCCAGAGGTTGGGCGGATTGGGCTTCTGCCACCATGGCATGTGGTGAATGACGCTCGCATATTCAACGCTCAGCATCAGGGCGATCACGGCAGCCAGCAGCACGGTACCGGACAGAGCGAACCTTTGCGTCAGGCGATCCGATCGGCGGGCACACTCGGTGCGTACCTGTCCGGCTGCGGCCAAGCAGCCACCCCGCGACCACGCAGAACATGATCTGGCTGTGCGGCATCGTGAGGTTGCCGCTGAACAACGAATCGACCAGGCCCATGATCAGTGCGGAGGCGACAAACACGCTAACGGCCCCCGACTTCGTTGGCGGCATCGGAGAGGCCCGAATCACGCCGATCGCATGCAGGCCCAGCATTGCCAGTAACGCGACCGCGGCGCCTCCGGCGATGAGGCCATACTCGGCCAGGAACTGCAGTGCGCTGTTGTGCGGATGCGCCGCGAGCGTGGCCGAATAATTGTGACCGAACTGGCCCGGCCCAACGCCCAGACCAGGATGTGTCCGGATCATGCCGAGTGCACCCTTGATCATGGTGACACGCGCGTTCACGCTCTGCCAGCCCCGCTCCGTTACCGAGTGGATCCTGGGGATCGGCGGCGCCTCCGCTTTCGGCATCAACACCCCGGTAAAAGCGACAAAAATAACCAGACCACCCAGGACCGCCATGGCCTGATGTTTAAACCAGTCCTTTCGATAGCCGCGACCAAAGACCAAGACGATAATGGAAGCCACGGCGAACCCGACCCAGACCGCGCGGGTTCCAACCATCCACTGCAAGGCCCAGCAATTGGCAGCAAGAAAGTAAAGCAGCAGCCTCGATGTTCTGCTGCATTGAAACAGCATCAAGGGCAGTACGATGAGCAGCAGTGTGTAGGATTGATACTGGCTGAAGAAACGAACGTTGGCGAATTCGAGAAACGGGCTGTGCCACTGGAACGCGTCAGACTGGATCAGATGCACCGCCTGCGCTGCCCAGAATTGCAGCACCACCAGTAGTGCGCCTGCGCAGACGGCCATCGACAACACCCGCTCCGCCTGGGAGCCGGTTTCACGGACCGCTGCAGCGACGACCAGAGTCGCGCACACCAATAACAGGACCAGGCTGAGTTGGAGGCTGCCAACCTGGGGCACGTTCGACGTCGCTGCGCTGAGCGCCCCGAAGGCCAGGAAAACCATGAGTAGCACGCTCGGCGCCCGGCCGAGTGCCTCCCAACTCTGATAGAGCGCGCGGGAGATCACCGGCAACGCCGTCATGACCCCGATGGTTACCAATAACGCGATTTCCAACAGGCGTGCATTGTCGTAACGCCACCAGAGCAGCCGTGGAGACCACGCCGGCGCGATGATCAGATAGCTTGCCAGCAACCCGAGAACCAGCAGCATTGGGCCCGGACGCGATATCGCACTGCCACCGATGGACGAAAGCCCGGGCCACAGGCGTTGCTTGGCTTCTAACACTGCCCGAGTCTCCCAATGTGCACGTGCGTCTCCAAAACACGCAAGTGTGCCTCGTAGGCGTGCCAACCTGCCTTGCGATACAAATGGTTTGCTGGAATCAATGACATTCTCCCAATACCCGGCAGCCCTGCACGGCAATCATGATCAATGGCAAAAAAAAGGGTGCCGGATGGCACCCTTTTTCCCGGCAGCCGAACCCACCAGCCACCGCAAGTTCGCCCTCTATTAAGACGGGCTGAGTGCGTGACCACCAGCGCTGACGATGGTCGCACGGCAAGAACCCGGCAGGAACTTGTTGATGTCCGAGGCATTGGCCGGATCCGGACCGCAGTCCCAACGCGCCACGGCGTCACCAGCTGCAGGGACGGTGGTCGCGGCAGCGTCCTGCCACGGCTTGAGAATGATGGCCATGCCATTGACGATGGAGTTGATGCCGGTCGCGCTGACCCAGACTTCGCCTGCGGTATTGGTACGGATCTCATCAACATACTTGGAAGAATTGACACCCGCGTTTGCCAGGCTGGTCTCACAACCCCACTGGCCCGCACCCGGCAGGGCGGTCGAGGACTGGATGGACTCGGTAATGCTGGTACGGCAAGCAGACGCGGCGAGAATTACTTCAGACATTTTCGCGCGGGCGGTGTAGTCCTGATACGCGGGCAATGCGACCGCGGCCAGGATACCGATGATCGCAACCACGATCATCAGTTCGATTAGGGTAAAACCCTTTTGGACGGCTTTCATGAATCACTCCTTCGTTGATTGGATTAAAACACACCGATGCGTGTGTGTTCGGGGACTACATTGGCAAGTGCCGTGCCAGGTCTGACATGGGGTTGAACGGGCCAAAATGCAAGTCTGCCCTCCCCTTGGAAAGGTCTAATAACCATAATGTTGCAGCGTTTTCATAAAGTTGGTTTTGACCCATACCAAACCCTGATTCAATAAGAAGCAGCGCTTGGATTGCGCCTGCCACGGCAGTAGAAAATTTGTGTGTCGGGCGCCGCAGTCATCAATTGACGCTGTTTGTCACCCGATTGCAGAGCTGGCAATCGGAGCGTCAACGAATCCGTCGATTTGCTCGGGATCAAGAAACCGGTGCGCATACTTCATGTAAACCTTTTGTTTCATGAAGACGTCGAACAGGTCGGGGTCGATGTGCCCATTCTCCTTGAACCGGCGAAGGATGCTCAGCGACTCGCCGAGCGTCTTGCCCTTCTTGTAGGGTCGGTCTTTTGCGGTCAGCGCTTCGAATATGTCCGCAATGGCCATCAGACGCGCCTGTACGGACATCTGCTGACCGGTCAGTCCTCGCGGGTAGCCTTTGCCATCCATGCGCTCATGATGCCCGCCAGCGTACTCTGGCACGTTGCGAAGATGGCTGGGCCATGGCAGCGCCTCGAGCATCGTAATCGTCACATCGATATGGTGATTGATAATCTGCCGCTCCTCCTGCGTGAGCGTACCGGAAGAGATCGTCAGATTCTTCAACTCATCTTCGGTCAGGAAATCCTGATCAACTCCAAATATGTCTCGCCAGCGATAGGTTTTCGCAATCCGGCGCACACGGTCCTGATCTTCGCTGCGCATCTTCTCCGTGCCGATATTGGCCCCTCGCAGGAATTCACGGTCGGATTCGATCTGGCTGCAAATCGCGTCGAACTCGAGCGCCGCCAGGCGCCGTTCGCCGTGCGCATCTTCGGGCGCCGCGAGTTGCTGCTTCAGCATTCGAATCTCGGCGTCGCGCCGCACGATCTCAAATCGCGTATCGACCAGGGCAATCCGGTCGAAAATGGTCTCCAGCTTGGTCGCCTTGTCGACGACGTGAACCGGCGTCGTGATCTTGCCGCAGTCATGAAGCAGTCCCGCGATCTTCAGTTCGTACCGGTCCTTCTCGCTCATGGTGAAGTCGGCAAACGGTCCTTCCCTGGTATCGTTCACCGCTTCGGCCAGCATCATTGTCAGCGCCGGCACCCGTTCGCAGTGCCCGCCCGTGTATGGTGATTTGTCATCGATCGCTCCGTTGATCAGGCCGATGAACGACTCGAAAAGATTCTCCAGCTGGTTGATCAGCTGGCTATTGGTCAGCGCGACCGCCGCCTGAGAGGCAAGCGATTCAGCGAGTTGCTGATCTGCCTGGCCAAAGGCGACAATGCTTCCCGTCTTGCGGTCCTTGGCATTGATTAACTGCAGAACCCCGATGATTTCATTGTTGTGGTTTTTCATCGGCACAGTCAGGAAAGACTGGGAGCGATACCCGGTTTTTTGATCGAAACTTTTTGTGCCGCTGAAATCAAAGCCTTCGGCTACGTAGGCATCGGCAATGTTGACCGTCTCGCCGTGCAATACGGAATAGGCGACAACCATCGAATTATTGGGCTCTCCCGACTGGTCGTATAGTCGAACCGGGTAGAAAGGCACGTCGGTACCGCTTGTGCCGCCCATGGCGATACCAAGTGAATCCGTCAGCATTATTTCGAAGCGCGCTATCTTTGCCTCGCGATCAACGCGATACAAGGTTCCGCCATCGGCATTGGTAATCTTCTTTGCGGCTACCAGAATTGCCTCAAGCAGGCGCTTTGTGTCTCTCTGACGCGACAACGAGATGCCGATCTCGTTCAGCTCATCGAGACGACGAAGAAGGTCCATGCTGTCGTGCATCTCCGGATCAGGCAACATGTTCATTACGGTCACCCCGTCAGACCGCCGATTACTTGATACACACCGCCCGCACCTGGTGAATATCGGTAATGCCTTGCAACACTTTCTCGATGCCATCCTGTTTCAGAGTGCGCATTCCTTCGGACAAGGCCGTCGATACGATATCCGCCACGCGGGCGTGTTCCTGGATGTGTTTTTTGACGTCGTCGGACCCGAGCAGCAATTCATGCAATCCGACGCGGCCCTTGTAACCCGTTCCGCCGCAGGTGTCGCAGCCGACCGGGGAATAGAGCGTGAACTGCCCCTTGTCGTCGGCGAAATCCTTCACCCAATCTCGATATATTGCTTCGAACGAACCTTTCGGATCTTTCTTCCAGCCTTCGGTGTGCGTTAGCTCGAGGCAATACTCGTCCATCAGGGATTTCAGCTCATCCTTGGTTGCCACATGCGGTGCCTTGCATTTGGAGCACAGACGCTTTCCAAGCCGCTGGGCAAGCACGCCCAGCAGGGCATCGGCAAAGTTGAACGGATCCATACCCATGTCCAGCAATCGGGTAATCGATTCGGGCGCGCTGTTTGTGTGCAGGGTTGCGAATACCAGGTGACCGGTCAGGGAAGCCTCGATGCCGATCGCAGTCGTCTCCTTGTCGCGCATCTCGCCGACCATGATGATGTCCGGGTCTGCCCTCAGGAATGCCTTCATCGCCGTTGCGAACGTCAGGCCTGCTTTGGGATTCATCTGCACCTGCCGGAGGCCTTTCTGGGTAATCTCGACCGGGTCTTCAGCAGTCCAGATCTTCGTCTCGGGTGTATTGAGGTAACCAAGTACCGAGTGCAGGGTTGTGGTCTTACCCGAACCGGTTGGGCCACAGACAAAGAAAAGACCGTAAGGCTTCGAAACAGTCGCTTTCAGCTTTTCGACGTTACCCCTCGACAGACCCAGCTTGTCCACCGGAATGGGCTCGCCCGCCGCCAGAATCCGCATGACGATGTCTTCGACGCCGCCCGCCGACGGGACAGTCGCAACCCGCAGTTCGATGTCGAGCGGGCCGAATTTCCGGAACTTGATCTTCCCGTCCTGCGGCTTGCGCTTTTCGGAAATATCGAGGTCGCACATGATTTTCAGTCGCGCAACGATCGCGTTCCGATAGCTCGCCGGCACCGAGATGTAAGGCTGCAGCGAACCGTCCCTGCGAAAACGGATTTCCGTCTTGGCCTTGCCCGGGTACGGTTCGATGTGAATATCGGACGCGCCCTGGTTATACGCATCAATGATCACCTTGTTGACGAGCTTGACGACCTCGTTGTCTTCGGCAAGCGAAACCTCGTCGGAGGGCGAACCGTCCTCGTCGTGTTCGTCCTCCATCCCCTCGAGCAGATCGCCGATCGAAGCACTGTCGGCTGCGGAGCCATAGAACAGATCCACAGTAGCCTCGAACTCCCTCCGGGAACAGGCGCAATAGATGATGCGTTTCTTCGAAAAGATGTTGTTGACAATTCGGGAAGAGCGCACCTTCTCCGGATCAGTGGTCAGCACCAACAGACCATCTTTGCCCTCCTCCAGTGGAATCCACCAGCTGCTCTCGACGAAGTCGCGCTTGAGGTTGCGCAGCAGATCCATCGGTTTCACGCGGTCCTGCTTGAACGGCTCGTATTTGACGCCGAAAAATTTCGCCAAGGCTTCGCCAATTGCCTTCGGCTTTACCTGGAACTCGTCAATCAGCACGTCTTCAATATCAATGCTCTTGCGGCGCGCAGAGCGTGTCGCAAGCTCCATTTCTTCCGCCGAAAGGACAGCGTCGGTGACAAGCGCATCGTATTTCCCGCGCAGAACTCCGGTGGACTTGGTACGCTGCTTGAGCGCAATGCCCAGCGTTTCGCCAAGATGCGATGCATTTTCTTCAGCAAGCGCGTCGAAGGGTTGACCGTTTTTGGAATTGATCAACTGGACTACACCGATGAGGTCCTCGTTCGCGCCGTCGACCACGGGGGCGACCAGCATCTGCTTGGTGCGATATCCGGTACGGCGGTCGACTTCCACAAGAAAGCGCAATTCCGGATGATGCGAGCGCAACTCTTTCTCGTCGTAGACATCCTTGATGTTTATCAGCTTCTTCGTAAGGGCAACATAACCTGCAATGCTCTGTTCATTGATTGGCAGTTTAAGATCCTTGAAGGACGACAAACCCGTCTTGACTTTGGAAACAATAGTCGCCCGGTCCTCGGAAAGAATGTATATCGTCAACCGGTCAGCTCCGAACAGCGTGCAGATGTCCTGCGACACTTCCAGCATGATCTCGTCAACGTTTCGTGCCGCATGGATACGGTTGGTGACCGTTTGCAGCCTTTTCTGAAATTCCAGCTTGGATGAGATCTCCTCCAGGTTTTTCTGGCCTGGCTTGGGCTTGAGTTCAGAGACCGTGCTCATATTTTCGTCCTCAGTTCGTACTTCTTGATCAGTTCATTCAAAAGCGTCAAACCGCCATAAGCGGCTCGCTACCTGCTGCTCCATGTTCAGAAACGAAACACCTGTCCGTTTGCCAGCATTCGCGGGCCAAACTGCAAGGCGTCTTCCTGGACTTCCGCCATCGTCTGCGTAACGGCGCCCGGCTTGAGGTGCGTGATAAATACCTGCACCGTGTGTTTCAGTTTGCCCAACTCTTCGGCAAGCAAGCTTGGGCAGAGGTGTTTTGACTGGATGGCCAACTCACGCTCGGTATTCGGAAACGCGGTTTCAATGATCAGGTAGCGCAGATTCGCAATGCCATTGACGACTTCCCACAATGCGTCGTTCGAGGTCGTATCGCCGGTAAACACCAGGCTCGATTTTCCGCTATCGAGCCAGTAGCCGACTGCCGGCACAACATGATTGGCCGGCAGCGCGGTAAACCGGCGCCCACCCAACTCAACCGTTTCTCCGAGTTCAATCGGGCGCCATACGAGAAACGGCTTGTCCTTTGAAGGAAGCTGGCCAAAATCAGGCCAGATCTTCCAGTTGAATATATGATCCTGCAGGCTTTTCTTGACTTCGGGCAGGCAGTGAACGACCAGCGGTTTCGAGCGGATCGTTCCTACCGTATCGACAATCAGCGGGAGCGCCGCGATGTGGTCGAGATGGGCGTGGGTCAGAAAAACGTGATCGATTTGCTCGAGTTCCGATAGCGTCAGCGCCGTAACGCCCGTGCCGGCATCGACCAGAATGTCGTGATCGACGAGCATCGAAGTCGTCTGCAAGGTTCCGCCGATGCCGCCGCTGCATCCAAGAATCCTGAGCTGCATGCCTAAACCGACTCCTGCCTCATGGCGCGGCCCTGGGCACTGTCAGTATCTGCACGTCGAAACGGGCGCAACCGGCCCAACGCCATAGCGCCGCCGGTCCGACGGCGGTACGGCAGCACCGCTTCAGTGCCAATAACGAATTCGCAGACAGAAAGCCTGTCAAGACAGCGCTCAATGGCAATGCCCGCAGCATCTGTAACAAGGGTCGCAACAAGGTCATATACCCCTTGGAAAGCAACAACGAAGCCAACTCCCAGGAAGCCTCGTTTGGCTTCACTTTGCTCCGTTCTTCCGCCGAAGTTACCCGGATTGCGTCTTTGCGGTGGTACGGGCGCCGTCAACATTTCATCGGGTTGTTGTGCAGCAAGTCCATAGCCGGCCACGCTGCGCATCGGCCCGGGCCAGAGTTGATGGCGTCGGGGTCTGTACACCGCAGGCTTGACTGCAACCGGCGCACTCTCGCAACAGGACCGGAGGAGCGCGTGCAACTCCGATTGCCAACCATGCGAAGGCATTGCGGCAAATCTCCTCGCTTTCCGCTCCGAGTCCTGGAGCGCGTGGCTGCCGCTATCGATTGCGGCACCCTGGTCGTGGTAACGGGCACTCGGCCGCTCGCGACCGCACCATCGCGATCATTGCCTGGTCTTCAGAAACCGGCTCTCTCAAGCGGTGAAGCACGCTTAAGCCACACGGCGCACCGTGCTTCCGGCAGGCTGTGCCTCAACAGGGCGATCAGGCCGCGACGCAAAACACGATCAAACGTTACTGGAGCCCGGTCGCGATGCAGATTGATCAACCCTTCAGGAAAAACTCCATCTTGACGCCGGCAAGCTCGATAATGTCATGGTCCTTGAGTTTCTGAGCCTGCGCATCCAGCGATTTGCCGTTGACCACCGGAAAATTCGTTCCTTCGACGTGGGTAATGAAATACCCCTGGGGGCGCTTGGCAATGACTGCGACCTGCATGCCCGGTTTGCCGAGCGTTGTCAGTGGCTTGCTGAGCGGTAGTTCCCTTCCCGCGTTGGGGCCGGAAAGGATCTGTATCACTCCACCCGATTCGGCACCAGATTGTGGTTGCGCCTCGGCTGCATTCTTACCGGGATTTTGCGGGGCGTTAACAGCATTTGACGGCACGTTGCCTGCATTTGTCTGCGAATTAGCCGCAATAGCCGCCGCCTTGACGGCCGAAGCGGCTTGCCGGGAAGCGGCTGCGCTCGCGCCGCTGACAGTCGAGGTCTGAAAGCCCGCCTGCGTGTCAGTAGCGCTTCCGCCACGAATGTCGGTTTGGGTGTTGGTCGCCGCTGGCTGCGGAGTCGCCGGTGCAGAATTGGCCGGGGCCCTCAACACCATCGTCTTCTCGAACTCTTCCTGGCTGACCTTGCCGGCCTTGTCATTGATATAGCGCAGTTTGTACTTGCCGATCTCGACGACATCGTCGGGCTGCAGAAAATGCTTTTTTACTGCCTTGCCATTAACCATGGTCCCGTTGGTACTGGCAAGATCCTCAAGAAACGAGTCATTGAGGATCGTCATGATCATCGCATGCTCGCCACTGACGGCGAGATTGTCGATCTGAATATCGTTATGGGGTTTGCGGCCGATCGTCATGCGCTCTTTACTTATTTCGAAATCCTTGATGACCCGATCATCAAGACTGAGAATTAACTTCGCCATAGCCGCTTCCTTGTGACCCTAAATGAACCAAGAACGGACTTTTGATACCCAGCCGTCGGCGGCGGGAAAGTCCTTCTTGATCTTGATGAGCACTACCGACACGTTATCCCGCCCGCCAGCGTCGTTCGCCATCTGCACGAGTTGCGATGCTGCCAGGGGCAAATTTGAAGACAGGGAACTCACCGCGAGTTCGATATCCTCGTCCTCGACCATGTCATTGAGACCATCCGAACACATCAGATACACATCTCCGGACCGCACGTCATGCACGTGCACTTCCGGAGTCGCGCTGACTTCTATACCCAATGCACGGGTAACCAGATTCTTGTTTTGCGAGCGCCGCGCCGCTTCCCTGGTAAGCAATCCGCTGTCGATCTGTTCTTGTAGCAGGGAATGATCGCGGGTGATCTGCTCCAGCTTGTTGTCACGCAGCCGATAGCAGCGCGAGTCCCCAATGTGCGCAACCGTCACCTTGTTATCAAAGAACAACCCGACAACGAGCGTTGTTCCCATACCGGCATATTGGGGCTGACTGTTGGCCGCCCGATAGATCGACTCGTTCGCCTTCGCTACCACATCATGCAGCAAGGCAGACGGAGCGCTTTCGCCATTTCCGGCGCCTGGTTTCCGCAGGTCAAGCTGCATCAGCGCCTGCTTCGTTTCGTCGGTAATCAAAGCGGTCGCAATACCGCTTGCCACCTCGCCGGCGTTATATCCGCCCATTCCGTCAGCGAGCACGGCAAGTCCGATGTCGGCCTCGACGTTGACACTGTCTTCGTTGTGGGAGCGAACCATTCCGGTATGGGTCGCGGTCGCCATTTCAAGGCTATTGCTCAAGGTCACGCCCGCAACCCGACGGCCGTGGCACTTCGACCGTAACCACGGGCGAAGGTCATCATCAATGTTGCCTGCAACCATGCAGAAATTACCAACTCCGCGAACCAGTCCGCCTCGAAGAACCTCGCCTCAATCATCGGCTGCCCAACCCGCCTTGATACTGGCCTCGAATCGCTAACTTATTGGATTTTCGCACAATATACCTGTCTACCTAGAGATTTTACGATATTAATCTCCAAAGTGTATGATTTTTTTGAAACTAAGGGGATATCATCCCTTCCCAACTGAGGCATATTGATGTTCTGCACAGTGATAGTCGATCCGTTGTAACAGGCTGCAATAAGCAGACTTCGGGCCTGAGGAATACCGCCCGGACCCCTAATCGGTGCAGGATCGTTCGCTCTGCCGTCCGACTCTGCGACCAGCCAGTTTCTGACGAACACGCAAGTGCACGGCGGGATCAAGAAGGCGAAACCGGTGCTCGCGGGAGATACGCCCTTAACCTGGGCAACTGCTGTCGAAAGTCCGGAGGTTACTGAAGAGCAGACTCAGGGGCGACGATGCCGGACGACTCTGCCCCAACATGGCTTGCGCGGAGATGGACCCCGAAAACAAGGTGAAAACCGCATCGCTTCAATGAGAAAGCCGGTGTCGCAACGGCCGATCAATTGTCTGCCACCAGCAGCATGGAAATACGATCTGCCCGGCCCTTTGTTGCCAGATTGCGGCAGCAGCGTTTTGTTTTTCCGGGCCGGCGAGGCCGCAACGCGCTATAGCCACCGAGGCGCGCCGGGGGCCAACAACCGTCCGCCTGGGAGCCTGTCGGACCCAGGTGTTCGATAGCGAAACACCGGTTCTATTTAAACGCTGGGAGAGAGCGCACAGATTTTGCCGATTTTGACGCGCATATCGGGAATATGTAAGGAAAAATCGGTGAAATATGGGCCGCTCTCCCACCGTTTCAGCCGAATCATCCTAAGTCCGACAGGCTCCTAGGCAAACAACACCAGCGCCCAGACGACCAGCACATTGACCAATGACATCAGAACCGCGGCACTTCCAATGTCCTTGGCGCGCTTGGCAAGGTGATGGTTTTCCAGGGAAATCCTGTCAACGACGGCCTCGACCGCGGAGTTGAGCAACTCGACGACAAGCACCAACAAGACACTTGCAATCATCAACGCTTTGCCAACACCGCTTGCCGGCAGGAAAAGCGCCACCGGAATCAGAACCAGGGCAAGGAGCGATTCCTGACGAAACGCGTCTTCATGGCGGAAAGCAGCCGCCAGCCCGTCAACAGAGTAGAAGAACGCGTTCCAGATGCGCCGCAGCCCGGTCTTGCCCTTGTGCGGGCTTTCTACGTCGCCGCCGTCCATCGCAGGTCCAGGTGGCGCGCAGCGCGCACGTCGTCGAGGCGGCGTACCGGCATGGTATGGGGAGCCTGTTTGACGAGTGCAGGCTGACTATAGGCCTCGTCAAGAATTTCCTTCATCGCCGCCGCAAACGCATCCAGCGTCTCTCTCGACTCGGTTTCGGTAGGCTCAATCAAAAGGCATTCCGGCACAAGCAAAGGGAAATAGGTGGTTGGCGCGTGAAACCCTTTGTCCAGCAGACGTTTGGCAAAATCCATCGCCGTCACACCCGTCTCGTCCTTGAGTTTGCGCAGCGTCACAATGAATTCATGACTGGCGCGGCGTTTGGGATAAGCGAGTTCGAACCCGAGTTTCGACAGCTTTGCCATCAGGTAATTGGCATTCAGGGTCGCGTAGTCCGCAACCCGCCGCATCCCGGCCCGGCCCAACATGCGTGCATAAATATATGCGCGCAACAGCACACCGGGATTGCCCATGAACGCCGAGAGCCGGCCAATGGACTGCGGTCGGTCCGATTCGTCCAGCATGACGTAGGTGTCATTCACGCGCTCGACAATCGGCACCGGAAGAAACGGCTTCAGTCTTTCGCCCACGCCAACCGGTCCGGCACCCGGGCCTCCGCCACCGTGCGGTGTGGAAAAGGTCTTGTGCAAATTCATGTGTATAACATCGAAACCCATATCGCCTGGCCGCACCCGCCCGAGAATCGCATTGAGGTTGGCGCCATCGTAATAGAGCAAACCACCGGCGCCGTGCACGACATCACGCATCTGCTCGATGGTGCGTTCGAAAACACCCAGAGTCGACGGATTGGTGAGCATCAATCCCGCCGTTTGCGGACCCACCGCTTGCTTCAACGCCGCCAGATCGACGTTACCATCGTGGTCCGTTGGGACTTCACGAACCTTGTAGCCACACATCGTCGCAGTCGCAGGGTTGGTACCGTGGGCCGCGTCGGGGACAATGATTTCGGTGCGCGCGGCATCGTCGCGCGCCTCGTGGTAGGCACGTATCATGGCGACGCCGGCGAACTCGCCTTGCGCTCCTGCCATCGGCGCAAGACCGACCGCCGCCATCCCGGTGACGTCGCACAGCATGTTCTGGAGTTCGTACATGAAACCAAGGAACGCCTGCCCGGTTTCAGCCGGCGCCAGCGGATGGCGCCCGACAAATCCAGGCAGCATTGCCAGCGCATTACAGGCACGCGGGTTGTACTTCATGGTGCAAGAACCCAGCGGATAGAAATGCGTATCGATCGAGAAGTTCAGTTGCGACAATCGCGTGTAATGGCGCACGACATCGAGTTCCGAAACCTCGGGCAATGACAGATCATCGCCGCGCAACAACCCGGGCGCGATATCAACCTGTTCGGCCCGGGCCGGACTCTGTGCCTGGGCACGACGGCCCGGGCGGGAGCGGTCAAAAATAAGCATGCGGAAGAAGGGCCGCTGTCGCGGCACCAGGTTGCAGGTTTACTGAAATCCTTGAGCGAACCACAGCTCGCCGAAGCCGTTGTCCAACGGCGCGTGAGGTCATCGAATCATCCCGCGATTGCATCCAGGGCAGCCTGATAATCGGGTTCGCTTGCAATTTCCGGCACCAGTTCCGAGTGCATGACCTTGTTGTCCTCGTCGAGCACCACAACCGCCCGGGCGGTCAGCCCCCTTAGCGGGCCATCGAGTATGTCGACACCGTACTTGTCATGAAAGTCGCGCCCGCGGAAGGTGGACAGCGTGACAACGTTTTCCAGTCCCTCAGCTCCGCAAAACCGTGACATGGCGAACGGCAAGTCCGCGGCAATCACCAACACTGCGGTGTTCTTCAGCGCCGAGGCCTTTTCATTGAAGACCCGTGTCGATTGCTGGCAGGTCGGCGTATCGAGGCTGGGCACGATATTCAGAACCTTGCGCTTGCCGGCAAACGAGCCAAGTGTTACGTCTGACAGGTCCTTGCCTGTCAGGCTGAAGTCCGGAGCCGCCTTTCCCACGGCGGGGAGATTCCCGCCTACTTTCACCTTATTGCCCTTGAGCGTAACTGTTGCCATTTTCTTTCCCGTTCCCTTCGCTGTATTCGCCAGAGGTCAAGTGCCGCCAAGGCAGCGCGACATCGATTCCGCATAATGTTGCAAGTCTGCTTCGCTGCGTGTTTCCGTCGTGCAGACCAATATTGAACTGCCAAGCTCAGGGTATGCCTTTCCCAGGTCGTATCCTGCAACAATGCCCGCTTCACGCAGCGTATCGCATACCTGCTTCACTGGCTTGCTCAGCGACACAACGGTTTCGTGAAAAAACCCGTGATCGAACTTCTGTCGCACACCTTTGATACCAGCGAGCATGCCAAGCAGGCGCTTCATGTTGACGTGGCTTTGCACGGCGACCCGGCGCAATCCCTCTGCACCCAGCAGTGAAAGATAAATGGCCGCGGCAGTCACCGCGAGACCCTGATTGGTACAGATATTTGAAGTCGCCTTGCTGCGGCGGATGTGCTGCTCGCGAGCCTGCAAGGTAAGCGTGAAACCGGGTTTGCCATCGAGATCGACCGTGCGGCCGACGACCCGGCCCGGCATTTGCCGCACCAGATTCTGCCTGCACGCAAGAAAGCCAAAGTACGGTCCGCCACTGGCCAGCGGAACACCCAGGGGCTGTCCATCGCCGACGGCAATATCGACACCCTCATTGCCCCATTTCCCGGGCGGTTTGAGCAAGGCGAGTGCAACCGGGTTGACGCAAGCAATCACCGCGATCCCGGCATCGCGAGCCAGTTCAGTCAGGGCGTCGACGTCTTCGAGCACACCAAAAAAATTCGGCTGGGCAATCACCACGGCCGCAACCTGCGCATCAATTTTGTCCTTGACGGCATCGACCAGCGTACGCCCGCTTTCCGGACAATAGGATACTTCGGAAATTTCGATACCCTGGTTCGAAACAATGGTGCGAACCGTCGACCGATACGCCGGGTGCAATGCCGAAGGAACCAGCACGCGACGAGCCGACTTGTGCAGCCGCACCGCCATCAGGACCGCTTCCGCCAGAGCCGACGCGCCGTCATAAAGACTCGCGTTGGTCACGTCCATCCCCGTCAACGAACACATCATGCTCTGGTATTCGTAAAGAACCTGCAGCGTGCCCTGGCTTGCTTCTGCCTGATAAGGCGTATACGCAGAGTAGAACTCGCCACGGGTTGCGATCTGCCAGACTGCAGCAGGAATATGATGCTCGTACGCGCCCGCACCGATAAAGTTGAGGTATGCGCCTTCGCGCCGTGACGCATCGTGCATCAGGCGGGAGACTTCCATTTCCGACAAGCCCTCGGGAATAGCTGACAGCGGTCTCGAAATCAGTCCGTCCGGAATCTCGTCGAAGAGATCGTCGATGCGATCGACACCGCATTCGTCGAGCATTTCCCGCTCGTCGTCGGCGGTGTGTGGAATAAAAGGCAATGCAGTTCCTTATCTAACGACCATTTGTCCTGACACTCCGGCAACCGACACCGCGCCGCAGTCCAGGCCAGCGGCAAACCGTCTCAATCCGATTCAGCTTTCGACGAGTTTCCCGTAACCCGATGCATCCAGAAGTGCTTCGAGTTCCGCAGGATCGTCCGGACGAAGCCTGAACATCCAGGCTTCATAGGCGCTTTCGTTGATCTTTTCGGGTGCGTCAGCAAGCGCCTCGTTGACGGCCAGAATCTCTCCACTCAGCGGCGCATAGATATCGGAGGCCGCCTTTACCGATTCAACGACCCCGCATTCCTCGCCCTTTTTGAACGTTCGCCCGACTTGCGGATTCTCGACGTACACGAGGTCGCCGAGCAGGTCCTGTGCATGATGTGTAATGCCAACACTGACGCTTCCGTCGGCTTCCGTGCGGACCCATTCGTGCGTGTCCGTGTACTTGAGATCGGCGGGAATGCTCATCAAGCGGCTCCCTTTTCAGTCCAGTTGATCATTGATCAGGCTCTTTCCGTGACGAACAAAGGGATATTTTACCGTTCTCGCCAACAGGTCACGGCCACGCACGTCCACGCGGACATCTTCTCCGAAACCAACTTCAACGGGCAGCCTCGCAAGTGCAATGGAATGACCCAGCGTCGGCGAGAAGGTTCCACTCGTCGTTTCTCCATCGCCGAACGATGTTTGCACCTTCTGATGCGCGCGCAGCACACCGCGCTCACGCAATACCAGACCCATCAGTTTGCGGCGCGGCGATGACCCGGCGATTGCCTGCTTGCCGACGAAATCGCGCGACGATTCGAGATCAACCGTCCACGCCAGACCAGATTCTATCGGCGTGACGGTTTCGTCCATGTCCTGTCCATACAAATTCATTCCCGCTTCAAGGCGCAATGTGTCGCGCGCGCCAAGACCGGCCGGCGCAACACCCTTGGCCAGCAATGCATCCCACAAGCCAATCGCATCGCCGGACGGCAATGTGACCTCGAACCCGTCTTCGCCGGTGTAACCGGTGCGGGCAATGTACCAGTCACCACACATCGTCGCGCAAAAAGGCGGGACCCGTTGTGACGCGCTCTCGGTGTCGGGTACTGCTTGCCAGAATCTGTCCCGCGCGCTCGGCCCCTGCACCGCAATCATTGACAGGTCACGCCGCGCAACGATGTCAACATCCGGCGTCAAGCGATCGCGCTGCAGGGCAAGCCATTCGAGGTCTTTTTCGGCTGTTCCGGCATTCACCACCAGTCGGTAGGTGCCTGCGGTCATGCGATAGACGATCAGATCATCCATTACGCCGCCTTGCTCGTTCAGCATGCAGGAGTAGAGCGCCTTGCCGGGTTGGGTCAGTCGCTCGACATTGTTCGCGAGCAATCCGAGCAAGAACTGCCTGGACTGCTCTCCCTGTATATCGATTGCGAGCATATGCGATACGTCAAACATGCCGGCGTCTCGCCGCACGCTGTGGTGCTCCTCGATCTGCGATCCGTAATGGAGCGGCATTTCCCATCCACCGAAATCGACGAGCTTCGCCTTTAGTTTGCGGTGCGCTTCGTAAAGCGGAGTGCGTTTGAGCATTCGATTAACTGCCGACAGTGTCAGGACGGATAAAAGAGATAAATGCGGTACCCCGCCGCTTGAAGCGGCCCGGTATCGAGATACAGGCTGACTGAAAGCTCCTGGCGCCCGGGCAATCCTTCTTCTTTTCGTACGCCTTCGGCGAGGTACTCTCCCGGCACAAACACCCGCCGCGCCACAACCTGTTCGCGGGCGTTGGTCAAGGTCAGTTCGAAAGCCGGGTATTCCACCGGGACCCGGGCGCGATTGCGAACCAAAGCCGTCAACTTGACCAGATTCGGCTTGCGCGGGTCTACGAGTTGCAAATCGGACGCGTCGATGTGAAGTTGCTCCGCCAGGCGCGGCAATCCGATTTCACAGGACAGCCACCGGCAGATCTGCTGGTAAACAGGTTTTGCCTGCGGCAAGTTGACCAGAACCTCTGTGCGAAAGACATATCCGGCCTGAACCAGCGCGCCCACAAGCATCAACAACGACAGGGTCAGCCACACCCTGTTGCTGGCCAGCTTCGGTGCCGGCTTGAACTCCCACTCGTACAAACTGGCCGCGGCATCAACCGTGACAGGCTGAGTGTTTTCCGCGACCGCCACCGGCCCTGTTTGTGACTCGCGCCCTTCCTCCTTTTCATTGCTCAGCCCGGCTTCGCTTGTTGCAAATTCAGCTGGCCCGGCCTCAGGCGGTGCTGCTTCATTCTGCCCCGCGGCGACTGACGCTGCGCCGGCGAGTGAACGCGGCAGCGGATTTCCGGAAGTCCGGTCCTCGCTGCCGTCCGAAGCCGTTTTGTCCTCGCCCGGTGGCATTGCCGTCAGGCTGGCAAACGCATCGAAAACCGCCTCGCAGCGCCCGCACCGTACCTGCCCTCCGGATGCCTGGAGGTGGTGCGTGGTCACCCGGAAGACCGTATCGCAATTGGAACATCGGGTGAAAAGATCCATAAAATTCAGTTTGGCACGCGTACACCTTCGAGGCGAACCCATCCCTCAAGGGCGACAGGGGGCAGCATTTCAAGCCACTCCCGGTAAATGTTCATCAACTCGTCAGCCTGCGTCTCCAGAATACCCGATAACACCAACCGTCCGCCGCTCCGTGTCAATCCGCACAGCAATGGCGCGAGCACTTTCAGAGGACCGGAAAGAATGTTCGCGATAACGACATCGGCTGCTTCAATTGCGCTGGTCTCGGCATCAGCAAATCGCGGCTGCACCGAGTTCTGGCTTGCATTGTAACGACTCGCCTGCAAAGCCCGCGTGTCGATATCGACACCGACCACATCGACTGCACCCAACTTGGCAGCCGCAATCGCCAGAATGCCGGACCCACAACCGTAATCGATCACCGTCTGTCCGGGCCGGAGAAAACGATCGAGCCAATCCAGGCATAAACGCGTTGTCGGATGGCTGCCGGTACCGAAGGCCAGACCAGGATCCATCACAATCGTGATTGGCGCCTGGTGGTTTGCCTGGTGCCAGGACGGAACGATCGACAACCGGTCCGACACGGCAATCGGCTCGAACTGCGCCTGGGTAAGACGAACCCAATCCTGGTCCTCGACACGATAGGTGCGCAATTGCGGCAACTGCGCCAGCCCGGAAGCGGATGCTGCCCGCTCCATCGCGTGTTGCACGTCCGTGTCTGTCGCGAACAGTGCGACAAGGCGATTCTCGCCCCACGCGACTGCGCCATCCTCGCCCGGCTCGTGGAAGATTGCCCGTTCGTCGGCCGTGCCCGATCGCGCGTCGGCTACGTCAACCGAAAGCGCGCCTTGCTCCAGCAAGGCATCACCAAACTGAGCGGCTTGCTGCGCGTTAACGACCAGTTCCGCCGCAATCCAGGGCATGACTTGCTCGTGCCGGGTCGCTACTCGGCTTTTGATGCCGCGGCGAGCTTTTTCTCAAGGTAGTGAATACTGACTCCGCCTTTGGCGAATTCACCATCGACCAGCAGATCCTGGTGCAGGGCGATATTGGTCTGTATGCCCTCTACCACCATTTCTGAAAGCGCGACACGCATGCGTGCCAGTGCCTGTTCGCGCGTATCGCCATAAGCGATCACTTTGCCAATGAGCGAATCGTAATGCGGAGGAACAAAATAATTCTGATAGACATGAGAGTCGACCCGGATGCCGGGACCGCCCGGCATGTGTAACGCAGTGATGCGCCCTGGCGACGGAGTGAACTTGTATGGATGCTCGGCATTTATGCGGCATTCGATTGCATGCCCGCGGAAGACGATATCCTTTTGACGAAACCCGAGTCTTTCTCCGGCGGCAATCCTGATCTGGCTCTTCACGATGTCAATGCCGGTGATCAGTTCGGTAACCGGATGTTCCACCTGGACCCGGGTATTCATTTCGATAAAAAAGAACTCGCCCTTCTCATACAGAAACTCGAACGTTCCGGCGCCCCGATACCTGATCTTCCGGCATGCTTCCGCGCAACGTTCCCCGATACGCACCCGCTCCTTCGGTGAAATGAACGGCGCCGGCGCTTCCTCGATGACTTTTTGATGGCGCCTTTGCAGTGAACAGTCGCGGTCACCAAGATACACCGCGCCTCTGTGCTCGTCGGCGAGCACCTGTATCTCGACATGGCGGGGAAATTCGAGAAACTTCTCCATGTAGACCGTGGGGTTTCCGAAAGCCGTTTGCGCTTCCTGACGCGTCATCGTCACCGCGTTGACAAGCGCGGCTTCCGTATGAACCACCCGCATTCCCCGGCCGCCACCGCCACCTGCGGCCTTGATGATGACCGGGTAACCGATCTTGCGGGCTATCTTGATGATTTCCTGGCCGTCCGCAGGCAATGCTCCTTCGCTGCCCGGCACCACTGGAACGCCGGCCTTGATCATCGCCTGCTTCGCGCTGACCTTGTCCCCCATCAGCCGGATCGTTTCGGCACGCGGCCCGATGAACACAAAGCCGCTTTTCTCCACCCGCTCCGCGAAGTCGGCGTTTTCCGACAGGAACCCGTAGCCGGGGTGAATCGCCTCGGCGTCCGTCACTTCGGCCGCGCTGATGATCGCCGGTATGTTCAGATAGGAATCCGCGCTCGCAGCGGGTCCTATACAAACCGACTCATCGGCCAATCGAACGTACTTCGCCTCCGCATCGGCCTCGGAATGCACGGCGACGGTCCGGATTCCCATTTCCCGACACGCTCGCTGCACACGCAACGCGATTTCGCCCCGGTTGGCGATCAGTATTTTCTTAAACATCCAGCTCAGACAGTCTGTATTGGAAATCGGTCACCACCGCGCGGCACCGTTGAGCCTGCACCTGGCTCCTCACCCGATCAGGAACAGCGGCTGACCGTATTCAACTGGCTGGCCATTGTCGACAAGGATTGCCTTTACCGTTCCGCTGACTTCGGCTTCGATCTCGTTGAGCAACTTCATTGCCTCGATAATGCATAGGGTATCGCCAGCGTTGACCGATTGGCCTACCTCGACAAAAGCACCTGCTCCGGGGGATGAGGAACGGTAGAAAATGCCGACCATCGGCGATTTGACGGTATGACCATCGGCTTGCTCCGCAGCGCCTGGTTCGGGCGCGGCTGCCGTGGCGCCACCCGCCGCCGCAGCGGGTGGCGCCGCAGCGGCGAAGCTACTCACTGCCGCCGGCATTGGCATCGTACCCGGCTGCGCGGCCGAGCCGAGCCGGTTGATTCGGACTTTTTCTTCCCCCTCGCTGATCTCAAGCTCGGCAATGCCGGACTCCTGCACCAGATCAATGAGCTTTTTCAGCTTTCGCAGATCCATACTCAACCCTTTCCTAATTGCCGGATCGCGAAATCCAGCGCGGTATCGTATCCGGCCGAACCCAGGCCACAGATCACGCCAACGGCCCGGTCGCTGAAATACGAACGGTGCCGAAATGCTTCGCGCGCGTGGACATTGGACAGATGAACTTCAATGTAGGGAATCGCGACTGCCGCCAGCGCATCTCGCAACGCGACGCTGGTGTGCGTGTACGCAGCCGGATTGATAACGATGAAACCGACCGCTTCGTCGCGGGCCGCCTGCACGCGATCCACCAGATCGCCTTCGGAATTGCTCTGGTAGACCGAGAGCCGGATGCCGGCATCCTTGGCGGCGGTAGTCAGTCTGCGGTTGATCATGTCGAGCGTCTCCGCACCATAGACTTCCGGTTCGCGGCTGCCCAGTAAATTCAGATTGGGTCCGTGGATCACGAGCACATGGCCGGCCTGGCGGCGGCTTCGTGTCTGTGCCGACTTTGATCGCGTCGAGTTCATGGCGGCAAGTTTGCCGCAGATCGCTGCAAATTGTCCAGATTTAGCGACACGAACAGCGTGCCGTGTTGGTTTGACCGGGATAACGACACGGTCTGGCCTCGATTGGACAGCCGGTCTTGCGGCGATTCGGGAAAGGCTGGCTAAAGAAACACGAAGCCGTCCTTATCGAAGGAGATCGCTACATTAACCGCTTCTTTCTAGCGATTTTCACAGCAGATCGTCGAAAATCGGCTGCAGTATTTCCTCAGTTAGCCCGCCGTAGTGCTGACTCACCACCCTGCCCGAGCGATCCAGAATCAAGGTGTAAGGCAATCCTCCGGCCTTGTTTCCTGCCGATTTCGAAAGCTCGATGGCGTCAAGCTGCCCAATCATGATGGGGTAGTTGATCGCATTTCTCTGCGCGAACGCCCGGACTTTTTCGGGCTCGTCAATGGCGATGCCAATGAACTGCAACCCTTGCCCGCCCAGGCGTTCCTGCATCCGCACGAAGTGGGGAATCTCTTCCAGGCAGGGCGGACACCATGTCGCCCAGAAGTTGACCACAAGCACCTTTCCGCCCCAATTGCCGATTGTCTGCGGTGTGCCAGACAGGTCGGGCAAGCTCGCTTCGAGCATCGGTCCGACATCAACCGCCCCCGGCCTGGGTGGTCCGCTGAGCCAGTAACCGCCAACGCCGGCTGCCAGCATCACGGCAACGAACAGCAACACCTGGACGGCACGACTCATCGTGTGACGGGCGGCGCGCCGAACGAGCCTATGAGCTCAAAATCCATGGACTGTTCCGTTGGCAAATAACAGATGCCCGCGTCGGCGCAGCCCTGCGACACGGCGGTAAGCCGTATCGTGCCGCCACCATGCGCGCTGGATACGAACGGTATTCCGATTGTCACCTGGCCGCGAAAGACCTGGCTACGGCCAAAAAACTCGTCCTCGTGCCACTGCCCGGCAGGAAACTGCGGATCACCCAGGACGATCACGCCGGGCTCGACGTCAAACCGAAAGCGGTCGAGGTACATGTAGTAGCCGTCAGCGATGACATATCGGACTTCGAACATCCCGGGCGAGACCAGGCTTGCGGAAAAACGGAATGCGTCTTCCGGATCGAGAAACTCGTCATCGGCCCGGGATGGCGCCGTCAGCGCGAGCAGCAGCACCAGCATCTTCAGCGATTGCAGCAACATTAACGAATCCCCTTCAGCTTGCTTTCGACCGGCCGTTAGCCGGAAAGATCCAGACCCGCCGAGACCCACTGGAGATAGGGCTCGAATCCCCGTTCAAACGGGACGGCGACAATTTCCGGGAGTTCATAGGGATGCGAGTCGACAATCGCCTGCTGCAAGGCCGGATAACGGTCGACATGCGTCTTGATCAGCAGGGGAACTTCCCGCTCCGTCTGAATGCCGTCCTGCCATCGATAAACGGAAGAGCAACCATCGAGCACGTTCACACACGCCGCAAGCCGTTTGCCAACCAACGATTTAGCAAGCTCGATGGCAGTATCGTGATCGGGCAGATTGGTCAGCACCAGGAGGTACTTGCCGGCGTCTGTATTCATGCGGGACGGGCTGCTGCGATTCCCTCATGGACCGAGGGATAGCGCAAACGCACACGTAACTCCTTTTTCAGACGCGCGTTTGACAGGCGCCTCGACTCGCGCATGAACGACAGCAACGTTTCCGGAACCGTCTCCTGTGCGCGCTGCCAACTCACGCGCGGCGGGTGCGGCAAACCGAACCGGTCCGCCACAAGGTCGAAATAATCTCCCATCTTCATCATCGAATCGTCCGAGGCGTTGTAGGTCCGCCCGCCTTTACCGCGATTCAGGGCGGCAAGGACGATACGCGCAAGATCATCCGCGTGGATGTGGTTGGTGTAAGCATCCTGATCCGCGGCCAGCGCCGGGGTGCCGGATTTCAGCCGCGCAATCGGCAGCCTCTCCGAGGCATAGATGCCCGGCACGCGCAGCACGGTAACATGCGTTCCGCTATCCGCCCCCCAGGCGCGCAACACACCCTCCGCGTGCGCTCTGCGCCTCGCACGGTCCGAGTTCGGCATGGTCGGCCGGGATTCCACTACAAGCGCTCCGGCGCAGTCACCGTAGACACCGCTGGTGCTCATGTAGACAAGGCGCTGTGGTATGCTGCCGCCCTTTGCCAGAGCGCGGACAAGATTCACGGTGCGAGTGTCCCGCGAGCCAATGGCTGGCGGCGGGACGAGATGGATGACATCGTGCGCAAACCCGGCATGGCGCTCAAGCGTTTCAGGGCGGTCGAGATCCGCGACGACAGGCGTTACCCCAAGAGCACGCAGGGCTTCGTGGTGACGTTGCGACCTCGACAGCGCATAGACGCGCCAGCGCCCGCGCACCAATTGCGCCAGGCGCAAGCCAATGTCGCCACAACCTACAATTAGCAGTCTTCGCATATTTGTATTCTAGGGGAACTTGTCACCCGCGCGTGGGTGCGCATTCGAGTCACTGAGGTAAACCGGACAATGCCTTTCACAATCAAAATCGAACCAAGCGGCCATTCATTTTCCGCCAAGGATGACGAAACCGTGCTCGAAGCGGCACTTCGTGAGGGGTTGGTTCTACCTTACGGTTGCCGCAACGGTGCGTGCGGCTCGTGCAAGGGAAAAATCCTGCAAGGTAGCGTCGACTATGGCAACCCGCAGCCCGCGGCGCTTGCGGAGTTCGAGAAACAGGCTGGCTACGCCCTGTTCTGCCAGGCCAGGCCGACCAGCGATCTCGTTATCGAAGCGCGCGAAATTAGTGGTGTGGCAGAACTGGAAGTGCGGCGGCTGCCTTGCCGTGTGCAGCACATGCACAAAGCGGCTGAAGACGTCATGGTGCTTAAACTGAAACTCCCTGCCAACGAACGCTTGCAGTTTCTTGCCGGACAATACATTGACATACTGCTCAGAGACGGCAAGCGCCGCAGCTATTCAATGGCGAACCCGCCGCACGACGACGAGTTTGTTGAGTTGCACGTGCGCAACATGGCACACGGAGCGTTCACCGAATTCGTTTTCGGACGCATGAAGGAAAAAGACATCCTGCGATTCGAAGGACCGCTCGGGACGTTTTTTCTGCAGGAAGACTCCGACAAACCCATGATTCTGGTTGCCAGCGGCACCGGCTTCGCGCCGATCAAAAGCATCATCGAGCATGCCTTGCACGTCGGTATCGAGCGGCCGATGACTCTTTACTGGGGCGGACGCAGGCCGCAGGATATCTACATGGGAGAGTTGGCCGGTCAATGGCAGCAGGAACACACCAACCTCACTTTCATTCCGGTCATATCGGATGCATTTCCCGAGGACAACTGGACAGGCCGCAGCGGCCTGGTGCACCAGGCCGTGATGGAAGATTTTCCCGACATGTCTGCCTACCAGGTTTACGCCTGCGGCACACCTCTGATGGTTGAGGCGGCACATCGCGATTTCACCACGCAGTGCGGGCTGCCCGAAGGGGAGTTTTTCTCCGACGCATTTACGCCCTCTGTCGATCCGACTCCTGCAGCTGGTTAGGCCGCGCACAGGTCGGGAACTAGCCGCTGTTTCTGAGTCCGGCAGTGATGCCGTTTATTGTCAACAGTATCGCCCGCTTCAGGCTGTCATCCGCCTCCCCTTTGCGATAGTCGCGTAACAGGTCGACCTGAAGGTGATTCAGCGGATCGATATAGGGTGAACGACTTTGCAGGCTCCTCGCCAGAGCAGGATTGGACTCCAGGAGTGACCGCTGCCCGGTAATGGTCAGTAGCCAGTGCACGGTGCGGTGCCACTCCTGCTCGATACTGGAGAAGATGCGCTGTCTCAGATCCGCGTCACTCACCAGCTCGGCATAGCGTGACGCAATGCCGATATCGCTTTTCGCAAGCACCATGTCCATGTTCGACAGCAGGGCATGAAAGAAAGGCCACTTCGCGTACATTTCCTGCAATAACACCACGCCCGCGTCGCCTTCCCTGGAAACCCATTGGTCGACGGCGGAACCAAAGCCGTACCACCCGGGCAACATGATGCGCGCCAGCGACCAGGAAAACACCCAGGGTATCGCACGCAAATCTTCGATTCGATCCGACTTGCGGCGTGACGCCGGGCGGCTGCCAACATTCAGGTCGGCAATTTCGGCAATCGGTGTTGCCGCACGGAAAAACTCGACGAAACCGGGTGTTTCATAAACCAGCGCCCGATAAGCGGCGTAGGCATCGCCACTCATTGCTTCAAGCGCATCGTAATAGCCTGGATGGTCGTGACTGTGGTCGTCCGAGGCCAGCAGGGTCGCTTCCAGCGTTGCGGCAACCAGCGTCTCCAGATTACGCCGTCCAATGCCCGGGTCGGAATACTTGCTCGCTATGACTTCGCCCTGTTCCGTGATGCGTATCTGTCCGGCCACACTGCCGGGCGGTTGCGAAAGAATAGCGTTGTAGCTTGGCCCCCCGCCACGACCGACAGTGCCGCCACGACCATGGAACAAGCGCAATGCGACGTTGTGACGGGCGAACACTTTGACGAGTTCCACTTCCGCCTTGTAAAGCTCCCAGTTTGCAGTCAGAAATCCGCCATCCTTGTTGCTATCCGAATACCCCAGCATGACTTCCTGCACGTCGCCGCGGCTTTTCAGCATCGCGCGGTAGTACGGTTCGCTGAACAACGTGTCCATCACCTGTGCCGAATTGCGCAAGTCATCGATCGTTTCGAACAGGGGAATCAAATTGAGATGAAGCCGGGGTTCCAGCCCCGGAATGAGCAACCCCGATTCCTTCAGCAGCAGCGCGACTTCAAGCAGGTCGCTCACGCCATTGGTCATGGAAACGATGTAATTTGCCATGGCGTCCTTACCGTAACGCCGGCGCAACTCCGCCGCCGTATCGATAATTTGCAGCTCTTTCCAGGTCGAGTCACTGTAGTCGATGAACCGGGAGCGCAAAGGGCGCGGCACCTTCAGTTCCCGCAGCAGCCAGTCACAACGCTCCTTTTCGCCGAGTTCGGAGTAACCGCGCTGCCCGGCGCCGCGCAAAAACAATTCGTCGACCGCCGACTCGTGAACGCCGGAGTGTTGTCGCATATCGAGCGTTGCCAGATGGAAACCGAACACGTCAACCGCCCGGCGCAGTGCGCGCAGACGTCCGCGCGCGATGCGGCCGCTACCGTTCAACGCCAGGGACTCGGCAACCAACGCCAGTTCATTTGCAAACTCCGTCGGGCTCTCGTAGGCACGGGTATCACCGGCCGCCCGGCGCGGTTTCGGCCGCAACCCCAGTGAGCGCGCAGTCGCAAACAAGCGCGCGTAGATGCCGATCAGCGCTCTGCGGTAAAGCTCATCGCGCCGGTGCAAGGACTCGTCGGGCGATTGCCCGGCAAGGGCCTCGAGCCTTGGCGTGACTTCAACGATCCGCACCGACTGGGACAGTTCACCTCCCAGTTTGTGCAATTCATCGAGGTAGAAATCCAGAATCGTTGCGCTATGTTGCGCCAGCGCATGTTGCATCACCGTGTGAGTCACGTAGGGATTGCCATCGCGATCCCCCCCTATCCAGCTTCCCATGCGCAAAAATGTGGCGCTCAACGGCACCGTCCCGCCTTCGGCGGCCAGCATGTCCTCGACTTCGCCGTAGAGCCGCGGCAACTGTGACAGGAACGTGTGCTGATAGAAGGACAAACCATTTTCAATCTCGTCCTCGACGGTCAGGCGCAGTTCGCGCAGTATCCGCGTCTGCCACAGTGTCAGAACCGCACCGCGCAGAGAGTCGTCGTTGAGCGCGCTTTCCTCGGGCGTGAGCTTTAACCGGTCGCGTTCGGTGAGCAGATGGGCAATCTGTTTCTGCAAATCGAGAATGCTCTTGCGCTGGACTTCGGTCGGGTGGGCGGTGAGCACAGGCACAACCAGAGCATTGGAAAAGAAGGAGAGCAGTTTCGGAATGGCAATGTCCGCTTGCAGAGCCTTGTCGATTGCCAGTCGAATCGAGCCCTCCCTTGGACGCGAACCGGCGAGACTGTGGGCGCGACGCCTGCGAATATGATGCTGGTCTTCAGCGATGTTCGCCAGCAGAGAAAAATAACAGTAAGAGCGAATGACCGCGATCGTGTCTTCGGCATTGAGATCGTTCAGGACCGAATCGAGCTGCTTTCTCGCTTTTGCATCGCCGTCGCGCTGAAACGCGATCGAGTTCTTGCGCGTGCGCTCGACAAGATTGAAGATCCTGTTGCCTTCCTGCTCACGAATGGTGTCGCCAAGAATCCGTCCCAGCAGCCGGATGTCTTCGCGCAGGGGGCGATCCTTCCTGGCGGCAGGAATCGGACGAATATATTTATTCATGGATACTCGATTCGATCGGGGCAGTGCATTTGGGACGGCATTCAGCAGGGACAGGCTGCGATCACGGGTGACGGGCGCCGGTCAGCGGCTAAATGACGGCTCTGCGTCTCCCGCCAGTTGCCTGCTTGAGGCGAGGCAAAGTCTGCTCGAGCGCTTGCCGGTACTGCGCCGTGGCTTCCTCTTGCCGCCCGGTTCTTTCAAACAGTCTGGCCAGCTCAAGATGTGTCGAATGTGTCGGCTCAATCGACAGACTCGCTTCCAGATAGCTTTGCGCTTTGCCCCATAGTTTCTCATGCGCACATAACCTGCCGAGCACCAACAAAAGCACCGGATCGTGGGGGTGCTCCTTGAGCCACTTTTCCGCCTGTTCAAGCTGTTTCTTGACGTTCGCGCCAAGGCATTCCGAATAGTAGGCGACGAGCGGGGAATCCCACTGTGCAGCCAATGCGGATTCCACTACCTTGTGCGCGTCCTGGCAGCTTCCGAAGGCAAGAAAACTCTGGGCTGCAGTTACCGCGATCCGCGGGTCGCGCTTGTAAGATGTCGGCAAACGCGACCAATAGCCGCGCAGTGTTTCAAGATCGGTTGCCTTGTCTCGCAAATTCTCGATGTGGGCATGCCGCCGTATCTGCTCGAGCAAAGCGTGGTCGAACACCTTTCGCTTATCCAGTTGCGGGATAAGTTTCAGCACCGCTTCCCAATCGTGCGCCAGCTCGCGGGCGCGCAGCTCCAGTTTCAACGCCTCGGTGTGCTTTTCCGGCAATTGCCCCAACAGGTTCAGCGCATCGTGATAGCGGCGCTCGTCGAGGTACATTTCGGCCTGCGTTATCAGGCGCGCAACGTTCTCCGCCGGCGCATGTTCGGCAACTTGCTTCAGATACTCATCGCGCGAAGCGTAATCGCGACGGCCATGCGCCGCACGGGCCCCAACCAGGGCGGCCAATCCGGCCGAAGGATCACGGGACAACACCGACTCGACCGCTCGCTCTGACTTGCCGAAACGCCCTTCGAAATAGGTGCGCACCGCATCAGCAAACGCCTGCCGCGCTTTTTTCTCGGCTCGGCGTTTGTTGAATTCCCGAACCCGGGCCGGCATTGATATGGTAACCGCCAGGGTACGAACCAACAGATAGCCGGCGATAATCACCGCCACAAGAATGGCAATGGCAAGATTCAGGGAAAGCTCGACCCGGTAAACCGGAGTCACCAGCAGTACGAATCCCTGGTTCACACGAGCCACCAGAACCGATCCGACAGCCAGCGCAGCCAGCGCAATGACCCATAACAACCAGCGCATCCTGTCTCCTATCCCCCCGGAATATTGATCGTCACCCGAAAACCACTGCCTGCCGGCCCATCGCAGGCTGGCAGCCTGCTTTGCAACCAGCGTGCGCCATCGGGCTCATTCGGCCTGTCGAAATCATTGGCATGCTCTCATCAGCACTCACCGGCTCAACGGACCGTCCGCTCTCTGACCAGACGGTGATTGCGCACGGCATCGAGGCTTGCGCCAACATCCGGCAAGTCGATAACGATGTCGGATTTCGACAAGTCGTCAATCGTTTCGGCTGATGACGCCACTGTCGTCGCCTCAGTGTCGAAATAACGTTGCAGCCAGTCCGAGGCCATCTCCAGATCGGCGCGGAAAGTCGCCTGATCACGCGCCAACAGGGAAAGCCGTGCCCCAAGCAATCTGAGTTTCAGGTTCTCGCGCAGAAAGAAAGACTGGTCTGGCGCCAGCAGGGGGGCTTCGGTCGCGTCAATTCGTTCGATGCGAACCAGCGTGAGCAGATCGTTCCAGATCTCATTGACCATTTGCCGCCAGCCGTCAGCCGCCGCCGAACGGTCAGCCTCCGTCGCCGTTGGCCCGGGCCTTGTCTCCATCGCCAGGGGCATTTCGCCAACGCTCGCAATAATCCGTTCAAGCTTGAGCCCGATCCCGGTCACGTCGACAAACGGGGACGATTTGAGCCGTTCGATATCTGCCGCGATGACGCGGCGCAATGCCGTCAGCTGCGGGCGATCCGACCGGGCGAGACGGGCATCTGCGGCTTCGAGCGCAATCAAGGCGGCCTTTACGTTGCCGGCCAGTTGAAGCTGCTGGCTGGCAACCAGCAGAATCTGCTCGACCTCTGCCAGCGTCCACTCATCGCGTGATTGCGACAAGTCCTGATACAACGACTCCAGCGCCAGGCGCTGATTCTGCATGTCCACCAACTGCGTTTCGATCCGGCCAAGCCTCGCTTCGACTTCGCGCGCGATGTCTCTCGCATCGCCCGATACGCGCCGGGCATCACTGCCGATGGTTTCAATTTCCGCCAACTTGCGCGCCAGTTCGAGATCGAGTTCGGTTTTTGCCCGCCGCAATTCGTACGTCTGCCAGGCAGTAAACCCCGCTGCTCCCAGCGCAACCAAAAGCGCAAGAGATGCGAACAGCCCGGCAGCGCCACGTCCCTGGCGCTGCCCGCTCTCATCGGATGCATCGCCTGGTGCCCTTGCAGGCCGATCAGCCGGTCCGGTCCCGGGCGCCGCTGATTGCTTGTCCCGCTTCTCTGTCGGCTGCTCCGATTTCGGCGGCGCGGCTGCCGTTGCCGTTTCTTTCGGCCCGGAAGCGCCGGTTTTCTCTTCCTTGCTATTCTGGCTCATGACAGTTCCGTTCAAATCAGGACACTGCGGTCCGGGGCCCGCAAAACCACATGCAGAGACCGGCACTGAGACCGGCATCCCCGCCCGCAGTAACGAATATTACTTTGACTGCTTGTGAAAATGCGCGCACGGCAACCTGCGGATGATTGACGAATAACGGCGTGTTTCGCAACAACGCCGCGTTCTCTCCGGCCAGACGCAGCAGATTGTCCAGTATCTCACCGCTGGTTGCCATCCACGCCCCAATGCGCCCGTCGCGCAACAACGGCTCAACAGCACCGAAGTCGGCCACTGGCAGGCAGCGACGATAACACTCGAATAACGAAACACTCGCACCACGGTCCCTTAGGATGGTCTCCAGCGCGTCATCGCCGCCTTCGCCTCGTACCAACAGCACCTTCAGGTTGGCCATTCGTCCCAGTTTCGCACTACTGGCAAGCGCTTCGCCACCGCTCGAGCTGTCCGGCACGATAATGTCGGTCAGGCCGAGTTTCTCCAACTCGGCTGCCGTAGTTCGCCCCACCGCCGCAAGTCGCAAGCCGTCCAGCGACCCGAATTTTTCGATCAGCGGCGGCACTCCGAGCCGCACTGCCGTCGGGCTTACAAAAATCGCAAGGTCAACTACTGCCAACGACGACAGGACAGAATTCAGCTTCGCGCGCTCCACTGCTTCGATCTGCACGCCGGGAAACAGGGTGGGCTTGCCCCCCATCTGCCGGATTGACACCGCCAGCGACGCAGCCTGCCCGGCTGGTCGCGTCACCAGCACACCGACGCCGTTGAGGTCGCAGCCGCTCATCCTTCCAGCTCCAGCGAATCGAGGATTTCCCTCGCGCCACGTTCGGTCAATCGCCGAGCCATGTCCCGGCCAATCGTTTCCGCAACGGAATCGGTGAATGGCAAGGTCAGATCATCCTCGATCAGTTTCGATCCGTCCGCCGTGGCAACGAACCCGCGCAGACGCATCTTGTCGCCGATCAGCTGCGCATAGCCGCCCAACGGCACGTTGCAGCTGCCGGCGAGTGCGCGCGACAGACTGCGCTCGGCTTCGACACAGCAGCGCGTTTGCACGTCCTCGAGCAGTGCCAGCAGCTCACGAAGATCCGCCCTGTCCTCGCGGCATTCTATTCCGAGTGCGCCTTGCCCGACTGCCGGCAAACTCTCTTCCGGTTCCAGCAAGACCGTCACGCGCTGTTGCAGGGAAAGGCGCTGAAGGCCCGCTGCGGCGAGAATGATGGCATCAAACTCACCGTCATCGAGTTTGCGTAACCGCGTCTGTACGTTACCGCGCAGCGGCTTGACAACAAGGTGCGGATGGCGCGCCCTGATCTGACTCTGACGGCGCAAACTCGAAGTGCCGACGATGCCGCCGGCGGGGAGTGATTGCAGGTCCGGGAAGCGGTTCGACACGAAGGCATCACGCGGTTCTTCGCGGGCCATCATTGCGGCAATCTGAAACCCGGCCGGCAACTCCATTGGCACATCCTTCATGGAATGCACGGCGATGTCGGCACGGCCATCGTAAAGCGCCTGTTCGAGTTCTTTCACGAACAATCCCTTGCCGCCGATCCGGGCAAGTGACACTTCCAGCCGCCGGTCACCCTCGGTCGTCATGCCGAGCAAGGAAACCTCCAGACCAGGAAGCCGTTTCTGAAGCAAAGCGCCAACGTAGCGCGCCTGCCACAGCGCGAGCGCACTTTCACGCGTGGCGATCACAATCGATTTCGGGCTTTTTGACAAAATTCGGGGTCTTCCTGAAGACGAAAGGTGCCGTCGTCCGTATCACGGTCCGCATGGATTCGAACGCCGCAAACGTCTAGTCTAACCGCTTACGGACAAGCTGCTCACCAGAGGGCACCGGTCGTACGGCTCGAATGGAGTTTCCGCTGCACCCGGCGCCGATCGGGCGCGCCCATGCTGTCCGGAAATGTTACCCGTTCAGGCGATTACCGGTTCGAATGGGATTCCGGCTCAGCGAGGGACCGGTTGAATCGGGTATTGAATCCTGGCCCTGGTACGAGCGAGACCTCGGCTGGCAGAATGCCGGCGCCGGACATCGATAGGAAATGATTGAGCGAACCTTGCGACAGCAGCCTGCTTCGTACTCAGAGATCGCGAGCGCCTCGTACCCTCTGGCGCTCGCGCTCGGCGAACAATGTGTCCAACTCGGTCTCGCTCATCGACCACAAACCACTATCGGTGATGCGCTCGAAGTATTGCTCGACAAGCCATGCTTTTCCGTCGCGCCTCCATGCGTAATAACGATTCTCGAACACGCCGCCCATGCCGGCCTTCAGTCCCTCGCTGCCCGCCACCGGGTCGCCGAGCTGCTGCGACAGTTGCTCCACCATCAGGTCGAGATGCGCTTCACGGAAAGTGAAAACGGACCGAACCAGAATGTTTTCCCGATAGGAAAGCACGATTTCAATCACCGGTTCTCCGACGATCTGGTCGGAGGGTTTGCCGCGACGGCGGCACTGCGTAAGCTCGTCTGCCGCGCGGCACTGAAAAAGGTTCCGGTCGAGATCGTCCAGATTGCTTCCGTTGACTGGCGCTTCGGGCAGCGTCACTGCTCCGGCTGCCAGACAGACCGACAATCCTGCAAACAGCGCAAGGGCCGACTTCATCACGCCTTCTTTCCGAGCTGACGGACGATGGATTGCTGCCGCCTGCTTACCGGCAGCCTTTCGTCAACGCCGCGCACCCGTATCACCCAGCGTGCGTCCGTGCCTGGCTGCGACTCTCTTTCAAAGGCCTCGATGTGATCCCGTGCGACCAGGCAATTGCGGTGGATGCGAACGAACCTGTCGCCGAACTCTTCTTCAAGGCTGGAAAGCGACTCTTCAAGAAGCAGTTCACGCTGCGCCGTGCGGATAGTCACGTACTTGAGCTCTGCGCGCAGATACAGGATTTCCGCCACCGGCACCAACTGTACTTTGCCGCGCTCCTGTATCGACAAATGCGTTCGCGCATCGGGTGCGACTTCGTTCAATACGTCGAGTGATATGCGTGTGATGGAACGCGCGCGCGACAACGCGTCGTGCAGACGGCGTAAACGGATCGGCTTGACCAGGTAGTCGATCGCGTGCAGCTCGAATGCGCTCACGGCGTAATCGTCATAAGCCGTTGTAAACACCACGTGCGGCGGATCTTCGAGTTTTTGCAGATGTCTCGCCGCCTCCAGCCCGTCCATCTCCGGCATCCTGATATCGAGCAAAACGACGTCGGCCGGATGCTTCTCTACCAGTTCGAGCAGCGTGCGGCCATTGTCGGCCTCACCTACCAGTTCGATCGGGAGCATCTCGGAGACGTCTTCCAGCAGGTTTCGGATGCGGTTGCGGGCCGGGGCCTCGTCGTCCGTGATTGCAACTCTGAGCTTTGCGCCGCTCATACAACCCCTTTGACATAGGGCAGAACGATGCGCACTTCGAAGCGGCCGTCTTCCGACCGGGTGGCAAGTGTGGCTTCGGCATCGAAGTGCAGTTGCAAGCGCTCCCCGATGTTCGCCAGCGCCATCTTGTTTCCCGACTGCGACCGTGCCATTTCCGGTACGGGATTGCTCAAAGTCATTTCCAGTCGTTCGGATTTTCGCTGAATGTTTATCGAAATTTTCCCCGGCTGGGCCGAAGGCTCGATGCCGTGATAGACGGCGTTTTCCAGCAACGGCTGCAAGATCAACGGTGGAACCATCGCATCGTCGGGCAGTTCCCCGATATGCCATTCCACATTCAGTCGGTGTTCAAGGCGCAGTGATTCGATATCGAGATACTGTCTGCACAACTCGAGTTCCTGCTCCAGGGGTATCAACTTCCGGTTGTCGGACATCAGTACGCGAAACAGCTCCGCGAGGTCTTCAAGAGCGGTTTCCGCGCGTCGGGGTTCAGCGCGCATGAGGCTCAGGACCGCATTGAGGCTATTGAACAGAAAATGCGGCCGGATACGGGCCTGCAATGCCTGCAACCGCGCTTCCGCCAGTGCCGGGGACAATGCCCGGTTGCGCAAGCCGAAATAACCGATCAGCGTCAGGGTCAGCAAGGCCGCGAATAGCCAGTAACGAACAAGGCTGATGAGGCTGCCGTCTTCGGGGAGCAGTACCCAGACGAACTGGACCATCGCCGTGACGACCGCCAGTTCGATGATCACCACAGAGGCGATCGCCACCCGGTAATCGATCCGGCGCAGCCACGGCGTTGCCAAACCAAGAAGCAGCAAGGAGATGATCGTCACCGGCAATACGAACGCAATCGCTGCCGCGGAGGCTTCGAGCCAGCGAGCGAGTGCGTTGTTTTTCAAAGCCTCTGCGACCAGAGTCAGTCCCGTAACGATCACGAGTATCCGCAGCATAACGCCGAGATTGCGGAAATCGGGCAACGAATTCACGGGAGCGTTCTGACTTATACTTGCCATCGGTTCTATACTTCGCTGGAGTCAGCTCTCCCCGGCGTGCCCGAATGCCGGGCGATTAGCGACCTGGAAAGCTGCTTTGTGCGATGAAATTTAAGCAACGAGGCGAAAATGAAGCACTAAGCTGGCCAGCTCCGCATTATCGGCCGGCTCGGCATTTGTCTAACGTACCTTATTGCCCGATATCCCGCCCCTCGATCTTGATTCGGCTTCACCAGGATGCCATCCAACAAAACCCCACCCGAAACCCACGACAAGGCCTGGTCCGGCAGGTTCAGCGAGCCGGTAGCAGAGCTGGTCAAACGCTTCACGGCATCGGTCGCATTCGACCAGCGCCTGGCCGAATACGACATTCAGGGCTCACTCGCGCACGCGCGCATGCTGCACGCCTGTGGCGTGCTCTCGGCAGAAGACCTCGCGGATATCGAACGCGGCCTCGGTGAAATAGCCGGCGAAATCTCGCGTGGCGAGTTCGAATGGTCGGATGACCGCGAAGACGTGCATCTGAACATCGAGCACCGCCTGACGGCTCTGGTCGGCGATGCTGGCAAGCGCTTGCATACGGGGCGTTCGCGAAACGATCAGGTCGCAACCGACATTCGCTTGTATCTGCGTCACGCAATCGACGAGGTGCTGCGCCTGTTACAGGCGTTTCGCGCCAATCTGCTCGACCTCGCCGAGCAGCATGTCGATACGCTGATGCCGGGCTTCACCCACCTGCAGGTCGCACAACCGGTTTCGTTCGCGCATCACCTGATGGCGTACCATGAAATGATGCTGCGCGACGCGCAGCGTTTCACCGAGTGCCGCGCGCGCGTCAATCAATTGCCGCTGGGCGCGGCGGCGCTGGCAGGCACCACCTTCCCGATTGACCGCGATCAGGTCGCGCGGGAACTGGGATTTGACGGTATTTGCCGCAATTCGCTGGACGCCGTCTCCGACCGCGATTTTGCCATCGAGTTTTGCGCCGACGCGGCGCTACTGATGATGCACCTGTCGCGAATGTCCGAAGAGCTGATTTTATGGATGAATCCGCGCTTCGGCTTCATCCGGCTGGCAGACCGATTTTGCACGGGTTCGTCGATCATGCCGCAGAAGAAGAATCCCGACGTGCCGGAACTGGTCCGCGGCAAGACGGGGCGGGTAAATGGCCACCTGGTCGCGCTCCTGACGCTGATGAAAGGCCAGCCACTCGCCTATAACAAGGACAATCAGGAAGACAAGGAACCCCTGTTTGACACGGCTGACACCATCATTGCATCACTGCGCATCTACGCCGACCTGCTGACCGGCATCGACGTCGATATTGAAGCAATGCGGGCTGCCGCTCGGGAAGGTTTCGCCACCGCGACCGACCTTGCGGATTACCTCGTCAGGAAAGGTCTGCCGTTCAGGGAAGCGCACGAGGCCGTTGCCAGGGCCGTGCGGCTGGCTGCGGAAAAAGGCGTCGACCTGTCCGGCCTGACGCTCGACGAATTGCGTCAGTTCTCGCCGCTGATCGAGGCGGACGCACTCGATCAACTCTCTCTCAACGGCGCACTTGCCGCACGCAACCATGTTGGCGGCACGGCGCCATCGCAGGTCAGACTGGCGATACAGGCGGCTCGCAAATCATTGGCCGGCTGAAGCCGCGATCACGAAAGATCCAGGCCTTCGTGATCAAACGGTGGAATTGAGCATCCGTCAGCATCCCCGCCGAAACAGGGCACTCATCGCCCGCATGCCCGACATCCCGGCAAGTACGCGCGCGTGAGCACCAGATCGCTGCCCGGCCTGAACCACACGCTGTGGCATGACATCAGTGCCCGCATCGGCGCATGCACCGGCCGCCCTTTCACGATCGAAACCGTGCGCGCCGTTTCCGGCGGATGCATCAACCGCAGCGCCATCCTCAGTGACGGCGCTGCCAGTTACTTCGTCAAACTGAACGTGCCGGAAACGCTGCACATGTTCGAGGCCGAACAGGACGGGTTGCGCGAGCTGGCGGGAGCCAATGCGCTAAGGGTGCCCGCGCCGGTGTGCAGCGCGCGCAACGATGACTATGCCTGGCTGGTGCTCGAAGATCTGGGCCCCTTGCATTCCGGCTCGGCAGCCGACTGGGGCATGCTCGGGCACGGCCTTGCACAAATGCACCGGTGCCGCCATGCAACACTTTGGCTGGCACCGCGACAACACCATCGGCTCAACGCAGCAAATCAATATACGCACGCAGGACTGGACGGCCTTTCTGCGCGATCGGCGCATCGGTTATCAGCTCGAGCTGGCGTTTCGTAACGGCTACCGTACGCACCTGGAAGCTCGCGGCAGTGCATTGCTGGAAAACCTGAAGCATTTTTTTGCCGGGTACACACCGCAGGCGTGCCTGCTGCATGGGGATCTCTGGTCGGGCAACGTCGGTTTCGCTGGGCACGGTTCGCCGGTTGTGTTCGACCCGGCTGTCTATTACGGCGACCGGGAAACGGACATCGCCATGACCGAATTGTTCGGCGGTTTCACTACGGACTTCTATAGTGCCTATCAAGAAGACTGGCCGCTGGACAGCGGCTACGCGAGCCGCAAGTATCTGTATAACCTTTACCATCTGCTCAACCATCTCAATCTGTTTGGAGAGGGGTACCTGTCGCAATGTCGGTCAACGATAGACCGCTTGCTGGCGGAGGTTCACTAGAATTTTCAGGTGTATTGGGCGACACAAGTGCATTGAGCCGTAGGCGCAAACCGGCGAGTGACTTGCTCCTGCGTACCGCATGGTCGCCGCGCCACCTCATGTTGCTGATTCGGTAGCAGACTGATACATTCGCGGCACTGTTTCAAGACCGCCGCTTGCGTCCCGCGCACGGACGTACCAGTCAGGCCAATACCATCTTCAGGAGCCCGCCGAGGAAATAATCATGAAGCATTCCAACCTTGTCACACGGCTGATTGCGATGCTTGTCGTGTCTGCTGCCTGCTTCACCGCAACCGCATTGTTCAGTGCGCCGGCAGCAGCAGCCGACAAGACAATCCGCATTGGCCTGGTCAGTTTCCTTTCCGGCCCCGCGGCGGGACCTTTCGGCGTGCCGGCACGGATCGCCGCGGAGGCCATCGTCGAGTCGCTGAACGCCGGCACGGCACCAGCACCGTACAACGCGGTCGGTTTTTCAGGCATGCCGATTGAACTGGTCATCATTGATGAGGCCGGCGGCGCGACCAAGCAGGTCGCCGAATTCCGCAACCTTGTGGAGCGGCAGCAGGTGGACTTCGTGATCGGTTACATCTCGAGCGGAGACTGCCTCGCCATTCCGCCGGTAGCCGAAGAACTGAAGAAGCTCACAGTGCTGTTCGACTGCGGAACGCCGCGCGTGTTTGAAGAAGGATCCTACAAATACGTATTTCGCACGCGCCCGCACGCAACCATGGATGCAGTCGCCGGCGCGCGTTATCTGCTGGACACACGCCCTGACCTTGCATCCTATGCCGGCATCAATCAGAACTACGCGTGGGGCCAGGACTCCTGGAACGACTGGACGGCTGTCATGTCGGTGCTGCAGCCGAAGGCGCAAATAGCAACCTCGCAAATGCCGAAATTCGGCGCCGGGCAGTACGGCGCCGAAATTTCCGCGCTGATGCAAAGCCGGCCCGATGTCATTCATTCCAGCCTGTGGGGCGGTGACCTGGAGGCATTCATGCTGCAGTCAACGCCACGCGGACTGTTCCGCCGCAGTAGCCTGCTACTGATCGCTGGCGAGCCGAATCTGCACCGGCTGGTGGGCAACATCCCCGATGGCACCATCGTTGGTGCCCGCGGCCCGCACGGCGTGTTCGCGCCCAAGAGCGCACTGAACGACTGGTTGCGCAGTATCTATCGGGCCAGAACGGGAAGCGATCCGAACTATCCGGCGTATAGCGCCGCCCAGGCATTTCTCGGGCTCAAGGCAGCTTACGAGAAAGCACGACTCGACAAGGTCCGAAACGCCACGCCAATGGGTGCCGCCGAGGGCGTCAAGGAGGGGATGGAGGAAGCCTACAAGATGCCCAGCACCGACGAGGTGATCGCGGCATTCGAGTATCTGACGTTTGACGGGCCAAGCGGCAAGGTCATGATGAAGCTCGGCAAGGGGCACCAGGCGGTTCAGGGCACTGCCTACGGCACGACGACGAACGGTTGGCGGGCAGATCAAGATAGAGAACATCAAGCACTATCCGGTCGAACAGGTGCAACCGCCGGAGGGCATGAGCAGTATCGACTGGATCAAAGGGGGTTTGAAGCCCGGGAAGTGGTAGTCACGACATGATGATGACCGGCAAGCCCCGCGGGGCACAGGCAGGCACATCACATCGTACCCGGCTCTCGACGCATCGATGACACAGCTGGTCGCCGTCCTGGTAGACGGCCTAATCTATTCGTCCTGGCTATTCATCATGGCCATCGGACTGACGCTCATCTACGGCGTGATGAAGATTCTCAACATCGCGCACGGCAGCCTGTTCGCGCTGGGCGCCTACAGCGCCGCGTCGCTGGCCGGCTACTGGTTCGAGCAAGGTTACCCGGCAATGGGTTCCTACGCAGTGATGCTGGTCGCGGCAGTTCTGGTCGGCATCATCGCCGGCCCGGTGATCGAGCGAGGTTTGCTGCGCTTCATGTACGGGCGAGACGAGATCGTACTGGTACTGGTCACTTACGCGACGTTTCTGATTCTCGAGGATTTCATCAAACTGGTGTGGGGAGTTGATCCCTACTTCCTGTACCAGCCGTACGGCCTGCTCGGCAGCTTCGATATCGCCGACCTGACCTATCCGAATTACAACCTGCTGCTGCTGGCGATTGCAGTCCTGATTGGCGCCATCCTCGCCTGGGCGCTGACACGGACCCGGCAGGGGAAGATCCTGATTGCGGTGATCCATGACCGCGAGATGGCGGCCTCGCAAGGCGTCAACGTCAGCCGCGTTTACTTCGTGACGTTCACGCTTGGCGCCACGCTGGGCGCACTGGGTGGTGCGCTCACGGCGCCGATGATTTCGGTTCAGCCGGGTATCGGCGCCGAGACCATCGTGCTGGCATTTGCGGTCGTCGTGATCGGCGGGCTCGGCAGCCTGCCGGGAGCAGCGCTCGCCGCACTTCTCGTTGGCATCGTACGCGCCGCCACCGTGCATTACCGGCCGGAACTGGACCTGTTCAGCATCTACTTTGTCATGGCCGCAGTGCTGATCGTGCGTCCGAAAGGACTGTTCAGCACGCAGGAGGCCCGCAAGATATGAAGCGTGAACGCACAGTCGCAATATTGACCATCGTGCTGGCGGCGCTGCTGGTGTTTGCCCCGTTCCTGCCGAACTGGACGATGTTTCTCTTCACCGTTTCGTTGTGCTACGGCATCGTCGTGCTGGGGATGATGCTGCTGATTCGCACCGGGTTGGTGTCATTCGGCCACGGCCTCTACTACTGCCTTGGCGCCTACGCTGCTGGCACGCTGGAACCGCTGTTCGGGATCACCGAACTGGCCGTCATGCTCGGATCGGCAATCGCCATTACCGCCGCCGTTTCGGCAATTCTGGCACTGCTGTTACGCAAGTATCGCGACATTTTTTTTGCAATGCTGTCGCTCGCGTTTTCGATGATCCTGTACGGGCTTCTGGTCAAGACGTCTTCGCTGGGCAGTACCGACGGGTTCAATGTCAGTGTCAAGACGATGCTCGGCGTGCACATCGCGGGCACCGCGTACGAGCGCTACCTGATATTTGCGCTCACCGCCGTGATCGCCTGGGTCTGCGCCCTGCTCATTCATCGCTACCTGAATTCCCATCGCGGACGACTTGCCGAGGCCATCCGTGACAACGAACTGCGCGTCGAGTACATGGGCGCATCGGTCGCCAACACCATTCACATGAACTACGTCATGTCGGCGGTTCTGGCCGGCCTTGGCGGTGCGCTGATGGCGGTGAGCGTCGGGCACATCGACCCGGAAATGGCTTACTGGACCACGTCCGGGGAGTTCGTTTTCATCAGCATTCTTGCGGGGACGGGCAGTGTGCTGGCACCGTTTCTGGGCGCGACCATCTTCGAGAGCATTCGCAGTTTCGCTTATGAGTACTCGCCCAACACCTGGCAGATGGCACTGGGGGCAACCATGCTGCTGGTGATCATGTTCCTGCCCGGCGGCCTGTGGTCATTGTTCAAGCGCGCCGGCCGGGGTGCAACATGAGCGTCATCCTCGAATCAAGACAGTTGCGCAAGACCTTCGGTGCGGTAACCGCCGCCGCCGACATCAACGTATCCATCGAAGCAGACACGGTGGTTGGCTTGATCGGCAGCAATGGCGCCGGCAAAACGACCTTCCTCAACATGGTGACCGGTTATCTGAAACCGAGCAGCGGTTCGATCCGTTTCGACGGCCGCGACATTACGGCGCTGGGGCCAAGGCAGATCACGCGGCTGGGCATTTGCCGTTCATTCCAGATTCCACAGCTGTTTGACACCCTGTCGGTCAGCGACAACCTGCTGGTGGGCGTCGGCATTGTCGCTTCCGCGGGAAAGAGCTGGAAGAACGCGGCAAGCACCCAGGGCGCCCCGGAAGAAGCCGTCGAAACCATGCTGGAGCGGTTTGGCCTGCAGCCTTATCGGGACATGGCGGCCGGGACACTGCCCGAAGGTGTGCGCAAGCTGCTCGACATTGCGATGGCCATGGTGGTCAGGCCGAAAATACTGCTGCTGGACGAACCGACGTCGGGCGTTTCAGCCGAAGAGAAGTTCACGTTGATGGATCTGGTGATGGACGCTGTACGGGTTCAAAAGGTGACGGTACTGTTCGTTGAACATGACATGGAGGTCGTCACCCGCTATACACACAGGGTGCTTGCATTTTCCGAAGGAAGGATCATCGCCGATGGCGAACCCGACACGGTGCTGAACGATTCGGAAGTGCGGAAGTACATCATTGGCGAAACGGTCCACGCGAAGCGACGAGGCAAGCATGCTCAAACTTGACCGTCTCGATGTGTCGATCGGCCCGGTCAGCGTGTTGCGGGGCGTGAACATGGACGTGCCGGACGGCAAGTTCACCGGCCTGATCGGTCGCAATGGCGCCGGCAAAACGACGCTGATGCGCGCCGTCATGGGATTGCTTGCGCCCAGCGCCGGTTCAATCGCATTTGACGGAAGCGAACTGGGCAGGATGCCAACCCATGCGCGCGCGCGCAGCGGTATTGGCTACATGCCTGAAGACAGAAGGCTGGTGCCCGATCTCACAGTGGAAGAAAACGTGCTGCTGCCCGCATGGTCGGGGGGGTTGCGGGATCCCGAACCGCGTTTGCAGCAGATCTATACGATGATTCCGGAGGTGCGCGAGTTTGCGCATCGCAAGGCACTGCTGCTGTCAGGCGGCCAGCAAAAACTCGTCGCCCTGGCCCGGGCGCTGATGTGCGGGACCAAACTGCTGTTGCTTGATGAGCCGTTCGAGGGCGTCGCCCCGGTACTGGCGGCACGCCTGGCAGACGTCATTGCAGGGCTAGGGGATGCGGGTATCGCCATCGTGCTGACCGAGTCAGGCCTGTCGCACTCTCGCGAGCTGCTCGATCGCATTTATACCGTCGATCGCGGCGAAGTCAGCCTGCTGGAAGCGTAACGCCTGCCAGCTCCTGGAATCCTTGTGATCGTCGCCAAATATCGCCACCGTAAGTATCACCACCTTGATTCGTACCCCGGTTTGAGCAACATCCGCCCCGATTTCCAGCCCAGTAGCCGATAGAGGAACAGCATGGCAAGCAAAGACAAGAACCTCGGATTCTCGACCCGCTCCATCCACGCCGGGCAGGAACCCGATCCGACGACCGGCGCGGTAATGACGCCGATTTTCGCGACTTCAACCTACAAGCAAAGCTCGCCCGGCGTTCACACCGGCTACGAGTATTCGCGTACCCAGAACCCGACCCGGCACGCGTTCGAGCGCTGCATTGCCGATCTGGAAAGCGGCAAACACGCAACGGCATTTGCTTCGGGACTTGCCGCCAGCGGGACCGTGCTGGAATTGCTCGAGGCCGGCAGCCACATTGTTGCCGTCGATGACATGTACGGCGGATCGTGGCGCCTGTTCGAACGCGTGCGCAAGGCTTCCATGGGGCTTCGCGTCTCCTACGCCGACCCCAACGTCGCCGGCTCGATTGAAGCGGCGATGCAACACGATACCCGGATGATCTGGATCGAAACACCCTCCAATCCGCTGCTCAAAATCACCGATCTGCAGCAAGTGGCCGAACTGGGCAAGGCGCGCGGCGTGATCACGGTTGTGGATAACACCTTCGCCTCGCCCTGGACGCAACGGCCTCTCGAACTCGGCATCGACCTGGTCGTTCATTCCGTGACCAAGTACATCAACGGGCATTCGGACATGGTGGGCGGTATCGTCGTCGTGCGCGACCGACAGGACCTCGCCGAAAAACTGGAATTCATGCAAAACGCAATCGGCTCGATTCTTGATCCGTTCTCCTGCTTCCTGGCACTGCGTGGCGTAAAAACGTTGCCGCTGCGCATGCGCAAGCACTGCGATAATGCGATGGAAATCGCGACATGGCTGAACCAGCACCCGAAAGTGGAACGCACGCTGTTTCCGGGTCTGCCGGACCATCCGCAGCACGCACTCGCGCGCAAACAGATGAACGGTTTCGGTGCGATGATCTCCGTGTACCTGCGAACCGACATGGACGGCGTTCGCCGCGCGCTGGAGGCCTGCAAGATCTTTACGCTGGCTGAGTCGCTTGGCGGGGTGGAAAGCCTGGTCGGCCATCCGGTGACCATGAGTCACGGCACACTGCCGATCGCGCTTCGTCAGCGGCTGGGGATCACGGACAACCTGGTGAGATTGTCCGTCGGTATCGAGGACGCGCAGGACCTTGTTGCGGACCTGGATCAGGCGCTGGAGAGAATCTGATGGGAATTGAGCGACGCTGGGCACACGCCGGAATATTTCTTGTCTGCGCAGGGCTGATCGCGTTTGCGATGATCCTCCAGCACCTTATGGATCTGGAACCATGCCCGATGTGCATCCTGCAACGCTATGCGTTCATCATCGTCGGCCTCGGCGCCCTGACCGCGGCTGTTCACGATCCACGCGGTCCGGCTCGATGGATATACTCCGCGCTGATCGTGATCTTTGCCGGCCTCGGCGCCGGCGTGGCGGCTCGCCACGCATGGCTGGAGCACAATCCGCCGCAGTTGTTCGACTGCGGTGCAGATCTCGGTTACATGGTCGATGCGTTTCCGCTCGCAGAGGTACTGCCCATGATTTTTCGCGGTACCGGCGACTGCACGGAGGTGCTGTGGCGTTTCCTCGGATTGTCGATTGCCGAGTGGGCGTTGATCTGGTTCCTGATTTTTGTCGTTGCCGAAATCATCCTGGCGACACGAAAATCAGCGAAAGCGTAACCCGATCAGGATTTGCTGGTTATTGCGGAAAGCTCCCGCCAGAACTCCAGCGCGGTCTGGGTGCGCCATTCCACATGACGCCGCAGCGCTTTGGCAATGACCGGTGCGTAAGGCGAAGGGTGATCCTGGGCGACGGCCTGCGGAATACCGCCGACGATCTCTTCGGCGGTAAAGTACGGAATTTCCTTTAGCAGCAACGACAGCAGCAGTAACCCCGCCTGATAAACGTCTACCTGCCGGCCAATCACACCGAACTTGTCCGGATCGATGATTTCGGGCGGGCGCATCCACTCGGCGAGCCTGGTCTGGAAAGCGCGCACGTCGGTTTCCAGCCGCGTCAAGCCCAGATCGCCGATTTTGAACGAACGCACGATGCGATGGATGAACGCCGCCTGCTGGCGCGATTCGACCACAAACACGTTCCCCGGGTGGAGATCCTTGTGAATGTAGCCATGCGCGTGAATGTAATCGAGCGCTTGCAGAACATCACGCGCAACATAGGGAAGCCAACGCTCCGCGTCCAGCCCGATACTGGTAATTACTTGCAGTAGCGGAAAGTTGCAGCGTTCGATGATCAGATAGAAAGTATCCTGGTGTTCGAACGCATCGCGCACGAAAGTGATATTCGGGTGGCGCAAATCCATCAGCTTGCTGGCTTCTTCGAGCCAGCTTTCGCGCACTTCGGTATAGGGCCGGTCGTGCGGCAGGATGATTTTCGCAACCAGCGCATTACCCCACTCGTCGCTGCATTCGTAAACAATGCCGAAGCCACCGCGCCCGAGCTTTTCGCCGATGTGGTATTTGCGTTCACCGTGCGAAATCACCTCGCCCTTTTCCGGCAAGCGGAAACGGCGCGGCTGGCGTACCGTGATGGTGCGCTTGAGAACCGATACGCCTCTTTCAAGAGGCGTCGGCGAAAGAATCGGCAGGAACTGATTGTCTGGCACAGGCAAATCGGTCGACAAGAATCGGGCTCCATCGTTTGGCAGCCGCGGCTGCCTGGACACGAGGCCGGAAAGCGAGCTTGTCCCGACTAAACAGTTCCAGCGGGAGTGGACTTGCTTCGGCCACCGCCAAATTTGGCGTGTGCCATGTCCGAATGTGCAATATGAGTGCCAACGTGACTGGCGGAGCAACGCCCGCCCGGGCAGTACCATGCCCGGATCCGGCACCCCCCTGTGCAGGCCTTCACATACGGGCCAGAGCAGCCCGGTGTGGCATTCGGTAAGAGCGATTCAGAAGTCTTCTCAGGGATGCCTTGCGAGGCTCACGCCGATCATCGCGTCTCGGGTGACCAATTCCGCCAGCTGTGCTTCGCTCCAGCCATTGGTTCCGGCAGGGCGCTTTGGTACGACCAGATAACGCATGTCCGCCGTTGAATCGTGGACACGAACCACGACGTCGTCGTCGATCACCGTACCGAACTCGCGCAATGCCGCCCTGGGATCGCTGACCACGCGAGAACGGTAATTACGGCTCTTGTACCAGTCCGGAGGAAGACCGAGCAGGAAGCGCGGATAACAGGAACACAGGGTACATACGACGACATTGTGTACCTTGTCAGTATTTTCAACCGCAACCAGCTTGTACAGGCCGCGCTCAAGGCCCATCGCCTCGCACGCGGCGTTGCCATCCTCGAGCAACAGTTGCCGGAAATCCGGATCGGTCCAGGCGCGCGCAACGACGCGCCCGCCATGCGCGGGCGTGCGGTTATCCATAGCCTCGACCTCGCGCCGGACTTCGTCGGCTGTCGTGATCTGTTTTTCGATCAACAGTTGACGCACTGCGATTTCCATCGCACGCCAGTAAGTCAGGGTGTCGTCCTGATCCGGGCGCAACGGGTGACGGTGCGGAACAGCTTCGTCGTGGTGGTGATGTTCGCTCATTGCGCTTGCAACCAGTGTTGGTAGATTTCGATATCGACCGTGTCGTCGTCCTTGCCGCGGTAGCCCTGCCACACGTCAGCTTGCCGGAACCGTACCCGGTACAACGGCTGCCTGGGGAGCCCCGGACGCGCGTAGGCGAGTTCCTCGGGGTTGGGGTATGCGCCACACAATCTTTCGACCACACCCGTCTTGCCACGAATGTAGTACGGCGTTCGTACGTGTCCGATCGGGTAGGCCTCGCGAACCCGCACACGGTCACCGGGGCTGAAGAGCGAGGCGATGGCCTCAGTTTCCGCCATCGTCTCCGGCCTGCACTTCGGCCATGCGGCGGCCCAGTTCGTCAATGCTGATAACACCACGCTGTATCAGCGTCTGGGTGATGGCATAAATCCAGCGCTCGTAATAACTCATCTTGTCGTATGCGTCGGCGCCGAGGCTCTCGATATTGCGACGCAATTCGTCGACTGTCATAAGGCTCTTGCGCGAGAGCAGGACCATCAACGCATCAACACGCTTCTCCCAGAGCGCAAAGTCGTGCTCGGAGGCAACGATCTCCCCTGCGGGCAGACCACCCATGTCGTGCACACCGCGATAAGTGTTCATTGCCAATCGGCCTCCGGTCAGACTGCGCCCCCGATCAACGGGAAAAAAGGGCTGACGCAAGCCAGCCCTCCTGATTACAGCGCTGCCTACTTCTGAAACAGCTTGTGTAATTCGCCGGACTGGTACATCTCACGCATGATGTCGGCGCCACCGACGAACTCGCCATTTACGTATAGCTGCGGAATCGTCGGCCACTGCGAAAAATCCTTGATGCCCTGGCGAATGTCGTTGTCTTCCAGAACATTGACCGTCGCTACGTTTTCGGCGCCGCACGCTTCGAGTATCTGAACGGCCGCAGCAGAAAACCCGCACATCGGCGCATCCGGCGTGCCTTTCATGTAAAGCACCACCGGGTTCTCGTTTACCTGCTTCCTGATAACTTCCTTAGTATCCATGACCGCTCCTGAATTAAACGGGTTGTTACCCGCCTGAAACCCAAAAAACAATGATGCCCGTAACGACTTGCCGCGTATCCTGGCGCTCACGACTGCGCCTCGCTCACCATCCCAATTATCCGGCGGCCGGACCGGCCGTCAACCGGCGCCCTCCGGACACCCTCAAGATCCCCGCCAGATCACGCTCCGCCACCAGATCAACGAAACCCGCCTGCTCCAGCAAGCGGCGGCAGGCGTCAGCCTGATCATGACCATGTTCACAGAACAGCCATCCGCCTTCGTTCAGGTAACCCGGGGCTGCTGCAATAATACGCTCCAAAGCGTCCATGCCACCTTGTCCCGCAACCAGCGCCTGTCTTGGCTCAAAGCGCACATCACCCCGGCCAAGATGCGGATCGTCCGCCGGGACGTACGGCGGATTGGACACAATCATGTCGAACCGCGTTCCGCCGAGCGCCTCGAACCAGTCGCTCTTTACCAGCCGGACCCGCCCCGCATCTGCGAGAAGGCGCTCACAATTGCGCCCGGCGAGTTCAAGCGACTCTTCCGACGCATCTACTGCAACAAGTTGCACTTGGGGCCGATGAACCGCAATTGCAACGGCAATCGCACCGCTCCCGGTGCCGAGATCGAGAACCCGGCATTGTGCTTGCGGTTCGATGCGTTCCAGTGCCATGTCGACCAGAAGTTCGGTCTCCGGGCGGGGTATCAGGACCGCAGGCGAGACCGCAAAAACCTCACTGTAGAACTCGCGCTCGGCCAGAATGTAAGCCATTGGCTCGCCGCTCATGCGCCGCTCGAGAGAGCTCCGGTAAGTGTGGTTTTCTGCCGCTTCGGCGGCAAGTTCGGGATGCGCGATCAACCGTGCCCGCGTCACCCCCAGCGCCCGCATCAACAGCAGCTCCGCCTCACTGCGGGCATCACGGCTGGACAACCCAAGCGCGTCGCGCAAGCGGTTTGCGTCATGCATCAAGGTCGCCCCCGGTGCTGCAACGGTGCCGGTCACGACAGCACGGCCTCCTGCGAAAGCGTCGCAAGCTGTTCCGCCTGGTGCTCGGCAGCGAGCGCGTCGATCAACTCGTCAAGATCACCTTCCATGATCTGGGACAGCTTGTAGAGCGTCAGATTGATCCGATGATCGCTCACCCTGCCTTGCGGAAAATTGTAGGTGCGGATGCGCTCGGACCGGTCGCCGCTTCCCACCATGAGCTTGCGCGTTGCTGCTTCCTTTGCCTGCTGCTCGCGGACCTGGGCGTCCTTGATGCGGGCGGCGAGAATTGACAACGCCTGCGCCTTGTTCTTGTGCTGCGATCTTCCGTCCTGGCATTCGACGACAATCCCGGTTGGCAGGTGAGTGACCCGCACCGCCGAATCGGTCTTGTTTATGTGCTGGCCGCCGGCGCCTGAAGCACGGTAGGTGTCAATACGCAACTCCGCGGGATTGAGGTCAACATCGGCGACGGCATCCACTTCCGGCATGATGGCAACGGTACAGGCGCTGGTGTGAATCCGCCCCTGTGTTTCCGTCTCCGGCACCCGTTGCACCCGGTGCCCGCCGGACTCGAACTTGAGTTTCGAATAGGCGCCGCTGCCAACAATCTTTGCGATGATCTCCTTGTACCCTCCGAGTTCGGACGGACTTTGCGAAACCACCTCAACCCCCCACTTCTGACGTTCGGCGTAACGACTGTACATCCTGAACAAATCGGCTGCGAACAATGCCGATTCGTCGCCACCGGTTCCGGCGCGAATTTCGAGAAAGATATTGCGCTCGTCGTTCGGGTCCTTTGGCAGCAGATGTTTCTGCAACTCCGCTTCCAGTCGCTCGAGAGTGTCCCTCCCGGCGTCCACTTCAGCCTCGGCCAGCTCCGCCATTTCCGGATCGCTCATCAGGCCTTGCGCTGACTCGATATCACGTTCCGTTTGCAAATACGTGTGGTAGAGCGCAACGACCGGGGCGATTTCGGCGTGTTCGCGCGCCAGTTGGCGAAAACTGTCCATGTCCCGGGTCGCACCTTCCGAACTCAACAGGGCATTGAGTTCCTCCAGCCTCGCAGACAGCTGCGCCAGTTTGGAAACAATGGACTCTTTCATTCTCCGGGATCAATGCCGTGCAAGCGCGCAAGCGCGTCGACAAGCTCCGCACGCTCCTGCGATTCAACCTGTTTGATCGCACTGGTCGGTGCATGCAGGAACTTGTTGGTGAGTGCGCGCGAAAACTGCTCCAGCACTGCCTTGGGATCGTCACCGCGCTCAAGGGCGGAAATGGCGCGCGCCATTTCGTTGCGGCGCGTCTGCTCCGCCTGCTCCCGCAATGCGCGAATGGTTGGCACCACTTCTCGCGTTTCGAGCCAATGCATGAATGTGCCGACACCGGAGCGAATAATCGCTTCCGCCTGGTCAACTGCGGCTCTCCGCGCATCCATGCCTTCGCGAACGATCCCGCCCAGGTCATCGACCGTATACAGAAACACGTCGTCCAGATCCGCGGCCTCGGCCTCGATATCGCGGGGCACGGCGAGATCGATCATCAGCATCGGCCGATGCCGGCGCGCCTTGATGCAGCGCTCGATCATTCCTTTGCCGAGAATCGGCAAAGGGCTGGCTGTGCAGGAAACGACGATATCGAACGCGGAAAGCCGTTGCGGAAGGTCGTTCAGTGCAATCGTCCCGGCACCAAAGCGGCCAGCCAGTTCCGCCGCACGTTCGGTGGTCCGGTTCGCAAAACTGATCGCACTCGGACTGCGTGCCGCAAAATGCGTCGCACACAACTCGATCATTTCCCCTGCGCCGATAAACAGGATTTTCTGCTCTGCAACGGAAGGATAGATGCGCTCGGACAATCTGACCGCAGCAGCAGCCATGGATATCGAACTGCTGCCGATCTCCGTACGGGTACGCACATCCTTGGCAACCGAAAAGCTGGACTGAAACAACTTGTGCAAGACGCTTCCCAGCGTTCCCGCTTTCTCGGCACTGCGTACCGCGTCCTTGAGCTGGCCGAGGATCTGCGGTTCTCCGAGGACCATGGAGTCCAGCCCACTGGCGACGCGAAACGCGTGATCGACCGCTCGCGCTTCGGGCAGGCTGTAAATGAAAGGCTCGATACGGTTCGCATCGAGATGATGAAACCGCGCCAGCCAGTTGATTGCGCGCTGCGGCTCGCTGGTGCTGCAATAGACTTCGGTGCGGTTGCAGGTCGAAACGATTGCGGCCTCGCGCACCGGCTCACGGTCTACCAGGTCACGTAGCGCCTGATCGAGTCTGGCCGGTTCGAAAGCAACCTTCTCCCGAACGTCCAGCGGCGCCGTGTTGTGGTTAATCCCGAAGGCAAATAGCTGGGGTATCGACAAGTGGCCAGGAAACGCGCTGATCGTGTGTAAGCCGGTCATTGTAAATCAGAAATCTGGCTGCGCCGGGCCAATTCGAAAGTCCGGAACCGGTCAAGCGGCGGCCCGGTGCGACAGTTCGCGCGCGCGCACCAGCAGCGTGTATTTGGCAACAATGTCCGGACCAAGTTGCAGCGGCCAATCACCCTCGTCAACATAGCCGAGGAATTCCTGCAGCACTTCGGCAAAATGGGATTCGTGGCCGGTGCGCAGCGCGTCGGGAATGCGGATCCGGAACACTGTCCCCTCTGCCGCATAGCCGACGCCGGGAAACTCGGCCTGCAACGCAGCCATTGCGCGGTCCAGCGCGTCTTCGTATCGCCGGTCATTACTCTTTGGGCGCACAGTGAGCTGCGTCTTGAACCCGGTGTCGGCGCCCTGATCAACAGTCAATTCCGCGCGCGTGCCGCGCAGCACGCCGTAATGCGTGTCGCCGCCGTTCTCGGGAATGGCCAGATTCCACAGGGATTCGATCTGCACCGGTATTCCACGGAGCCGGTACCGGATTCCCGCGTTGCAAAGATACTGAAGCGCTCCGCCGGCGACATGCTCCCTCACCGAGGCCGGGAAATCACTGAGCCCGGTGATTTTCGAATAGATATCGAGCGGCACGGCCGTTGGCCATTGGCGCGCGGCCTCGAGCGCCACGTCGCGCTGGTAATCAAATGCAGTGCCGTCTCCGCTCATCCATTGCGCCAGATCGACAAGATGGGTAGTGACATCCGTCATGCCTTCGCCCTGGACATTGGTATCGAAAAACCAGTGGGGGCGTATCAGCGGCCGATTGTTCACAATCTTGTAGAGGTGGTGAATACTCTTGAAATAGATGGCCGGTTCGGCGCCATCACGGCGGTATTCGCCGAACACCTCCGGGTTTCCCGCCAGGGCCCGCTGCAAGCGGCTGGCGATCTGGTGGCGTTCGGTCATGATGTCCATTGCCAGCGGCCGGCTGGCCGCAACCTCTCCGAGCCAGCCTTCCTCTGCCGTATCGATCAACCACGGCTTGTCGCCGAGCACATGGAACCCGTCGTTGTGCAGTTGGTGGATGGACGCCATTTTCGTGTCGTTCCTGCCCGAAATGACGGCAATGTCGCCACGGCGTTCCGAGCGCAAACGCTCCAGGTAGTCCGGACCGCGATAGACATGCAGTCTCCAGCGCGTCGGATCAGTCGCCCGCTTGTTGAACGAATCGACCATGCGGATGAAATTGTCGACGTCCGGCCCCTGCTCGGCATAGACATACACATCGTCAGCAAGGCGCGGGTCCCGGGAGCGCAGCGTCAAACCCGCATGGAAGTGGCCCGGGTTGAGTACCAGCAAGGTGTGCCGGGCGGGCGGGCCGGCAGTGGCGCCAAGCGGCAGCGAAGCTGCCGTGGCCGCGGCAAACGCGCTCTTGATAAACCTCCGCCGACCTGCCTTGGCAATCACTTCATCGCCCGGCGCCGCCAGTATGCGAGCCCGGTCATATTCGGCGTTTGGCATGTTGTTTCCTGCAATTCTCTGAACGTGGGAAGTGATACCGGTGCCCCCCATGCTTGAACAAACTGTAGGGATGCGCTTCAGTTGACGCAAATGAGGTGGTGGCCAAGGGCGGAATCGAACCACCGACACAAGGATTTTCAGTCCTCTGCTCTACCAACTGAGCTACTTGGCCCCTTTTGCTGCTCTTTCCGACCGGGGAATCGGATTTTGGCTTCGACATAACTTTCCGCGTTGCGGAAAGTGAGTCTACGCCGCAACAAGCCACTACCGTGGCGTGTTGTCAGTCCTCTGCTCTACCAACTGAGCGTGTGGCCCCTTTTGCTGCTCTTTCCGACCGGGGAAGCCGGATTTTAGCTTCACTCGGAGCCGACGCCCGTCGCGAAGCCGCGAATTATACGTAGAAATCTGGCGTCGACCAACCAGCACAGATGCTGTTTGACAGAGACTATTGCCGCTCCAGAAAAAGCCTGAGCGGGGCCTTGCCGCCGAAATCGCGTTTTGCGACGAACGCGCAGAATAACTCTGCGGTGGCCAGCGCATCTGTGAGCGCATTATGCGCCTTGTAACGCGGCAGACCGTAGCGTTGCCTGAGCGCATGAAGGCGCAGGTCGCGACCGCTGAATGGCTGGTTGCGCTGCTCCAGCCAGCGCCGTATCAGTGCCTCGGTATCGGCTACCGGGATGAGAAAACCCGCGCCGTAAAAACGCCGACAGGCTGCGTCGAGGAAAGCGCGCTCGACGCTTACGTGATGGCCTAAAAGTACGCCACCGGCGAGATGGGCAAGCAAAGGCGGGAGCACTTCGGACAAAGGCCTTCCTTGCGCTGCCAGATCGTCGGTTATCTGGTGAATGACCGCCGAACGCTCCGGAATGGCGCGCGTCGGCGTTACCAGGTGATGCGCGGCTGTAGCCAGATCGATGCGCCCGGCGCGAAAATCAACAAGCCCGATGCTCAGGATCTCGTCGCGCAGCGGGTCCAGACCCGTGGTTTCCAGGTCCAGCGCGACAAATCGTGTGTTGCGGTAATCCGCGGCGCGGTCCGGAAAAGGGGTTGCCAGATAGTCGTGCAACGGCCCGGGCGAAACCCTCCGCAACAGACGGCGGCGGCGAAAATCGAGCCCGAGAAACCGCTGCCACATCCGCAACTAGCGCAGCCGTCCAGCCGAGTGACGCTGTTCCAGCGCCTCTTGCATCGTCGCGATAATGCCGAACGCATCCTTCAGATGGCTTCGCTCCAGCGCCGAAAGCTCGGCCGATGCGATGAAGTTATCGGCCTTGTTGCCGCACCGCAGTTGCTGCGCCTGATGCTGGACGCGCAACGTGGCAATGAACTCATGGGCATCTTCCAGGTCCCGGGCGCCCTGTGTGCTGACCGCCCGCGTTCCGGCCACAGCGCGCAAGCGCTCAACGGTATTGGTTTCCGGTCGGCCTTCCGCAAGCGCGTAGACGCGTGCCAGATCGACTACCGGCACGATGCCCCGGTGCTTTATATCGAAAGTCCTGTCGTGTTCTCCGCCGTGGATGAGAACAATGTTTCGGAAAAAACCCAGTGGCGGCCGGTGGGTCAGCGCATTGGCCGCCATGTGCGCAATAAAAATCCCGTTCGCCCGGCTTTTTTCCAGGTTCTCGCGCTGCAAGCTGTCCAGCAGCGTTGCGTCTCCGTGAATTGCCCGCAGATCGAAAAACACGCTCGAGAGCATCAGCGCCATCGGCTCGGGCTCATTGATCCAGGTGTCAAAGTAGTTGCGCCATCTTCTCCGCGGCTGCCGCCACCTGGTATTGCTCGCCATCACCTCGCCGGGACAGTAAACGAACCCGCACGCGTTCAGCCCATCGCAGACAAAGCGCGCCAGTGCCTCGAAGTACTTGTCATCTTCCGGTGCCATTTCGTCAGACAGGATCAACGCGTTGTCCTGGTCCGAGTGGGATGTTTGCTCGCGGCGCGCGTGCGACCCACCGGTCACCCATACATAGGGCACCGGCGGGGAACCCAGCTGCCGCTCGGCCAGTTCGAGAAGGCGGCGTGAAATCGCATCGTTGACCGTCGACACTGCCTCGCCGACGTGTCCAGCGCTCGCGCCGGCGAGGGCGAGCTGAACCTGGAGTTCGGGCAGCTTGCGGCTGATATCGGCGAGCATTTCGACCGACGCAGCCTTGCCCACGTCACCGGCGAGATAAACCGCGTTGGCGCTCTCGTGGCGGATCAGATCGGTCGTCGACAGCACGCCTACCGCTCGTTGCCCCTCCACCACCGGCAGATGATGCACATTGAGACGAGTCATGCACATCAGGGCTTCGAATCCGGGCATCGCCGAGGTAATGGTGTGCACCTTCGAAGTCATGATTTCGGATACCGGGCGCGCCGGGTCCAGTCCTGCGGCAACGCACCGGCTGCGCAAGTCGCGGTCGGTTACCAGCCCAACCAGTCTGTCCCCGTCCAGCACCAGCAGCGATGACACACGCTCATCGGTCATGCGCTGCGCTGCCTCACGCACGCTCGCCTGCGGGCCTACGAAAACCGGCTCGCGCTTCATCAGGTTACCCACAGCCACCTTCAGCAGCCCGCCGCCGCCCTGCGGAGCAGCCTGCAACGCCGCGATGGCTTTCTTCAGACGCGCGGTAACGGCTGTGTCAAAGTGTTTGGCAAATTCCGGATAGGTTTCGCGAAGACGGTCAAGTTGCTCGCAGGCGAGCAGATAGAACAGCGTATCTTCCGCTGTGACGCTGGTCGCCGTTGTATTCACGTCGTCGCCATCACACAAGACGGGCAGCAATTCACCTTCGCCAAGCTTGTCGAGGAGGTTTCCGCCGGGGTCGCGTGTTTCGACTGCGCCTTGTCGAACGATGTACAGGTCACGTCCGCTTTCTTCCGGCGGCGGCACCGCCGTGCCGCGGCGCAGGTAGCGCACCGACAACATGCCGGGCAATCGGTCGAGGGCATCGTCGGGCAGCGCGTCGAACGGATGACGCGCGGCAAGGAATTCCCTGATTTCGATAAGTTCGATTTCCATCGTTTCGCCAGCCGATGCTTCAATTATCAGCGTTCCGGGGGCAACTGGCCACGATGCCCCCCCGCGTTTGCCGCAACGTCATCGCGGCTCTCCCGGTCTTGCGTCCGGGAAAAGAAAAGCCCCGGCGAAGCGGGGCTCTTCTCATAATGCCAACGGCCTGGTCAATGGGCGACAGCCGCTCCGCCACCTCGCGGCACACGGATATCTTCCACCAGATGCTGGATGTGTTCCGGCGGCGGCGACGTCAACTTTGACACCACCCAGGCCGACACGAAGTTGAGCAGGGCACCCACAGCCCCGAAGGCTTCCGGCTGGATCCCGAACAACCAGTAATCGGGCGTGTTGGGGAAGTTGTTGGTTTCCGGTATGAACAGCCAGCCCTTGAACATGAAGATGTACACGAGCGTACTGCTCAGGCCAACGAGCATGCCCACCACGGCGCCCGTGCTGTTCAGTCGCTTGTTGAAAATACCGAACATCAGGGCCGGGAATATGGAGGACGCCGCCAGACCGAACGCCAGCGCCACCACCTGTGCCGCAAATCCCGGTGGATGCAGCCCCAGCCAGCCGGCGATCAGAATCGCGCCACCCATTGCGACCCGCGCCGCCATCAATTCCGCTTTTTCCGAGATGCCGGGCATGAAAACACCCTTGAGCAGGTCGTGCGAAACCGCCGACGAGATGGCCATCAGAAGGCCAGCGGCCGTCGACAACGCCGCCGCCAGCCCGCCTGCAACGACCAGCGCAACCACCCAATTGGGCAGCCTTGCAATCTCCGGATTGGCGAGCACCATGATGTCGCGATCGATTGTCGTCATCTCGTTGCCATTCCAGTTGTATTGCGACTCGGCCATGGCCTCGAACTGGGCATTATTGTCGTTGTAGTACTGGACGCGGCCGTCACCGTTCTTGTCCTCGAAGGTCAGCAAGCCGGTTCGCTCCCAGTTCTTGAACCACTGCGGACGATCTTCGTAGACGAGGTTACCGGCGTCCGATCCGATCTCACCCGGCTGCATCGTGTTGATCAGGTTGTAAATCGACATCGCGCCGACCGCTGGCGCCGTCGTGTAGAGCAGGGCAATGAAGAACAGTGCCCATCCGGCAGACGCACGCGCGTCGCGAACCCGGGGTACCGTGAAGAAACGCACGATGACGTGAGGCAGACCCGCCGTGCCAATCATCAGTGACAAGGTCAGCGCAACCATGTTCAGCGATGTGCCCTTCTTGACCGTGTACTCATTGAATCCCAGTTCGACCAGCACCTGATCGAGTTTCGCCAACAGGTGGGTACCATCGGCAACCGAGCTGCCGAGTCCAAGTTGCGGAATGGGATTGCCGGTCAGCTGCAGGGAAATGAAAACAGCCGGCACCGTGTAGGCAAAAATAAGCACGACATACTGGGCAATCTGCGTATAGGTAATCCCCTTCATGCCACCCAGCACGGCGTAGAAGAAGACCACACCCATGCCGCTGAGCAAGCCGACCTCGTAACTCACTTCGAGAAAACGCGAGAAAGCGACACCGATGCCCTTCATCTGACCAATGACATAGGTGATCGAGGCAACGATCAGGCAGATAACCGCCACGATGCGCGCGGTTTGCGAGTAGTAACGCTCGCCGATAAATTCGGGTACCGTGAACTTGCCGAATTTACGCAGGTATGGCGCCAGTAGCAGCGCGAGCAGCACGTACCCTCCGGTCCAACCCATCAGATACACCGATGCGTCATAGCCGCTGAAGGCAATCAGGCCGGCCATTGAGATGAACGATGCCGCCGACATCCAGTCAGCCGCGGTGGCCATGCCATTCAGTACCGGGTTGACGCCCTTGCCGGCGACGTAGAACTCACCGGTATTGCCGGCCCGCGCCCAGACGGCGATGCCGATGTAGAGAGCAAATGTGGCGCCGACCACGATCCAGGTCAGGTTTCTAAGTTCTTCCATTGAAATCTCCCCGGGTCAGTCTTCGTGAACGTCGAATTCGCGATCCAGCTTGTTCATTCGCCAGACGTAGAAGAAAATCAATGCCAGAAAGATATAGATCGACCCCTGCTGGGCGAACCAGAACCCGAGCGGATATCCGCCGATGCTGAATGCATTGAGCGGCTCGGCAACAATAATGCCGAAACCATATGACGCAACGAACCAGACGATCAGGCACCCGAACAGGATCCTGAGGTTCGCTTTCCAATACCCCTGCGGATTTTTCATGTTTGAACTCCCCCTGGCAGATTTCTTTGTTTTTTGTGATACCGCCGCATCATAACCCATGCGCATGCAAGCGCCTTTGCGCAGTGCGCAAAAATAAAGTGCGCAGTGCGCAAAAAAAAGGCCCCGCTGATAGCGGGGCCCCTTGAGCGAGTATGACGCGCAACGCCAAAGGCGCGGCCAACGCCAAGCTTACATGCCCATGCCGCCCATACCACCCATGCCGCTCATGTCAGGTGCACCATGTCCGCTCTCTTCCTTCGGCAACTCGGCAACCATTGCATCCGTGGTCAGGATGAGGCCGGCCACCGACGCCGCATTCTGCAGCGCGTAACGAGTCACCTTGGTCGGGTCCAGAACACCGATTTCGACCAGGTCGCCGTATTCGCCATTGGCAGCGTTGTAACCGAAATTGCCTTTTCCTTCAGCCACCTTGTTCAGCACAACGGAAGGCTCATCACCGGCATTCGCCGCAATCATGCGCAGCGGCTCTTCGAGCGCGCGACACACGATCTTTATACCGGCGTCCTGGTCATGATTATCACCCTTGAGCTTCAGGATCGCCGAGCGGGCACGGATCAGGGCAACGCCACCACCGGCGACAATACCTTCTTCGACGGCAGCACGGGTCGCGTGCAAAGCATCCTCGACGCGGGCTTTCTTTTCCTTCATTTCGACTTCGGTCGCCGCGCCGACCTTGATCAGCGCAACACCGCCTGCCAGTTTGGCAACGCGCTCCTGCAGCTTTTCACGGTCGTAGTCGCTGCTCGACTCCTCGATCTGCTGGCGGATCGCCTTGACACGCCCCTCGATTGACTTCTGGTCACCGGCACCGTCGATCACGGTCGTTTCTTCCTTGCCGATTTCTACGCGCTTCGCGCTGCCCAGATCGTTCAGGGTGGCTTTCTCGAGCGACAGACCCACTTCTTCGGCAATCACCGTACCGCCGGTGAGGATGGCGATATCCTCGAGCATCGCCTTGCGACGATCACCGAATCCCGGCGCCTTCACTGCGGCGGTCTTGAGGATGCCGCGAATGTTGTTGACCACCAGCGTCGCCAGCGCTTCACCTTCGACGTCTTCGGCTACGATCAGCAACGGACGGCCAGACTTCGAGACTTGCTCGAGAACCGGCAGCAGGTCACGGATATTGGAGATCTTCTTGTCGTGCAGCAGAACGTAAGGGTTGTCCAGAATCGACATCTGCTTGTCGGGATTGTTGATGAAGTAGGGCGACAGGTAACCGCGGTCAAACTGCATACCCTCGACGACTTCGAGCTCGCTTTGCAGGCCGGAACCGTCCTCAACGGTGATGACGCCTTCCTTGCCGACCTTGTCCATCGCATCGGCAATGATCTTGCCGATCTCGGGGTCGGAGTTCGCGGAGATGGAACCGACCTGGGCGATTTCCTTGCTGGTCGTGCACGGCTTGGAGATTTTCGCCAGTTCTGCGACCACGGCAATAACCGCCTTGTCGATGCCGCGCTTCAGATCCATCGGATTCATTCCGGCGGCAACGAACTTCATGCCCTCGTGAACGATTTCCTGGGCGAGAACGGTTGCCGTGGTGGTACCGTCGCCAGCCACATCAGAGGTCTTGGAAGCGACTTCCTTGACCATCTGCGCACCCATGTTCTCGAACTTGTCCTTGAGTTCGATCTCCTTGGCCACAGACACGCCATCCTTGGTGATGGTCGGTGCGCCGAAAGAGCGCTCGAGCACAACATTGCGGCCTTTCGGTCCGAGCGTGACCTTAACGGCGTCGGCCAGAATGTTCACGCCCTTGACAATACGCGCGCGGGCGGAATCGCCAAACTTGACTTCTTTTGCTGCCATTTGCTTACTCCTGTTAACTGTTCAGAACGGGAAGAGGTCCAATCACTCGCGTCAGGCGGCGACCAGGACACCCATGATGTCCTCTTCGCGCATTACCAGCATCTCTTCACCTTCGATCTTGACGGTCTGTCCCGAATACTTGCCGAACAGAACCTTGTCGCCCTTCTTGACATCCAGAGGCCGAACCTTTCCGTCTTCGAGCAGTTTGCCGGTACCGATGGCGATGACTTCGCCGGTGTCGGGTTTTTCTGCGGCGGAATCGGGAATGACGATGCCCGACTCGGTCTTGCGCTCTTCTTCCAGACGCTTGACGATCACCCGATCGTGCAGGGGACGAATTTTCATTGCTGATTTCTCCTTCATAATCAACGAAATAAACTACAAGAGGATTTTTCTGGGCTCGGCCGAAGTGGCTTTGTTAGCACTCAGTCCAGACGAGTGCTAATGATAGGGGCGACCAAGGCAGTTTTCAACAGGTTGTTGAAAGAAAAATCACTTACTGGAAGGAGAAAAATCGGAGTAAGCGCCTACTTTTACATCGAGGCAATCCGGTCTGGCGCCAACCGGTGCTGATGCCGATCGGAATCACCACCCGTCAGAACAGGCACTGACCGGACAAACGCCCGGCGCAATCAGTTCGTTGCGATCCCGCTGGCAGCGACGCCGAAGCGATAAACCATGCGATGCATCTTGCGCCCGCCGGGGGGTACCGGGTGGTGCGGACATGGCGGTTGCCGGGTGCCATCAGCGCGCAACGTCGCGTCGTCGGCCACCTCGGCCCAGATGCCGCCGTGCACCGGCCGGAACGACCAGAGCACGTAACCGCTGCGCGCCGCCACGTCCAACAGGTCTTCTGCATCCGGCGCTTCCGACACCACCCATTGCTCGCCGCGCTCACCGGCCGGCAGCGAAGCGAACGCCTGGCGGCATTCCATCGCCTCTTTTTCAGGGGCACCGGGTCTGACGCAACCCCGCCGTTCGGTCCTGGAAACGTCCCAGGCGCCCAGCTCCCATCCCGCCTCCATCGCCGCCAGATCGAGCGACAACAGGTCTGCCCAGCGTATGTTGAGCTGCAGCGCCGAGCTGGGAATCGATGAAAAGCGAACCGGCGTCGCGCTCTCGACCGGCGCAATACGCTCTTCGACGAAGCCATGCCAGTGCAGGGTCAGGATCAACGGCGTGTCCGGACAGGGCACCGCCGCCAGGGTCACGCCAACGAGAGGGCGGCCGGCGGCGGCAATTTGATCGGAGATACATTCAGCAAAGTCCATGAACTCGCCTCCTGGTTACGAAACACGATCAGTATTCGACAACGCAACAAATGCAACGCTTGCGGTTACCTAAAGCATCACGCGCGCCAGGTGCAAAGCTGCAATGCGTGTCATAGGCGCAATGCCAGCAGTTTTCATCCGGATTTGCAACAATTCCGGCGCTGTCCGCTCACGACACAGGCTGAAACTGCCTTTGCGCATAACCGGGACCTTTACTGTTTGACGCATACAATTGGGTTGTTGCCGTTGCAAAAACAACAATCAGACTGGCTTACGAGACAATGAGAATTTCCTTTTTTGGCGCCGCGCAGGAAGTCACCGGGTCATGCTATTTGGTTGAAACATCGTCGGTGCGTTTTATCGTCGATTGCGGCTTGTTTCAGGGCGCGGGAGACGCGGTACGCAAAAACAGGCGGCCTTTCGAATTCGATGTCAGCAGGCTCGACTTCGTGCTGCTCACACACGCCCATCTGGATCATTCCGGCCTGTTGCCCAAACTGGTCGCGCTTGGCTATAAGGGACCGATATTCTGTACTTCGGCAACAGCGGATCTCCTGGTCGTCATGCTGACCGATGCGGCCTACATCCAGGAACGCGAAGCCGAGTGGCGCAAGCATGCCGGCAAGCGACATCAGCCGCTTTACACAGTCAAACAAGCCGAGCTCGCCAACAAACAGGTCCAGAGAACCGAATACGATCGAAAGGTCGCGCCGCACCGCAGTGTTCAGTGCATATTCCGCGATGCCGGCCATATTCTCGGCTCCTCAATACTGGAGGTCTGGGTCGACGAGAGCGGCAAGCGCCGCAAACTGGTTTTCTCGGGCGATATCGGACAGCCCGGGCATCCGATCGTTGAGGATCCCGTTCACGTGGATTCAGCAGACGTGCTGTTGATCGAATCGACTTACGGTAACCGGCAGCACAAGTCGATGGCTGATACCGTTGAGGAATTCGCCCGGGCCGTGACCGAAACGATCACAAAAAACAAGGGCAACGTGATCGTCCCGGCGTTTGCCGTTGGACGCACCCAGGATCTTCTTTTTCTGGTCGTCAAGTTGTTCCGCGAGCAACGCATTCCGAAACTGGATGTTTATGTGGACTCGCCAATGGCGATCGCTGCGACTGAAATCACTCTCAAACACCTTAAAATCGCCGACGACGACGCTATCGAGGCGATGCGCTGGATTCAGGAAAATGGCGACCAGCCGCGCATACGCTTCGTTGACGATCACACCGAATCGAGGAAGCTGTCGGCAATCGACCACGGCGCGCTGATAATCTCCGCAAGTGGAATGTGCGATGCGGGAAGAATCAAAAGGCATTTGCGCGCCAATCTGCCGCGTAAGGAATCCTCTGTCATTTTCACCGGTTTTCAGGCTGCCGGAACACTCGGTCGACGCATTGTGGACGGCAGCAAATCCGTTCGCATCTACGGTGACGATGTGCCGGTTGCGGCGAGAATTTACACCATCGGCGGTTTGTCCGCGCACGCCGATCGCGCTGCATTGCTGGACTGGCTGGGACATTTTTCCCGGGCACCGGCGAGAACATTTGTGGTGCACGGCGAAGCAACGACCGCACTTGATTTCGCTGACACCGTCCGGCAACGGTTTGGATGGAAAGTCGAGGTTCCCGCCAGACGCGACACCTATGAAATCTAGGGCCTGTTAACACATAAGTGATCGGCGCGTCGACCAAATATGCGTTAACAGGCCCTGGGCAAGAGCATCACTGCATATCGATTGTTGCGAAGCCTGCTGTTGCCGCAGCATGATTCTTGCTGCACGCACTTGGTACCACGGTGCTGGCGGAGACCGGGAAACGCCCTGTGCGATAATCGCGCCGCCATTGTTCATCACTCATCCGCGCTGAATCATGTCCGATCTCGACGTTGTCATCCTCGCTGCCGGAAAAGGCACGCGAATGCATTCCGACATCCCGAAAGTTCTGCATTCGCTGGCGGGCCGGCCAATGCTCGATCACGTCATTTCAGTGGCACGCGCTCTGGCCGCGCGCCGAATTGTCGTCGTTTATGGCCACGGCGGGGAAGCGGTTCTTGAGCGAACCAGGGCGGACGGACATCGACTTTGTCTGCCAGGAACCGCAACTGGGCACCGGGCACGCGGTGCAACAGGCGTTGCCTGTTCTCCAGTCGGACACGACACTGGTTCTTTACGGTGACGTGCCCCTGATCAGGGCCGAGACACTGACCCGTTTGCTCGCTGCGCGCGCAGAACTGGCATTGCTGACAATGGGGATGGACAACCCACAAGGTTATGGGCGCATCGTCCGCAATCGAGCCGGGCGCGTCACGCAGATCGTCGAGGAAAGCGACGCCACGGCAAAACAGCGTTCGATAAAGGAAATCAACACGGGGTTGCTGGCCGCTTCCACTTCGCGCCTGAAACAATGGCTGTCGCGCATTGAAAACAACAACGCCCAGGGCGAATACTACCTGACCGACATCGTCGCCGAAGCAGCGCGAGAGCGTGTCGAAATTACGACGGCGTCGCCCGAGCACGAGTTCGAAGTGCTTGGCGTTAACAGCAAGGCGCAGCTCGCGCGCCTCGAGCGTATCTATCAATGGGAAAACGCACAGAAACTGCTCCAGCAAGGCGTCAGCGTCATCGACCCCACCCGCATCGACGTCCGGGGAAGCCTGACCTGCGGCAGGGATGTCACGATAGACGTCAACTGCGTATTCGAAGGCGATGTGGTGCTGGGCGACCGGGTCTCGATCGGCGCCAATTGCGTGATAAGCCAGACCCATATCGGACCGGACAGCGAAGTCCTGCCCTTTTGCCACATCGAGGACGCAACGACCGGGAGCGCCTGCCGTATAGGGCCTTACGCCCGGTTGCGGCCAGGAAACCGGCTCGCCAATGAGGTACGGATTGGCAATTTTGTCGAAATGAAGGCCTCCAGGATCGGCAATGGTTCGAAAGCCAACCATCTTTCGTACATCGGCGACAGTAGTGTCGGAAATCACGTCAACATCGGCGCCGGCACCATCACCTGCAACTATGACGGCGCCAATAAACATCAAACCATTATCGAGGATGACGTTTTCATCGGTTCCGATACGCAACTTGTAGCGCCAGTCACGATTGGCGCCGGAAGCACGATCGGCGCGGGCAGCACGATTACCAAAGACACGCCAGCAGGTGAACTGACCATCTCCCGCAGCAAACAGATCACCATTCCGGGATGGAAGCGCCCGGTCAAGTCCAAACGCAAGTAACGTCGCGCCCTTCGTTGGTATGTTTCATGCCTTGAACCTAGGGATGCACAACGACATTCAGAAAGCATTCTTGCCATGTGTGGAATCGTAGGAGCGATTGCAGCGCGCGACGTTGTCCCGGTACTGCTGGAGGGTCTGCGTAAACTCGAGTATCGGGGGTACGATTCGGCAGGGCTTGCGGTACTCAATAACGGGTTGCACAGATTGCGCAGCGTCGGCCGGGTTTGCGGGCTTGCCGAAAGAGCCGAGCAGAGCCACCTTACCGGGCTGTCCGGCATTGCCCACACTCGCTGGGCAACCCATGGCGCGCCGAGCGAGCGCAATGCGCATCCGCACATCAGCCGCGACGGGCTGGCGATCGTCCACAATGGAATTATCGAAAATCATGAGCGCATTCGCGCCCGGCTGATAAAGGCCGGTTACGTGTTTGATTCCGACACTGATACGGAAGTTGTTGCGCACCTGGTGCATTCGCATCTCGAGGACGCCGAGGATCTGTTCGATGCGGTCCGGCACGCTGTGGGCGAACTGAAGGGTGCGTTCGCAATCGCCGTCCTGTCCGAGAACGAACCAGACCGGATGATCGTCGCCCGCGAGGGCGCGCCGCTGCTATTGGGGCTGGGCGATGGCGAGCAGTTCTGCGCCAGCGACGCGTCGGCTCTGTTGCAGGTGACCAGGAAAATGGTTTACCTGGAAGAGGGCGACGTTGTCGAACTGCGCCGCAACGGGTACCGGATCACCGACCGCGACGGCAACGACGTGGAACGCCCGGTGCATGAAAGCCAGCTCAGCGCCGATGCCGTGGAGCTTGGCCCTTATCAGCACTACATGCAAAAGGAAATATTCGAGCAACCGGGCGCTGTTGCGGCAACGCTGGAAATGGTCGTTGGCGCGCAATCAATTGTCCCGCAACTGTTCGGCGCCGACGCTGAGGAAGTGCTATCCGGCGTCGAGTCGGTCACCATTCTCGCTTGCGGGACGAGTTATCACGCAGGGCTGACGGCACGTTACTGGATCGAAGCCATTGCCGGATTGCCGTGTTCCGTTGAAATAGCATCCGAGTTCCGCTATCGCACGACGGTACCGAATCCCAACGCGCTGATCATCACCATTTCCCAGTCGGGCGAGACGGCCGACACCATTGCCGCTCTGCAGCACGCCAAGGCACTGGGACAGAAACGCACCCTCGCAATCTGCAACGTACCCGAATCCTCCCTGATTCGCCATGCCGCCCTGCGGTTTCTCACCCGGGCCGGCCCGGAAATCGGAGTTGCCTCGACCAAGGCTTTTACCACACAACTGGCGTCGCTCTTTTTGCTGACCCTGGTGCTGGCAAAAACCAGAGGCCAGTTGAGCGCCGAGGAGGAACGCGGCCACATCCAGTCACTGAGACATCTGCCCGCAGCCCTGAATCACGTGCTTTCGCTGGAACCGCAAGTGAAAGAATGGGCCAAACGCTTCTCGACAAAACACAACGCGCTGTTTCTCGGGCGCGGCGTGCATTATCCGATTGCGCTCGAAGGTGCGTTGAAACTCAAGGAGATCTCCTATATCCATGCGGAGGCATACCCGGCGGGCGAATTGAAGCACGGACCGCTGGCACTGGTTGACAAGGACATGCCGGTCGTTACGATCGCCCCTAATGACGCTTTACTGGAGAAGCTCAAGTCGAACCTGCAGGAAGTCAGCGCGCGCGGCGGCGAACTGTATGTGTTTGCTGATGCAGATTCGCAGATACATTCTTCCCCCGGGGTTCACGTCATTCAGATGATTGAGCACGCGGGCCACCTGAGTCCTATACTGCACACTGTGCCGTTACAGCTTCTTGCGTATCATGCGGCACTGGTAAAGGGCACGGATGTCGACAAGCCAAGAAACCTGGCGAAGTCCGTCACCGTAGAATAGGCAGCCACCAGGACTTCTCCGGCGGCTGTTTGCAGGGCGGGTCGGCCGCGTCGCAGGGCGATGCGGCTGCCAAACAAACAGGAGGAGAACTCATGTCCCGAATCAAACGCCATCTTTTCGAAGGCATCGCTGTCCTGTCGCTGTGCCTGATCGGGTCAATCGCATCGGCAAATCTGGGCGATACCGATGACTCGGCCACCGATGATCCCGGGTTTGTGGAAGGCAAAGCCGCTATAGAATCGGGCGACTGGACGAAGGCAATCGACGCCCTCAGCAAGACCGCCGAGGCGTATCCGGACAGTGCAGACACCCACAATTTTCTCGGTTATGCCTATCGCCAGTCGGGAAATCTGGACGCGGCATTCCGGCATTACGAGCGCGCACTCGAAATCGATCCGTCCCACAAGCCAACACACGAGTATCTGGGCGAGGCCTACCTGATGAAGAACGACCTCAGCGGCGCGGAACAGCATCTCGCGGAACTGGCAAGATTATGCACGCCGATCCCGTGCGAGGAATACAAGGAACTCAAGCGCGCTGTCGATGCATTCAAGACACAGTAGGCAGGTTTGAAAAACACACCCATTCGCGCGGTACTGTTTGACTTCGGCGGTGTCATCACGACGAGCCCGTTTGAGGCCTTCCGCCGCTTTGAACGGCAACGCGGGCTGCCGGACGGATTTATCCAGAACATCAATCGCAGCAACGCAGACGACAATGCCTGGGCGCGTTTCGAGCGCGGCGAGCTGACCGCAGAAGCATTCGACGAGGCATTCGCGCAGGAAGCGCGCAATGCAGGGCATGATGTTCGTGGGCTGGAAGTGGTCGAGCTCGTCTATGGACAGGTTCGCCCGCGCATGATCAAGGCGGTGCAGCGTTGCCGTGGCCGTTTCATCACCGCCTGCCTGACAAACAATTTTCGTAACCGCGAGGCGCTCAGGGCTTCGACGAACCTGGCGAGCGACGCGGCAAGGGATCGCGAGTGGCGTGATGCCCTGGCGCTGTTCGATCAGGTGATTGAGTCGTCAAAGATCGGCGCACGCAAGCCCGAGAAAGCGTTCTTTGAACTGGCTTGCAATCGCTTGTCCATCGAGCCCGCGGAAGCGGTATTTCTAGACGATCTGGGGACCAATCTCAAGCCCGCCCGGTCAATGGGAATGCGCACCATCAAGGTAACCGACCCCGACGCAGCACTCGCCGAGCTCGGCGCCGTGCTGGGCATGGCGTTCTGACAGAAGCCGCGATTGCCCGCCGACTGACAATAGCTCTTGCGTATTCTGAGCGCGTTCAGTCCTTGCTGCGGCGCGGCTTTCGTGGCGCGCGAATGAACGCCGCGTCGTAGATGGAACGCGGCAGGTGCCGCAGCACCCATCCAAGGAGTGCCATCTGCCATGGCAGCACATGGAAACGCTTGCTACTGGCAATGGCGTCGGCAATGGCGCGCGCGGCCCGGTCAGCTTCCATCATAAAAGGCATGGGATAGGGATTCACCGCGGTCATTGGCGTAGCGACATATCCCGGACAAATGGTCACGACCCGGACGCCATGCTCGCGCATTTCGAGACGCAGACTTTCCAGATAGGTAATGGCGGCTGATTTCGATGCGCAATATGCCGATGCACCCGGTAGCCCGCGAAATCCCGCAACACTGGCAATGCCTGCCAGAACACCGCGTCGCTGAATGCGCATCAGATCAACGAAAGGTTGGAACGTGCGCATCATTCCGGTCACGTTTGTGGACAATATCTCTTCAAAAACACTGCTGTCGGCCGGATCTGCAGTCAAGGTTCCCGCGGAGACGCCCGCTCCGGCGATAACGATGTCCGGGCAGCCTACACGGTCGACGAAATCCTTTCCCGCTTCGCTCAGGGCGCCGGCATCGCGAACATCAACAGGATAGCGATATGAAGCGACCGGCAGCGTGGCAGCCAGTTCTTCAAGCAATTGCGATCGCCGTGCAATCAAGCACAACGTTGCACCGCGCCGGGCGTATTCGATCGCAAGCGCCCGCCCAATGCCACTCGACGCACCGGTGATAACAACACTTTTCGGCCTGTTCACCGGGCGATACTGCTGCGCGCGGCGGTTGCCAACTCAAGCAACTGATCGAGCACCGGCGACAGCCGCGACGCGTTGCCGATCATTGCACCCGTAGTGAGATAGCGTCCATCAATGACAATTGACGGCGTAACACTTATGCCGTAAGCGACCGTGGCGTCTCTGGCCCGCTGTGTTGCAATCGCTGTGGCGTCTGATTCCAGAGTGTTCTCAAAGACCGTTTCATCGATGCCGTTCTCCGCCGCCCATTTGATCTGTTCGCGCCTTGACGAAAGATGCCGTCCCTGCTCATGAATCGCAACATAAACCTGGTCATGAAGCCGCGGCAGCACGCCCAGCGCGTGAAGCGAGAAAAACAGATCACTCAGGGGTATCCACGCACTGCGACGCAATGCCGGCATCAGTTTGAAGTCGATGAGTGCCTCACGCTGCAACACCCAGTCGCGTAACGCCGGCTCGATTCGATAACAGGATTCACAGCCATAGAAGAAGAACTCGATGACCTCGATACGGTGACCCGTACCGGCCGGAACCGAGTCAATCTGCACATAGTCCCGGCCTTCGATCAACTCTCCTGCTGCCGTGCCCGACAGCACAAGCAGGCAGACGAAAAAAGCAACCCGCCAGTTCACGCGAACCCAGGCGAGGGGTCGGATCGCTGTTAAGACTAGCGCTCCATCTCGATCAGCGTATTCAGCACGACCACGAAACGTTGCGCGTCGACACCGCGACCGTCGGGCCTCATTGTCATGCCCGGGCCCGTCAGATACTTGCCATTGACGATCACGTAAGGTGTTCCCGGAATTCGAAAATTACGTGCGAGCTGCATGGCTCGCTGAACCTTGTTGCCGACACTGAACGAATCGTAGACATCCTCAAATTGCTTCATGTCGACATTCTGCGCCGCCGCCCATTTCATGATCGCATCGCGGTCCGCAAGGCTGTTTCCCTGCCGGTGGATCGCGTCATAGACCTTGGAGTGCAATTTCGGCAACTGGCCGGTTTCCTCCAGCGTGTAATACAGCTTGGCGTACGGAACCATGCGCTGGTTGAATACTGCCGGCACATGACTGAATTTCACGCCCTCGGGTTTGCTCGCCAACCAGCTATTCAACAAGGGCTCGAATTCATCGCAATGGGGACAAATGTAGCTGAAAAATTCGAGCACCTCGACCTGATTACCCGAAACCGGCTGCGGCGGATCGATCAGCCGATACTCCTTGCCCGCCACGGGCGCACCCTGGCCGAAAACGCTGGTTGAAACAATCAATGCTGCTACAAACGCAATCAGTCTTTTCATATTCTTTCTCTCTAGTGTGTTTCCGTGATTCACTAGCCCGGTTGACGCACCTTGATCAGATTCGCTTCAAGGTTCAGTCCTTTCAGAGCCTGACGCGATTCATTAAGTTCATTCTGGTCGACGAACGGCCCAACCCTGACGCGGTGCCAGATGCTGCCGTCGGGCAGTTCAGCCGTCTGGATCTTTGACTCTATGCCGGAGAGCGCAAGACGGGCTTTCAGATTGTCCGCATCGGCGGGCTTGGGAAACGCTGCGACCTGAAGGAAATAGATTTCCTTGTTTCCGGTCGAACTCGGCCGCTTGAATTGCCGGTCGGTAACGGCTTCTTCCCATCCTGGCAAAATCTTGTAGAAATCGAACTCAAGCTTGATCTCTTCCGGCTCTTGCTTGGCGGTTTCTTTCTTTGCCGACATCGGGCCGGGTGTCACCGGCACCGGGTTACCTTTGTCTACAAACGGGCTCGGTCCCCTGTTGATATACAGAGCCACCCCAATTGCCATCACCAAACCCAGGAGCAGTCCGATCAGGATACCAACACTCATCGGCCGACCGCCGCCCGGGCTCTTGCTTTTCTTTCTATAGTCGCGGCTCATGCTTGAAGTCTACATCTTATCCGGTGCGCTTACCCCGAGCAGCGCCAGACCGTTGCGCAATACCTGCCTGATGCTCGCGACCAGTGACAGCCGCGCCTCGCGCACCGCCTCGTCGCTATTGAGAATGGGCGTGGCGTTATAGTAACTATGAAACTCCGCTGCCAGTTCTCTCAGATAGAAAGCGAGGATATGCGGCGCAAGGTCTCGCGCCGCGGACTCAATCACTTCAGGCAAATCCAGAAGTTTTTGCATACAAGCCACCTCGCTGTCTTCAACGAGCAGGGTGGGATCAGCGTTGACAAGGGTATCCGTGTCACCAGCCCATTTCTCGAGAATGCTCGAACAGCGCGCATGGGCATACTGAATGTAGTAAACGGGGTTCTCGTTACTCTGTGACTTTGCGAGATCGAGATCGAAATCAAGATGCTGGTCACTCTTGCGCAGGACGTAGAAGAAACGCGCAGCATCATTGCCGACTTCCTGACGCAGCTGGCGCAGGGTGACAAATTCTCCGGAACGCGTCGACATGGCAACTTTCTGACCGCCGCGATACAGGACCGCAAACTGGACGAGAGCCACCGTAAGCCGATCCGGTTCCCGGCCCATCGCCTCCAACGCACCCTTGACCCTCGCTATGTAACCATGATGGTCTGCGCCCCAGACGTCGATCAGTTGCTCGAAACCGCGTTCGAGTTTATTGACGTGGTAGGCGATATCCGACGCAAAATACGTGTACTGGCCGTTATCCCGCTGCACGACCCGGTCTTTTTCGTCGCCAAACGCGCTTGACCGAAACCACACCGCGCCGTCTTGCTGATAAAGATGGCCTTCGCCTTCAAGACGTTGCATTGCCTGTGCCACCAGGCCAGCGTCGAAAAGTGACTTTTCCGAATACCAGACATCGAATTCAACGCCAAACTCGAGCAAGTCATTGCGGCAGTCGCCAAGCTGCTCGGTCAGGACAAAGTCGTGAATGTAGGCATAGTCGGGCCCCAGCAGCGTTTTGGCCTCGTCTATCAGTGCATCAAGATGCGTTTCTGCGTCTGTAGCAGACGACGATGCGTCAGAGTAAAGCAGCGCACTCTCGTGAACATAGCGCCCCCCATGCTGTTGACGGATTGCGTTCGCCATGTCGCGCACATAATCGCCCTGATAGGCATTCGCCGGAAATGACAGGGTCTGGCCTTCCATCTGCAGATAACGCAGCCAGGTCGACAGCGCCAGGATGTCCATCTGGCGGCCGGCGTCGTTGACGTAATACTCGCGCGTGACGGCATATCCGGCCGCCTCCAGTATGTTCGCCAGGCTCGCCCCGTAGGCTGCTCCCCGCCCATGACCGACGTGAAGCGGACCGGTAGGGTTGGCAGATACGAACTCAACCTGGACTTTCTTGCCGTTGCCGAGCGCGGAGCGGCCATAGGCAGACCCGGTGTTGAGTATGTCGGGCACAACCTGCTGGCGAACCGAGACATCCAGAAACAGGTTGATGAAACCAGCACCAGCGACCTCCGCCTTTTTCAGCAACGGTGATTCAGGCAGGGCGTCGACGATACGTTGGGCGATTTCGCGTGGGCTGCGCCGCAGCGGTTTTGCCAGTTGCATGGCAACGTTACAGGCGTATTCGCCATGTCCCGCGGCTTTCGGCCGCTCCAGCATCAGGTGGACTTCAGGCGCCCCCAACTGGCTGTTAGTCAGCGCCGACTGCAACAAGTCGAGCAGCTGGGCGCGCAAATGAATCGCGGAATGCATCTGATGATGGTCAGGGTGATCGAAAGAAGTCGCGATTATATCGGCTCACGTCCCGGTTCACGTGCAACTACAACTCAACCGGATCCACATCGATTACCCAACGCGCCGCACTGGCCTTGCCCTCTCGCAACAACGGATGCCAGCTTGCCAGAAACTGGCGCAATGCCTTCCTGCTGTAGGCCTGGATCAGCAACTGCCCGCGAAACCGTCCGGCTATCCGGAAAACCGGCGCCGGCACGCAGTCATAGATCGTAATGTCGCTCGCGGCGACACTCGCTCCTTTGCTGGCAGCGTTGCGAAGCAACGACCACATGTCCTCCTCGCGATGCGCTTCTGCACGCAACACTGCCTGATAAACATAGGGAGGAAAGCCACTGTTGCGTCGTTCAGTCAGGAGATTCTCGGCAAAAGCGGCGAAGTCCTGGCGCGCCAGGGCCCGGTAGACCAGATGATCCGGGAATTCGGTCTGGATGAGCACATGGCCGGGCCGGTCACTGCGGCCGGCCCGCCCCGCGACTTGCATCAGTTGCTGGAAAAGCCTTTCCGCGGCGCGGAAGTCACTGCTGTATAACGCATGGTCCGCGCCGAGAATCACCACCAGCGTAAGCTTCGGAAAGTCATGGCCCTTCGCAAGCATCTGGGTTCCCACCAGAACGTCTACTTCTTCGTCATGGATCTGCTCTCGCATCCGGGCAAACGCACCGCGCCGCCGCGTACTGTCGCTGTCGACCCGTAGCACACGCGCTGCGGGAACGAGCGCTTGCAAAGCCTCTTCGACCCGCTGTGTTCCCTGACCCAGGCCATGCAAGTCCTGATTGCCGCACGTAGGGCAGACAGAGACAACCGGTTCTTCGTGGCCACAGTAATGGCATCTCAGTTTCGACGACCGGGAATGCAGGGTCAACCTGGCCGAGCATCGCAGACACTCGGCCATCCAGCCACAGGCATGGCATAGCATTACCGGCGCGAAGCCGCGGCGATTGATATAGATGAGGCTCTGTTCGCCACGGCTTACGCAATGCCTGACAGCAGCAATAGCCGCATCAGACAGGCCGTGGCTGAGTTGCTGCCCGCGCACGTCGATGAATTCGACCGCAGGCGCCATCGCAACCGGTCGCTGCCTGAGTTCTGCCATCTGGTAACGCCCCTCGAGCGCATTGGCATAGGTCTCCAACGATGGTGTGGCGGAACCGAGTACTACCGGTATGCCGGCGCATTTCGCAACGTACACGGCGAGGTCGCGCGCATGGTATCTCAGACCCTCGGCCTGTTTGTAAGACAGGTCATGCTCTTCGTCGACTATGACCAAACCAGGTCGCGGCAAAGGAGTGAATACCGCCAGACGCGTTCCCAACACAATGGACGCCTGGCCGCCCCGGGCTTTCTGCCATCGCGCCAGCCGCTCGCCTTCAGCCAACCCGCTATGCAGACTTACCAGTTCGAGGTGTGGAAATCTTCCCTGGACGTGCGCTTCGAGTTGCGGCGTGAGATTGATCTCCGGCACCAGCAGCAGGGTCTGCTTCCCGCTTGCGGCAGCCTGCTCGATCAGGGACAGGTAAACCTCTGTCTTGCCGCTGCCGGTCACACCATGCAGCAGCCATGGAACATAGCGTCCGAATGACTCTCCGATGGCGCCTATCGCCTGACGCTGTTCATCAGTCAATGCCGGCGTAACCGTCGATTCCCTGCTTCGGATGGGCTGCGCGCCCCCCGGGAGCGCACGGGCAGCGCGACGTTCGACCCAGCCTTTTTCTTCCCACTCGCGCAACACCCGTGCCGCCCCGGGATAGATCAGCCGCGCCTGCACGCTGTCGACGGCATGACCTTCGGCCAGTGCCCGCAACAGTCTTCTCTGCCCCGTTGCCCTTGGACTGATGCTGTCTTCGAGGTGAGCCAGGCCTTCCTTGCAGAGCGAGTACTCCCAGGTACGCACGCGCTTTCCGTAATCGGGTTTTCGCAGCATTGTTGGAAGAGCGACGCTCAGCACCTGGCCGAGCGGGTGCCGGTAATAGTCCGCACAAAACGCTGCGAGCGAGAGACTGGAGGCCGGCAGGGGATCCACCGGCAGCACGCGTTCGACGCGCTTCAAGCGCGTTTGGTCGACCGCGCTGGTCTGTGCCAGCGCGGTAACGACGCCGACCAGGCGGCGGCGACCAAAAGGGACCGCAACCAGCGCGCCGACACCCACATCGACATGGCCCGCTTCATAGTCAAAAGGTCCGGCGACGGGCACATCAAGTTCGACACGGACAATCGTCATCGTCGGTTCCCGCCAATCGGCAAGTTAGCGTGCACGCTTATCGACAAGCATTCAATAATGCACGTAAGCGGCTTTATCTATTGGGCTTTTCTTCAGCAGCCTAACCTGTGGATAATTCTGTTGATTAAAACGCGGCGACGGCTTGAACCCGGGTTGATTCAACCAGCGAATTCCCGGAGAACGATCCATATTGACATAAAAACATCAAAAAAACATGCTGTTACGAAATGTAAGCAAGTTTCGCCGGTTTAACACCCGCGCCCCCCGAGTGCCAAAACATTTGTGCATAAAAACACGCGGATGGCAGTTTCAGGGCACCGCCCCTACTGGTGATACGGGACGCTGAGGCGATGCACGGCGTCGACCAGCGCGCCCACGTTTTCGGGCGGCGTGAAGCGGGAAATGCCGTGACCAAGGTTGAAAACATGGCCGCTGCCGTTGCCGAAGCTGGCGAGAACTTTGGATGCCTCGCGTTCGACGACCTCGGGATTCGTCAACAAAACCGCAGGATCGAGATTTCCCTGTAACGCGACACGATCGCCAACGCGCCGGCGGGCGTTACCGAGGTCCGTGGTCCAGTCCACGCTCAACGCGTCGGCACCACAGGCAGCGAGAGATTCCAGCCATTGCCCGCCGCCTTTGGTAAAGACAATACACGGGACCCTCTGCCCGTCTTGCTCTTTTTTCAAGCCGGCACAGATGCGCTCAATATAAGCAAGCGAAAACTCGCCAAACGCCGCTTCCGAGAGATTTCCGCCCCAGCTGTCGAAAATCATCACCGCTTGCGCGCCGGCTTCAATTTGCGCATTCAGATAGGCAACGACCGAACGGGTATTTACCTCCAGAATGGAATGCAGGAGATCGGGGCGCTCATAGAGCATGCGCTTGATCTCGTGAAACTCGGTCCCGCCACGGCCCTCGATCATGTAACAGGCAAGGGTATAAGGACTGCCCGAGAATCCAATCAGCGGAATTTCGTTATCCAGCGCTTTGCGTATCTGTGATGCGGCATCGATGACGTAGCGCAGATGCGCATCCGGGTCGACGGCATCGAGATTTCGAATCTCCCATTCCTCGCGAAGCGGCCGTTCAAAACGCGGCCCCTCGCCTTCGGCGAAATACAACCCCAATCCCATCGCGTCGGGAATAGTCAGAATGTCGGAAAAAAGGATTGCCGCGTCCAGCGGAAAACGCGCCAGCGGCTGCAAGGTTACTTCCGTTGCAAGATGCGGGTTCCTGCACAGTTCGAGAAAGCTGCCCGCCTGCTTGCGGGTCTCGTTGTACTCGGACAGGTAACGTCCCGCCTGGCGCATGATCCAGATCGGAGTGTAGGGCGTCGGCTGCCGCAACAGTGCGCGCAGAAACGTATCATTCTTGGGGGCAGACACAGCAGGGCTCCGCGACAGGTTGATTGTTCGGTTATTCGTCGCAGCGCCGATTCCGGTAACGCTGCGGGCGCTCAGCGAGGCAGTTCCGAAACACCCATCAAAACTTCATCGATGGCTCGAGCGCACTGCCGTCCTTCCCGGATTGCCCAGACGACAAGAGACTGGCCTCTTCTCATGTCTCCCGCGGCAAACACGCGCGGATTCGATGTCCGGTAAGACTCGGTGTCGGCTTTCACATTGCCACGCTGGTCGCGATCAAGATCCAGCTGCTCGATCACACCAGTGTGGACCGGGCCGACAAAACCCATGGCCAGCAAAACAAGATCGGCTCTCATTTCAAACTCGCTGCCGGGAATTTCGCTCATCTGCATGCGCCCGTTGGCATCCTTCTTCCACTCAACGCGGGCAGCGATCAGTTTTTCCACCTTGCCGTTGGCGCCCTCGAAGCGCTTTGTGGTCACCGACCAGTCACGATTGCAGCCTTCCTCGTGAGACGACGACGTGCGCAGCTTGATTGGCCAGTCGGGCCATGTCAGTGGCCGGTCTTCTTCCTCCGGCGGCATTGGCATCAGCTCAAATTGCGTGACCGACAACGCGCCCTGGCGGTTGGACGTGCCAACGCAGTCAGAACCGGTGTCGCCACCACCGATGACAATGACACGTTTTCCCGTTGCCTTGATCTGACTGTCAAGCGAGTCGCCAGCCACGATCCGGTTCTGTTGGGGAAGAAACTCCATGGCGAAGTGAATTCCTTCAAGCTCGCGGCCGGGAACCGGCAGGTCACGTGGATTCTCCGCTCCGCCCGTCAGCGCAATCACGTCGAACTCTTCCAGAAGCTCCTGGTGCGACACGAAACGGGTGGCAAGATTGTTGACTCCCGGCACATCCCGCGGCAGGGCGCCGACGCACACGCCGGTTCGAAATTCAACGCCCTCAGCCTGCATCTGCGTAACACGACGGTCAACATGGCTTTTCTCCATCTTGAAGTCCGGAATGCCATAGCGCAGCAGACCGCCAATTCTGTCGTTCTTCTCGAACACGGCAACACTGTGGCCGGCCCGGGCCAGTTGTTGCGCGCATGCCAATCCCGCCGGGCCGGAACCGACGACCGCCACTTTCTTGCCGGTTTTCCTGGCAGCGGGCAAGGGCTTGACCCACCCCTGCTCCCACCCCTTGTCTATGATTGCGTGCTCGATCGCCTTGATTGTGACCGCGTCGTCATTGATATTCAGCGTACAGGCCGCTTCACATGGGGCCGGACAGATTCGCCCCGTAAACTCGGGGAAATTGTTGGTGGAGTGCAACGTGTCCAGCGCAGCCTTCCACTTCTGCTTGTAAACGAGGTCGTTCCAGTCAGGAATGATATTGTTGACAGGGCACCCGCTCTGGCAAAACGGAATGCCGCAGTCCATACAGCGCGCGCCCTGGCGCGAAGCTTCCTCATCGGCATGATGAAGCACGAACTCCCGATAATTTCCGACGCGTTCGGTGACCGCCAGAGACGCCTCGCCGACGCGTTCGATTTCCATAAACCCGGTTGGTTTGCCCATATCAGGCTGCCTCCAGTTGATTCTGCTGCTTCGCCGCAAGCTCACCCAGCGCTCGCCGGTATTCGTTCGGGAATACCTTCACAAACCTTGATCGGGCGTTCTCCCAATCGGCAAGGAGCTGTTTCGCCACGGCACTGCCGGTATAACGCAGATGCGCCTCGATCAGTTGCCGCAGCAAGACCTCGTCAGCAATGTTGCGGTGCCAGGGTTCAGACGCCGGCTGTTCCGACGACGGAAGTACTTTTTCGAGCGTCACCATTGCCGGGTTGCAGCGCTTCGCGAACATGCCCGATTCGTCCAGAACGTAGGCTATGCCACCGCTCATTCCGGCCGCGAAGTTGCGCCCGGTTTCTCCCAGAACGACCACCGTACCGCCGGTCATGTATTCACACCCGTGGTCGCCAACACCTTCGATTACCGCCGTTGCGCCGGAGTTCCTGACCGCAAACCGCTCGCCACCCACTCCGGAGAAGAACGCTTCGCCTTCCACAGCCCCGTAAAGTACCGTGTTGCCGACGATAATGTTCTCGCTCGGCACACCGGAGAACGCTTTCGGCGGCCTGACAATGATGCGCCCGCCTGACATTCCCTTGCCGACATAGTCGTTGGCGTCGCCCTGCAAATCGAAGGTGATTCCCCGCGCCAGGAAGGTGCCGAAGCTTTGTCCGCCGGTTCCTGCCATGTCGACATGAATCGTGCCGTCGGGAAGCCCCGCGTGACCGTAGCGCCGCGCAACTTCGCTTGACAGCATGCCGCCCACGCTGCGGTTGATATTGCGCACTTCGATCTTGAGCTTGACCTGTTTGCCCTTTTCCAGAGCTGGTTTCGCTCCCTTGATCAGCCGGTTATCAAGCGCCTTGTCAAGCCCGTGGTCCTGCACCTCACAGTTGAACCGCGCCACATCGGACGGCATGTCCGGCCGATAGAATATCTTGCTGAAATCCAGCCCCTGCGCCTTCCAGTGCTCGACGCCCTTGCGCATATCGAGCAAGTCGGAACGTCCTATCAGTTCATCGAGCTTGCGCACGCCCATTTCCGCCATCAACTCGCGTACCTCCTGTGCAACGAAATGGAAGTAGTTGATGACGTGTTCGGGCTTGCCGGAAAATTTCTTGCGCAACTCCGGGTCCTGGGTTGCTACGCCGACCGGGCAGGTATTGAGATGACACTTGCGCATCATGATACAACCCTCGACCACCAGCGGTGCCGTGGCGAATCCGAACTCGTCTGCACCAAGCAAGGCGCCGATCAGTACGTCGCGGCCCGTCTTCATCTGGCCATCGACCTGCACGGCGATACGCCCGCGCAAGCGGTTAAGCACCAGTGTCTGCTGCGTTTCCGACAGACCCAGTTCCCATGGCGCGCCCGCGTGCTTGATCGACGAGAGCGGCGACGCCCCGGTGCCGCCATCATAGCCCGCGATGGTGACGTGATCGGCCTTCGCCTTGGATACGCCGGCAGCGACGGTGCCGACCCCGACTTCGGAAACCAGTTTCACGCTGATGGAGGCCTGCGGATTGGCATTCTTCAGGTCGTGAATCAGTTGCGCCAGATCTTCGATAGAGTAAATATCGTGATGCGGGGGCGGAGAAATGAGCCCCACGCCCGGAACGGAAAACCGCAGTTTGGCAATGTAGTCCGATACCTTGTGGCCGGGGAGCTGCCCCCCTTCACCGGGCTTCGCGCCCTGCGCAATCTTGATCTGGATCTGATCGGCACTGACAAGATACTCGGCCGTTACGCCAAACCGGCCCGAAGCGACTTGCTTTATGCGCGAGCGCATGGTGTCGCCTTTTTTCAGAGCCACGTCGGTTACCACCACGTCTCCCAGAGTCTCGCGGGTGCTCGTGTCTTTCTTCACCGGTACGAAACGAAGCGGGTCTTCGCCGCCCTCGCCGGTATTGGACTTGCCACCGATGCGGTTCATTGCGATGGCCAGAGTACTGTGTGCCTCGGTCGATATGGAGCCCAGCGACATCGCACCCGTGGCAAAGCGCTTGACGATATCGGTCCACGGCTCGACTTCGTCGATCGGAACCGGCGCACCGGCGGGCAGAATTTCAAACAGCCCCCGCAGTGTCATCAGACGACGGCTCTGATCGTTGATCAGCTGCGCGTACTCCTTGTAGGTCGCGTACTCGTTGGTGCGCGTTGCGCGTTGCAGTTTGGCAATCGAGTCCGGGCTCCACATGTGCTGCTCGCCCCGTGTGCGGTAAGCGTACTCGCCGCCGGCATCGAGAGCGATCGCGAGCACCGGGTCCTTTTCACTGAAGGCGCGTTGATGTTCCGCTACCGCTTCGGTGGCGATTTCGTTGATGCCAACGCCTTCGACGTTGCTCGCCGTGCCGGTGAAATACTGTTCGACAAAAGCCGTGTTGAGGCCAATCGCCTCGAAGATCTGCGCGCCACAATAGGACTGGTAGGTCGAGATCCCCATTTTGGACATGACCTTGTAAAGGCCTTTCCCGAGCGCCTTGACATAATGCTTGATGGCTTCGGCGTGGTCGATCCGCAATGTGGGCGCAATGTCGCGCAGGGTGTCCATGGCCAGCCAGGGATGGATCGCTTCCGCGCCATAACCGGCAAGCAGCGCAAAGTGATGAACTTCCCTGGCGGATCCGGTGCTGGTGACAAGGCCGGTACTGGTGCGCAAACCTTCCCTCACGAGGTGATGATGCACGCCGGCCGTTGCCAGCAGGGCAGGTATCGGAATCCGGGATGCGCTCGCGGACGCGTCCGACAGGATCAATATGTTGACACCCTGTTGCACCGCGCTTTGCGCGGCCTGGCACAACGCCTCCATCGCCGGCTGCATGCCTTCCGCACCCGCCATGACCGGGTAGGTGATATCCAGTATCCGGCTCTTGAACTTGCCTTCGGTGAGCTTTTCTATCTCGACCAGCCGTGCGTAGTCATCGTAATCGAGCACCGGCTGGGAGACCTCGAGCCGGTCGCTGATCGTCGGTTCGTCGATGCCAAGCAAATTGGGCCGGGGTCCGACAAACGAGACCAACGACATCACCAATTCCTCGCGGATCGGGTCGATAGGGGGGTTTGTCACCTGGGCAAACAACTGCTTGAAGTAATTGTAGATTGGCTTGTTCTTGCTCGACAAAACCGCCAGCGGCGCGTCATTTCCCATTGAGCCGATCGCCTCTTCCGAGCGCTGGGCCATCGGCGTGAGGATGAACTTGATATCTTCCTGACTGAATCCGAAAGCCTGTTGCAGGTCTAGCAAACTCTCGCTGCGCGTTCGGTCCTGTTCGACGGTGTCGAGTTGCGGCAAATGGATCCGCGATTGCTCAACGTGCGATGCGTAGTCGTCCGCCGAACACAACTTCTCCTTCATTTCCGCGTCATCGATGATGCGCTGTTGCTCTGTGTCAATGAGCAGCATCTTGCCGGGCTGCAAGCGCCACTTCTGGGCTATGTTCTCCTCATCAACCGGCAGGACGCCGACCTCGGAAGCCATGATGACGAGGTCGTCCTTGGTAACCACGTAACGCGCCGGGCGCAATCCGTTTCGGTCAAGTGTTGCGCCGATCTGTCTGCCGTCCGTAAAGGCGACCGCCGCGGGCCCATCCCAGGGTTCCATGACCGGCGCGTAGAATTCATAGAAAGCCCGCCGCTTCTCGTCCATCAGCGGATTGCCGGCCCACGCTTCGGGAATGAGCATCATCATCGCGTGAGCAAGCGGATAGCCGCCCAGAACCAGCAGTTCCAGAGCATTGTCGAAACAGGCCGAATCGGACTGGCCCTCGTCGATCAGCGGCCAGATCTTTTCCAGGTCCTCACCGAACAAGGTGGACGACAATGCCATGTGGCGCGCATGCATCCAGTTCAGATTGCCTCGCAGGGTGTTGATCTCACCGTTGTGTCCAATCATCCGGAACGGATGCGCCAGATCCCAGCTCGGAAAAGTATTGGTGGAGAAGCGCTGATGAACCAGCGCAAGAGCGGACTCCAGCTTTTTGTCCCCGAGATCGAGGAAGTACTGGCCAACCTGTTCAGCCAGCAACATACCCTTGTAGACGATTGTCCGGGCCGACATGGACGGAATATAGAACTGCTTGCCGTCGACAAAGTTTTGCGCCTTGACCGCATGCTCGACCTGTTTGCGAATGACGAACAGTTTGCGCTCGAAAGCATTGACGTCAGCACAGTTGTCGCCCCGGCCGATGAATACCTGACGAATCACCGGCTCGACTTCTATGGTCGCCTCACTCAACCGGCTGTTGTCGACCGGAACATCGCGCCACCCGAGCAGCGTCTGCCCTTCGGCCTGAACGGTCTGGTCAAGCAACGCCTCAATCCCGCCACGGGCTTCAGGGTCTTTGGGCAAAAACACCATCCCTACCCCATATTCCCCCGACGCCGGCAAGGAAATGCCGAGCTGTTTGCACTGCCCGCGCAGAAAATCGTCGGGAATCTGCAGCAAAATGCCGGCACCGTCACCAAGCAACGGGTCATACCCGGTTGCGCCGCGGTGCGTCAGGTTTTCGAGAATCTCCAGCCCATTCTGTACGATAGAGTGGCTCTTGGTGCCCTTGATGTGCGCGATAAAACCGACGCCACATGCGTCATGTTCGTGTCGGGGGTCGTATAACCCCTGAGCCGGGGGAGTGTTCGGATGGGCCACGGTTTTGCCTTTTTTTAAACCAGATGTTGTCCGCTTTTGGCGCCAGTCCGGGGATCGATACCCCATAGACGCCGAATCCGGCCCTCAGCCGGATTCTCCGCAAAGCCGTGAATGGTACCGTGATCGGCGTGCCTTAATCAATAAAGGGCGTTTCGGCCCTGGAGGCTGTCTCAGGAGATGTCCACGGCAAAGATCCGCCGGTACTCCTTGATCGCGTAGCGGTCCGTCATCCCGGCCACATAATCGGCAATCGCGCGGGGTGCATCCAGCTTGGCGCGCGCCTGATACTCGGGCGGTAACAACTGCGGTTCTTCCAGGAATGCGGAGAAAAGCTCGCGGACAATACGCCTGGCCTTGTTGGCCATCCGCTGCACCCGGTAATGTTTGTAGAGCCTGGCGCGCAAAAACGCTTGCAACGCCTGTTGCAGTCGCTTCACTTCCTCACTGAACGAAATCAGTGCCGGCCCATTGCGTACTGCGTCGATGTCTTCCGGAGCGTATTCGACGATACGGCGCCGGCTTTCGCTGGTGAGGTCGGTGACAAAGGTGTTGATCATGCGACGGATGGTCTCGTGGGTCAGGCGCCGATCCTGAAGGTCCGGGAATTCCCGCCGCACCTCTTCCAGATGCCGCAGGAATACAGGGACTTCGAGAAGATCTTCCAGCGTAATGAGCCCGGACCGCAGCCCGTCGTCGACATCATGGTTGTTGTAGGCGATCTCGTCGGCAAGATTTGCCAGTTGCGCTTCCAGCGACGGCTGTCTTTTCAACAAAAAACGCTCACCCACATCGCCAAGTTTTTTCGCATTGGCTTGCGAACAATGCTTGAGGATGCCTTCGCGCGTTTCAAAGCACAGGTTCAGGCCGTCGAACGCACCGTAGCGCTGTTCCAGCAAGTCGACGACCCGCAATGACTGGAGGTTGTGCTCGAAGCCGCCATATTCGCGCATGCAATCGTTCAAGGCGTCCTGGCCACTGTGCCCGAAAGGCGTGTGACCGAGATCGTGGGCGAGCGCGATGCTCTCAACGAGATCTTCATTGAGCATCAGGTTGCGCGCAATCGATCTTGCGATCTGGGCGACCTCTATGCTGTGCGTCAAGCGCGTGCGAAACAGGTCTCCTTCGTGATTAACGAACACCTGGGTCTTGTATTCAAGACGCCGGAAGGCCGTCGAGTGAACAATACGGTCCCGGTCGCGCTGAAACTCACTTCGGCCCTCCGGAGCGGGCTCGATGATGCGGCGCCCGCGCGAAGCCTGCACCCGTGCCGCGTATGGCGCCAGCTCACTCATCGTTCGGTATTTCCTCGAGAACCTGCGACAGCGCATCGGCGGAAAAATCGCCGCTAAGGTAAGCCTCACCGATCGATTTCAGCAACACCAGTCTGAGCTTTCCGTTATGGACTTTTTTGTCGTAGCCCATCAGTTCCAGGTAACGTTGCACGCCAAGCGCGGGTGCCCGCGTCGGCAATCCGGCACGCTTCAGCAGATGCTCGAGCCGGAGCACGTCCTGCTCACCGATATCGCCCTGTCGCATTGAAAGTTTCGCCGCGAGCAACATACCCGCGCCCACCGCCTCGCCGTGCAGCCACGTACCGAAACCCAGGCCGGCTTCAATGGCATGGCCAAATGTGTGCCCGAAATTCAACAACGCGCGCTTGCCTGACTCGCGCTCATCGGCCGCCACGATTTCGGCCTTGCAACGGCACGACACCTCGACCGCATGACCGAGTGCGTCCGGTTCACGAGCAACGAGCTGGTCCATATGCTCTTCCAGCCAGGCAAAAAACCCGGCGTCCATGATCGCACCGTACTTGATTACTTCAGCCAGTCCGGCCGACAGCTCGCGTTCCGGAAGTGACTTCAATGTTGCGATGTCGGCGAGAACCAGGCGCGGTTGATAAAACGCGCCGATCATGTTCTTGCCAAGGGGGTGATTGATAGCGGTCTTGCCGCCAACCGAAGAGTCCACCTGCGACAGCAAGGTGGTCGGTATCTGGATGTAGGGGATTCCGCGCTGATAGGTCGCTGCCGCAAAACCGGCTACGTCACCGACCACCCCGCCTCCAAGGGCAATGATTGCCGTCGTTCGATCACATCGTGCGCCGAGCATCGCATCGAAAATACTGTTCAGCGTCTCCCAGGTCTTGTATTTCTCCCCGTCGGGCAACCTGATTACGAGAACTTCCTTGCCCGCCTGCAGTAGCCCGTGCTCTATGGGTTCGAGGAACAGCGGCGCAACTGTGTCGTTGCTGACAACGACCACCCGGTTTCCCGTCAGGTGTCTCGCAATGAGACTGCCATCATCAATGATGCCGGCACCGATCACTATCGGATAGCTTCTGGAACCGAGTTCCACTTCGATCACTCGCGTCTGCATTTAGTGTTCCGAATCGGCTTGGTGAGTCTGGTGCGCAACCAGTTGCGCCTCGAGCCGGTTAACCAGAGAAGGCAGGCTTGGACTGCCGGTTTCGATGACGATGTGGGCGACTTCACGGTAAAGAGGGTCGCGTTGTTCGAAGATTGCAGCCATTCTCGCCTGCGGGTCATCCGTCTGCAGAAGCGGTCGGTTCTTGTCGTGCCGGGTGCGGTTGAAGAGATCGCGCACAGTTGCCCGCAGGTAGACAACCGTGCCGCGTTCGCGCAGCAGGCGGCGATTCTCGGCGCTTAACACCGCGCCGCCGCCAGTGGCCAGCACGATGTCTTCGCGCTCTGTCAACTCGGCAATGACGGCGCATTCGCGAGCGCGAAATCCCTCTTCGCCCTCGATATCGAAAATTACGGACACACGCACCCCGGTTCGCTCCTCAATGACATGGTCGGAATCAAAAAAAGTCTTTCCGAGACGCTTGGCAAGAACACGGCCCACGGAGGTCTTGCCCGCGCCCATCATGCCCACAAGGAAAATGTTGCCGCGAACGCTGGCAGGTGATCTGCCGCCACGGCCCCTCAAGTAACTTGCCATGGCGGCATTCTAACGAACGCGGCCCGCATCTGGAAAAGATGCGGGCCGCAATTGAAGCTAATGCCGGAGAATCAGCGGATGGCTGTTCGTTCCGAGACCAGTCGCGGGGTCACGAAAATGAGCAGTTCCCGTTTGTCATTCTTCTTGAGATTCTGCTTGAACAGGTATCCGATCAACGGAATGTCGCTCAGCAAGGGTACACCCGTGGTCGTGTCCGACTCTTCCTGCTCATAGATGCCACCAATACCGACCGTACCGCCATTTTCTACCAGCACCTCGGTCGTGACCGCTTTGGTGTCAATTGACGGTCCGGCCGCCGTGTTCTGTCCGACGCTGTCCTTGGTTACGTTGAGCTTCATCATGACGTTTTCGTCGGGCGTGATTTGCGGCGTCACCTTCAGGCTCAACGTCGCCTTGCGGAAAGACACGCTGGTCGCACCGCTGCTGGTCGCCTGCTGATACGGTATTTCCGTACCCTGCTCGATCACGGCTTCGACGTTGTCCGCTGTGATCACACGCGGACTCGAAATGATCTTGCCGTTGCCATCCGTCTGCAGCGCCGTGATTTCGAGGTTGAGGAACTTCGTCATGGCGTCATTCATGAGGATCAGTGAAAACTGGCCGGGCGAGACGCCGCCCAGACCGGGTGCGGCCATGTTGACGAACATCGAGTCCGCGAGAAAATCGGGTGTTGCACTGCTCTGGCCCGAGTGGAAGCCGGTATCCGTAATACGCCGCCGCCACCAAGCGCGCGCGACGAGCCTGCACCGAACTGCGAGCCCCGCCCGGTTTGGTCGTGATAGCCGAATCTGACCCCAAGGTTACGGCTGAACGTATCGGTCGCCTCGACGATCCTCGCCTCGATCAGCACCTGCCGGACAGGCACGTCGATCTGTGCGATCAGGTCGCGTATCTGATCAAGCTTTTCGGCCGTATCCTGAACAAAGATGGTGTTGGTTCTCGCGTCGACGACTGCGCTGCCGCGCTTTGACAGCAATCCCTGGTTACCGGTGCCAATGAGTTTCTTGATGTCTTCGGACCGCTGGTAGTTTAACTGGAAGCTTTCCGTAATCATCGGTTCCAGGTCGGCGATTTGCTGCTGCGCTTCCAGCGCCAGCTTTTCCTTTGTCGCCAGTTCGTCACGAGGCGCGATCCAGATCACGTTGCCGGTTTCGCGCATGTCCAGACCCTTGGCCTGGAGAATAATGTCGAGCGCCTGGTCCCAAGGCACGTCCTTCAACCGTAGCGTCAGATTGCCGCCAACCGTATCGCTTGTAATGATATTCAAGCCGGTAAAGTCGGCCAGTACCTGCAGTACTGAGCGCACTTCGATGTTCTGGAAATTCAGCGAGAGTTTTTCGCCTTTATATTTCTCCTCGTTGGCCTTGGCGGATTTCAGATCTTCTTCCGTGACCGCCTTTACCTCGAGAATGAAGCGGTTATCCGTCTGATAGGCAGCTTGGTCCCATTTGCCCGTTGGCATGACGGTCAGCCGTGTCGTAGTGCCCATCGCCTCAACGTCGAAGCCCTGAACGAGGGTGCCGAAATCAGTGACGTCGTATCGGCGCTCCAGCGCCGGAGGCAATTCGGTATCGGTAAAGTCGACTACGATTCTGCGTCCTTCCCGACGCATATCGATACCGGTGGAGCTATCCGACATATCGACAATGACCTTGGCTTCGCCGTCACGTCCCCGCTGGAAATGCACGTCGCGAATGCTGTGTTCGGCTGCCGGCTGGCCTTTGGCAAATGTGGCCGTTCCATCCGCGCCCGGGGAGGCTGTCGCCGCGGCGCCCGCATTGAGAACCACTTCGACCATATTCCCCTTCACCTGCGTCGTGTAATCGACCATCGAGGCCATACTGAATATGACCCGGGTCCGCCCGCCCGACTGGCCGAGCCGAATCGATCTCAGTTCTCCTTCGCCGACGTCTTGAACGCTGGTGCCCAGCGCATTGGATGTATCCGCGAAATCCAGTGCGATTCGCGGCGGGTTGCTCAGAGTGAAGCTGACAGGATCATCCGCGACCGGCTTGGCCAGCGACATCCTGACAGTCACCTTGCCCGATTTCGAAGACACATCAAGCGACTCGATGGCGTTGGAAGTTGCCGGCTCCTGAGCCCAGGCGGTTTGCGTCGCCAACAGTGCGCCGACCAGCAGCCACCAGGTGCGCAGAATTCTTGTACGTAACATATTCACTTTGCTCCTATTGCTCCAGCAATTGCAGGCTGGCGGTGCGTTCGTTCCAGCCGCCGTTAGCCGGATCCTGGATAACCTCTTTCAGCGAGATCGTGGTTTCGCTGATCGCCGTCACGATTCCAAAATTCTGGCCCATGTAATTTCCGACTTTGGCCCTGTAAAGATTCTTGTCCGGCGTCCTGATCAACGCGTAACGGACGCGCTTCTGCTCCAGCGTTCCGACCATCTTCAGGCTCTCGAGCGGAAACGCCTCCAGCGTTTCCTTGCGCCGGTTCATGTCCGGTGCAGGTCCGCCGCCGGCCGGAGTTTGTCCGGCAACATCCGTATCCCTGGGCCGGAACGGATCTGACAGATCGAAGGCGCTGTAGGCAAATGCCTCAAACTGCTTGATCTCGGGCAGCGGCTCCACGCGCCCGCGCAGGCCCTCTTTGGACTCTTCGACAAAGCGGTTGAGATCCTCGAATTCGCCACTGCCACAACCGCCCACGAATATCGCGGAGGCGCAGCACAAAATTAGAACGATTTGCCGTTTCACTACCGACGTCCCTTCTTGTCCTCGCGCGCCGCTTTACGCTGTGCAGCAATCTCGGCCTCGTCGAGATAACGGTAGGTGCGCGCAGTTGCGTCCATTTCGAGACCGCCTCCCTTCTCCTGCTTGAGCGAGATGTTACTGAGCGTAACGATACGCGGCAGCTGCGAGACGTCGCTGGCGAACGCACCCATGTCGTGATAGTTGCCTTTGAGTTTGATGCTGATTGGCAACTCCGCGTAAAACTCGGAACGGGTTTCACTCTGATCCGGTTTGAACAGGACAAACTGCAGTCCGCGGCCCAGGCCTGCCTGGTTGATGTCGGTGAGCAAGCCTTCCATCTCGGATTTGTTCGGCAACTGTTTGAGCATCTCGCCGAACTCCTGCTCGATCGTGGCCAGTTGCTCCCGATAGGCATCCAGGTTCACGGCCTGCTTCTGTTTTGCCAGAAAGCTGGTCCTCAGCTGCTGCTCTTTCTGACGCGCGGCATCGAGTTCCTGAACCTGATTGCGCCAGTCGAACCAGTAACCAGCGAAGATCACGGCGACCAGCAGGATCAGCAAGGCAACCATCTTCGGCAAAATGGGCCAGGATCCGATCTCGCTTGGATCCAGCCTTCGAATATCATCAAATGTCATATTTGTCGCGCCCTATGACTTTTTGCGCCCGGCACCGCCTGAACCCGAAGCGTTTTCTTCTTCGGGGCGGGCCAGCTGCACGGTCAAGCTGAATTCATTCAGGGTTACGCTGCCAACTTTGGCGGCCTTGATCTGGACCAGTTTCGGGTCCTCGAGCCAGGGCGACGCATCAAAGTTGCGCATCAGGGTCGACACCCGCGCATTGGAAGTCGCGAAGCCGACCACACTCACGTCTGAACCGGTCTGCTTGATCGATTTCAGATGCACGCCCTCGGGTAACTGGCGTACCAGCTGGTCAAGCAGACGTACGCTCTCCGTCCGGTTGCTTTGCAGTGTTTCGACAACACGTTTACGCGCCAGCAACGCCTGCGTCTGGTCCTTGAGCTTCTTGATTTCGGCAATCTTCTTGTCGAGTTCCGAGATCTTCGTTTCAAGAAACGTGTTTCGCTGATTCTGGTTGGTGATCCGGCCCTCCAGAAACGAGTGGCCAAGGAACCAGACAATGCCGCCGATCAAAGCCGTTAATGCAGCAAGCGTGATGAACTGCTTCTGCAGTTGCTTGCGGCGCTCCGCCCGGTACGGCAGTAGGTTAATAGGTATCATGCGTCAAACCTCCGCAACGCCAGGCCACAGCTCACCAGCAATGAAGGTGCGTCGACCAGAAGCTGGCCTTGTTTAATGCGGCCGGGAATTTCCATGCCGGCAAATGGATTGGCAATCAGGGTATTGACCTGGGTGCGTTCGGCGACCACTTCGGCAAGATCGGGAATGCTGGCCGTACCGCCGGACAGGTACAGATGATCCACCTGGCTGTATGCCGTCGAAGTAAAGAAAAACTGCAGCGCCCGGACCACTTCAAGGGCCAGCGTGTCCATGAACGGGCCGAGCACGTCGCTCTGGTAGTTCTCCGGAAGGTTGCCGTTTCGCTTGGCGGCATCGGCTTCTTCCATGGAAAGCCCAAAAGTACGCATGATTTCCTGGGTGAGCTGAACGCCCCCGAACGGCTGCTCACGCATATAGACCGACTGGTTGTTCAGCAGAACGTTGACGTTCATGATCGATGCGCCGATATCAACCAGAGCGATGGTCTGGTCACGGCCACCGTCCGGCAGTTCCGCGGTCATCATTTCCAGCGCGTTCTGCGCCGCAAACGAATCGATATCCATTACGACGGTTCTGAGGCCTACGGTTTCGGCAACCGCTACCCGGTCTTCCACCTTTTCCTTGCGTGCCGCAGCCAGCATGACCTCGACCTGCTCGGGGTTGTCCGGGGCCGGTCCAAGTACCTGAAAATCAAGATCTACCTCTTCCAGGGCGAACGGGATGTACTGGTTGGCTTCGGCCTCGACCTGGCCCTCCATCTCATCCTCGGTCTGACCGGCATCGAGCACGATTTTCTTGGTGATAACAGCGGCGGAAGGCACAGCCATGGCCAGTGTCTTGATCCGCGTTCCCAAACGCTTCCAGCAGCGCAGTACCGCGTCGCCAACTTGCTCGAGATTCATGATGTTTCCATCGACCACGGCCTCATGGGGCAGCGGTTCAATGGTGTAGCGTTCGAGCTTGTAGGTGCCTTTGCCGGTGCTCGATAATTCGACCATTTTGACCGACGAGGAACTGATGTCCACCCCGATCAACGGGGGCGTTTTGGGCTTCACCAAGTTGCTTAAGAACTCGGTGTTGAATTGAAATTTTCCTTTGAACATAGGAACTTTAGGCACAGGTGCGCATAATTTACATTAAACCCTAGCAACAACTCTCTTGCAAGTAAAGCAAAAAGGCTGCCTTCGCCGCCCTCGAAGGTACTGCAGCTATATATAATGGGTGCCATGGAAATCTATGGCGCGTCCTCGCCACTCACTAATTGAAATGACTTCTCGCCGGTGGTTCTATCCCCTGATCGCACTTTGCGCCCTGGGCCTTGCAGCGTTTCTGCTACTCGGATATGCGGCAGTTATTGCCTATCCACGGCTGCCCTCTGTTGAGGCGCTCGCCGCCTATCAACCCAAGATCCCGCTCCAGATTTACAGCAAGGAAGGTGAGTTGATCGGGGAGTTCGGGGAAGAGCGTCGCGCCTACGTAAAAATCGAAGACACGCCAGAGAAACTGAAACAGGCAATCATTGCCGCCGAGGACGAACGTTTCTACGAGCATGGCGGTGTCGACTACATCGGCGTGATCCGCGCCGCATTGGCCAATTTCGCAGCCGGCAGCGCCCGCCAGGGCGCCAGCACGATCACCATGCAGGTGGCGAGAAACTTTTTTCTTACATCCGAGAAAACGCTCACACGCAAGTTCAACGAAGCGCTGCTGGCATTCAAGATCGAGCGCAATTTGAGCAAGGACCAGATTCTCGAGGTCTATATCAACCAGATTTATCTGGGCCAACGAGCCTATGGTTTCGGCGCAGCCTCCCTGGTGTACTTCGGCAAGCCGCTGGCCGATGCCAGCATCGCCGAGATTGCCATGCTTGCGGGGCTGCCAAAGGCGCCGTCGCGGTACAACCCGGTTGCAAACATGTCGAGGGCCAAGCAGCGCCAGCACTATGTCTTGCGTCGGATGCTCGAACTGGGGCAAATCGATGCAGAGGAGTTCAAAGCGGCGGAAGAAGAGCCGACCACAATCGCAGCACAAAGCACCAGTTTCGCTACCCGTGCCGAGCATTTCTCTGAAATGGTGCGGCAAGCGATTTTCGACGCATATAAAGAAGACTCATATACGCGCGGCTTTCGTGTCTTTACGACGCTTTCCAAGGAACATCAGGACGCAGCATATGCCGCCTTGCGGAAAGGCTTGCTCGAATACGACGAGCGACAGGGCTACCGCGGCGCCGAAGGTTACTTCGATCTTCCGAAAGACGTCTCTGACGAGCAGTTGGAAGACGCCCTGCAGGACGAATCGGAAAGCGATGACATTTTTCCCGCGATCGTTCTGGACATTTCCAACAAATCCCTGAGCGCCTATCGCAAGGGGGGCGAGCGCATCACTATCGTAGGCGAGGGGCTCGCGTTCGCAGAACCAATGATCGGCAAGACATCGCCACCGAAGACGAGAGTCAAGCGCGGCGCGCTGATTCGGGTGAGAAATGACAAGAAGGCGGGCTGGAGCGTCACTCAGTTGCCGAAGGTCGAAGGCGCCTTCGTGTCGCTCGACGCCGATAACGGCGCGATACGGTCACTGGTTGGCGGCTTTGATTTCGATCGCAACAAGTACAACCACGCCACCCAGGCGAGACGGCAGCCTGGTTCGAGCTTCAAGCCATTCATCTACTCGGCGGCACTGGAGAAGGGTTTTACGCCGGCAACCATTATCAACGATGCGCCGATTGTCATTGACGCCAGCGAGACCGGCGCAATCCCGTGGGAGCCGAAGAATTTTGACGGCGGCTTTTCGGGTCCGGTGCGTATGCGAACCGCGCTGACCAAATCGAAGAACCTGGTCTCCATACGCATCCTGCAGGCCATTACGCCCCGATACGCGCAGGAATATGTCAGCCGATTCGGGTTCGACAAACGCCGGCACCCGGCTTACCTGACGATGGCCCTCGGCGCTGGATCGGTGACGCCCCTGGAACTCGCCATGGGGTATGCGGTATTCGCAAACGGTGGTTATCACGTCACACCTTATTTCATAGAGCGCATCGAAGACCGGCAAGGCAATGTTCTTGGGTCCGCAGCACCGCTGATCGCGGGTGAAAATGCCGAGCGTGTCATCGATCCCAGAAACGCATTCATCATGTTCAACATGATGCAGGACGTCATACGCGGCGGAACCGGGGCCCGAGCCATGTCACTAGGGCGTGTGGACCTTGCCGGCAAGACGGGAACGACCAATGATCAGGTGGATGCCTGGTTTGCCGGTTTTCAACGCCGTCTTGTCGGAGTCGCCTGGGTGGGACATGACATTCCAAGCTCGCTCGGCGAATTCGAAACAGGCTCCAAGACGGCTTTGCCGATGTGGATGTCCTACATGGCGGCCGCGCTCAAGAATCAACCCGAAGAACTTCCAATTGCTCCGGAAGGCGTCGTCGCCGCCGCAATCAACCCGGAGACAGGATTGCGTGATCCAAGCGCATCAAACCAGATGATCGAGTACTTCTATCATGAAAACGTGCCGCCGGAACCGGGTGCGGGCTTTATGTTCGGCGCGCAGCCTCCAAGATCGAACGAGGAAATCAGCGATCAGTTGTATTGATTCGCATGCCGCGCGATCACGCATCTAGCCGCCATACTCGCCTGCGGATTGCGGAAGCCGCCGCACGTCTGATTGCCGTGGATGGCATCGAAGATATTGCGCTAGCCAAGAGAAAAGCCGCTCGCCAGCTTGGCGCGGCGGAAACCCGCAACCTGCCTACCAATGAAGAGGTTGAGGCCGCGCTCGGCGCTTACCAGCAACTGTATCAGGCCGACGAGAAACAGCTAAGGCTTGGGCATCTTCGCAAGCGCGCTGTGCAAATGATGCACGAGCTGCAGCAATTCAATCCCCAGTTGTCAGGCGCGGTTCTCGACGGCACGGTGGCACGCTATTGCGACATCGACCTGCACTTGTTTACCGATAGCGCAAAGGAAGTTGAATTGTTCCTGCTCAATCGCGGACTCGACTACCGCCCCCGGCAAAGGCGCGTTTACCGCGGCACCGAGCAAAGTACCATCCCGGCCTTCGCTGTTACCACAGACGATGCCGATTTCAATATCTCGGTGTTCGCATGCGTTGATTTGCGGCTGAGCCTGCGCAGCACGCTCCACGGCCGGCGTTTCCGCCATGCCGGATTGAACATGGTGTTGGCGATGCAGGATCAGGAAGAACCCGCATGGCGCAATGATGGCAAGGAGCCAGGCCATTCAAACTGACTGCGAGGCGAATATCCAGGCGCGGTAACTGTCTCGCGTCAGCTACGGTACTCCAGCTGTGATCCATCAGCCCGTCGCAAGAACATCGGTACAACGGTCCGCTCAGCGCGACGAACCATCACAAACACCGTCACTACGCCTGAAGCTGCTCGGCCGCATCCAGCGCAAAGTAGGTCAACACTGCATCCGCGCCCGCGCGTTTGAACGCCAACAAGGACTCGAGCACGCAGCGGCCCTCGTCGAGCCAGCCGTTCTGAAAGGCGGCCTTGAGCATCGCAAACTCGCCGCTGACCTGATAGACGAAGGTCGGCACCATGAACTCGGCCTTGACGCGGCGCACGATATCCAGATAGGGCATCCCCGGCTTGACCATCACCATGTCCGCGCCTTCTGCCAAATCGAGGCCCACCTCCCACAGCGCTTCATCCGAATTCGCCGGATCGATCTGATAGGTCTCCTTGCTGCTCTTTCCGAGATTTGCCGATGAACCAACCGCATCGCGAAACGGCCCGTAGAAAGCCGAAGCGTACTTGGCAGCATAAGCGAGCACCCTGACATGCTGGCAATCACGCGCATCGAGCGCTTCCCGAATGGCACCCACGCGGCCATCCATCATGTCTGATGGCGCGACAATATCGACGCCGGCTTGGGCATGGCTCAGCGCCTGCCTGACCAGCACCTCCACCGTTTCATCGTTCAGTACATAGCCACTCTCGTCGATCAGACCGTCCTGCCCATGGCTGGTATAGGGATCAAGGGCAATATCCGTGATGATGCCAAGTTCGGGAAAGCGCGACTTGATCAGCCGAATCGTTTTCGGGATCAATCCGTTCTCGTTGCTGGCTTCTTCCGCGAGAGGTGTTTTCAGCGCCTGGCCTATGACCGGGAACAGCGCGATGGCGGGAATTCCGAGCGCCATGCAGCGTTCGGCAACGGCGAGCAGAAGATCCGGCGTCAAACGTTCCACACCCGGCATCGACGCAACGGATTCGCGCCTGTTCTTGCCGTCGATCACAAAAACCGGGTAAATCAAATCGGCTGGCGCAAGACGGTTCTCTTGCACCAACCGCCTCGAAAAGTCGTCACGGCGATTACGCCGCATCCTCCGAGCGGGAAACCTCCCATATACATTCATCATGTTCCCTTGATTCAGTACATATTTAACAATTACATGCAGTTACAGCGGCGGCTGGGATTGACGGCCACGGCAAACGGAACTTTTCCGCATCATCGCTATCTGAGAATTTAGACGATATGTCTCCCGCTTCTCCTCCCTGAGCGGGTGCCTTATACATATTAAGGCATGTCCTTGCCTCGGGTGTGCGGAATCGCCGCCCGGGGTCCTTTTTTGACAGCTCCCCACTACTATCCGGCAGAGAACCAGTCGCAAATGATCTGCTGAGCATCCTCCATTCCCAGCTTGCTGCTGCTGGAGAACAGTTGCACGGTGCATTTCGCGTATTCCTTGCGAAGCAGTGTTTGCGTCTTTCTCAGTTGTGCGGCCGCCTGAGACCGCGACAGTTTGTCCGCTTTGGTGAGCAGCACGTGCACGGGTTTGCCGGTCGCGGCAAACCAATCCAGTAACTGGCAGTCAAGCGGTGTCATCGGGTGGCGAATGTCCATTACGACGATCAGGCCGCGAATCTGTTGCCGCTCGTTCAGGTAACCGGTCAGGAGGCGGGCCCAATGCCGTTTCATATCCCCGGGCACCTGCGCATAGCCGTAGCCGGGAAGATCAACCAGATAGTTGCCGGGACCCACCGCAAAGAAATTGATCAGCCGCGTGCGGCCCGGTGTCTTGCTGACGTGCGCAAGCCTGCGCCTGCCCGTCAGCGCGTTGAGCGCGCTCGACTTGCCGGCATTGGAACGGCCCGCAAAAGCGACCTCGCAAATGCTGTCCACCGGCAATTGGTTCAGCTTTTCCGCGGATTGCTGGAACGCCGCCTTATGCAATAAACAAGTCATCGGGGTGCTTCGGCTACAATTACAGGTTGAACGTGGCCCCGGAAAGGCCCGAAACCATCTTGGGAGTTTGCACTGATGATGCGGTTCATCTCGATATTATTGTCATTGGCTATACCTGTAGCGGCTTTGGGCGCGGACGCAAATGCCCCGAAATCAGGTGCTGGCGAGTTCGGCGACAGCGAAGCAGGGCGGCAAATAGCCAACCGGGTGTGCGCAGTTTGCCATGGATCGGATGGCAACAGCCCGCTGAGCGCGAACCCCAATCTGGCTGGCCAACATGCTCAATATCTCTACAAGCAGCTGGTCGAGTTCAAATCCGGCGCCCGCGCCAATGCAATCATGGCCGGCATGGTCGCCAACCTTTCGGATGACGACATGCGCAATCTGGCCGCCTATTACGCCGCACAGCCGGCAAAAGAATCTTCGGCGAAGAGCCTGGAACTGGCGACCACGGGCCAGAAACTGTACCGAGGCGGCGTGCCCGACAAAGGAATTGCCGCGTGCTCGGCCTGCCACTCACCTGACGGCGCGGGTATCCCGCCGGTTTACCCTCGCGTTTCCGGGCAGCATTCCGAGTACACCACGGCGCAACTGCGCGCTTTCCGCTCCGGCGACCGCAACAACGACGCAAACAGCATGATGCGCATGGTGGCATCGCGGCTCAGCGACGAAGAAATCAAGGCGCTTGCCGAATACATTTCCGGCCTGCGCTGATTGCTGCCCGCCTTTACGAAATTTGGCTCAGCGCGGTGCGGGCCGCATCAAGTGTCTGACTAATCTCGCGATCCCCGTGCGCTGAGGAAACGAAACCTGCCTCGAACGCCGAGGGCGCCATGGACACGCCAAGGTCGAGCATGGCATGGAAGAAATGGTTGAACCTGTCGCGATCGGACTCCATGACCTCGGCAAACGTGCGTGGAGCCTGCGAACGGAAATAGAAACCGAACATGCCGCCGGCCGACTGGGTACTGAACGGCTGATTGGCTTCACGTGCCACCTGGGACAATCCCTCTGCAAGCTGCGTCGTCCTGGCTGAAAGCTTGTCGAAAAACCCTGGTGCGCTCACCAGCTTCAGGGTTGCCAGCCCGGCGGCGACGGCAACCGGATTACCCGACAAGGTCCCCGCCTGATACACGGGCCCAAGCGGCGCAATCTGCTGCATGATGTCGCGGCGGCCACCGAACGCACCAACCGGCATACCGCCTCCGATAACCTTCCCCAGCGTCGTCACGTCAGGCGTGATGCCGTAAAGACCTTGTGCGCCCCTTAAACCCACCCTGAAGCCGGTCATCACCTCGTCGAAGATCAATACGCTGCCGTGATGGGTACAGAGCGCACGCATCGTCTGCAAGAATTCCGGATGCGCCTTGACGAAGTTCATGTTGCCCGCGATGGGCTCTACGATTACCGCTGCAATCTCAGCGCCGTGGTTGCGGAATAGCGTCTCCAGCATTTCACTATCGTTGTAGTCGAGCACCAGCGTGTGGGCGGTGACTTCCGGCGGGACACCTGCCGAACTGGGCTGGCCCAGCGTCAGCGCACCGGAACCCGCCTTGACGAGCAGCGCATCCGCATGCCCGTGATAACAACCTTCGAATTTCACGATCTTCGAGCGGCCGGTGAAACCACGGGCAAGCCGTATGGCCGTCATTGTTGCCTCGGTACCGGAGCTGACCAGACGCACCTGTTCGATCGAGGGCAACGTGCCGGTAATCAATTCCGCCATTTCGATCTCGGATTCCGTCGGTGCGCCGAAACTCAGCCCGCGACGAGCAGCGGCCTGCACCGCGTCCACTACTTCCGGGTGCGCATGGCCAAGGATCAGCGGCCCCCACGAGCCGACATAATCAATGTATTCCTTCCCCTCGACATCGCGAATGCGCGCACCTGATCCACTTGCTATGGTGGGCGGAACGCCGCCGACCGCACCAAACGCGCGGACCGGTGAATTGACTCCGCCGGGAATCAACTGGACGGCTCTATCGAATGCCTGCTGGTTGGTGCCGGACATGCCTTGATCCTATGATTGAAATTCGGTTTCTTCGCTTGCGATCGCACGCCATAATCGGCGCGCCCGATCCTCAACGTCATCGCCACTAAAAAGCGAGCTTAGAACTGCAACCGCGTCAGCACCGGCCTTGACCAGCGCCGGCGCATTATTCTCGTCGATGCCGCCAATGGCAACTACCGGCACATGTAACCGCGATTTTGCCCGCGACAGTAGATCGACCGGAGCCGTCACCGCGGCAGGTTTGATCCGCGACGGAAAAAAACTTCCGAACGCAACGTAGTCTGCCCCGATCGCCTGCAGTTGACACGCCCTGTCGAAATCGTTGTAACAGGACACGCCGATAATACGCTGCGAGCCCAGCAACGAACGGGCTATCTTCAACCGATCCGTCATCGATTCCCAGATGAACGCCATCGGCGCCGACATCCAATGCCAACCCACAATCGTCGTTGACAATCAACGTGCCGCCGGAGTCCTTTACTATTCCCAGCAATGCATTGCATTGCTCGCGACGCAATTGGCCCGAGGCCGATTTGTTTCGATACTGAAAAAGCCGGACACCGGCCGCGATCGCCGCATTTACTTTTTCGATCAGCCCCGCGGTGTATTGCATTTCCGGCGTGATTGCGTAGATTCCACTAATCCGGCTGCGCTTCATCGGTTTCCTCGTCGTCGCGCGCCCAGAAAAACCGGTCCGGAACGAGTTGCCCCATGCCCGCCCGGTATCCAAATCTGAGCGTCTGCCATGTGTATTCCTGAGCGCTGCGCACCGCTTTGGGAATATCGAGCCCGTGGGCGATATTCGCCGCTATGGCAGCGGCCAGAGTACACCCGGATCCATGGAACGAACCTGGCAAACGCTGCCAGCGATCACTGCGCACCAGCCCGCTCATCGCGTATAGCGAATTGGTGACCTCCAGCGTATTCTCGTGCGTGCCGGTAATGAGCACATACTCCGGGCCCATGCCCAGCAGTTTTTCGGCACACTCATGCAGCGCCAGTTCGTCAGTCTCGTCAATGTCCTCGGTGGCCAGCCGTCTTGCTTCGTGGCTATTTGGGGTAAGAACGGTCGTTTGCGGAAGCAGCAGCTGGCACATTGCGGCGATGACGTCTTCCGACGCGAGTTCGTCGCCACGGCCGGATGCCAGTACCGGATCGAGAACCAGCGGCACCTCGGGATAATCGGCCACGATCTCCGCAATGGCGGCAACAACTTCCACGCTGCCAATCAGGCCTACCTTGAATGCGCCGACAGGCACATCTTCGAGAACGCAACGCGCCTGATCAGCGACCCAGTCAGCGTCGATTGCTAGCGTGTCCTCCACGCCAATGGTGTCCTGAACCGTCAACGCCGTTATGACGCTCAGGGGGTGACAGCCGAGACTGGCAAGCGTCATCAGGTCGGCTTGCATTCCTGCGCCACCGCTTGGATCACTCGCCGCGAAGGACAGGACAATCGGCGGTGTGTCTGCCACGAAGATGGAGAAGCGCGATTGATTTAAAATGCAATTCTATCCGAAAAGAAACAAGACCATGACTCCCACTGAAACGACCGAATACAAGACCTACATGTGCCTTATCTGCGGCTTCATTTATGACGAGGCTGCGGGCGTGCCTGACGAAGGAATCCAGCCCGGCACCCGCTGGGAAGACGTGCCGATCAACTGGGTCTGTCCAGAGTGTGGCGCGCGCAAGGACGACTTTGAACTGGTTGAAATCTGACAGGATCGAACATGCGAATTCTTCACACGATGCTGCGCGTCGGCGACCTGAAACGCTCGGTCGAGTTCTATACCGAGGTCCTCGGGATGCGCTTGCTAAGGCAGTCTGATTACCCCAGCGGCCGATTCACTCTCGCCTTCGTCGGCTACGGCGAAGAGAGCGACGAAGCCGTCCTGGAACTGACGCACAACTGGGACACGACCAGCTACGATCTTGGAACCGGATACGGCCATATCGCGGTTGAAGTCGACGACGCGTACAAAGCGTGCGATGCGGTCAAACAACGCGGCGGCAAGGTCACACGCGAAGCGGGCCCGATGAAACACGGCACCACCGTGATCGCTTTCGTCGAAGATCCCGATGGATACAAGATCGAATTCATACAGAAGAAGCACTGAGGCGTTCGCCGGCATGGTTGGCAAGCGCTGCAAATTCGGCGACTGACAGCGTCTCGCCCCGTCGGCCGGGATCGATGCCGGACACCTCGAAATCCGCCGGCGTCAGAATCTGGCGCAGCGCGTTGCGTAGCGTTTTGCGCCGCTTCGAAAACGCCGCCTCGACAATACGGTAAAAGAGGGCAGCGTCGACAATGTCGACCGTCCGGGAAGGCTGCAGGCGCACTACCGATGACCAGACCTTGGGCTGCGGACGAAACACCGTGGGCGGCACATTGAACAAACGTTCGATGTGCCAACGGCACTGCAGCATCACGCTCAGCCTGCCGTAGTCGGCGCTCGCCGGGACCGCAATCATGCGGTCAACAACTTCTTTCTGGAGCATGAAATGGCAATCGCTGACGCGATCCTGATACCGGTCGACTGCGAAAAGGATGGGGGTCGAGATGTGGTAAGGCAGATTGCCGACCACGCGCAGCCCGTTACCGAGTGTCGCCAGGTCGAAGTCCAGAAAGTCTGCGCAATGAACCGTCAGAGGCCGTCCCGAAAAACGCTCCTCAAGTGTGGCGGCCGCATCCCGGTCAACCTCGATCGCATCGATTCGTCCTGCTGCGTCCAGTAACGGCTCGGTCAACGCCCCCAATCCCGGACCAATTTCCACGATATGGTCATCGCGGCATGGGGCAATGGACCGAACGATCCGGTCAATGTACGAACGGTCAACCAGAAAATTCTGACTGAAGCGACGGCGCGCGCGATGCATCATCGCATCTGCGTCCTGGTCATTCGGCGAGAGACCGGCGGGTCAGCCCTCCTCGAGCCGGTATTCGACATAGGCCTTGTCGCGTTGTTGCCTGACCCAATCCTGGTAGGCCAGGTCGGATTTTCGCAGCCGGATTGCCTGGCGTGCCATGACGCGCTGGCGCTCCTCCGACAAATCCTCGTCGCGGCGCTCGAGAACCTTGATCAAATGGAATCCGAAGGGCGACCGGACCGGATCACTCACCTGTCCCGGTTGCAATGCATCCATTGCCCGCTCGAACTCGGGCACCGTTTCGCCCGGTGACACCCAACCCAAGTCACCGCCCTTGGCGGCACTGGCGTCATCGGAGTGCAGCCTGGCGAGTTCGCTGAAGTCCTCGTCACCCAATTCGAGGCGTCGCTTCAGGTCTTTCAGGCGCTGAAGCGCGTCATCCTCCGAGACGATTTCATTAAGCCTGATCAGGATGTGCTGTGCATGCGTCTGTTGGACAATAATCGGAGTGTCGCTACCCCGCTTGTCGACAAGCTTGACGATGTGAAAGCCGTTGGCGCTGCGCAAAACGTCGCTCACCGCGCCGATGCGCATGTCCGATACCGCGTCCAGAAACAGCTCGGGAAGGCGTGAAGCAGTCCGCCAGCCCAGCATACCGCCCTCCAGTGCATCGGCCGCATCCGATACACTTGCCGCCAACTGGCGGAAATCCGCGCCGCTCTTGAGGCTGGCGATGGCCTTGTCCGCCACCTCCCGTTTGACACGAATTTCGTCAGCACTCGCACCTTCGGGAATGAGCACCAGAATATGCGCGACTGAATACTCCTCGTCCCTGTCTTTCAAGCCTCTGGCTGCCTCATTGCGGATGTAACTGTCAATTTCCGCTTCGCTGATGCTGACCTTGTTGTCGACCTCTCGCTCCTTGAGCCGTGCGATCTCGATTTCTCCGCGGATCCTTTCGCGGAATCGGGTGTAGCTGATGCCATCGGATTCCATTGCGTCACGAAACTGGTCGCGCGTCATGTTGTTCTCGGCCGCCATCCTCTCAAGCGCCTGGTTGAGTTGTCCGTCACTGATGCGTATTCCCGTCGCACGGGCCTCCTGCTCCAGAATGCGCGATGTGATCATGCGCTCCAGTACCTGACGCTCGAGCGTCGACTGCTCCGGCAACGGCGTTCCCTGACGGCCCAGCTGAACGACTGCGAACTGCACCTCTGCGTCCAGTTCCAAACGGGTAATAACCGAATCGTTTACCAGTGCGACAACACGGTCGAGCAGTATGTCCTTCGAACCGGCGTCATCGCCATCCGCCTGGGCACTCGCGCCCGCGACAACCATCGTCAATACGGCAAATAACCAGATACGCTTCATGAGTTGGTATAGGGAAAAAACACGATTAAGTGAGCTCAAGGGGAGTAGACGCGAAATTGCCGCAAATGTTCCAGTGGCGAAGGCCTCCGCGTGTTGCCACGACGCCACCGCTAGTTTGATTTCGTATAGCCGCTGATGTTCGATCTTAGCGTGTCAAGCGGGTTAAGCCCGAGGGACGACACTCCGTTGAGTTCCAGTTGCAGGAAGAACGAACTCGCGTAGTCATCGACACTGGTCACGAAGTGATGCGCCACCAGGCGCGTCGTCCAGCAGCCGGCATTGTACTCGAGCCCGACCAGCCCCTCGAGGATCTTGTCAAACTCCAGCGAATAGTTCCAGCGCGCCAGTCCCGACCATTTCGCGGTCAGGGGCCATTGTGCCGACAGGTCGATTTGCTCCTGCTGTTCGCGCGTAAAGCGGTATGCCATGTTCGCCACCTTTCCGGCTTCCGGGCGATACTGCAGCGCTATGTTCGTGCGCTCAAACTGATCATCGATTGTGCCGTACTGGAACAGCGAATCGAATTTCCAGGCCGCCGTTATCATCCCGCCCGCGCCCAACAGCAAATCGGTGCGGTTGGCGTCACGCGGCGGCGAGTCCAACGTGACGCGTTGATCAGAAAAGTAATAGCGCTGGGCAACGACAAAACGCATACGCTCGTCCCCTGTACGCGGATCGATCAGCCTGCTGGTCACCGCACCAGTTAACTGATCGGCATCATTTATCCGGTCGCCGCCGGAAAACTGGTTCCAGGTAAATATCTGCGCCAGGTTGAAGTCAGCCTCGGCGGTGTCAAAGATCGGTATGGCATCCTGATCTTCATAGGGGATATACACATAGTACAGACGCGGTTCCAGCGTCTGGATGACCTGCTTGCCAAACATACCCGTATCGCGCTCGAGAACAACGCCGCTGTCCAGGCTGAAAATCGGTAACTCGCGCGTCTGGCCAGGCTGCGTATCCGAGTCATATGTGTAGCGGGTATAGTGATAGCCAATATTGGGCGTTACGTACAGGAACGAGTTACGCAACGGCAGACTGATGTTCGGATACAGCGTATCGCGGCGAGCGCTAACCAGGTATGGATGCTCGAAATCGACCAGTTCTCCCTGCAAATTCACGTCGAGCCCTACCGGCGTCGGGCGCCCGCCCGTGAGCGTGATTTGCGGCAGACGAGCGTAGGGCGGGGTAACCGGCGCAAGCGGATCCTGAAGTGTCTGGAAATCCTGGACGCGAGCTGCCAGGTTCCACCAGTCCCCGTTATATTCCGCCCCGGCCTCGCGCGGCAGGTTGGTCAGGGACGTCGCCGCGATCTGGTTGCTCAGATCGGTGAAGTAGAAGTCATCGGAGACGCCGATCACGTTCACGTAGCCCGTCGTTCTATCTCCAAATCGCTGGTTGTGTCGCAGCGCGTACGCGTAGCGGGAATCCTCGCGTATTCGATCGTTGTCCATGTATTGCGCGCGTACGTCTCCGCTCAGGTTTTTCTCCAGGTAACGAAGCTCGCCACCGAGCTGCGCGCCGCGCCGCGACATATAACGCGGTGACAGCGTCGCATCATAATTTGGCGCCAGATTGAAATAGTAGGGCAGGGTCATTTCGGTACCGCTCTGCGCCGTTTGCCCGATCGCTGGTGGCAGGAAACCGCTCTTGCGGCTGCCGCTCAACGAAAAGTCCAGGTAGGGTGAATACAGAATCGGCACGCCTTTGAAAACCACCGATGCATCCCGCGCCACGCCAAGATCGCGCGTACGGTCGAGATCGATCGTCCTGGCCCGCAGGTACCAGTCGTCATTGCCCACTTCACAATTTGTGTAGGTGGCGCCTTCTACCCGGGCTGTGTTGCGATCCCGTGCAATCAGGCGGCTGGCTTCACCGCGTGCACCGGCCTCGAGCAGGAAATACTCGACCTGCTCCATCTCCCCCGTTGAATCCGCCAGGCTGTAACGCAGCCCCTGACCGGTGACAACGACGCCATCCCTTTCAAATCGCAGATTTCCGCTCGCTGTAACCTCACGATCCGCGAAGACATAACGAAGCCGATCGGCGAAAATGGCCTCGCCGGTTCGCCGCAGGCGCACGCTCCCCAACGCCTCGATTTCGCGGTCCTGCCTTCCACGAATTCTGTCGGCATCGATGAACAAGGGCGACTCTTCACCTGCCTGCCTCGGCGGCAACAACTCCTGTTGCATTTTCAGCCCGAGTTCCTGCGCATACCCGAACTGCGAAAACATGCTCAACAGCAAGGCTATGCACAGTAACTTCTTCTGCGCTGAGTTTTTATGCTGCATCGACCGCGTAGACCCGTACCCAAGTGCTAGAATCCATCCGAATCATAACGTCAATCAGCACCATTACGTTGGAACGTTTCGACTCCCTTACGCGCTGGCTGGAGTCCCACTCCGCCGGACGACACTTTACACTGTCCCCGGCATCGGCCGATGCCAGTTTTCGGCGCTATTTCCGGATCCGCTACGAAGATGAATCAACGCTGATCGCCATGGATGCGCCCCCGCCGCAGGAAAACTGCGCACCCTTCATCAAGGTCGCGCAGATGATGAAGGACTGCGGCCTGAATGTACCGACTATCGTCGCATCCGATGTCGAGCAGGGGTTCCTGTTGCTGTCGGACCTTGGCACGACGACTTACCTTACGGCTCTGAACGATACAGGCGCGAACGATACGACGGCTGATTCCCTGTTTGACGCCGCCACCTCCGCTCTGGTTCGCTGGCAACTTGCCAGCCGCGACGACACCCTGCCTCCTTACGATGAAGCCTTGTTGCGCCGGGAGCTCGAGCTGTTTCCGCAATGGTACGTAACCCGGCATCTTGGGTTGCGGCTCGATTCAGGTCAGCGCGAGACCATGCAACGCATATTCGCGTTGATCATCCGCGACAATCTGGCGCAACCCGCGACCTACGTTCATCGTGACTTCATGCCGCGAAACCTGATGGTGTCTGAACCCAATCCCGGCGTACTGGATTTTCAGGATGCAGTGTACGGACCTGTCTCGTACGATGTCGTCTCGCTGTTCCGGGATGCCTTTGTCAGTTGGGAGGAAGAACGTGCACTGGACTGGGTTGTGCGCTACTGGGAAAAAGCACGCAAGGCGAACTTGCCGGTCAGACCGGATTTCGGGGAGTTCTATCGCGAATTTGAATGGATGGGTCTGCAGCGCCACCTGAAAGTGCTCGGCATTTTCGCGCGCATCCGTTACCGTGACGGCAAACCGGAATATCTCGAGGATGCACCCCGCTTCGTTAGTTACATTCGCGCGGTCTGTGAACGTTATTCGGAGCTTGCGCCGCTGATCAGCCTGTTTGACGCTTTCGAAAAGCGCTCGGCCCGGCCCGGGTCCTAGCCTTCAGGTGCGCGCCGTGATCACGACCGCAATGCTGCTCGCCGCCGGACGCGGCGAGCGCATGCGCCCGCTCACGGATCGCACACCGAAACCGCTGCTAGAGGTGGGCGGCCATTCGCTGATCGAGCGCCACATCAGGAAATTCGCCGCCGCCGGATTTGAGCGAATAATTATCAATCATGCCCACCTGGGAGAGCAGATCGTGTCCGCGATCGGCAACGGCAGCCGCTGGGGCGTTGCGATTTCCTACTCTCACGAACACAGGGCACTGGAAACTGCCGGCGGCATCGCCAACGCCCTGGACCTGATCGGTTGCGAAGCGTTCGCTGTTGCCAACTGCGATGTTTATTCCGAGTACGATTACGCCGGCCTGAAGTCGGCAGCCGAACAACTCGTTCATGAGCCCCGAAGGGTCGCGCATCTGGTACTGGTGGACAACCCGACACATCACCCGATGGGCGACTTTGCGCTGGAGAACGGGGTAGTCGTTCCGGCAGATACGGGCAAACTGACGTTCAGCGGGCTCGCCGCGTATCATCGCAGCCTGTTCGCATCGGTATCGCCCGGGGAGAAAAAACCACTCGCCCCCTTGCTTGTAGCCGAAGCGCGAGCTGGCAGGGTAACAGGGGAGCATTACCGTGGCCTCTGGACCGACGTCGGTACGCCCGAGCGCCTGGATTCGCTCAACGATTACCTGCGGCGCAAAGGATCATGATCTACACACCGGAACATTTCGTCGAATCGGATCGTGAGACGCTGTTGCGGCTTGTCCGAGCCAACGGTTTTGCTACGCTGATAAGCGCCGCGGGCAACGAGCCGGTTGTGGCCCACGTTCCAGCCCTACTCAACGACACGGGCGAGATCCTGAAGTGCCACGTCGCGCGCGCCAATCCGATTTGGCATGATTTCTCTTCCAGCCAGGAACTGCTCTTCATCTTCCACGGTCCGCATTGTTATGTTTCGCCAAGCTGGTACACCGCCAAACAACCAAGCGTCCCGACGTGGAACTACGCGGTGGTGCATGTGCATGGTATTCCTGGAATTGTCGAAGACCGGCAAAGCGTTGAGTCGATGCTGACCGAACTGGTCGCCGAACACGAGTCATCGTTTGAAATACCCTGGTCGATGGAACTGCCAGCCGATTTCAAGCGCAAGATGATCGAGGGCATCGTTGCCTTTGAGGTTCGAATCACCCGCATGGCGGGCAAGTTCAAGCTCTCGCAGAACAGGCCTCTCGCTGACAGACGTAGTGTCATTGCCGCTCTGCGCGAAACAGGTAATGAAGATGCCGCCCGCGTGGCTGAATTGATGCAGCGAAATGCCGAGCGCTGACGGCGACAGGTGCCTTTTATAATTTCCCCCGGTCAGTCATACCCCTAACCCTCACACACACAGATGAACCAGATCCACATCGAGCGCCGGAATCAGCTCGCCAAAGCCATGGGAGGCGGCGTTGCCGTCCTGCGCACTGCACCCGAACGCATCCGAAACCGTGACGCACATCACCCCTACCGGTTCGACAGCTATTTCTACTATCTGAGCAGATTTACCGAGCCTGACGCAATTCTCGTGATTACCGCCGGCGCGGCGCCAAGGACGATTCTGTTCTGCCGAGACAAGGACCCCGAGCGCGAGATCTGGGACGGCTTCCGTTACGGACCGGACGCCGCGCGCGAGAGATTCGAGGTCGATGAGGCGCACTCGATCGAAAAAGTTGACGAGCTCGTGCCGAAGCTTCTGGAGAACCAGACCGCGCTGTTTTTTGAGGTCGGCAGTGACCCATCGTGGGACAACAGGGTGATCGGCTGGCTCAACAAGGTCAGAGCGCAAGGCCGCAGCGGCGTTGGCGCACCGGAGCAGATTAACGACATACGTTCGATACTGGATGAGATGCGGCTGGTAAAGGACGCGTCGGAAATCGATACGATGCGCAAGGCCGCGTCCATCTCTGCGCGCGCTCACAGCCGCGCCATGCAGATTACCAGGCCTGGCCTGAAAGAATACGAAGTCGAAGCCGAATTGCTGCATGAGTTTCGCCGCAGTGGTGCACAGTCGCCCGCGTACACCTCCATTGTTGCCGGCGGTTCCAATGCCTGTGTGCTGCATTATGTTGACAACGATGCCTTGCTCAACGACGGGGACTTGCTGTTGATCGACGCAGGCTGCGAACTCGACGGATATGCGTCAGACATTACCCGGACGTTTCCGGTGAGTGGAAAATTCACCGGCCCGCAACGCGAAGTTTATGAACTGGTGCTCGCAGCGCAGGCAGCAGCCATACAACAGGTCCGCCCCGGCAATGAGTGGGAAGACCCGCATCGCGCCGCACTGAACGTTCTTGCGCAAGGGTTCATCGACCTCGGATTATGTCAAGGAACGCTCGATGGCGTTATCGAGTCGGGCGACTACCGCAGGTTCTACATGCACCGCACCGGACACTGGCTTGGCATGGATGTCCACGACGTCGGCGATTACAAGCGAGACGGGCAGTGGCGCAAGCTCGAGCCCGGCATGGCGCTGACTGTCGAACCGGGTTGCTATATCCGGCCTGCGCAGAACGTGGCGGAAAGGTTCTGGAATATCGGTGTTCGCATCGAGGACGATGCCGTGGTCACCGGCAATGGTTGCGAAATCATTACGGGCGGCGTGCCCAAGACCATCGCGGAAGTCGAAGCATTGATGCGCGGCTGAATCGCTGATGTCGACCCCGGTTCATGATGCACTTGTCGTTGGAGGGGGACCGGTCGGCTGTGCCGCTGCGATTGCGTTGGCCGATGCCGGGATAAGTGTCGCCGTGCTTGAAGCACATGCGCCAGGCCAGCGCGCACCGGACAGCAGAACACTGGCGCTTTCATGGAACAGCCGCCTGATCCTGGAACGCCTGAAGGCATGGTCCGGCGGGCTGCGGGCAACACCGATCCGTACCATACATGTGTCTCATCGGGGCCGTTTCGGGCGCGCCTGTCTGAGCGCGGGTGACGTACAACTTCCGGCTCTCGGATATGTGCTTCGGTTCTCCGCCGTATACGACGCGCTGCAAGCTCGAACGCAGGAACTTGCGATCGAGTTCCGCGGCGGTTTCAAGGTGTCGAAAATCGACCACGGCACACCTGTTTGCCAGGTAACAGGTAACACAGCGAACGGCGTCGAGACGCTGCAGGCACGGTTGGTCGTCATCGCCGATGGCGGCGCGTCCCTCACCGAAATTGCAACGCAGAACATCCACGAGCACGATTACGCACAGATCGCGGTAGTCGGGCTGGTACGGCCCGACCGATCCCACGACAACCGGGCGTACGAACGATTCACGCCGCACGGCCCTATCGCCTTGTTACCCTGCGAGGACGAATTCGCCTTTGTCTGGACCTGCACTGCAGCAGAGGCAGATTCGCTGTCAGCGCTTGACGACCACGCGTTTCTCGCCAGACTTCGCGGTGCATTCGGCGACAGGGCGGGCCGGTTCACCGACGTGCGACTGCGCTCATCGTTTCCGTTATCGTTGCGAGTGGCCGCAGAGCGAGCAAGTTCAGGCGTAGTGCTGCTCGGCAACGCGTCGCAAACCTTGCACCCGATTGCCGGGCAGGGATTCAACCTTGGTCTGCGTGATGCCTGGGATCTGGCGGATGTCGTGCGCTTCGCCGCACCCGGCGAGATCGGCAGCCAGTCAATGACGTCGCGATTCCGTGCCCGACGCCGTGTTGACCGCGCCGGCGGGATCGCCGTCACACATGCACTGGCCAAACTGTTCTCGAACGATTTTGCACCCGCGGCGCTAGGCCGTGGACTCGGGCTCGTCATGCTCGACGCTTTGCCGCCGCTGAAACGCGAACTGATGCGGCGAATGATATTTGGAACGGGCAGCTAATCTGGCGCTGAGACTTTGAGATAGAATGTGCGACTTTCTGTCGCCGCCGCTGCCATGCAGATCGGTCATTTCACACTACCAAACCGCGTAATCGCCGCACCGATGGCCGGTGTTACAGACCGGCCGTTTCGCCAGTTATGCAAACGGCTTGGCGCCGGCATGGCTGTCTCGGAAATGGTGACAGCCGACAGCGCGTTGTGGAATACGAAAAAGTCGCGGCTGCGCCGTGACCACGACGGGGAAACAGAACCGGTTGCGGTACAGATCGCCGGCGGCGAACCCCGGATGATGGCTGAATCGGCCCGGCGCAACGTCCAGTCGGGCGCACAGATCATCGATATCAATATGGGTTGCCCCGCCAAGAAAGTCTGTAACGTCGCTGCGGGATCGGCGCTTCTCAAGGACGAAATGCTGGTTGGCCGGATTCTGGATGCGGTAACACGTGCGGTAGATGTCCCGGTCACGCTCAAGATAAGGACCGGCTGGAGTCCGGGGACCCGCAACGCGGTCCGTGTTGCCGAGATGGCGCAATCGGCCGGGATTCAGGCACTGGCCATACACGGCCGCACCCGAGTCGACTTTTACAATGGCGAAGCCGAATACGACACCATTGGAGAGGTCAAGTCCCGCTTACGCATTCCGGTCATTGCCAACGGCGATATCGATTCGCCTCAAAAAGCGCGACGGGTTCTTGATTACACCGGTGCCGACGCGATCATGATCGGCCGCGCCGCCCAGGGCCGGCCGTGGTTGTTTCGCGAAATCAGTTATTTTCTTGCGCATGGCCGCGACCTCGAGGAACCGGCTCTGCATGAAATCCGGACACTGCTTTCCGACCATCTTGTGGCGTTGTATGACTTCTACGGTGAATATTCCGGTGTAAGGGTTGCGCGCAAACATATCGGCTGGTACGTCCGCACGCTCGACGGCGCCGCAAGCTTCCGGCGGCACATGAACGGGTTAGAATCTGCAAACCAACAGTTTTCCGCGGTGCATGCATTTTTCGACGCTCTGGAAACTGGCCGGCCCGATTTCACAGATCTATTTGGACAAGCCGCGTGATCAACGATAACGACATCGCCCGCTGCGTGCGAAAAGCTATTGATGCCTACTTTCGCGATCTGGACGGCGAGCGACCGTGTGCCATCCACGAAATGGTGTTGTGCTCGGTTGAGAAACCACTCATCGAAGTCGTTCTGGCCCGAGTCGACGGAAACCAGACCCAGGCGGCCTCTCTGCTGGGCTTGAACCGAAACACGCTACGCAAGAAAATGAAAGCCTACGGACTCAAGTAGGCATTACTCTCCATCATTCGGATTTCGCCCGCCGAACAACTGCGGGCGTTTTTTGTTTTTTCAGGCGGACAGCCCATGACGACACGAAGACAGGCGCTCATCAGCGTATCGGACAAGACCGGCATCATCGATCTTGCGAAAACAATGACGCAATTCGGAATTGAGTTGCTCTCCACGGGCGGCACAGCAAAGATGCTCAAGGATGCGGGTCTGACGGTTACGGAGATCGGTGACTACACCGGGTTTCCGGAAATGCTCGACGGCCGGGTCAAGACACTGCATCCGAAAGTGCATGGCGGCATTCTCGCGCGCCGTGACGTCGAGGCACACCGCAAGGCACTGGAAGACCATGGCATTCCGACGATCGATATCGTTGTAGTCAATCTCTACCCATTCGTACAAACCGTCGCCCGGCCCGGCTGTACGCTGGAAGACGCCATCGAGAATATCGACATCGGCGGACCGACCATGGTGCGGGCGGCAGCGAAGAACTGGCAGCATGTCGCGGTGATTACCGACCCCGGCAGCTACCCGGCTCTGATAGAGGAACTCAGGTCGGCCAATGGCGCCATCAGTCAGGAGACCCGGTTTCGTCTCGCCCGCGACGCGTTCTCGCACACCGCCGCATATGACTCGGCGATCAGCAACTATCTGACGGCAACCGATATCAACGGTGAGCGGCAAGCGTTCCCCGAGCAGGCGAACTTCAATTTCATCAAGGTGCAGACTCTGCGCTATGGAGAGAACCCGCATCAGCAAGCCGCCTTTTACCGCGACCCCGTTCCCGCGGCGGGCTCGCTGTCAAGCTACCGGCAACTACAGGGCAAGGAATTGTCCTACAACAACATTGCCGATTCCGATGCGGCATGGGAATGCGTCAAGACGTTTGACCAGCCCGCCTGCGTGATCATCAAGCACGCCAATCCGTGCGGCGTTGGCGTCGACAGCTCGGCGCTCGGCGCCTACCGTAAAGCGTTTTCGACCGATACGACGTCGGCCTTTGGCGGCATCATCGCCTTCAACGTCACCATCGATGCAGCAACCGCCGAGGCGGTCAGCGGCCAGTTCGTCGAGGTCGTCATTGCGCCGCAAATCGACGACGGTGCACGCGCTGTGTTCGCCAGGAAAGCAAACGTGCGCGTTCTCGAAGTTCCCCTCGGGAAAGAGTCAAACGATTTCGACTACAAACGCGTTGGCGGCGGCCTTCTCATCCAGACACCCGACATCAAGAATGTGGACGGCGCCGAATTGCGCGTGGTCACCCGCACGAAACCCGATCGCCAACAGATGTCGGATCTGATTTTTGCCTGGCGGGTAGCGAAGTTCGTCAAATCCAATGCGATCGTATTTTGCGCAAACGGCATGACGCTCGGCGTTGGTGCCGGCCAGATGAGTCGCGTTGACTCGGCACGCATTGCCTCGATCAAGGCGGAGAACGCCGGGCTCAGCCTGTCTGGCTCGGTGGTCGCATCGGACGCGTTCTTCCCGTTTCGCGACGGGGTCGATGTCGTGGCCAGGGCCGGCGCGAGAGCGATTGTGCAGCCAGGTGGCAGCGTCAGGGACGACGAGGTCATCGCTGCTGCCGACGAACACGGTGTGGCGATGGCGTTTACCGGCATTCGCCACTTCCGGCACTGATCATATGGCGTGATGTGAAATGAGTTCAAACAAACAAGCAGGCACCAAATGGACGTTCTGGTAATCGGCGGCGGCGGGCGCGAGCACGCGCTTGCATGGCGCCTCGCGCGGTCTCCGCAAATCTCACGCGTCTATGTCGCACCCGGCAACGCCGGCACGGTACGCGACGATGGCTTGTTCAATATCGCGCTGTCCGGCACTTCCGATCTGATCGATTTTGCCAAGCGCGAATCGATTTCGATGACGGTCGTAGGACCCGAAGCCCCCTTGAGCGAAGGCGTCGTCGATGCGTTTCGCGCCGAAGGCTTGCGAATCTTCGGCCCGACAAGGGCGGCCGCCCAACTGGAAAGCTCGAAAGACTTTGCCAAGGCTTTCATGGCGCGCCACGGTATTCCGACTTCCGATTACCGGACGTTCGAAGACCCGGCACCCGCGCATGACTATATTGATCAACGTGGAGCGCCCATTGTCGTAAAGGCGGACGGGCTCGCTGCCGGCAAGGGCGTGGTCGTGGCCCAATCCGTCGAGGAGGCTCACGCGGCAGTGGACATGATGCTGGTCGAGCACGGTATGGGTGCCGCCGGCGCTCGCGTCGTGATTGAAGATTTCCTCGAGGGCGAGGAAGCCAGTTTCATCGCCATGGTCGATGGCAAGAACGTGCTGGCGCTGGCGTCGAGCCAGGACCACAAGCGATTGCTCGACGGCGATAAGGGACCGAACACCGGCGGCATGGGCGCATATTCCCCGGCGCCAATCGTCACCCCTGCGATTCATGCACGGGTCATGCGCGAAGTCATACAGCCCGTGGTAAAAGGCATGCAGCAAAGTGGAACACCCTATGTCGGGTTTCTCTACGCCGGTTTGATGATCGCCGCGAACGGAACACCCAAAGTGCTCGAGTTCAATTGCCGTCTGGGGGATCCGGAAACGCAGCCCATCATGTTGCGCTTGAAAAGCGACCTGTATACCTTGCTCGATCACGCGCTCAAGGGATCGCTCGATAAGGTCGAAGCCGAATGGGACCGTCGCGTTGCCCTCGGTGTGGTGATGGCCGCCGCCGGTTATCCGGCGGCGCCGCGCAAGGGCGACACGATTACCGGTTTACCGGCCGACAGCGACGATGCCCACGTATTTCACGCCGGCACCGCTGAAGCCGACGGAAAAATCGTCACCTCTGGCGGTCGCGTCCTGTGTGTTACCGCGCTTGGCGATACGGTTCGGGTTGCACAACGGCGCGCCTACGAGATCGCCGAGCAGATCCATTTTGACGGAAGACAAATGCGAACCGATATCGGATTCAGGGCAATCAAGGCGAGCAAGAGCACGCTTTAGCCGCGTATGCAGATCGAAACGATCAAGGATTACTTCGTTGGCCTGCAAAGCCGCATTGTAAAGAGGCTCGAGGCACTCGACGGCAAACCTTTTCGCAGCGATTCATGGACGCGGGCTCAGGGTGGCGGCGGGATCAGCAAACTCATCGAAGAGGGTGATCTGCTGGAACGTGGCGGCGTGAATTTCTCGCACGTGTTCGGCGACAAGCTGCCGCCTTCCGCCAGCGCGTCCAGGCCCGAAATCGCCGGCCGCTCTTTCGAGGCAATGGGCGTGTCGCTGGTCTTGCACCCGCGTAACCCCTACGTGCCGACGGTCCATATGAACGTGCGCTTCTTTGTCGCAACGAAGGAAAATGCCGAGCCGGTGTGGTGGTTCGGCGGCGGCATGGACCTTACCCCCTATTACGGGTTCGAGGAAGACTGTGTGCATTTTCATACCGAGTGCAGACGATCGCTGGCAGCGCTTGGTGAGGACACACACCGGAAGTACAAGGAATGGTGTGACCGGTATTTCTATCTGAAGCACCGGGATGAACCACGCGGTATCGGTGGAATATTTTTCGACGATGTCTCCGCGCCTGGCTTTGATACCAGCTTTGCCATGGTGCGCAGTGTGGGCGACCACTTCCTGAGAGCCTATGAGCCAATCGTTGCGCGGCGCCGCGATCACGGCTATGGCGAGCGTGAGCGCGATTTCCAGGCTTACCGGCGCGGGCGCTACGTTGAGTTCAATCTGGTGTTCGATCGCGGGACCTTGTTTGGTTTGCAATCAGGTGGCAGGACGGAATCGATACTGATGTCGCTGCCGCCGATCGTGAAGTGGCGTTACGACTGGAAGCCTGCACCGGGATCTGCCGAAGCGCGTTTGTACGAGGAATTCCTCACCGGTAAGGATTGGATCTAGGACTTTCGCGCACACGAAAATTGCGCGTTTCATACTTCCGCGCTTCGTCGGCCGGACACAATGCATCCAGCAAGCCCGTGTGCCCTGATCGGTCAGATTTTCTCCCTCAGTACCGCAGCACGCGAAGTTTGAAACCATGCCGATTCAGCCGCTTAGATCACGACACAAAATCTGGCACGCAGCTTGCGAAAGTAGAGCATGCCGGTAGTGGCCTGCAATCACGCTTCATGGCGTGATATTCGCGGGGTCACTAGCGGAGAGATGTCTCCTGCAAGCGGAGTTGTTTTTTGGCCAGCACCCTGGGTGCTGGCCTTTTTTTTACCTGATGCGGACAAACGCCGCGCTTCCGGTCAACGCCTCTCGGGGCATCGGCGGACTACTCTCCCAGATATGCCTGCCGCACCTGCGGATTATCGAGCAGACTCGCCGAAGCACCTTCCAGTGTGACCGTCCCGCTCTCCATCACATAACCGCGGCTGCTCACGGCAAGTGCCAAGCGCGCATTCTGTTCAACGAGCAAAATGGTGACGCCGTTTTCCGATATCTGCCGCACCACTTCAAAAATCTTCTCCACCATCAGCGGCGCCAGGCCCATCGATGGTTCGTCGAGCAAAAGCAGTTTCGGTTGGCTCATCAGCGCGCGGCCGATCGCCAGCATCTGCTGCTCGCCGCCCGATAGCGTTCCCGCCGTCTGGTTTCGCCGCTCCTTCAAACGGGGAAACAGATGATAGATGCGATCCACCTCGGCCCGTATCAGTGCGCGGTCGTTGATGACGTAAGCGCCCATCCGCAGGTTTTCTTCGACCGTCAACCGGCCGAACACGCCGCGCCCTTCCGGCACCAGAGCGATCCCGAGTTCGACCAGCTGATAGGCCGGGCGCCGCGACACGTCCTCGCCGTTGTAGCGCACATGACCGCCGTGGCGCAGCAGCCCGCTGACCGCTTTGAGTGTTGTCGTCTTGCCAGCGCCGTTAGCACCTATTAGCGCCACCATCTCGCCGGCTTCGACATGCAAATCGATGCCTTTCACTGCGTTGATCCCGCCATAGGACACTTTCAGTTGCCTGACTTGCAGCATGCTCATGGCAGGTCACCACCGAGATAGGCCTGTATCACTTTCGCATCTTTCTGCACTTCGGCAGGCGAGCCTTCGGCAATCTTCTTTCCATAATCGAGAACAGCGACCCGGTCGCACAATCCCATTACCAGCTTGACGTCGTGCTCGATGAGCAGAATCGTCACTCCGTCATTACGGATGCGCGAGAGCAGATCGCGCAGTCCGGATGTTTCGGTCGCGTTCATGCCTGCCGCCGGCTCATCCAGCGCCAGCAGCTTTGGTTCCGTGGCAAGCGCACGTGCGATTTCCAGTCTTCGCTGGTCTCCATATGGCAGATTCTTCGCCAACGCGTTGGCATGCACACCGATGCCGACATAATCGAGTAGCTCCTTGGAACGCACGCGAATCGCTTGTTCCTCCTCGCGTGTTCGCCTGCCCCGCAAGATTGCGCCGAGCGCACCCGCACGGGTCCGGGCGTGGCGTCCCACCATGACGTTCTCGATCGCCGTCATATTGTGAAACAGGCGGATGTTCTGAAACGTGCGCGCCATTCCGTGAAGCACGATGCGATACGGCTTGAGGCCGATGAGGTCGTGGCCATCGAATCGGAACTGGCCTGCGTCCGGTCGATACAAACCGGTGAGCACATTGAACAGCGTAGTCTTGCCCGCGCCGTTCGGCCCGATCAGGCCGTATATATCTCCCTGGCAAATAGACAACGACACATTGGACAGCGCCTGCAGCCCGCCAAAGTGCTTGCCGATATGGCGTATCTTCGAGCAGGGTTCGCGTGGCGACGGTCATTCTTCGTTTCGCGCAAACTCGCGCTTGCGAATCGGCGACGGCCACAATCCCGTGGGCCGCAACAGCATCACCAGAATCAGCGCCAATCCGAACAACAACATGCGCAGGCTTTCGGGATCGACCAGAACTTTACCGAACAACTGTTGCTGTACCGGAGATGCGGTCGATCGCAACACCTCCGGAAGCACCGCGAGTAACAAGGCGCCGACGACAACGCCCGAAACATGCCCCATGCCGCCGAGCACGACCATGCACAACACCATGATTGATTCGAGCAAAATGAAACTTTCGGGACTTACGAATCCCTGAAAGCTGGCAAACAGCCCACCGGCAACCCCGCCAAAAGTGGCACCCATCGCGAATGCCAGCAACTTGACGTTGCGCGTATTGATACCCATCGACTGCGCGGCAACCTCGTCCTCCCGAATCGCGATCCATGCCCGACCGATGCGGGAGTCTTCCAGCCGCACGCAAATAAATATTGTCAGCATCACCAGAGCGAGCAGCACGTAGTAATACAGGTGCACGCCGGAAAATTCGAGCCCGAGAAATTCATGGGTTCGCGTCAGGTCCATTCCGGCAACGCTTATCGGATCGATCCTGTTGATGCCCACCGGGCCATTGGTAATGTTGACCGGATGATCGAGGTTGTTCAGAAAAATCCGTATGATTTCGCCAAATCCCAGCGTCACGATTGCCAGATAGTCGCCACGCAAACGCAGGGTCGGCGCGCCCAGCATCACACCGAACAATGCCGCAACCCCGGCACCGATAGGAAGGATCATCCAGAACGGAAGATGCAAACCGAATTGCGGCGACGCCAGCAAAGCCCAGGTATAAGCGCCGACCGCATAGAAAGCGATGTATCCGAGGTCGAGCAAGCCGGCAAAACCGACCACGATATTCAGGCCCAGTGCAAGCATCGCGTAAATCAGGGCGAAATCAATAATCCGCACCCAGGTTCGCCCAAAGCCGCCGTCTACGGCAAACGGCAACACAGCCAAGCCGGCCCCAATCAGCAGATAGCCGAGCCAGACGGCTCTGCGGTCTTTCTTCAGCCGCGACAACCAACCGCGAAGTTCTTTCATCATGCGCGCTCCGCCACGCGTTCGCCCATGATGCCGGTGGGCCGGAAGACGAGCACCAGGATCAGCACCATGAACGCAAACACATCCTGATAATGACTTCCGAGAAAGCCGCCTGTGATATCACCTATGTAACCAGCCCCGATACTCTCGATCAGCCCCAGCAGCAAGCCTCCCAGCACGGCACCGCCGAGGTTGCCGATACCGCCAAGCACTGCCGCAGTAAACGCCTTGAGTCCAAGCATGAATCCCATTGAGTAATGGGCTACGCTGTAGTTGGCGGCAACCAGCACACCGGCAACAGCACCGAGTGCCGCGCCGATCACAAAAGTCGCCGAGATGATCTTGTTGACGTTAACGCCCATCAATCCGGCAATGGTCTGGTTCTCCGACGTGGCCCGCATTGCCCGTCCCAGACGGGTGAAGTGCACCAGCAACAGCAGTGCCGTCATCAATGCCGCGGAAACGACGATGATGACAATCTGCAGGTCGGTGATATTGGCTCCGGCAATGGTGTGCGGTTCAGCAGAGAACAACTGCGGAAACGTCTTGTACTGGCGTCCCCAGATCACCATCGCAATGTTTTGCAGCAAAATCGACATGCCGATTGCCGTGATCAGGGGCGCCAGTCGCGGCGCTTTGCGTAACGGCCGGTACGCTACGCGTTCGATCGTGTAGGCCAGCGCCATGCAGACAACGATTGCGGCACCAAGCGCCAATGCAATGATCACTGACGGCGGCAGATCCGCGGCCGGCCCCATGAGCAAGGTCATGACGGTCAGCGCAATCATCGCACCGATCATCACGACTTCACCGTGCGCGAAATTGATCAGGCCGAGAATGCCATAGACCATGGTGTAACCCAGCGCGACCAGCGCGTAGACGCTGCCAAGAACGAGGCCGTTCAGTATTTGCTGTAGAAGTATGTCCATGCGCCCGGAATCGCTCCGCGCCGCCCCGGCGGCGTTGTCAACAACCGAAATAGCCAAGAAAAACGGCGCCCGCAGGCGCCGTCCGTGATCACCGCCTTGCCATCATGCATTCTGCTGGCTCAGGCTCCGCCTCCGACAGTCTCGATGTACTCCCACTGTCCGTTGGACACCTTGTAAAGACTGATGCTGCCGCCCTTGATATCACCTTTTTGGTCGAACCGGACGTTGCCGCTCACGCCTTCGAACTCAATCGTCGCAAGCACCGGCAAATAGACCTTCGGGTCAGTGGAGTCAGCTTGCCGGATCGCCGCAATCAGCGTGTTGGTGGCATCGTACGCGTAGGGTGCATAGATCTGGATTTCCTGGTTGAAGGTCTTCACGTACTTTTCCGTAAACGCCGGACCGCCGGGCATCTTGTTCAACGGTACGCCAGGCGAAGAGGCGTACGCGCCTTCGGCCGCATCACCGGCGAGGGTAAGAAACTGCCTCGTCTGCGAGCCGTCTCCACTCAGAAAAGTCGCCGTCAACCCGAGATTCTTGATCTGCTTCATCATCGGTCCGGTTTGCGAGTCGAGGCAGCCGCAAAAAACCAGATCCGGATTCATGCCCTTGATACGGGTCAGGATCGCAGTAAAGTCGGTTTTGGTCATGTCCGTGAATTCGCGGGTAACGATCTCGGCGCCTGCCGCCTTGGCAGCGAGTTCGAACTGATCCGCCAGGCCTTTGCCGTAGGCCGACCGGTCATCGATGACCGCAATTTTTCCGGCATTCAGACTACTGGCGGCGAAATTACCCAACACCACGCCTTGTTGGGCGTCATTCGCCATTACGCGAAACGCCGTGTTGTAACCCTGATTGGTGTAATCGACATTGGTCGCCGAGGGCGAGATCTGGGCAATGCCGGCATCAAAGTAGATTTTTGACGCTGGAATGGTCGTACCCGAATTCAGGTGACCGATAACACCGGCAACTCCGGCATCGACGATTTTCTGTGCTACCACGGTGCCCTTCTGCGGATTACCCTCGTCGTCCTCCGAAACCATCTCGAAGCGGATCTTTTCTCCGCCGATCATCAGGCCCGCCTCATTGGCCTCTTCAATCGCCAGTCGAACACCGTTCTCGTTGTCCTTGCCCAGGTGAGCGATCGGCCCGGTGAGCGGCCCGGCATGTCCGATCTTGACCACGCGCAACGTTTCACCGTTCTCGCTGGTTGTTTCCTCGCTTTTGCCACAGGCCCCGACCAGCAGCAGCAACGAGACGCCGACCGCTGTTGCAAGCGATTTTCGGGAGAGCCCTGCCAAGCTGTTCATCTTCATCGGTTAATCCCCTCTTCGGCAATGACGTGCGCGGATGAATAATCAATGGATTATCAGTCAGCGCTTGGACGACTGTCAATTTTGAACCGTAAATTCATTGAGTTGCGGGGGACGCCGGACGCAAAAAAGCCGGCATTAAGCCGGCTTTTTCGTACTTGCTGTGACTCCGGTCAGAGGGAGAGAATCCACTCAACCAGCGTCTTCGCTTCGTCTTGCGACACCGGGTTCGGCGGCATCGGGATCGCACCCCACACACCGCTGGTGCCATTGATAACCTTTTTGCTCAGATCTGCAACGGCCCCGCTGTCACCCTTGTATTTCGCCGCCACTTCCTTGAATCCCGGCCCGACCAGTTTCTTGTCCACCATGTGGCAGGTCAAGCAGTTCTTGGCCTTGGCAAGCTCCTGCGCGTCTGCAGCCTTCGCCGCGTTTGTCTGTACCGTCAGCCCCAGGGCCGCGGCTGCCATCAATACCATCATGCCTTTCTTCATCGTTTTTGCCTTTCCTGACTCTGGTTAATTGCTCCGCCCGCTATTCTAACGGCCTTTCGCGCTGCGGTGCCGATTGCGCAACACCATCCCGCGCTGTGCAGCCAAATCCCGGCGCACCCGGCCAGTTCCCACCTGAGCCTCCATGAGCGCAGGTAATCCAGGTGCTTCCTGACCCGCCTTGGACCAGTTAACGCCCGGACACAGGTACCCGTTGACACCGCCAGCCTGCTCGCCCTACAAACCGAGCTCTCCCCACATCGCGTCCACGCGCGCCCTGACTTTGGCGTCCATCACAATCGGCTTACCCCAACGGCGCGATGTTTCTCCCGGCCACTTGTTGGTCGCGTCAATGGCCATCTTCGATCCAAGGCCGGATACCGGACTGGCAAAATCGAGGTAGTCGATTGGCGTATTTTCCACCACCAGAAGATCGCGCGCCGCGTCGGTACGAGTCGAGATGGCCCAGATAACCTCCTTCCAGTCACGCGCATCCACGTCCTCATCAACGACAATGATGAACTTCGTGTACATGAACTGCCGCAGAAACGACCAGATGCCAAACATCACCCGCTTCGGGTGCCCCGGGTACTGCTTGCGCATGCTCACGACCGCGACCCGATAGGAACATCCCTCCGGTGGAAGATAGAAGTCGACGATTTCCGGGAACTGCTTCTGCAATAACGGCACGAACACTTCGTTCAACGCCACGCCGAGCACCGATGGCTCATCCGGCGGCTTGCCGGTATAGGTCGAGTGATAAATCGGATTGCGGCGCATCGTCATACGCTCGACGGTGAACACCGGAAATGTATCTTCCTCGTTGTAATAACCCGTGTGGTCTCCGAACGGCCCCTCGAGCGCTGTTTCTTCCTGATGAATCACACCCTCGAGAACGATCTCCGCAAAGGCCGGTACACGCAGGTCGGATCCTGCGCACTTTGCCAGTTCGGTGCGCGAGCCACGCAACAGGCCCGCAAACTGATATTCGGACAGGGCGTCCGGGACCGGCGTCACAGCACCCAGTATCGTCGCCGGATCGGCACCCAACGCCACCGCAACCGGGAACGGTTGCTCCGGATGCGCTTCGCAATGATCCCGGAAATCGAGGGCGCCGCCGCGATGCGCCAGCCAGCGCATGATCACCTTGTTGCGGGCAATCACCTGCTGCCGGTAGATGCCGAGGTTCTGCCGTTTTTTTCGCGGCCCTCGCGTGACGGTAAGCCCCCACGTGATCAGCGGGCCAGCATCACCGGGCCAGCAGGTTTGTACCGGCAGCCGCCCGAGGTCGACGTCATCGCCTTCGATAACGACCTCCTGACATGCGGCGCCCGACACCTCTTTCGGCGCCATGTCCCAGAGCGCCTGCTTCAACAACGGCAGCTTTCCGAACGCATCGCGAACGCCTTGCGGCGGCTCCGGTTCCTTCAGAAACGCGAGCAGTTTGCCGACTTCGCGCAACTCATCGGTCGACGCGCGGCCCATCGCCTGCGCGACGCGTGCGGGCGTGCCGAACAGATTACCCAGCACCGGCATGTCATGGCCGACGGGATTTTCGAATACCACGGCCGGCCCCCCCTGCTTGAGAACCCGGTCACAAATTTCCGTCATTTCCAGCACGGGCGACACAGGCGCCGCCACGCGCCGCAGGTCATCCTGTTTTTCCAGCGCGTTCAGAAATTCGCGCAAGTCTCGATACTTCATAGGCTTCTACCGGCTATCCGTGTGTACAGTCATCGAAGATTCATCCACGCCCCAGGCAAAATCAATCGTCAGGCAAGGCAACACCGGCGCGGGTGATCCCTTTCGGCACGCCGCGACTCAGGACATGGCCAGCATACTGTAGTCAGCCACAATCCCGGCGAATGCTACGCCTCCCACCCAGTTGTTCTGCCGAAAAGCGCGAAAACACCCTTCACGCGAACGATCACGAATCATCCAGTACTGCGACGCGGCGAGCAAAGCGGTCAGCACGAGACCGGCGAAAAAAACCGGACCCAGCCCCTCGACCCAGCCGGCCAGTGCCAGTGTCACGATAAACAAAGCATGAAAAGCCATCACCATGGCAACGTCGTAACGGCCAAACAGTATCGCCGAGGTGCGAATGCCGATCTTCACGTCATCGTCCCGGTCAACCATCGCGTACTCGGTGTCGTAGGCAACCGCCCAGAAAACATTCGCCAGCACGATCACTAAGGCAACCCACGGAACCTGGCCGGTTTGCGCCGCGTACGCCATGGGTATGCCGAATCCGAAGGCGACGCCGAGGTAGGCCTGGGGCAGCGCCAGAAAACGCTTGGTGAACGGATAACTCGCGGCAAGAAAAAGCGCAGGAAACGACAATGCGACGGTAAGCCAGTTCAACCGCAAGACCAGCAAAAAGGCGATGATTGCGAGAAGCGCTGCGACCGCCAATGCCTCCCAGGGTTTGATGACCGCAGCGGCGAGCGGCCGCTCACGCGTTCGCTCTACGTGCGGATCGAAATCGCGGTCGGCGTAATCGTTGATGGCGCAGCCCGCCGAGCGCATCAGAAATGTTCCCGCGACAAAGATCGCCACGATGTTCCAGTCGGGGCCGCCGCCGGATGACAACCACAACGCCCATAAGGTGGGCCACAAAAGGAGTAGTGTCCCTATGGGCTTGTCCAGACGCACCAGCCTCGCGTAAGCGGACAGTCGATCGAGGATTTTCATATCTTACCGGCGCGCGGCAGAACACGGATCGGTGCCGGTCCTGCCAGTTCCCGCGTGCGTGGCTGCGGCTCGATGGCCGAACGGAGCCGGCTGCATGTCAGTATCCACACTGCTTCGCTTTCAAACTTTCCTCCGCGTTCGCGCCAGCTTCGGAACGCACAATGGCGCGCATCAACCGGCGTGTGCTCTCACACACGCAGATAATCCTGCCGCCCGCCAAGCCAGCGCTCCAGATGCCGTTCAAGCAGTGTCGGTTGCGACGCGACCATTGAAGAGGCGACGTCACGCGCGGCTTCGAGTAACTTGATGTCCTGTTCCAGGTCGGCAAATCGCAGCATTGGCACCCCCGATTGCCGTGCGCCCAGAATTTCGCCCGGTCCGCGCAGTTGCAAGTCAAGCCGCGCCACCTCGAACCCGTCGCTGTTTTCATAGATGATCCTGAGCCGCTCGCGGGCAGTCTCCGACAAAGGACCCTGATACAACAGAATGCACGCACTCGATCGCGCACCGCGTCCGACCCGCCCGCGCAGTTGATGCAATTGAGACAATCCCATGCGTTCGGCGTGCTCTATCACCATCAAGGACGCGTTCGGCACGTCGACACCTACCTCTATGACGGTCGTGGCAACCAGCAACTGGATCTCGCCCGACTGGAACGCTTCCATCACACCGGCTTTCTCGGCGGCACGCATGCGCCCGTGAACCAGCCCGGTTTTCAACTCCGGAAACTCAAGCTGCACTCGCTCATAGGTATCGATCGCCGTTTGCAGTTGCAGCGCCTCGGACTCTTCGATCAGGGGACACACCCAGTAGGCCTGGCTGCCGCCGGCACACGCCTCCCGCACCCTGGCCAGCACTTCGTCACGGCGCGAGTCGGCCACCAGTTTGGTCACCACCGGCGTGCGCCCCGGCGGCAATTCATCGATCACCGACACATCGAGATCGGCATAAAAACTCATCGCCAGGGTACGCGGAATCGGCGTCGCGCTCATCATCAACTGGTGCGGCTGCGTCCTGTCGTCGCCGCCTTTCATTCGCAGCATGAGCCGTTGCCGCACTCCAAAGCGATGCTGCTCGTCAATGATTGCCAGGCCAAGATTCCGGAACGCCACCTGCTCCTGAAACAGCGCATGAGTGCCAACGCCGAGCTTGATGTCGCCACTGGCCAGTTGTTCAAGTGCGTGCTCACGCTCCTTCTTTCTGAGACTGCCCGACAACCAGGCCACATCGATACCGAGCGGCTTGAGCCAGTGCAGAAATTTTCGATAGTGCTGCTCGGCAAGGATCTCGGTGGGCGCCATCACCGCAACCTGAAATCCGGACTCAATCGCCTGCAGTGCGGCCAGTGCCGCAACGATCGTCTTGCCGCTGCCCACATCACCCTGCAGCAGGCGTTGCATCGGTTGCGATCGTGCCAGGTCCGCCCGTATTTCTTCCAGCACCCGTGACTGCGCAGTCGTCAGCGTGAACGGCAGCTTGCGAACGAGACGGCGCGGCAGTTCCCCAGATTCCCCCAGCGAGTGCGCGCGAATCCTGCTGCGCCGCTGGTAGTGCAGGCGCATCGACAGCTGCTGCGCCAGCAACTCATCGAACTTCAGCCGCTGCCACGCCGGGTGGGAGCGTTCCTGCAATGAAGCCGCGTCCGCTGTCGGCGGCGGATTGTGAAGCAGCCGGACTGACACCTCGAATGACTGCAGACCAAGATGCCTGCGCACGTCTTCGGGCAGCGTTTCCGACAAGTCCGTTTCACCCAACGCGCGGGCAACAATTTTTCTGATGCCGTCCTGTGACAAGCCGGCAGTGGTCGGGTACACCGGCGTGAGCGATTCAGGCAACGGCGTGTCTGCGCGCACCGTCCGGTAACGCGGATGAATCGTTTCCGCTCCGAATAACCCGCGACGGATCTCACCCACCAGGCGCACCTGTGTTCCCCGCGCCAGCGCTTTTTGCTGACTCGGATAAAAATTGAAAAAACGCATGGTCAGCGTGCCGCTGGCATCTTCGATCCGGCACAGCAACTGCCGGCGCGGGCGAAACTCGATTCTGGTTTCAATGACGGTGCCTTCGACTTGCACGCTGGTCCCGGGGGGAGCCTGTGCTATGGGAACGAGCTCGGTTTCGTCCTCGTAACGCAGCGGCAAATGCAGCACCAGGTCGGCAAGCCTGTGCACGCCCAGTCGCGCCAGCCGCTCACGAATGGCGGGCGTGGCAAACGCGAGGGATTCGGCAACGGCCGGAGAGCTGGCCGGCGCACTCTCCGCGGCACTACCCTTCTTTTTTCGCACCGTCTCGGTCTTCTTGCGCCCGGCAACCGGCCGGCCCGAAGCGGTTCTGGATTTCGACGCGGCCGCTTTCAATCCGGGAGTCGCCATTAGGGGCTTGCGTCGCCTCCGCGCCAGTGCACTCACCAGTTGTCAGTCGCTACTGGTGCACGAGAACGGCATCGATCTCGATCAACGCGCCCTTGGGCAACTGCGAGACACCGACGGCAGAGCGCGCCGGATACGGTTCAGTGAAATAACCGGCCATGATCTCGTTCAGCCTGGCGAAATTCCCCAGATCGAGCAAATACACGGTGAGCTTCACTGCATCATCGAGACCGGCGCCTGCGGCGGCAGCAACCGAACGCAAGTTGGAAAACACCTGATGCGCCTGCGCCTCGAACCCGTCGGCCATCTCCATGGTGCCCGGATCAAGGCCGATTTGGCCAGACAGGTAGAATGCCCCACCTGCTTCTATCGCTTGCGAGTAAGTCCCAATCGCTTGGGGTGCGTCGCTCGTCTGTATTCGATGCTTGGTCACGGAGAACTCCCGGGTATAAAATGTTGCGTCACAGCATTCAATCAATCGAAAGGTAGCCGCGCTCCCGACAAGGACGCGACACAGCTTTGACTGCCTGTCTTCCTGATCTGCGATCATAACCGATGGCCATTTCCGTATTGCGTTGCCGGCAAAGGGCGCACGGTCGCTGATGCCTCGTAACGCCACGCTCTTTACCGCGAACGTTCGCAAAAGAAAAAGATGAATACCTCAGGTAAGGACGCGGCGAAACAAAGCACGTTCGCACTCACGATTGCCGCCATTGGTGTCGTCTTCGGCGACATCGGCACCAGCCCCCTGTACACGATGCGCGAGGCGTTCAGCCCCCGTTACGGTCTGGCCGCAAACGCCGAGAACGTGCTCGGCGTGCTGTCGCTGATTTTCTGGGCGCTGATCATCGTCGTGACCGCCAAGTACGTGTTTTTCATGATGCGTGCGAACAACCGCGGGGAGGGCGGCATGATGGCTTTGCTGGCGCTTGTGCTGCGGGCCACGAAACGCGGTTCAACAAAACGGCTGCTGCTGATTTCGCTCGGTCTGTTCGGCGCATCGATGTTCTATGGCGATGGCATCATTACGCCCGCCATATCGGTGTTATCCGCCGTTGAAGGCCTGGAAGTGGCGGCACCCGGACTCAAACCCTTCGTGATTCCCCTGACGATCATCATCGTGATCGTTCTGTTTCTGGTCCAGCAAAAAGGCACGGCAAGTGTCGGTGCCGTATTCGGGCCAGTCACTGTTGTGTGGTTTGCTGTATTGGGCCTGCTTGGCGCCACAAGCATCGTCCAGAATCCGGCCATATTCTCTGCGCTCAGCCCGGTTTACGCGGTGCAGTTCTTTACCCACAACCAACTTGCCGCGTTTCTCGCGATGGGTGCGGTCGTGCTGGCCATTACCGGCACCGAGGGCATCTATACCGATATGGGGCATTTTGGCAAAAGACCGATCCGTATCGCCTGGAGCCTGTGGGTACTGCCGGCATTGCTGTTGAACTATTTCGGTCAAGGGGCGCTGATACTGCGCGATCCGGCAGCACTGGAACATCCATTCTACAAACTCGCGCCAGGCTGGGCACTCTATCCGCTGATCGGACTGGCAACCCTGGCAACGGTCATCGCTTCGCAGGCCGTCATCTCCGGAACCTATTCTCTGACGCGGCAGGCGATACAGCTGGGCTACTGCCCGCGCATGGACATCTTCCACACCTCCGAGAGTGAAATCGGCCAGATCTACATGCCGTGGATCAACTGGTCGCTGTTGGTCGCGGTCATCCTGCTGATTCTGGGCTTTGGTTCCTCGAGCAATCTCGCCGGCGCCTACGGCGTCGCGGTAACGGGCATGATGCTGATCGACACCATACTCGCATTTGTCGTCATCACGACCTTGTGGAACTGGTCGAAGTGGATCGCGGTGCCGCTGGTGCTCGCCTTCCTGTGCATCGACCTCGCGTTCTTCAGCGCGACCTCGGTCAAGCTGGTGGACGGCGGCTGGTTCCCGATCCTGGTAGCGGTCATCCTGTTTGTCCTGTTCACCACCTGGTATCGCGGCCGGCAGGTATTGATGCAGCAACTCGCGCCGGGCGCCATCGGCATCGAACCGTTCGTCAATAGCATTACGCAGCATCCGCCAACGCGCGTTCCCGGAACTGCCGTGTTCCTGACGACTGCAACCGAAGGCGTGCCGCACGCGCTGTTGCACAACCTGAATCACAACAAGGTGCTGCACGAGCGAATACTGTTGCTGACGGTACTCACCGAGGAAGTGCCGCACGTTGACGATGAAGAGCGTATCGAGGTCGCGCCGCTTTCGGCTGAGTTCTTTCGCGTGATTGTCCGCTACGGGTTCAAGGACCAACCCGATGTGCCCGCAGCGCTGGAACTGGGCAAGGCTCACGGGCTGGATGTGAAAATGATGGAAACCTCGTTCTTCCTCTCGCGCCAGACACTGGTTCCGAAACTGGGCAAGGACATGGCGCTGTGGCGCGAGAAGATATTTGCACTGATGTCACGCAACGCGTCGAGCGCGACCGGGTTCTTCAATATCCCCGCCAATCGCGTCGTCGAGCTCGGCACGCGAGTAGAGCTCTAGGTCATCGATGCGGGCCCGCGCGCGGGCCCGGAAGAAGCTGTCAATCGCCTGCGGCCGGGTCAACGCTGCTGTGATGCCGCAAAACCCTCGTTTGCCTTTTCTGGCGTTGTCTTGATCTAGTTCAAAGACAGCATGGTCTGGCGTTGGACACTAGAGGTTTTGGCCGCTCTGCCGCAGGCGGGCGCCCAAGTGCCTGTTTTTAGTTTGTTCTTCAAGGGAATTTGGTAATGGCTTCAGGAAAATCCAATGGCGCTGCGAGCACCACTCCGGCAAAACGCAAGAAAACACCGTCCACGGCACATTCACCGAGCGCTCAAAAGAGAACGCGGCGCACCCGCCGGGTAAACGGAGGCGACACGGCAAGGACCCTGACGCCAAAGGCTATCGAGGGTTTCGTCGTGTCCGAGGCAATCGATTCCGCACAGATGGCCAAGATCGTTGCCGCCCAGGATATCGTTCAACATGCAAGCAGCGGCGACATGCCGGCACTGGCGGGTTCGCTCGCTGCCATCATGGAAGGCGCGTCACCCGATGATGCAGGCGCATTGCGTGCGGCACTGATCGAAGGGCTCGATACGGCCGATGCGCGGCTGCCGCGCAGCCCGGACGACGAGCTTGCACCAGGCTGGCGCGAGGGCGCTTATCCGTACAAGAACCTGATGATGCGCAGGCGTTACGAAAAGCAGAAATACAAACTGCAGGTGGAACTGCTCAAGCTCCAGGCATGGGTCAAGAAGACGGGCCAGAAAGTCGTCATTCTGTTCGAGGGCCGTGACGCGGCGGGCAAGGGCGGCGCGATCAAGCGATTCATGGAGCACCTCAATCCTCGTGGCGCCGGCGTAGTGGCTTTGGAGAAACCTACCGAGGTCGAACGCGGGCAATGGTACTTCCAGCGTTACATCCAGCATCTGCCGACAGCCGGTGAAATCGCGCTGTTCGACCGGTCATGGTACAACCGTGCCGGCGTCGAGAAGGTGATGGGTTTCTGCAACCAGGATGAATATGCCGAGTTCATGCGCCAGGCACCGGAATTCGAACGCAACCTGGTTCGCAGTGGCGTTCAACTGATCAAGTTCTGGTTCTCGGTGAGCCGGCGTGAACAGCAGCGCCGCTTCAAGGAGCGCAAGGCCCATCCGCTCAAGCAGTGGAAATTGTCCGCTGTCGACCTCGCGTCACTGGACAAGTGGGACGACTACACCGAGGCCAAGGAAGCGATGTTCTTCTACACCGACACGGCAGACGCGCCATGGACGGTGATCAAATCCGATTGCAAGAAACGGGCGCGGCTCAACGCGATGCGCTACGTGCTCCACAAGCTGCCCTACGACAACAAGGACGTCGATGCCATTGGACCGCTGGATCCGTTGCTCGTCGGCCGCGCGCACGTAGTCTACGAACGCGGCGAAAGGCAAGGCGGGACCGCGATTCTGTAGAGCCGAGGCGATCGGCGGTCCGGCATCCTCACCCCCACCGGGGCGCAGACGCAACTTGCGGTACGTTGGAGCGCCAGCGAGCGATGTCATTTCCAGGCGCAGCGATTCTTTCGCTGCCGGATCGTTCAACGCAACGCGCACTGTCTGATCCGTGCCCCGGTCCGGGGGAAGCACACTGCACCGCTAATTCCCGCTTCCTCCCATTCTCAAGTCTACGCAGTAGCACGCTCCCGGCACCGCTTTCATGGCATCGCCGTTATCCCGGCACGCTTCATCCAGCGCCACGGTAGGTGGCGTAGCGCTGTTGGCTACGCAGCCGCCGCTTCCACGTGGGAATTGCAGGCATGCGCGATGGCTTCGACATGGCGGTGGTCAGTGCCGCAACAACCGCCGACAACCGTGATAGCCGGTAACAGCGTCCTCAAGGTCCGGTATTCGGCACCCAGTTCACGCGGGTCTCCGGCATCGAGCTCGGTGGCGGCATCAAGTTCGGCGTGGCTCAGCCGGGAGGCATTGGCACGCAAGCCCCGGATACGGTGCCGCCACTCACCGTCCGCGTGTCGCAAACTCTGAAAATGCGTCGGGTGGGCACAGTTGATCATGTAGTAAGCCGGGAAGCCGCCGGTCTGGGCATCGGTGCGCTCGATTGCGGCGGCGAGGCTGTCTCCGGACGGCAGTCGCCCGTCGGTTTCAACGGTGAACGAGATCGCCACCGGCATACCGGCGTTTCGCGCTGCGTGTGCGATGCCGATCGCCTCTTCAGTGTAATTGATCGTGAATGCCGCCACCATGTCCGCATCCGTATCGGTGAAGGTATCGATTTGCGCTGCGTGGTAGTCGCGCGCCTGTTCGACTCGCATGCGTGACTCGACAACGTAGCCATCACCACGTGGCCCGAGATTACCGCTGATCACCATCGGCGAATTCGGCGTCTCGAACTCGCTGCGAATTTCGAGCAGAAGGCCAATGGCGTTGCGATTGGCTTCGGCGAGCGCTTTTGCGTCGTAACCTAGCCTGGCTGCCCAGTCGCGATTGGCGCGCCAGGTTGGCGCTTCCAGCACCATTCCCGTGCCTCGATCACGCGCGATCTTGGCGTAGCGCGCGAAATAGTCCCGCAGGCGATCAAAGCCGGTTTTATCGCGGAGCAAATCAAAGGCGGCGAAGCACGGCAGATCGAGCCCGTCGTGAAATACCAGCGTGGTTTCAAGGCCGCCGTCGGTAAGGAACAAACTGTTTTGCAGTTGCGGCAGATTGTTACGGTACTTGCTCATGGCTATCCTCCTCAAGAAGCGCAATGTTGGGAAACGATCAGGGTCGTTTGCTGTTCATCGACTGGCCGGGTTACGTCGCGAAACATCAGCATGTCGCCAACGCGGGACGAAGCCCCGTCGTAGAAGCCGGTTGCCGGCGCAAAGTCGCGCGGGTTGTGAAACGTCGCGAACAGGATGTCGAACACCGGCAGATCGGAATAATTGCGCGCGTGTACACCGCGTTCGTGGTGCGCAGAGTGCGATTCCGGGCGTTGTACGATGTAACCGAGCCAGCGCGGCGTGCGTACGTTGGCATGCTGGAAAATGCCCAGAAACGTCGTCGCATACAACACCAGGGTGGCGGCTTCGGGAGTCACACCGATCACGAGCGTCAGGCATAGACTCGCCAATACCGTCCAGCCGACCATGTCGATCGGGCTGAACCAGAATGCGCCGTAGGTGTCGAGCCGCTCCGCGCTGTGATGCATCTGGTGAACGCCTCGAAACAGCGCGTCCGTCGAGTGTATGCCGCGATGGTAGAAGTACACGCCCGCCTCATACACGAGCAACCCCGTCAAGGCGCCTGCCCAGGTGCCAAGTGCACTCAGATCAAGCAATTGGAATTCGGCCAACTGCTCGCTCCACAGGATCGGCAGATAGGATGAGAGAAAGAAAAACAGCATGAACGATGTGAGCCCTCTCAGAGGCCAGGAACGTACCGCAGGCAGTTCGCGAGCCGGAGCGAGCGCTTCCCATACGATCAGTGCGCCATAGATGGCGAACACGGTGAGTGAAACAGGGTCTAGCAGCAATTCAATGGGTGTTGGCATTTGGTGTCTCCTGTTGGAATATGGACGCTGCGAAGCGTAGGCGCGCGGCCTCGAATGCACTAAAGCCAAATCGGCCACGAAAAGGACAAATCGGCCATGGAACGCTGAAAACGAGCTGGTCACGGTCGCCGTACTGGTGTTCCCCGAATCGAATGCCTCCGTGATCTACGGCATGTACGATCTGTTCATGTCGACCGGGACCGAGTGGGGTGTGATACTGGAAGGCAAGCCGGGCCCGCGGCTGATGCGGCCGATGCTGGTATCGGCGCATCCCGGGCCGGTGCAGGTGAACAATTCAGTAGATGTGTCACCGCACAGCACGCTGGCTGACTGCCCGCCGGTGGACATTGTCTGTGTTCCGGAGGTGAACTTGCCGCCGGGAGAGCCGCTGGAAGAGCGTTTCGCGGCCGAAATTGCCTTTCTCAAACAAAGATATGCCGACGGCACCATCGTCGCCACCGCGTGTTCGGGTGCAATGCTGCTCGCCGATGGCGGCTTGCTGGACGGTCTGGACGCAACGACGCACTGGGCCTGGTGTCCGGCGATGTCGGAACGACATCCGACGGTGAAAGTACGTGAGCAGCGGGCACTGGTGGTAAGTGGCGAGGGGCAACGGCTGGTCATGGCGGGTGGCGGCACCAGTTGGCTCGACCTCTCGCTTTATCTTGTCGGGCGCAGCGTCGGAGTCAACGAGGCGATGCAGTTGGCGCGCCTGAACCTGATCGATTGGCACACCATCGGACAGCAGCCGTTCGCACGACTGGCGCGCACCCGCCAGGTTGAGGATGCGGTCATCGCCCGCTGTCAGACATGGATCGCTGACCACTACGACGAACCCAATCCGGTTAGCGCTCTGGTGCGCCTGTCCGGCCTGGCAGAACGCTCTTTCAAACGCCGCTTTCAGAGTGCCACGGGTATGTCGCCGCTGGAATATGTCCACACGCTCCGCATCGAGGAAGCCAAGCATATGCTGGAGACGGGCGATGACCCGGTCGAGGCTGTCGCGCACGAGGTCGGCTACGAAGACGCCGCGTTCTTCAGCCGCTTGTTTCGGCGCAAGGTAAACCTCAGTCCGGTACAGTACCGCAAGCGCTTCGGCGCGCTGCGCCGGGCGCTCGCCAGTGGCGGAGTTCAAGGCTGAATGTGGTCCAGGGGCCGCGAGTCATGGCTGCGGCTATACAAAGCAGAACCCGAATAACTCACTGGCAAGATCCCGAAGTCCGGTCGGCCATGAGCAACAGCCCCGAAAGTTTGTTGATTGCTGCCAAGCGTGTACAGTTTCGGGTGGGCTGGCGCGACCGGGGACCGATTCATCAATTTCAATGTCGAACGTGGGTCACCGTGAACAGCACCGACGGCAACAGGAATGTGCCACGACTTTGATATGAACGGATATATTGTCCGGCCCAGGCTGGAAATCCGGTTGCCCGATATCGAATCAAGCTGACAATGAGACTCTCGAGGGGAGCACTCCAAGATGGACTACCAAACACCAACCAGCGCTGAGGAGGCCGCGGCGCTGCTGTCCCAGGACGGTGCGCAAGCGCTCGCGGGCGGCACCGACCTGCTGGTGAAGTTGCGAGCGGGAGCGGTCACACCCCGCCTTGTGGTCGACCTGAAAAGTCTGCCGCGCCTGCACGGTATAGAACACGACGCAAAGGGATGGCGCATTGGCGCCGCAACGACTTGCGCGGAGATCGGCGAACATGCGGCGCTGGCTGCCGCCTGGCCGGGCGTGGTGGAGGCGCTGCAGTTGATTGGCTCGACACAGATTCAGGGGCGCGCCACCCTCGGTGGAAACCTGTGTAACGCCTCTCCTGCCGCGGACAGCGTCCCGGCGCTCATTGCTGCAGGTGCATCTTGCGAAGTCGCAGGCATGAACGGGCAGCGCGAAGTGCCGGTGGAACAAGTCGTCACCGGGCCGGGCCGTAACGCGCTCAAACGGGGCGAGTTCGTTCTCGGATTCAGGCTGCCCGAACCGCTCGCGCGGTCCGGCGACGCCTATCTGCGGTTGATTCCCCGCACCGAGATGGACATCGCCGTTGTTGGCGCAGGGGTATCGCTGGCGCTCGACGCGCAAGGCGTTTGCACGCAGGCACGCGTCGCGCTGGGCGCCGTCGCGGCAACACCGCTGCTGGTCGAAGCGGCGGCCGAGGCCCTAATCGGAACCCGCGTCGATGACGACGCACTGAAAGCGCTCGGCGCGGCGGCCAGCGCCGCGTGCAAGCCTATTGACGACAAGCGCGGCACTGTGGCTTATCGCGTCAAGGTGGCAGGCGTACTCGCGCAGCGTGCCGCCCGGATAGCGTTAGAACGCGCAAAGGCCTAGAGCGCGGGACCGGCAAGGACGGGGTAAGCAAAGCGGAATTGATTGCGGAGAACGACGAATGAGCAAGCGACATGTGACAACAAGCGTTAACGGCGATAGCGTGGAATTTCTTTGCGAGACCGAGCAAACGCTGCTCGACGTATTGCGTGACGAGCTGTTTCTGACCGGCAGCAAGGAAGGCTGTGCGTCGGGCGACTGCGGCGCATGCAGCGTGATGCTGGATGGGCGCCTCGTGTGCGCTTGCCTTGTGCTGGGTGTCGAAGCAAATGGCCGCGAAGTCGAAACGATCGAGGGCATGGCCGACGGCGACAGGCTGCATCCCCTGCAGCAGAAATTCCTGGAGCATGCAGCGCTACAGTGCGGAATCTGCACGCCGGGGATTCTGGTGGCGGCGAAGGCGCTGCTCGAGAAAAAACCCGACCCGACCGAAACCGAAGTGCGTTACTGGCTGGCCGGCAACCTGTGCCGCTGTACCGGATACGACAAGATCGTGCGTGCAGTGCTCGATGCCGCAGCAACCATGCGCGGCGGTTCGTCGAAACCTGCCGACGCGAAACGCCTGCAAGCGCAAAGCGCCTGAAGCAACAAAGCAGATAAAGAGGAGTACGGCGATGAACGACATGACGAATCCGGATCTGGTGGCACGCGAACTGAAGATCGTCGGAACGCGGCCGCTGCGCCCCGATGGGGTCGACAAGGTAACAGGGCGAGCCAAGTTCGGTGCCGACATGCACCTGCCGAACATGCTTGTCGGCCGCGTCCTTCGCAGCCCGCACGCCCATGCCCGTATCAAGTCAATCGATACCTCGAAAGCGCGCTCGCTGAAGGGCGTAAAAGCCGTCATTACCTCGGCCGACCTGTGCGACCTGCCGTCCGAATTCATCCCGGCGGGGGAAATGATGGTCAACTTCAAGGACATGACGCGCAATGTCATGGCGCGCGAGAAGGCGCTCTATGAAGGCCATGCAGTGGCAGCCGTCGCGGCGGTGAGCGACAAGGTCGCGGCGCAAGCGCTGACGTTGATCGAGGTGGATTACGAAGTGTTGCCGCACGTCATGGATGTGGACGAGGCCATGCAGCCAGATGCGCCGCTCTTGCACGATGACATGTTCACCATTGGCGTTGAACCGACACCGGACAAGCCATCCAATGTCGCCAAGCGCGTCGAGTTCGGATTTGGCGACCTGGAGGCAGGTTTTTCCAAAGCCGACGTCATCGTCGAGCGCGAGTTCAGCACCAAGCCGGTACATCAGGGTTATATCGAGCCGCACGCATGCGTCGCAAGCGTTTCCGAGGACGGCCAGGCGGAGTTGTGGTGTACCACCCAGGGCCAGTTCATCGTGCGTGCTTTCTGCGCAAAGCTGCTGGGCATGGAAGTGTCGCAACTGCGCGTTACTGCTTCGGAGATCGGCGGTGGATTCGGTGGCAAGACGGTGGTTTATCTGGAGCCGCTGGCACTGGCACTGTCGCGCAAGGCCTGCCAGCCGGTAAAAATGGTGATGTCGCGTACCGAGGTGTTGCAGGCGAGCGGACCGACCTCGGGTGCCAGAATCCGCGTCAAAGTGGGTGCGACCAAAGACGGGCGCATTACCGCCGCCGACGCATTATTGAAGTATCAGGCAGGCGCCTTCCAGGGATCGCCGGTGCAGCCGGGTGCGATGTGCGCCTTCGCCCCGTACGACCTGGAGAACGTGCGCATTGTCGGCTTCGACATCGTCGTCAACCGCCCCAAGGTTGCTGCCTACCGCGCGCCCGGTGGACCGATCGCGGAGTTCGCCGTCGAAAGCGTGATCGACGAGGTCGCAATGAAGATTGGACTCGATCCGATCGAGTTCCGTCTCAAGAATGCCGCGCAAGAGGGTACACGCGCGCCCTACGGGCCGAAGCTGGGCCCGATTGGTCTGGTGCAAACGCTGCAAGCCGCGCGCGCCCACGACCACTACAGCGCGCCGCTGAAAGCCAATCAGGGTCGCGGCGTCGCTTCCGGATTCTGGTTCAACATCGGTGGTGAGACCTGTGCATCTCTCAATCTGGGCGAGGACGGCAGTGTCGCAATGGTGGTCGGGACACCCGACATTGGTGGCTCGCGTGCCTCACTTTCGATGATGGTTGCGGAAGAACTCGGAATTCCGCTGGAGCACATACACCCCGTTATCGGCGACACCAGCGCGCTTGGGTTCAATTTCCTCACCGGCGGCAGCCGCGTGACATTCTCCAGCGGCATGGCAGTCGTACAGGCCGCACGCGACGTCATTGAACAACTGCGCGAACGCGCTTCCAAAATCTGGGAAGTGCCGCTGTCCGACGTCGAATGGCTGGAAGGGCAAGCCCGCTGCACCGGCCCGGGCGAAGCCCGGTCACTCTCGCTCGCGGAACTCGCCCGCACAGCCGGCAAGACCGGCGGACCCATCGTCGGCAACGCCGCCATCAACGCGACGGGAGCCGGTCCCAGCCTGGCCACGCACCTGGTTGACGTCGAAGTCGATCCCGAAACCGGCAAAGTCACCATCCTGCGCTATACCGCGATTCAGGATGCGGGCAAGGCAATTCACCCGGCTTACGTCGAAGGACAGATGCAGGGCGGCGCAGTGCAGGGTATCGGATGGGCGCTGAACGAGGAATATATCTATGACGACAAGGGACACCTGCAAAACCCCGGTTTTCTCGATTACCGAATCCCGGTGTGCTCCGACGTGCCAATGATCGACACGGTGATCGTCGAAGTGCCGAATCCGAATCATCCCTACGGTGTGCGCGGCGTCGGCGAGACGCCCATCGTGCCGCCGATGGGCGCCATCGCCAATGCGGTTTCGCACGCCACTGGAGTACGCTTTACCGACTTGCCGATGTCACCGCCGCGCGTGCTGGCGGCCATCGACGCACAGCAGGGCCAATAAGGATTCTGCGCCATTGGCCCGGCTCATCCTTGACGGTAGCTTGCGGCGACTTGCCGGGGGCGATTCGGTTGTGGAAGTCGATGTGCAGAACGTGAAGCAGCTGCTGCGCACGCTGAGCGAGCGTTATCCGGCGCTGGCGCCCCACCTCGAGCACGACAGCTTTGCGATTGCCATTGACGGGGAAATTTTTCAGGATGTCTGGTTCGCACCAATCGCACCGGATAGCGAAATCCACCTGATTCCCGCAATTCGCGGCGGTTAGATTCGCGGCAAGCCCCGAGTCGGCGCTTGCTCACTGCGAACATCCGCGCAACAGACTCTGCCGAATCCAGCCGGACAGCCCGGAAGAACGTGTTCAACAGGCCCGCTGCAAGCGCAAGATGCGCAAGGCCAGCCATCCTCGAACCGATGGCCCACCTCCCTTCACCCGCCACGTTTCAGGAAATGGTAATTCCGCACATTTTGTCTGCGGCACGCTTCGCAGCGTCGGCAGCGTGCGATCCGTAATCTGACACCACTCGCACGGTTAAGCATTTCCGCGAGATGACTTCTAACCCATTTCTGAACTTTTTAGGAGATACCACCATGAAAATCATCAAAGCCACCATCGCCGCAGCCGCTCTTGGTCTTTCCGTTAACGCCTTCGCGGCCGTGAACGACATCAATGACGTCACCCACAGCTCGATCTCAAGCCAGGAACTGCGTGTTGGCGGTTCGGAGCCGCGCTGGAGCGACCTGAGCGCCGTGACCAAACCGGCCGCAACCCAGGAAGTTCGCCCGCTGGCCAAGTCCGCAGGCAACTATCGCTTCAGCGACATTACGTCGGTGACACACAACTAAGCTCTTCCCCTTGTTGACTCGATCAACCTGATTCGATCAACCGTGCGAGGGGGCCGTCGGGCAGAGATCCTGTCCGGTGGTCCCCTCGCCCCTTTTCCGTCTGGCGATAGCCGCGCTCCCGGTTCACGCCATTCGTTCTCGTTGCAGATTGCCCGGTAGTCAACGCGCCGCATCGGTTATCAACACCAGTGGTTATCAACACCAGTCGGGGTATCTACTGGTGACGCGATTCCGGAATTCCACCGCCGAATGACCAGTCCTCAGCGCTGAGGTGTTAGAAACTCGTCAAAGCGGACGCAGTATCACCAGACAACTACTGCCGGTTTTTGCCTCGAAGTGCATCCCCGCGGGTAGGAAAGTTCACAGATTCCCCTCATCTGTACGGCAAGTGTTTAACCCGCATGCATATTTCCGGCTGAGTCGTGCACGGCACGGGATGTGCCATGCGCACCCAGTTTGCACAGTCCGCACCCCTCTCAAAAGTGAACGATTCTTGCGTTTACCTGAGTGGTGGAACCGATGATGAAAGTAGAGGGAAATATGAGCGACTTGGTTAAGGGTAAACGCGATGAGCTTGCGCAGGAAATGGGCTGGTCACTGGAGCGCGCTCAAGGTTATGTCGATGGTGAAACCTCCGAACGCAGTGGCCAGGAGATCCCTGCGTATCACAAGGTTGCCATGGATGACTACTCGAAGGGGTTTCGGACCGGCTACTACACACAGGCTTGTTCGTTGACGGTGAGGGATATCCGGGAAACGCTCACCGCGTAACATGAACACCGCGCGATGACCGGGTAACTCACTTGCCCGGGGCGTGCGCGCGTACCCTCCCGGCGAGCGATGCCCGCCGGACGTATCCGCAGAAAGCCTCGTCAAGTTCGCGCATCAGCAAAAGGGCCGTAATCGCGGCCCTTTATTCTTTTGAGGAGCACAGATGCGTTCTCCTCTTCCTGATTGGGCCTCTGGTCGCTGGTATTTTTTCACTTTGGTATGTACCTTGTACTTTTGGTGTGCCTGGTTGCTTGACGTCGCGGCTTTGCCTGGAGATTCCGCATTGCGCATCGATTCGAAACCGTGGACCGTCCTTTTGATCCTGACCTTGCTGATTTCAGGTTGTGGTGGCGGCTCCGACAGCGCGCCAGCACCAAATCTGGTGTCTGCTGGATTCACAAACGACGAGTCGTGGGTGACGGGTCTGAGCAGCGCCACGGCATTTGCGCAGACGCCGGATGGCCGTCTCCTCGTTGCACAGCAAGGCGGCGCGCTACGCGTCGTCAAGAATGGCACACTGCTCGGTACACCTATGCTCGCTGTCACGGTCAACTCGGCAGGTGAGCGCGGTTTGCTTGGCGTGGCGGTGCATCCAGCGTTCGCCAGCAACGGCTATGTGTATGTCTATTACACGAGTACCGAAAACAACATTCATAACCGGGTCAGCCGTTTCACCGTGACAGGCGATGTGGCGGGCAGTGAGGAAAAACTCGTAGATTTGCCCGCGCTTTCGAGTGCTACCAACCACAATGGCGGGGCAATCCACTTCGGCGCCGGCGGCAAACTCTATGTGGCAGTGGGCGACAATGCCAACAGCGCCAATTCACAGAATCGGGCCAGCCCTCTGGGCAAGATGCTTCGCTTTAACGATGATGGCTCGATACCGGGCGATAACCCGTTCTGTGCTACCAACGGAAATCTGGCGTGCGCAGTGTGGGCTTACGGTCTAAGGAATCCTTACACATTTTCCGTACATCCAAGCACTGGACGTATCCACATCAATGACGTGGGTGAGAGTGCATGGGAAGAGATCAACCTGGGTTTACCTGGCGCGAACTATGGTTGGCCGGCTTCGGAGGGCCCGGAGAATGTCACCACTGGCGTCACGGGACCTCTGTTGGCCTACAGGCACAGCCCCGCGTCGCCGGCTGGGCCGGGACCGGGCAGTATTTTCGTCGGCCTTGCAATCGCGGGTGGAACCTTCTACCCGGATGCGGGACCGTTTCCCGTTGGATATCGCAACAGCTACTACTTTGCCGATTTCGGAACCAGGTTCATCGGTCGCTTCGACTGGGCCACCAACACCGCTTCCCAATTTGCAACGGTGTCCGATTCGCCGGTGGATATGCTGGCTGGAAGCGATGGCGCGCTGTACGTTCTGACCCGCACCGGGATAACGAGGATTAGTTCGCCATGACGCACGGTGGAACAGATCACGCGATGTGGTCGGCATGGCAGTGGCGTCATAGATAAAACAAAACCCCGCCGATGGGGTGTCATGTCGGGATGGGCTTCAAGCAGTGGTCTGCTGTTGCTTCTTCCTTCGTGCAACCCAGCCCACGATCCCGTGGCCGGCCAGAATCATGGCGTAGATTTCGGGCTCGGTGATGAATGGCGCGGATGCCCTTCCGGACGCGGCCCGCTTCGTGGCTTTGCTAGGTGCGGCCATGCGTCGGGACAACAAGAACCGGACATTCGGATTTATGAAGGATCCTTTCGCTAACGCTACCCACAAGCAGTTGACGCATCGCTCCTCGCCCATGAGATCCAACAACAATCATGTCTGCATCGAGTTTCTTAGCCTCCTTCAGAACGGTTTCAGCCGTATCGCCTTGCACAAGGAGGGCAGTTGTATCCATGCCGGCGTTGCGCAATCGTTCTGCAATCGCTTGAAGCCGCCGGTGCTCATCGTGGAATGATTTCGAGAGCGAGTCCCGGACTGTTTGTGGACCCACTTCGAATCCTACGAAATCTGGCTCCGGCTCGGCGACATGCAAGAGGTGAACCTCTGCTGAAAGTGCTCGAGCGGTCTTTTCGACCTCTTTCACAATCGTATCCGTAGACTCGGAAAGATCAATCGCAACCAATATCTTCATGGTTTCCTTCCATTAGTGACGCGTTCAAGCACGCAGCAGGCAACCAAGAAACCCGGCGGCCCGGACGTACCCTAGTAAAGTGCCTCTGCAAAACTATGCCTGATATGTTGGCGATGCGCCTAACGCCATAGTCGAAATATGATCTTATCTTTCCCGGCGTTTGGACTATTGCCCTCTGTTACGATGATGCCGTTGGGGCTGAGTCGTGTTCTTGACTCTTGACCAATGCATAGACTTCCGCGTCGAACAAGTTCATGGGGATAATCCGACCGATCGGCAGGATCATCTCTACGTTGCCTGCTATCGGCCTGCTAAAAGGGAAAGTCGTACGCAGCGGCTTTCTAACTTGTTGTTTTTTGGTGGAGACGAGGAGGTGCGCGCGCTCATGTTGCCTCCACAAGTCAGCATCCCCCGGCGTTCACGCCTCGGGACCGCCAAAGCAGGCGCCCCGCGCGAGAAGTGCTCAATGGTCAAACTCTCGAGAGTACTCACCCTCTCGGACTCGCCAAACAAAAAAGGGACCGCGAAATGCGGTCCCTCATGTACGTGGTGGAGACGAGGAGGATCGAACTCCCGACCTTCGCATTGCGAACGCGACGCTCTCCCAGCTGAGCTACGTCCCCGTTTTTCTGCAGCATTCCGGCAGCCGACAGGCCCCGTAGAGGCGCGTATCTTATACTTAAAGCGAATTTGGGTAAATCCGCCAAAAGGACAGAGTTTGAATATCAAGCCCCCGACCGGCTATAGCAGCGTTAGCCCCCTTCTCAAGAACCACCGTGTCGCCCTTCCTGCGGGCGACAAGGCGCCCCCGTTTGCGCGCAGAACGCACGCACTGCCCTTGAGCTTCAGCGAAATCAACCCGGCAAGCCGCGACTATCCGATTGCCTTTTCCTCTTCAGACGGCGGCAAGACGTTCGCGCTGACCGCGATCCTGGGACTGCAGCAGAATCAGAACATGTTTCTGATGGACGACGGCTACTGGGACCGGCGCGTCTATCTGCCCGCCTATGTGCGCCGCTTTCCGTTTTGCATGGCGCGAGTAACCAGGGACGGGGAGGTACAAGGCGAGAGGGTCGTCTGTGTCGAGGATTCTGCGATCACGGATGACGGCGATGAATTATTCGATGACACCGGCGAGGCGTTGCCGGCATGGTCGCGAATAGAGAGCTTCGTGACCGAGTACGAGCGCGACCTGATGCGTGCCGAGGAGTTTTGCGAAATGCTGGCCGGCCTGAAGCTGCTGGAGCCGATCTCGGTGACGGCCGAACTGGGTGATTTCACAATGCAGCTTTCCGGGCTTTACCGAGTCAACCGGGAAGCCCTGGCCGAACTGCCCGACGATGCCTTGCGCTCGCTCGTGAAGGGCAGCGCCATGGATGCGATATTCGAGCACCTGTGGTCAATGGGCAACTTCCAGCGCATGCTGAGCCGGCGCAGCATCATTGATCCCGAGGTTACGGGCACAACCAGTTCGAGGCCGAATTGAGCATCGGCTGCAACGGCCAGCGCCCGTAAACATGACCCGCGGCAGAAGCTGGTAGTAAAACGACCTTATCGCGGCTGGCGCCTCTGGCCGTGTTTGTTGGCCCACCACATCAGCGCCACGCCGGCGATGATCATCGGCACACTGAGCCATTGCCCCATCGACAGTCCGAAACCCAACAGGCCGAGAAATTCATCCGGCTCGCGGGTGAATTCGACCAGGAAACGCAGCACGCCGTAGCCGATCAGGAACATGCCTGAAACCGCGCCCAGCGGGCGCCACCTTCTGGAATACAGCCAAACCAGGGCGAACAGAACCAGGCCTTCGAGCGCGAATTCATAAAGTTGCGATGGATGCCGTGCGATTCCATCCGCCGCCTGCGGAAAGACCATTGCCCATGGCAGTTCCGACGGCCGCCCCCACAGCTCGCCGTTAATGAAATTGCCGATGCGCCCGGCACCGAGTCCGAGCGGGCACAGCGGAGCAATGAAATCGGTGACGGTCAGCCATTGTTTGCCGCGGGAACGTGCGAACAACATCATTGCCACCACGACACCAAGAAATCCGCCATGAAACGACATGCCGCCTTCCCAGACGAAAAAAATCCGGATCGGGTCGTGCAGATACTCGAGCGGCTTGTAGAACAGGATATAACCGAGACGGCCGCCCAGCACGACGCCCAGTACCCCGAAAAAGAGCATGTCGTCGAGGTCGCGCGTCGTGATCGCAATCCAGGGCTGATTGCGAATGCGCATGCGCCCGAGTATCAGCACAAGCGCAAAAGCGATCAGATACATCAATCCGTACCAGCGAACCGCCAGTGGTCCAAGCTGCAAGGCAATCGGATCGAAATTTGGGTGCGTCAGCATAAGCCGCGATTATAAGCTTGCCGGGTCAGGGCACAGGTGCCGTATGCATGCGCGAACGGATGATCTGCGCTTTTTTCTCCAGTGCCGGTGTCGAGCGAACGCGATCGTAGTAACGCGGATTGGGCACCATCGCGGCAAGCCGCGCCGCCTGGCCGGCCGATAATCGCCCGGCGCCGGTGCGGTAATAGTGCCAGGCCGCCGCTTCGGCGCCGAAAACGCCGTTGCCCCATTCGATGACGTTGAGATAGATCTCCAGAATACGCCGCTTGGACATCACCGTTTCGATCATCACGGTAATCGCCGCCTCCTGCAGTTTGCGCCATGGTGTGCGACGTCCGGACAAAAACAGATTCTTCGAAAGCTGCTGGCTGATGGTCGACCCGCCAGCGACCACCTTGCCGCGTTTCAGATTTTTCGAAGCGGCGCGTTGAATCGCCTGCCAGTCAAAACCGTCATGATCGAGAAATTTCGCGTCTTCGGCCGCTATCAGCGCGCGCTTGAGGTTGCTCGAGATGTCTGCGTACGGGACCCATTTGTGCCTGAGTTTGGCCTGCGGATTTTTCTCACGCATTACTTCAAGTCGCGCTTCCATGAACGCCGTAGTCGTCGGATTGACCCAGATCCACCACACGACCTTGCCGAAGAACCATGACTGATATACAACCAGTGCGGCCACCAGCAGCAACGCCAATCGCCACATCATCCGCCACGGCAAACGCCACTTTCGCTTCGTTCGCCTAGCCATCTATCCGGAATCGAATGTCTCGCGCCCAGCGAAACTCCAGCGAAGGACAAGCCATGCCCGTGGTCTCGACCAGACCACATCCACACAACAACGCTATCTTCATTTACCGTCCTCGCTCCTTCACCGCGCTGTCCTCGACCGGCCTGAATGCCGGGAATCCAGCGACGCTGGCCGCTTACTCCTTGCGCAACGCCAGCATCACCGGCCGCGTGTCCGGACGCATCCCCCTCCAGATCCGGAATGATTCGGCAGCCTGTTCGACCAGCATGCCAAGTCCATCTGCCAGTCGCGCTGCATTCTGCGCCTGCGCGTAGGACAGAAACGACGTCAGACCCTTGCCATACATCATGTCGTAGGCGAGGGCGCCCGGTGCAAACAGATTATCTGGCAACGGCGGCAATTCGTCCGACAAACTGCTCGAAGTGGCGTTGATCACGATGTCAAACTGCTGCCCCGCCAGGTCGGCGAATCCGGCACCGGAAAGCACCGTGTGCGCAGCCAGCGGTTGATGCTGATTGCTGTGCGCCAGCTGCATCGCTTTTTCCACCGTCCGGTTGGCGATGACGAGAATCGCCGGGCTGGCTGCCAGCAGCGGCAACAGCACGCCCCGGGCAGCACCGCCCGCGCCCATCAGCAGCACCCGTTTGCCCTCCGGAGCCACGCCCAGATTGACGCTGACGTCACGCACCAGGCCAACGCCATCGGTATTGTCCGCGACTATCCTGCCGGCATCGAACTTGAGCGTATTCGCCGCTCTCGCGTGCCGGGCCCGCTCCGAGACCTCGTCCGCCACCTCGTATGCCTCAAGCTTGAACGGCACAGTCACGTTGGCGCCTCGTCCGCCATCGGAAATGAAAGCTCTCAGCGTTTCGGCAAAGCCGTCAATCGGCGCGAGCAGCTTCCCATAGGAGATGTCCTGCCCGGTCTGGGCAGCAAACATGGCGTGGATTCTCGGCGATTGACTGTGTGAGACCGGATGACCGATCACCACGTAACGATCACTCATTGTCCCACCGCGATGTCGATATCGTTACGGGTAAAAGACCACTGCCGCGTAATCGACAGAATATCGTACTCACCGCGTACGGACGACGGAAAGGGTGGAAACGGGCCGGCCAGTTCAACTATTCGACGCGCCGCTTCATCGAGGACGGCGTGACCCGACGAGCGATCGATTTCGATGCGCTCAACCGATCCGTCGGCATTGATTGACACCGTCAGCAATAACGACGCAAAAATGCCGCGCCGTCGCGCCTCCTCCGGGTAGTTGCGCGTGCCAACAGTTTCGATTCGCTGGCGCCACTTCTCGACGTACTCAGCGTACACGGCGCTTTCCGCCCGCGCACCAATGAACTTGCGGCGCGGCAATTTTTGATAGGCCTGCCACTCCTTGGCAATCTGTGCTTCCAGGCGCGCCACTTCCAGACGCCGTTGCCTGGCAATCTGATCCCTGGTCGCATCCTGAGAAAACGCCTGCGGCTGTGATTTGGTGGTCGGGGCCGTCTGCGCCTCGTCTCCGGCTGCGGCAAGCAGCCGGGCAACGCGTTGTTCGAGCTGTTTAACCTGGCGTGAGGAAAGTTCGAGCGAATCCGTCGCCTGCATGTCTTCGATGACCGGGAGGTTTGAACTCGCCCGCAGATCCGATTCGGTATTGCCGCCGCCGTCGAGGTTCGCCTGCGCCAGCACCTCGGCTTTGACAGGCCGCGTCGGCGACTGGCTGTTGACCAGCACCACATCGAGTTGCGGAGCGCTCTTGCCGCGCGGGGCTTCCGGCACCGCGAATGTGATCAACAGCAAAAACGCGTGGAATACGATGGAGATCGCCAGCGTAACCGGCAAGATGTCGGCAGACGTCAGCCTCCCGCGAGCGGTCTGATTCGGGGTCTTCTGCGCCGGCAACGCGAATAAGCTCAGTGTCTGCTCCGGCAAGTTCCAAATGGCGAGTTGTTCACGTTGCAACGAATTCTAGAGACTAATATGACTTTGGTCACGTTTCCGCGCCGGCTGGCTCCGCCGTGGAGATGTATTCGCAATGCAAGGTCAACTCGATCAGGTCAATGTCCGACACACCCAACTCCACGATGGTACCCGCGGGCAACTGCGGCATCGACGGCACACGGCACACGAGGGGAATGTCCTGAAACCTGACCAGATCGTCGCGTATCACCTCTGCGCGCACTTCAGCCGGCTGCTCCTGCAACAGCCAGCGCAAGCACCAGAAGCGCTCCATCGAGCGCTGAAACTCGGCATACGCGTCGTAGGCCAGTTCGAAGCCGCGCATGACTTCGAACAGCGTCTGATCTCGCGGCGGGTACGCAGGCGCAGACTGGCGCACCACGCTGATCAACTGGCGCTGGTTCGCAAGGTCGGCGTAGCGACGCAGCGGACTGCTCGCCCAGATATATTGTTCCAGTCCGAGGCCTTCATGCGGAGCCGCAACAGTGGACATTTTGACTTTTCCACTCGCCTGCGTGCGATACAGCCCGGGCAAGCTCGCCTCGCCCAGAAGGCGCGCCCATTCGCCATTCACCAGAATCATCAACTCGGATACCAGTTTGTCGAGCGGCGCGCCGCGTTTGCGCGGCACGATACGCACGCGATCGTCCTCGACGTAAAAACTGTAATCGGGGCGTTGCACCCGGTTTTCGTTCTTGCCGCGCTGGCGTTCCAGACAGACGGCAAACCGGAACAACAGCAATAATTCCTCGCCAAACTCGAAATCGGCGTGTCCTGCCGCCACTGCATCGTCGTCGAATTCCCTATCCAGCATGTTGTGGTGCAGGTTACGGCTGATGTGAACACGCTCGAGGACCGTGCGCCGGTTCACAATCCGGAAATCGTGGTCAACCTCGACATACATCGAGAGCGCCGGACAATCCCGGCCTTCGGACAGGGTGAAACGGTCGATCACCGGCTGCGGCAACATGGTGACCTTGCCGCCCGGAAAATAGACTGTGGACATGCGTTTGCGCGCTTCGGCATCGAGTTCCGAATCCGCGGCAATACCCAAAGCCGGAGCGGCGATATGCACGCCGACTCGCCAGTTTCCGTTGTCGGTGCGCGTAACTGAGAACGCATCATCGATTTCGGTCGTGGTCTCGTCGTCGATACTGAACGCACGCGACGGCGCCAGCGGGAGTTCATCTACGTTTCCAGAATTCAGTGCTTCGCCAAAATCCGTTCCGCGCGGGAAATGCTCGAACAGAAAACGGCCGAAATGGTAGTCCAGGCTGGATGTGAGCGCGCCGCACTTCTCAAGCAAGCGTGGCGGTGAGAGTTTCAGTTGCGAACAGGCCTCCTCAAGCGCCTTCGCTTCAACGGTAGCGCGGTCAGGCTTGTACAACAGATGGGTGAGTACCGGCTTGAACGCCTCGGGCAATTCGAAACGTGCCAGGCTGGCAACATAGTCTGCCTGCTGTTCAGCTTGCTGGCGCTTGCGCTCGATCGAGGCCAGCGCCGACTTGAGCGCATCCGGTGGCGCCGGTTTGTAATGGCCTTTGCCTTTCTTGTAAAAATGCGTCGGGGTTGCCTGCAAGCGCATCAACAGACCGGCCGCCTCCTCGGCTTGCGGCTGACGACCGAAGTATTCTTCCGCCAGCGTCTCGAAAGAAAACTCCGAATCTCCGCAGGCTTCCCACAGAAAACCCGGCTCAATCTCTTCTGCGACCAGCCGGGCACGCTCCATGAATTCGTTCAGCGAGTGGTGCTCAAAACGCAACAGGACGGCGGCCGATTTAATCTTGGCACGCTTGCCATGCTGGGTCTGGACCTGCAGCGAGGTGTTGTTGTCCTCGACGATTGAAGCAGCCTTCAGGCTACCGGACTCTTCGTAGAATACGTTCATGCAAATGTCAGCTTGGCGCTCAATGTGCAGCGCGAAAGGTGGCGCATTATACGCGAGCGTCCGAGCCCGCATCCGCTCGACTTCGCGCCATCAGCACCGCCAGAACGGATACCCCGCTTGAGCGGCATCACAGACCCGCAAACCCGAGCACGCAGTCAACATAGTCGCCAAACTCGCCGAAACCATGGTCGCTGCCGGCGACAATGATTTGCCGGCAACCCTGGTAACGCGCCACCGCCACCCGCCAATCGAGCAGTTCGTCGCCAGTGGTATGTATCAGCAGGTAGCGATCAAGTCTTCCGGGCCGCTCTCGGTACAGGGCCTCGAGTTGAGCCAGATGACTTTCGGTGAATTCATATGGCTGCCCGGTGTAGAGATTCTTCTGGCGTCCAAGGTAAGCGCGCAAACCCTCGTGAGGCGTGATCGCCGGATTCACCAGCACCGCACGGCAACCCAGGTGCTCGGTCAGCCAGGTGGCGTAAAAGCCGCCGAGCGAACTGCCAACCAGTGTCACTTCTTCCGGGTTTTCGAGGGCTACTTGTTCCCGGAGAAGTTGTATTGCTTCGTCAGGCCAGTGCGACAGGGCAGGGCACGCGAACTCATCCTCGCGCCCCAGCGCCGCCAGCCGCGCACGAAGCTGATTTGCCTTGTGAGAAGCGGGAGAGCTGTTGAAGCCGTGGATATAAACAATCATCTCGACACCGTGACTGAGTGGTCTTGCCGCGACAGCTTGCGATCAATAAAAAACAACCTTACTGTCGCAGTTCAGGATGCACGCAGCAAGTTCAGCAGCTTCTCATGAACATTGCCGAAACCGCCGTTGCTCATGATGACAACGTGATCACCACTTCTCACGGTGCTCGCAACCGCATGGGCCAGCGTATCGATGTCATCGACGCACTGCAGCTTGGCGCCCAGCGGACGCAAGGTTTCGGCCACATCCCAGTCAAGCCCTTTGGTAAAACAGAAAACCAGGTCGGCGGCGGCGAGACTGGCTGGTAACGCCTGTTTGACACTGCCCATCTTCATCGTATTCGAGCGCGGTTCGAATACGGCCACGATGCGCGCGTCACCAACCGCCGCGCGCAAGCCCGTTACGGTTGTTTCAATTGCCGTGGGATGGTGCGCGAAGTCATCGTAAACGATAATGCCCCTGATTTCGCCACGCACTTCCATGCGTCGCTTGACGTTCCTGAAGGATCCCAGAGCCTCTATGGCGACGCGTGCCGGCACGCCGGCATGGCGGGCCGCCGCCACGGCAGCCAGGGCATTCATACGATTGTGTTTTCCACTCAACTTCCACTCGAGACGACCTTGCGGTTCACCGCCGCATAACACCTCGAACCCGTTGAAGTTATCGTCGGTTCGAACCGACCAGCCATCCTCACGGTCGAGCCATTCGACCGGCGTCCAGCAGCCGCGTTCCAGCACCCGCTGCAAACTCGCTTCCGCGCCATTCGCGACAATCAGTCCATTGCCGGGTATGGTGCGCACCAGATGATGAAACTGGGTTTCGATCGCGGCCAGGTCAGCAAAGATATCGGCATGGTCGAACTCGAGATTGTTCAGTACGGCTGTGCGCGGGCGGTAATGAACGAACTTCGATCGCTTGTCGAAGAACGCCGTGTCGTACTCGTCGGCTTCGATCACGAAGAATCCGGATTCTGTGATGCGCGCGGAAACCCCGAAATCAAGCGGCACGCCACCGATCAGGAATCCCGGATTGAGGCCGGCGGATTCGAGTATCCAGGCGAGCATCGCACTCGTGGTGGTCTTGCCATGGGTACCGGCCACTGCAAGTACCCAGTGCCCGTTCAGGACGTTCTCGGCCAGCCACTGGGGGCCCGAGACATATGGCAAACCCCGGTTCAGTATCTCTTCCATCAGCGGATTGCCGCGCGAAACCACATTGCCGATCACGAACAGATCGGGCTTGAGGTCGATCTGGGAGGTGTCCCAGCCTTCCGTCAAGCCGATCCCCTGTGCTTCGAGCTGGCTGCTCATGGGCGGGTAAACGTTGGCATCGCACCCGGTCACCGTGTGTCCGGCCTGCTTGGCGATGACGGCAACGCCTCCCATGAACGTGCCGCAAATACCGAGAATGTGAATGTGCATCCAGGAAACCCTGTTCAGAAACTGTGCGGAAATAGGGCTGGTTCATGAGGCCGTTCCCGGCCATCCGAAAACGGCCGGAGCGTTGTGCAGTATTTCCGCAAGCGACAATACACGATCAGGGCACACAGGAAGCGGCGGGCACCGCAAACAGGACCACGCGCGTTCACAGTCTGCCGCTGCGATCGCCCTCGGCAAATCCGAGCAATGGCACTTCGATACCGCGCGACAGCGCCAGAACCTTGAACAATTCACCCATTTCCGCTGGCGAAAGCAGTTTCTGCACCGCCGTGGCCTGCGGCAGGTAAGCCGCCACGTCTTCGGCCGGCGTGCCGGCAAGAAGCTCCGTAATTCCGCAATTGACAAGAAACTGCGCCTGCGTGGTGTATCCGGCTATCCGACAGCCGGCATCGGCACCCGCCTCGGCGAGCGCCGTGAAATCCACGTGTGCAGTAATGTCCTGCAATCCGGGCAGAAACAACGCATCATCGTGAGCGCGATGTCGGTAATGGCACATCAACGTTCCACTGCTGCGCTGAGGGTGATAGTACTCCGCTCGCGGAAAGCCGTAATCGATCAACAACATCGCGCCACGGTCGAACCCATGCGCAAGGCTGCTGACAAGTGCCGTCGTAGCGGGAGACACTTCGCTGACATACGGAAGGTCGAGATTCGCTGCGACGGCCCCGATGCGGCCGGCGGCTGCCTGTAGCGGGATTCCGGCCGGCCTTTCTTGCCACACCAGTGCATCATCCTCGAGCGCCACGCCGCGCTCGAAAATACCTTCCCTACGCCAGACCAGAATATGGACCGGCATCGCATCGAGCACCTCGTTGGCGATCACTACCCCGCGAAAACCGGGTGCCGACGGCTTCAGAATGTCGAGAGAGTCCAGCCATTCGACGCGCTCGATCATCGCAGGCAACCTGTGGCCGATACGCTGCTTCTGCCGTTGGGCAAGCTCGGCGCTTGGCTCGAGGATGCGGTATCGCGCCGGCAGACAGCCGAGGCGCTCCAGTTCGCCCAGAATGTCAACAGCGAGCAAACCCGATCCGGCACCGAGTTCGACAACGTCGCCGCCGACCTGCTCCAGGACCTGCGCCACCTGACGTGCCACGGTGCGCCCGAACAGCGGCGTCATCTCCGGTGCGGTGACGAAATCACCCTCGCTGCCGAATTTCTGCGCCCCGGCCGCGTAATATCCCAATCCCGGGGCGTACAAGGCCTGATCCATGAAAACGGCAAATGAAATCCACCCACCAGCGGCCTCGATTTTTTGGCAAATGTGTCGGTATACCCGGGCCCCGTGCGCACGCGCTGCATCATCGGGCTGGGGCAGGCCGGAGAATGTCCCGCCTCGGGGTGTAGGCACCAGAGTTCCTGCTGATCGGTAAGCTAGAATTGCGATTCTCGACCAGACCTCACGCGCTCCGCAAGCGGGGCGGCATCCAATGAGTGATTCGAACAAACTTGACCGCGCCGTGCTGGTGACCGGTTCGGCCAGACGCATCGGCAGGTCCATTGCCACGGCACTTGCCGCTGATGGCTGGAACGTGGCGATTCACCATCACCGCTCGGCTGAGGCGGCATCGCAGCTTGCAGACGAGCTGCAGGCACTCGGCGTTCGCGCTGCCCCAATCAAATGCGACCTTGCCGATACAGCAGCGGTTTCCGGGTTGATTGGCGAATGCTCGCGCCGGGTCGGGCCGCTGAGCTGCCTCGTTAACAACGCCTCGCTATTCGAGTTCGATGATCCCTCAGGTTTCGATCCGGCAACATGGGAGCAGCACGCGGCAATCAATCTTTGCGCGCCACTGCAGCTGGTACGTGATTTTGCGGCGCAGGTTCCGCCGGACACGGTTGGATGCGTGGTAAACATGCTCGATCAGAAAGTATTCAATCTGAATCCGGATTTTTTTTCCTATACCCTGACCAAAGTGGCGATGGAAGGCGCAACCCGCATGCTGGCCATGGCGCTGGCGCCAAAGGTTCGGGTGTGCGGGGTAGCGCCGGGAATAACGCTCGTCAGCGGCGAACAGACCAAAGAGGGATTCGAACGCGCCCATGCCCAGGCGCCACTGGGCCATAGCAGTGATATGAACGACATCGTGGAGGCTGTGCGCTACCTTATTGCGGCAAAATCGGTCACCGGTCACACCATGATCGTCGATGGCGGGCAGCATCTTTGGCCGCTCAAGCGTGACGTGCAATTCGAAGCGAACTGATGGACACCAAGGCATCCAGGCGCGTGAGCGCGACTTCGAAAGCCGGCGGTTTCGGCCGTCTGGAGAATACACGACGTATTTTTCTGAAGAATTTTGACGTGTCGATTTCGATGGGCGTGCACGACTTCGAAAAGCAGGCCCGGCAGCGCGTCATCGTCAATGTCGATCTGTATATCGACCCGAACGAGCGAATCAAACACGACACTATTCGGGAAACCGTCGATTACGATTTTGTTCGCAGGACTATCCTGGAAATTTCCGACAGCGGGCATTTTCATCTGCAGGAAACGTTCTGCGAACGCATTCTCGATGTCTGTCTCGCCAAAAGCGGCGTGCTCGCCGCTCGCGTATCGAGTGAAAAGCCGGATATCTATCCTGATTGCGAGTCGGTCGGGTTCGAGATCTTTGGAACAAGGTAGCCGCATGGTGAACTTGCAGAAGCAAATCTACGAAGACAACAAGCTCGCAAAGCGGCTGCGCCGCCAGGCCGGCCAGGCGATCGCCGATTTCGAAATGATCGGCGCCGGCGACAAGGTGATGGTGTGTCTTTCGGGCGGCAAGGACAGCTATGCCTTGCTCGACATCCTGCTCTCACTGCAACAGCACGCACCAGTTGAGTTTGAATTGCTGGCGGTCAATCTCGACCAGAAGCACCCCGGATTTCCGGAGAATGTGCTGCCTGACTATCTGAAGTCGCGTGGCGTAAGGTTTCACATTGTCGAACAGGATACCTACAGCGTCGTCAAGCGCGTCATCCCCGAAGGCAAGACGATGTGCGGCCTGTGCTCGCGGATGCGCCGCGGCGTCCTGTACCGCGTGGCGAGTGAACTTGGCGCGACCAGAATCGCGCTCGGCCACCATCGGGACGACATCCTCGAGACGTTTTTCCTGAACCTGTTCCACGGCGGCCGGCTCAAGGCGATGCCAGCGAAACTGGTATCCGACGACGGTCGGCACATGGTCATCCGGCCGCTCGCCTACTGCCGCGAACGAGATCTGGAAAGGTATGCCGCGCTAAGGGCTTTTCCGATTATTCCCTGCAACCTGTGTGGCTCCCAGGAAAATCTCCAGCGACAAGTCGTCAAGCAAATGCTGCAACAATGGGACAAGCAAACTCCGGGGCGTCTGGACACCATCTTCGCCGCGTTGCAGCGAATCTCGCCATCGCACCTGCTGGACGCCAGCCAGTTTGACTTTCGTGGACTCGAGGCGGGCAAGGGCGCCTGGCCCGATGGCGACAAGGCGTTTGACGCCGAACTGTTCTCGAGTCAACTATTCGAGCTTGTGGCGAAGTAATCAACGAACGGCAAAATTTATGACAATTGTTAACTTCACGCCTGTCAGTGCCTTGCTGGGCGGCGCGCTCATCGGTCTGGCGGCAACGGCGATGTGGTGGGCGCTCGGCAGGATCACCGGCGTATCCGGAATCATCGATACAGCGCTCACGGCGCGCGGCCTTGAACGCATGTGGCGCGTCGCATTTATCGGCGGCTTGCTCGGCGCCGGTGTGATCGCCATGGCCGCATTTCCGGAATCGGTGCAGTTCAGCATGGATACCGGCTACGCGGGCGCCGTCGTCGCCGGACTGCTGGTCGGCATCGGCACCAGTCTCGCCGGTGGCTGCACCAGCGGGCATGGCGTCTGCGGAGTCTCCCGGCTTTCGGTGCGCTCACTGGTGGGAACGGCGACGTTCATGGCATCCGGATTCCTGGTCGTTTTTCTCGCCAGGCACGTGCTTTGAGCCGCGCTCTGGTTGCTTTCTTGTGCGGCTTGTTGTTCGGCGCCGGACTCATCGTTTCTCAAATGAGCAACCCGGCCAAGATCATCGGCTTCCTGGATGTCACGGGACGATGGGATCCGAGCCTGGCCTTTGTCATGGCCGGTGCCGTGGGGGTGTTTGCGCTCGGCTACCGACTGGCCCTGCGCCGTACTGCGCCTTCCCTTGGCGGCAAATTCCATTTGCCGGAGAAGGTGAGCATGGACAAGGCCCTGTTATCCGGCTCGTTGCTTTTCGGACTTGGTTGGGGTGTGGCGGGTTTATGCCCCGGTCCGGCCATTGTCGGCAGCGGCTTCGCTGATCCGCGCGTCTGGGTTTTCACGGCCGCCATGATCGCCGGAATGGCACTCGTGCGGCTTGTTCGGCAACGTACTGCTGGATAAAGATCGCCAGCATTTGCCGATCACGACTTTCACCAATGATTCCGCGGCTGTAAACTGCGCAGCTTTCGCGTTGATCGCGTGTCCCCGGTTCAAGCATTTTCCCAAAAGGAATCCAAGGTCATGAGTTCTGATAGCGGCGCCACCATCGGCTCCTTCTACCCGCCCCAGCGTACCCTGATGGGCCCGGGCCCCTCCGAAATCCACCCGCGCGTGTTTTCCGCCATGGGACGTCCGACGATCGGATACCTCGATCCAGTGTTCGTCAAGATGATGGACGAACTCAAGGAACTGCTGCGCTACGCCTTTCAGACCCGGAATTCCCTGACGTTCCCGGTATCTGGCCCCGGGTCGGTCGGCATGGAAATGTGCTTCGTCAATATGGTGAACCCAGGGGACAAGGTCATTGTCTGCCGCAACGGAGTATTCGGCGGCCGGATGATCGAGAACGTGGAGCGCTGCGGCGGCGTCGCCATTGTCGTCGAGGACCCGATGGGGGCCCCTGTCGATCCGAACAAGGTAGAGGAAGCGTTCCGCAACAATCCGGACGCGAAGATTCTCGCTTTTGTGCATGCTGAAACGTCAACTGGCGTTGCTTCCGATGCGAAGGCCCTTGCCGAGATCGCCCGCAGAAATGGGGCATACACCATCGTCGATGCCGTCACATCGCTGGCCGGCATTCCGGTGCTGGTGGATGAGTGGGGTCTGGACGCGGTCTATTCCGGCAGCCAGAAATGCCTTTCATGCACCCCGGGATTGTCGCCCATCACTTTCAGTGATCGTGTCGTCGAACTGGTGAAGGCACGCAAGACACGGGTTCAGAGCTGGTTCATGGATATCAACCTGCTGCTTGGCTACTGGGGCGAAACGACCAGAACCTACCACCACACGGCTCCGACCAATGCGCTGTATTCACTGCACGAAGCGCTGGTAATGCTGCGCGAAGAGGGGCTGGAAGCGGCGTGGGCCCGGCACCAGCGAAATCACAAGGCACTCAGGGCCGGCCTGGAAACCCTGGGACTGAAATTCCTCGTCGAAGAGCCTTACCGGTTGCCGCAAATGAACGCGGTATATGTCATGCCCGGCGTGGATGAGAAAGAAGTGCGCCGCCGATTGCTCGCAGAGTTCAACATCGAAATAGGTGCTGGCCTGGGAACACTGGCCGGAAAGATCTGGCGTTTCGGCATCATGGGCTATAGCTGCAAGATGGAAAACGTGATGCTTTGCCTGTGCGCGCTGGAGAGCATGTTTGACGACATGGGTGCGAAAATCGAGATCGGCGCAGCCGAGGCCGCTGCATATCACGCCTATGCCGCCCATCCTTCACGCACCAAGGGCGTGCGCGCGGTCGCCTGATACTGCGCTCTGCCAAAGCCCGGGCGAACCAGACTTACCAAAACCCGCTCAGTTGGGGCGGCGCCCGACCTTCGTCGGTGGGTTGCTAGGGCCTGTTAACACATAAGTGATCGACGCGTTGCTCCCCAGGATGGGGCCAGGCAAGGCGCGAGGAGCGCAGTTTGGTTATTCCAAATAAGCGACGAGCAACACGGCATGGCCCCATCCTGGGGAGCAACCCGAAGGGCCGAGGCCGTTTTGGCGCGATCCGGCGTTGCAGCTCGCTCGTGTGGAATGACCACACCGCGCTCGCTGCGCCTTGTCTCGCGCCAAAGCGGCCACCGGCGCGTCGACCAAATATGTGTTAACAGGCCCTAGTCCCGGCTGGTTTTCATGCCGAGTCGCTCGCAAATCGTGCACACGGTGTCGGCCTGGTTCATCGTGTAGAAGTGCAGGCCCGGCGCCTCGTTGCGCAACAGGCGCTCACACAACCGCGTCACAACATCCAGGCCAAAGGCCTTGATCGACTCCGCGTCATCACCATAGCCTTCCAGCTTGCGCCGTATCCAGCGCGGGATTTCCGCGCCACAGGCGTCGGAAAAACGCGCTAGCTGATGAAAACGCCCGATGGGCATGACTCCGGGGACAATCGGAATGGTGACGCCCAATTTCGCGCACTCGTCGCGGTAGTGGAAATACGCGTCGGCATTGAAAAAGTACTGGGTGATCGCCGAATCGGCACCCGCTTCCACCTTGGTCTTGAAGTTCAACAGGTCATCCCGTACGGAACGTGACTGTGGATGGTATTCCGGGTAGGCAGCCACCTCTATATGGAAAGTTTCACCGTAGGTGGCACGCACAAATGCAACCAGCTCCGAGGCATAGCGGAACTCGCCTGCCTGTGCCATCCCGGAGGGCAGGTCACCGCGCAAGGCGACAATACGCCGTATGCCATGCGCGCGGTATTCGTCCAGCATGGCCTTGACGCTGTCCCTTTTTGACGCGATGCAGGAGACATGCGGCGCCACCGCAAAGCCTTCGCCGCTGATTTCAAAAACGGTATCGCGCGTGCGTTCTTGCGTCGAGCCGCCGGCGCCGAACGTCACTGAGAAGAACTCCGGGGAGAACTGCGCGAGGCGCTGCCTGACACCCCGCAAGCTCTCGGCACCGGCGGATGTTTGCGGAGGAAAGAACTCGAAGCTAAGTCCCGATCTCGATTCGCTACCCATACATTGACCCGGTGGATGCAAATAATGCGCGCAATGCGCACACCGCCACTGCCCTTGTTGTCAGAGGCACGATGCTATCCGAAACTGGTGCTATTCGAAGCATGATGCGGCGTGTCCGTGCGCAACACACTGCGCACGGACACGCGCGAGCCAGCGCGATCAGTAACGATAGTGATCGGGCTTGTAGGGGCCTTCCTTATGGACACCGATGTAACGCGCCTGAGCATCGCTCAACTCGGTCAGTTGCGCACCGAGCTTGGCAAGCTGCAAGCGGGCCACCTTCTCGTCCAGGTGTTTCGGCAGAACATGGACGCCAACCGGGTAGGCATCCGGATTATTGAACAACTCGATCTGGGCAATGGTCTGGTTCGCAAACGAGGAACTCATCACGTAACTCGGATGTCCGGTCGCACAACCCAGGTTAACCAGCCGGCCTTCCGCAAGCAGAATGATGCGCTTGCCGTCGGGGAAAATGATGTGATCGACCTGCGGCTTGATGTTTTCCCACTCGTATTTGCCAAGTGAAGCGACATCGATTTCGTTGTCGAAGTGACCGATATTGCAAACGATCGCCTGGTCTTTCATGGCTTTCATGTGATCGTGATTGATCACATTGAAGTTGCCAGTGGCAGTGACGAAGATGTCGGCTTTGTCGGCCGCATAATCCATGGTCACCACGCGATAGCCTTCCATCATTGCCTGCAATGCACAAATCGGATCGATTTCGGTGACCCAGACTTGCGCCGACAGGGCGCGAAGGGCCTGCGCGCATCCTTTGCCGACATCACCATAACCGGCAACCACAGCGACCTTGCCCGCAATCATCACGTCAGTTGCACGCTTTATGCCGTCGACCAGCGACTCCCGGCAACCATAAAGGTTGTCGAACTTCGACTTGGTGACCGAATCGTTGACGTTGATCGCCGGGAACTTGAGCAAGCCTTCCTGGGCCATTTGATACAGACGTTTGACGCCGGTCGTCGTTTCTTCGGTCACGCCTTGCACATGCTCGAGCCGGGTCGAGTACCATTTCGGGTCCGAAGCCAGCCGGTCCTTGATCGAAGCGAACAGCGTCGTTTCTTCTTCGCTGGACGGATGGTTCAGCGCGGCCGGGTCGCTCTCGGCGCGCACGCCCAGATGCAACAGCAACGTGGCATCGCCGCCGTCATCGAGAATCATGTTGGCAAAGTTGCCGCCCGGCCAGTCAAAGATCTGATGCGTGAATTCCCAGTATTCCTCGAGCGATTCACCCTTGTAGGCGAACACCGGTGTTCCACCCGCGGCGATCGCAGCAGCCGCATGATCCTGAGTCGAGTAGATGTTGCACGATGCCCAGCGCACTTCCGCGCCAAGCGCCTGCAATGTCTCGATCAGTACCGCCGTCTGGATCGTCATGTGCAGCGATCCGGCGATTCGGGCCCCACGCAGTGGCTGTGTCGCCGCGTACTCTTCGCGAATCGCCATCAGGCCCGGCATTTCGGTTTCGGCGATGCGTATTTCCTTGCGGCCCCAACCCGAAAGGGAAAGGTCGGCTACGCGGTAGTCGTCCGATTTGGAATTTGATTGCAGAACTGCAGACATCAGCACTCTCCTGTACAAAGTCTTGTTCGGAAGCGCCACATAAAAAAAGGCGCCCCAAACCGTTGATAGGTTTGTGAGCGCCGTTTATTCAGTTGCTGAGCCTGGCCCTCTAGTCGAAAAAGGTCGCAGCGCTCCTCAGCAATCTGCGCATTATAACCCGGGACTCAAGGGTCGAAAACACCGCTCCGGGCAAGTACTCAGGCCGCCGCCGAGGATTTCAGCCCGGCATCCGCCTTCAGAGCTTCGACCTTGTCCAGGTTTTGGCTCCGACATCACGTTTGCTGCGCAAACATGCGTCTTCACCGAAACCCGGGCAGCCTCCCGCGGCTACGCCACGGCGCTTTGCGTCAACCCTGCGTCGGAACGCAGGGCTTCGACCTTGTCCAGGTTTTGGCTCCGACATCACGTTTGCTGCGCAAACATGAGTCTTCACCGAAACCCGGGCAGCCTCCCGCAGCTACGCAACGGCGCTTTGCGTCAACCCTGCGTCGGAACGCAGGACTTCGACCTTGTCCAGGTTTTCCCAGGTGAATTCCGGCTCGTCGCGGCCGAAATGGCCGTAGGCCGCGGTCTTTTCGTAGATCGGCCGCAACAGGTCGAGCATTTCCACAATACCTCTCGGACGCAGGTCGAAATGCCGCTCGACCAGTTTGGCAATGGCCTCGTCCGCGATTTTCCCGGTGCCGAAGGTGGTGACGTAGACACTGGTCGGGCGCGCTACGCCGATTGCATAGGAGACCTGCACCTCACACTTGCTCGCCAGGCCCGCCGCGACAATGTTCTTGGCGACGTAGCGAGACACGTAAGCTGCGGAGCGGTCCACCTTCGACGGGTCCTTGCCGGAAAACGCACCGCCGCCATGATGGGCGGCGCCGCCGTAGGTATCCACAATGATCTTTCGGCCGGTCAGGCCACAGTCGCCGTGCGGTCCGCCAATCACGAACCGGCCGGTCGGATTGACAAGGTATTTGATGTCGCCCTTGACCAGCCCCTTCGGCAATACCGGCTTGATGATCTCCTCGATAACCGCCTCGCGGATCTGCGCCAGCGCCATTTCCGGCGCGTGCTGCGTCGACAGCACCACCGTGTCGATCGCCGCCGGCTTGCCGTCAACGTAACGCAACGTCACCTGTGACTTGGCATCGGGCCGCAACCATGGCAAGCGTCCATCCCGCCGCAATTCCGACTGCCGCTCGACCAGCCGGTGTGCCAGGTGAATCGCCATCGGCATGTAGACCGGTGTCTCGTCGCAGGCGTAACCGAACATCAGGCCCTGGTCACCCGCGCCCTGGTTGAGCGGATCGTCATGGGCCGTATCGACGCCCTGCTTGATATCCGCGCTTTGTTTGTCATAGGCGACCAATACCGAGCAACCCCTGTAATCGATGCCGTAGTCGGTGTTGTCGTAACCAATGCGCTTGATGGTGTCACGGGCGACTTGCTGGAAGTCAACCACCGCGTTACTGGTAATTTCGCCCGCCAACACGACCAGGCCCGTGTTCACCAGCGTCTCAGCGGCCACGCGGGCCGTTGGGTCATGAGTTAAGATTGCATCAAGTACGGCATCCGAAATCTGGTCCGCCACCTTGTCCGGGTGGCCTTCGGACACCGATTCGGAAGTAAACAGGTAATCGCTCATCAGCTTGTCCATTAGTCTTTCAAGAAAGTCGCGCAGAATAACAAAGGCCCGCTGCAAAGCCAAAACCCGAACAACATGCTGACCGGGCTGCTGCGTCTGTTTTCGAAGCTACCCCTGGCCTGGCTTCATCGCTTCGGCGCGGTGCTTGGCTGGCTGACCTATCGTGCATCGCCATCATACGCGAAACGGCTGCGCAGCAACCTTCACGCCAGCGGCGTTTGGCGCGATCCGGCCCATTTCGACAAGTTGCTCCGAAGCAGCATTCTGGAAGCCGGTAGGGCTTCCGCCGAATTGCCGGCCATCTGGTTCAGACCCCAGCACGAAAGTGCCGGCTGGGTGCGCAAGGTCCATGGCTGGGATATTGTCGAGGCGGCGCAAGGACGGGGATGCGGCCTGATTCTGCTGACACCGCATATCGGCTGTTTTGAGGTCATTCCACAATACCTTTCACTGCGATTCCCGCTCACGGCGCTCTACCGGCCACCACGCTTCGCCGCGCTGGACCCGGCCATGCGCGCGGGCAGAATGCGCCCTGAAATGCGCCTTGCCACAACGGACGTCGGCGGCGTCCGGCATTTGCTAAAGGCGCTGAATCGAGGCGAAGCGGTGGGCATGCTGCCCGACCAGGTGCCGGGAGCAGGTGACGGCGAATGGGCACACTTTTTCGGCCGTCCCGCCTACACCATGACACTGGCGTCAAGGCTCGCCGAACGCTCTCGGGCGCCGATCGTCCTGACTTACGCGATTCGATTGCCGCACGGCGGCGGCTTCGAATTGAGCTTCGAGAATATGCCGCCTCGCGAGGCGACGGAAACAGCGGCTCGCCACCTCAATCGCGCGCTCGAGACTATCGTCCGGCGTTGCCCCGAGCAGTACATGTGGTCATACAACCGCTACAAGACCCCCGCCGGTGTCCAGTCACCCGATGGCCAATGAGCAAAAACGATCCGGCAGCGACAGCTTCAGCGAGGAGGGCCTGCTGAAATGCTGACCCGCATCGCACTCGCAGTGCTTTGGTCACTGCATTTTCTCCCGCAAGTGCTGCTCGCCCGCATCGGCGAACTCGCCGGTCTGCTTCTGATGCTTCTGGCGCGCGAACGACGTAATGTCGTGCGGATCAACCTCGAGCTGTGTTTCCCCGCGCTGTCGCAGCGCGAGCGAAAGCACCTCGCCCGCGCGCACTTTCGCGCCTTCGGCCGCGCCCTGGCGGAAACAACCATCGCCTGGTGGTCAAGTGCTGACCGGGTGCGCAAGCTGGCAACAATTGAAGGGATGGAGCATTTCGATCTGGCAAACCGGTCAGGGCCGGTGATTTTGCTGGCGCCACACTTCGTTGGCGTCGAGATTCTGGCCATCCGTCTGTCAATCGAGGACGATGCGCAGTCGATGTATAGCCACCAGAAGAATGAGGTGTTCGACCGTTTCCTGGTGTCACGGCGTACCCGCTTTCGCCCCATCAGGCTCGCATCGAGGCAGGATGGAATCAAGCGGGTGGTTCGCGGACTGAAAGCGAGGCTGCCGCTGTTCTTTCTTCCCGACATGGATTTCGGGCCCCGCGATGCCGTATTCGTGCCGTTCTTCGGTGTTGCTGCGGCAACGGTCGACGCCGTTCCCAGGCTGGCCAAACTGACGGGTGCCAGCGTCGTGCCCGTGCTGATCGAGCAAAAGGCCGCCGGGAAAAGCTACGCGATCCGTTTTATGCCGCCGTGGAAAGATTATCCCGGCGAGGACTTTCGCGCCGATACGGCACGCATGAACCGGTTTATCGAGGAATGCGTCAAGGCCATGCCGGAGCAGTATTACTGGGTCCACAAGCGTTTCAAGACCAGACCGCCTGGCGAAAAAAGGCTTTACTGAACCTGTATTCTAGGCAGCAATTCGGACAGAACTGATGTTTACCAATCCCGATATCGGTGAAATTTGCGACCTGCTTCGCGAAGTCAAGGTGATTGCAATGGTTGGCTTGTCGCCATTGCAGAAGCGCCCCAGCTACCGCATCGCTCGCGGCCTGCAGGGCGCCGGCTACAAAATTGTTCCGGTCCGCCCGTTGGTTGCCAAGATTCTGGGCGAGAAAGCGTATGCGAGCCTCTCAGACGTGCCCGATCCGATAGACTTGGTGCATGCGCTTCGGCCGGCCCGATTTCTGGACGACATCGTCGACGAGTGCCTGGCGCGAAACTTCAAGCGGCTCTGGATTCAGGAAGGCATCATCAACGAAATGGCCGCCGAACGCGCGCGTGACAGTGGCATCATGGTCATCATGGACCGCTGTATCTGGCGTGACCGTAACGGCCCGTGCGAACCGCTGTTGTCGAACACACTATGACGAATCAATGCGGCGAGACCGCCCTGATCTCCCCGGTATCGCAACCGGACCTGGAGCCGATTGCGCGGCTCGCCCGTGAAATCTGGTATCTGCACTATCCAGGCATCATTACCGTGCGCCAGATTGATTACATGCTCGCACAACGCTACCGACCCGATGTGATTGCATCCCAGATTGCCAAGCAGGAAGCCTGGTGGGACAAGATCAAGGCAGGCTCGTTTCTCGCAGGTTTCGCCTGCTATGAACCGGGATCGGCCGGGGATCGCGTCAAAACCGCTTCAGTCAAACTCGACAAGCTCTACGTACATCCGAGAGCCCAGCGACACGGTTTCGGTTATGCCCTTATAGAACATGTCGAAGCCTGCTCTTACGAGCGCGGATTTTCGACGCTATACCTACAGGTCAACAAGGGTAACACCAGTTCCATTGCCTTCTACCGTAAAGCCGGCTTCGACGTCACGGACAGCGTAACCGTCGACATCGGCGGTGGTCACGTGATGGACGATTATGTCATGTCGAAACGGCTCGGAGGCAATATCGGGTGACCCGTCTGCGTTTTACCAAAATGGAAGGCGCCGGTAACGATTTCGTCGTCGTTGATGCCACACGCCAGGCGTTCGGCCTCGACGCGCGTGAGATCCGACAAATCGCCGACCGGCATACGGGCATTGGCTTCGACCAATTGCTGGTGATCGAGCCGCCGCGCACGAAGGGCACAGATTTTTACTACCGCATCTTCAACGCCGACGGCAATGAAGTCAGCCAATGCGGTAACGGCGCCCGCTGTTTCGTGAGATACGTGCACGACAAGACACTGTCGACAAAACACACGATCCGGGTCGAGACGGCCTCCGGCGTCATCGAGCCACGCCTCGAAACCGACGGGAACGTCACCGTTGACATGGGCCCACCGCATTTCGAGCCTGCGCAGATCCCGATGCGGACGCCGCACCGTGCGCATACGTACAAGATCCTTGTCGAAGACCGGCAGATAGAAGTCGGTGCCGTATCGATGGGTAACCCGCACGCGGTGCAGCTTGTCCCGGATGTCGACCGGGCTCCGGTGCGCGACCAGGGACCATTGATAGAAAAAAACCCGGTGTTTCCGCAAGGCGCCAACGCCGGGTACATGCAGATTGTCGATCGGCAAACCATCCGCCTGCGCGTCTGGGAACGGGGGGCCGGCGAAACGCTCGCCTGCGGCACCGGCGCCTGCGCCGCCGTCGTGATGGGCATTCAGTGGGAGTTGCTGGACCCTGTCGTTTGCGTTCACACTCGGGGGGGCAAGCTTCGCGTCGCATGGCAGGGAGAGCACCATAGTGTTTTCATGACCGGCCCTGCGCGCACGGTTTTTGAAGGTGAGATTGAAATTCAGGGAGAAAAATGACTGACTCAGACGTTGCGCAATATTTGCAGGAGCATCCGGAGTTCCTCGATGCACACGCAGACATACTGGCAAAGATCAACATCCCCGATCCGCACGACGGGCGCGCGATTCCCATCGCCGAGCGGCAAATGTCACAACTGCGCGATCGAGTCGGCATTCTCGAAGCAAAGCTGGCGGAACTGATCACGTTCGGGGAGGAAAACGATGTCATCAGCGAGCGCATGCACCGCGTTACACTGGCGTTGATATCCGCCTCTTCGCTGGAAGACGCGCTGCGCGCGCTGTATTTTCATTTGCGCGAGGATTTCGCGGTCCCCCATGTCGCGGTGCGCATCTGGGGAATCGAGGATGCACAGGATATCGAAGCATTCTCACCGGTGTCGAAGGAAGTGCACGCTTTCGCGGAAAGCCTCAAGGCGCCATACTGCGCAGCGCACCCGGTTCTCGATTCGATCAGCTGGTTTCCGGAAGCGCAACCGCCTCTGCAGTCTTTCGCTTACGTCAGACTCGACGGCGACAACCTTAAGGGACTGATGGTGCTCGCTTCGGAAGACGCGCAACGCTTCTATCCGGAAATGGGCACGCTCTATTTGCAGCGCCTGGGTGATATCACGTCAGCGGCGATGGCACGCCATCTCGGGTAACTGAAGACGCAGTGGCCGAAAACACCGCAATGTCCGGCAGCGAACGCCAGCCACCACCCGTGGAGAGCTACCTCGCTCACCTCGAAAAAGAACGGCGGCTATCCGGCCACACGGTCAAGGGCTATCGTCGCGACATCGAAATGCTGTTGCAGATGGCAGGAACTACGCCGCTAGACCAGTTGCAGGTCCACCATGTCAGGCGATTCGTTGCGCGCTTGCACGGCCAGGGCCATGGCGGCCGTTCGCTTGCCCGGGCATTGTCCGCGTGGCGCGGGTTTTTCAGTTTCCTGATGCGTGATAACGGCTACACGCAAAACCCCTGTGTCGGCGTGCGCGCTCCCCGCACGGCAAAGCCCCTTCCCGACGCACTGTCGCCGGAAGAAGTCGAGAAACTGGTGGCACTGCCCCCGGATGACGCGTTCGCCGTACGCGACCGCGCCATGTTCGAACTGTTTTACTCGTCCGGACTGCGGCTGTCGGAACTCACGGCCCTGACACCGGAAAACATCGATTTCGACGATGCCACGGTGCGCGTTCTTGGTAAAGGCGCGAAAACGCGCGTCGTACCCGTAGGCCGGTTTGCGCTCGATTGCATGCGGCAGTGGCTGGGAGTCCGCGCCGAGGTCGCAAAGCAAGGGGAGAACGCGCTTTTTGTCAATCAACGCGGCAGGTCGATCGGGCCGCGCACCGTCCAGCAGAGGCTTTCCATGTGGGCACGCAAACAAGGCCTGACGCAACACGTGCATCCCCACATGCTTCGCCACTCGTTTGCTTCCCATGTGCTGCAGTCAAGCGGCGACCTGCGCGCCGTGCAGGAAATGCTCGGACACGCGAGTATTTCAACAACCCAGGTCTACACCCACCTTGACTGGCAGCACCTGGCGAAGGTGTATGACGCGGCACACCCGCGCGCGAAACGCAAGGTGTCGAAACCTTCCCGGTAGTTACTGCGAGGCTCGGGCTGCAAATCGCTTTCCCGCTTTTCAGGCACAGCAAAAGATGACCGAACTGATACTGATACGCCATGGTGAAACGGACTGGAATGTCGAGCACCGTATTCAGGGCCACACCGACGTCCCGCTCAACGAGGCTGGCCTCACACAAGCCGACGCGATTGGCGAGCGTTTCGTCGACGAGAGGATCGATATTCTGCTAAGTAGCGATCTGGGCCGGGCAATGCAGACGGCGAATCCGATTGCCAAGGCTTGCGGGCTGCCTGTTGTGCGCGACGCGCGGCTGCGAGAACGCCATCTGGGCGTGCTGCAGGGCAAGACCATTGACGAAGCCCGGGAACTGGCGCCGCGGGCATATGAAACCTTCCGCTCCCGGATGACCGACGCCGCTCTGGAAGGAGGGGAATCGCTCGCAGAGTTCGCGCAGCGGGTAACCGAAACGCTAATGGAGCTGGCGCGGGCTCATTGCAACAAACGAATTGTCGCGGTCACCCATGGCGGCGTGGTCGACATCGCCTACCGGCTCGCGAACAACACACCCCTCGATGCGCCACGCCTGTTTGCGATTCATAATGCTTCGGTCAACACGTTGCGCGCAACGGCATCCGGATTCGAACTCGTAAGCTGGAGTGACATCAGCCATCTGGCCGATCAGAGCGCGATGGACGAACTCTAGGTCATCTATGCCGGGACGGCGACGATCAGGCCGCTCGCACCTGTGCTGCAGGTGGCATCAAGGTCCCGAATTTGATAATCTGGAAAAGATGTTCAAACGCATTCCGAATCCGGTTTCTCTCTTACCTGTTGCCGGCGATCCTGTTGTTCGCTCAGCAGGCGGCCCTGGCGCACCTTGCCTCGCATGCCTCTGGAGAGGCTCCGAATCCGAAAAGTTCGCTCGTCCACTCAGAAGTTGTGCGGCAGCTGTCTTGCCGTTGAAAAGCTCGCCAACGCAGCGGTTGATATCGGGCGCCAGCCCACAGTGGTTGAGAACCACTCCCCTCACATTGCAACGCTGCCGACGCAACCACGCTCGCACACTGCCGTACGGCAAGCCTGCAGAGATCCTCCCGAAACCGTCTGAAACACCTGGCAGGAACTAACTGATCCGCGATCAGCGCAAGCGCTGATCGCGCTCGTTGACGTGTTTTCGAGGAGGTTCACCAATGTTGCGGAATATACCAGCGGCCATGGCCGCATTGTTTCTATCGTTTTCGGTCGGCGCCGAGGAGCCGGACGACGCTGAAGTTGAAGAGTTGCGCGAACGGGTTCGGCAACTGGAGGAAAGGCTGGATGCCCAAGAAGCGCAAAGCGAATCAATGCCCGCTGCATCAACCGACACCGCATCGGCAACCCCAACTGACAACTCGGCCGCCAGTCAGCCTGCCGGCAACGCATTCAACCCTTCAATCTCGCTGATTATCGACGCCAAGTACCGCAATCTCGAACTCGATCCGGACTCTTATCAGATAGGTGGCTTCGTGCCGGCCGGAGGGCATGGGGATGAAGACGGGCACGGCCACGGCGCCGGGCCCGGCGAGCGCGGGTTCAGCCTCGATGAATCCGAACTGACCATCTCGGCGAATATCGATCCATACTGGTATGGCTATTTCACCGCCGGGGTGTCCGACGGAGAAATCGACATCGAAGAGGCCTGGATCCAGAACAGCGGCTTCATCCCGGGCGTTCTCGCCAAGGCAGGACGCTTTTTCTCCGGTGTTGGCTACATCAACCAGCAACACCCGCATGCCTGGGATTTCGCCGACGCCCCGCTGGCCCAACAGGCGTTTTATGGCGGCAATCTCGCTGACGACGGTATCCAGGCCCGCTATGTCGCTCCAACGCCACTATTCCTCGAGTTCGGTCTGGAGGCCGGGCGTGGCGCGAATTTCCCCGGGTCGGAGCGCAACAAGAACGGCGCCAATGCCGGCGCTGCGTTTGTGAATCTCGGCGGCGACGTCGGTTTCAGCAACAGCTATCTGGTTGGCGCCTCGTATCGGGAGACCAAGGCGGAGGAACGCGAATACGATGACGAGGATTCGACCGGCGCGGAGATCGAAAATGTCTTCAGCGATCTGAAGAGCAAAACCTGGGGCGCCAGCTTTGTCTGGAAGTGGGCGCCGTACGGCGATCCCTCCATCAAGAACTTCAAGTTTCAGGCCGAGTACTACCGGCGCAAGGAAGACGGGGCACTCGGTTACAACCTGGATGACACGACCGAGACCTTCGCCCAGGAGGGGCCTTACTCGAGCGAGCAGAGCGGCTGGTACGCGCAAGCCGTCTACCAGTTCATGCCGCGCTGGCGCGCCGGCATCCGTTACGATCTGCTCGATTCGGGCACGCTGGAATACGCACCGGTCAGCAACGGAAGTATCTCCCGCGACGATCTGCAGCTGCTGCGCGAACACCAGCCGGAAAGAACAACCGTGATGGTGGATTTTTCCACCTCCGAATTCGCCCGTTTTCGTCTGCAGTTCGCACAGGACAAGGCCCGCTTCGACCAGACCGACAACCAGGTGATTTTCCAGTACGTCGTCAGCCTTGGCGCGCACGGTGCACACAAGTTCTAGGGCTATGAGCCTGTTCGCGCAGTTTGAAGGTCGTTGTCATACATCCACTATCGAGGAGACATTCCAATGAGAATGCTCACTGTCGCCGTTTCTGCGGCGCTTGTATTTCTCTTGCCCGCGGTATCGCACGCAAAAATCAGCGCATTCGCATGCGAACCCGAATGGGCAGCGTTGCTCTCGGAACTCGGCGGCAAACAGGTTTCCGTGTACCAGGCGACATCACCGAAGCAGGATCCGCATCGCGTCGAAGCCCGTCCCAGTCTGGTCGCACGCATGCGAAGTGCCGACCTGGTGGTGTGCTCGGGTTCCGATCTGGAAATCGGCTGGCTCCCGGTGCTGCTCCAATCGGCCGGCAACAGCAAGGTGCAGCCGGGGCAAGCCGGGTATTTCATGGCTTCCGAGTTCGTCGAGCGACTCGATGTGCCGGAAAAGGTCGACCGTTCAATGGGAGACGTGCATCCGTACGGCAATCCGCACGTTCATCTTGACCCGAGAAACCTTGCCATCATCGCGACCGCCCTTTCGCAGCGTCTGGCAGAAATCGATCCCGACCATGCAGCCGATTATGTCGACCGAAATACCTCGTTTCAGGTGAAATGGTCGGAATCGATAAAGCGCTGGGAGCGTGAAGCAACGGAGCTGAAGGGACTGCGCATCGTGACCTACCATCGCGATTCGGCGTATCTGAGCCATTGGCTGGGCATGACGATGAGCATGACCATCGAGCCGAAACCGGGTATTCCTCCCAGCGCAAACCATCTGGCAAAACTGCTCAAGGAATTGAATGCCGAGCCTGCCGATCTGATCGTCCGCATGGCCTATAACGAACCCAAAGCACCCGCCTGGTTACACGACAGAACCGGAATTCCGCTGGCAGAACTACCCTACACGGTTGGCGGGACAAAACAGGCGAAAGACCTGTTCACATTGTTCGACGATACAATCGGCCGTCTGCGGGAAGCGGCCGGGCACTGACAATGAGTGAATACCTGAGCATTCTGTTGCCGGCAATGGTTGCCGGGTTGCTGGTTATCGCGACGCATGTCCCGCTGGGAATGGTCGTTCTGGCCCGCGGCATTGTTTTCATTGACATCGCCATCGCGCAGATTGCCGGCGTCGGTGTCATTGCGGCGGATCTACTTGGCTTCGAATCTCACGGTTTCGCTGTACAACTCTCGGCACTGTGTGCCGCACTCGGCGGCGCGCTGTTCCTTACGTGGACAGAGCGTCGCTGGCCCAAATATCAGGAAGCAATCATCGGCACCGTGTTCGTGCTGGCCGCCACGCTGGCAACAATACTTCTCGCCGGCAACCCGCACGGAGGCGAGTATCTGAAGGAATTGCTGGTCGGGCAGATCCTCTGGGTCAACAGCACACAGTTGCTCATCCTGGCTGCACTCACTGTGGTGATCTGCGGTGTCTGGTTTGGATTTGGCGAGCGACGGCTCGGAAGAATGGGTTTTTACGTTCTGTTTGGCCTTGCGGTCACCGCGTCGGTGCAAATGGTCGGCGTCTACCTGGTATTTGCCAGCCTGATCATTCCGGCTCTGGCAACACGCGAGGCCATCTCCCGGCGACTGCTCAAAGCCTACGCCGTCGGCGCCACCGGCTTCGCGGCTGGCCTCATGGTTTCGGTACTGACGGACTTGCCAACAGGCGCGGTGATCGTCTGGTCGATGGCGCTCGCGGGTATTGCGTGGAGCGCACTGGAGAAAGGCAAGACCGGCGCATCTGCCTGACTTGCCTCGCCATTGACCAGTCACTATCCTCCGTACCGCCTGCCCGGTACCATGTTGTTTCTGTAACTTTGCCGTTTAGTGCCTTCGTTCTCTTGATACCGTGCTTGTTATCATCTTCCATCAGCACTTCACGGACGCGGCGCCAGCGCAAGGCAGCATTGTTTGTCAGCGTTGAGTCCATTGTTGGCAACATCGCCCACCCATCACCGATACGGATCTCACTTCAATCATCATGACGATCACCATGCACGGAACAACCATTTTGTCGGTTCGGCGCGGCAAGCAAGTCGCACTCGGTGGCGATGGCCAGGTCACGCTCGGCAATGTGGTTCTGAAGGCGTCCGCCCGTAAGGTCAGACGCCTTTTTCACGATCGCATTCTCGCAGGGTTTGCCGGCGGCACTGCTGACGCATTCACGCTGTTCGAACGTTTCGAGGCCAAACTGGAAAAGCATCACGGACATCTGTTGCGCTCGGCGGTGGAACTGGCCAAGGACTGGCGGACCGACCGTATTTTGCGGCGGCTCGAAGCGATGCTGGCCGTCGCCGACAGCGAAACGTCCTTGATCCTTTCCGGTAACGGCGACGTTGTAGAACCCGAGGACGGACTCATCGCCATTGGCAGTGGCGGTCCCTACGCACAGGCGGCAGCCCGTGCGCTTCTGGACAACACCGAGTACAGCGCCGAGGAAATCGTCAGCAAATCGCTTTCGATTGCCGGCGATATTTGTATCTATACCAACCAGAATCACTCGATCGAGGTGCTGGACACGTAACCAGCCAAAGCGCTGCGCACCACCGTTCCGGATTGCCGAGCGTTCGCATCTGGTAAAGCCCCGGCAGTGACCCTTGAAGTCGGCGCCAAATTCCGGGGCTATGCCGGCTTTCCGTTACACTGGCCCGAAACCGACAAGGCAAATCAATCCGCAAATTACTCATGGCAGGAATGACTCCACAGGAAATCGTCCACGAACTGGACAAACACATCGTCGGGCAGGACGCTGCCAAGCGCGCCGTTGCAATCGCCCTTCGTAACCGCTGGCGCCGGCGCGAAGTGCCTGAACCATTGCGCCAGGAGATCACGCCCAAGAACATCCTGATGATAGGCCCGACTGGTGTCGGAAAAACCGAGATCGCGCGACGTCTGGCACGGCTTGCCGACGCGCCCTTCATCAAGATCGAAGCGACCAAGTTCACCGAAGTCGGCTACGTCGGCAAGGACGTCGACGCGATCATCCGCGACCTGGTGGAAATGGCCATCAAGGAGATGCGCGAGAAAGAAACACAAAAGGTGCGTCATCGCGCCGAGGATCTTGCCGAGGACAGAATTCTGGACACGCTGCTGCCGCCGGCACGCGAGGTCGGTTTTTCATCGAACGAGTCTTCGACAGACTCGGTTACAAGGCAGAAATTTCGCAAGCGTTTGCGCGAAGGCGATCTCGACGACAAGGAAATTGAAATAGAAGTCGCTCAGGTGTCGGCCCAGATGGAAATTCTCGCCCCTCCGGGCATGGAAGACCTGACATCGCAAATCCAGAGCATGTTCCAGAACATGGGGGGCGGCAGAACGCGCACCCGCAAACTGAAAATACGCGATGCGTTCCAGTTACTCACCGATGAGGAAGCGGGAAAACTCATCAACGACGAGGAGGTCAAGCTTCGTGCCCTGTCGAATGCCGAACAGAACGGCATCGTGTTTCTCGATGAGGTCGACAAGATCACCAGCCGGCAGGAAACAAGCGCCGCGGAAGTTTCAAGACAAGGCGTTCAGCGGGATCTTTTGCCTCTGGTTGAAGGAACCACAGTCACCACAAAATACGGCATGGTGCGAACCGATCACATCCTGTTCATCGGCAGTGGCGCGTTTCACCTGTCCAAGCCCTCCGATCTGATTCCCGAACTGCAAGGCCGCTTCCCGATCAGGGTCGAGTTGGAAAGCCTCACGGTGGAAGACTTTGAGCGCATCCTGACGGCGACCGACGCCTGCCTGACCCGCCAGTATCAAGCCCTGCTCGGCACCGAAGGCGTCACTCTGGAATTTCGCGACGACGGGGTTCGCCGCCTTGCCGAGATTGCCTGGCAGGTCAACGAAAAGACCGAGAACATCGGCGCGCGACGTCTTTATACGGTAATGGAAAAGATGCTCGAAGACCTGTCTTTCGACGCACACAATCGTCAGGACGAAACGATTACGATCGACGCCGCCTACGTGGACGAAAGATTGAAGGACCTGGCCGGCAGCGAGGACCTGGCGAGATACGTGCTGTAAGCCGCACTGCCCGGGCCGAAAACCCGGCCTCCTCACCGTGGTGCGCACCAGAGGCATGGCAATCGCAGCAGGAACGGGAGTTCCTGCCGCAGCAGTACGGCCAGTCTGCTATTTCACCGCCAGAACGAACACGCCGAACCAGGTGTTCTCGTCCGTGAAAAACCGCTGAACTTCAAAGCCGGCCTCGCCGGCAAGTTCGGCAAAGCCGTTGCGGGTATATTTCCAGGAGCTCTCCGTGTGTATGGTCTCTCCCGGCTGGAAGTCGAACACATGCTCGCCGATGCGCACCTTTTGCCCTACCACACTGACGAGATGCATTTCGATTCGCCCGAGCTGCTCGTTGTAGAACGCCTTGTGGCTAAAGCGCCGCTCATCGAAATTGGCACCGAGTTCGCGATTGAGTCGCGTCAGAAGATTCAGGTTGAAGGCGCGGGTGTAGCCCTCCGGGTCGTTGTAGGCTGTTTCCAGCACGGCACGCGGCTTTTGCAAATCGACACCGATAACCGCCGCACCCTCCGCGCCAAGCATCTGACGCAGCCCGAGCAGAAAACCCTCCGCCGCCTGCGGGTCGAGGTTGCCTATGGTCGAACCGGGGAAGAACGCCACGCGCTTTCGCTCGCGCGGCAAATGCGCCTCGAGCATGGCCGACGGTCCGAAATCACCGCAAACCGCCACCACCTCCAGCCACGGATAGTCGCTCGCGAGAGGTGGGCCAGCCTCTTCGAGCTGTGCCGCGGACACGTCTACGCCGACGTAGGCCGACGGGCGCATTTCATCCAGGAGCAGGCGAATCTTCGACATGTCTCCGGGACCAAACTCGATCACGATGGTATCCGGGCCGACCTCAGCCGCAATCGCCGGCGCCCGTTGCCGATAGATGCCGCATTCGGTCCTCGTCGGATAATACGCTTCGGTCGTGCATATCGAATTGAACAACTCGCTGCCACGCGCGTCATACAGAAACTTGGGCGAGATCGACTTGGGTGTCTGCCGTAATCCGTCGATGACTTCACCGAAACCGACATCTCCGCCATTGCCGAGTGATATCAGACGGAAGTTGTCCGGCAAGTATTCGGGGCGCTTCTTCTCCGACGGCCTCATGCGCTGCTCCACCGTATAAAGTGCATAACCCTAACCGGTTTCGGAATTTCCCGAAACCGCAAGTTCGCGAAATCATTATGTAACCGCATGTCCCGTACTAACAAGGTTCAGGGCTTGTTTGGCGCGTACCGTCCGCACGCATTAAACTGGCGAAATACGTCAATCTGAAGACGAGGTGATCATGGCGACGTCGGCAGTTTCCGCTGTACCAAAGAAAATGCAGGCTTCGTTGCTCAATGACCTCATGCAGGTCCGTGCAACGTCCGTTTCCCTTTGCGACCCGCTCGAGCCGGAAGACTGCGTCGTGCAGAGTGCACCCGAGACCAGCCCCGCGAAGTGGCATCTCGCGCACACTACATGGTTTTTTGAGACATTTGTACTCGTGCCATACTGCAAAGGTTATAAACCGTTTCATGACGAATTCGCTTTCCTGTTCAACTCCTACTATGAGTCGGTCGGTTCGTTTTATCCACGAAAGGACCGGGGGCTTCTGACACGCCCGTCTTTTTCAGCGATTCTGGAATATCGTCAGCATGTGGATGCAAGGCTTGCTGAGCTGTTGGCCGATACCGCGCATCAGGATGCAAATCAAATCACCGCCCGTTGCACACTCGGCCTGCATCACGAACAGCAGCACCAGGAGTTGCTGCTGACCGACATCAAGCATTTGTTCTGGTGCAACCCCTTGCGGCCGGTCTACCGTGAACGGGCCATGGAACAAGCGCGTACCGCAAACCCTGCCAAATGGGTGGCAAATCCGGCCGGCGTCTATGAAACGGGGCACACTGGCCACGGCTTCAGCTTCGACAACGAGATGCCGCGCCACCGCAGCTACGTCGAGGAATTCAGTATTGCCTCACGGCCGGTGACCAACGGGGAGTTTCAGGAGTTCATCGAGGACGGCGCCTACAGCAAGCCAACGCTGTGGTTATCCGACGGCTGGCAGACTATTCAGAAGCGCGGCTGGACCGCACCACTTTACTGGGAACGAAAAGAAGGAAAATGGCGGCAGTTCACTCTCTCCGGCATGCGCGACATCCAGCCAGCTGAACCGGTCTGCCATATCAGCTACTACGAGGCCGATGCCTACGCACGATGGGCCGGAAAGCGCCTGCCAACCGAAACGGAATGGGAAATCGCCGCACCGGATTCAACCGACGACGGTAACTTTTTCGAGGAGGGCCGGTTGCACCCGAAACCCTGTTCGGATACCGCATCCTTCTTCGGTGATACCTGGGAATGGACAGCGAGTTCCTACAGCGCCTATCCTGGCTATGCTCCGACGGCAGGCGCACTCGGCGAATACAATGGCAAGTTCATGGCAAACCAGTACGTATTGCGAGGCGGCTCCTGCGTGACGTCCCGAACGCATATCCGCAGGACCTATCGCAATTTTTTCTATCCACATGAGCGCTGGCAGTTCAAGGGCGTGAGGCTGGCAGACAAATGAAACGTGCCACTTTTCTGACTTTCGCGTTGGTCACCTTCTTCTCGCCGCTGGGCAATGCCCAGCACAACCTCGAACAGGCGCAGCAAGCGTGGCCGGACCTGCAACTGATGAGTCCGCAACAGGTACGCGGTCTTGCCAGCAGCCTGCAGCAGGACCTGCAAACCCGGCAGTGCCGCATCCCGGTTTTTACCAAGTGGGACGGCCAGCACAACGTCATCCGGGGAAGCTTTCTGAAACCCGGCAGCAAGGATGTCGCGGTACTTTGCCTCGTCAAGGACGATATGGGAATCATCGTCTATCCCGGTGGCAGTCCCGACAACGCACAATTCATTCGTAAATTCCCGGCCGATGCCTATCGAATGATTCATACCGTTTCGCCTTTCGTCCTCAACAAGCGTGCGATTCGCGATAACGCGACGGAGCGGCTGCCGCAGTTCGACCATGATGCGATCGAAGATGGTCCCGTTGGAGAACGCGCCGAAACGACCTATTTTTACGAAGGCGGCTGGAAGACCGTTTTCTAGAAGGTGTTGTTGCCTACTCTTGCGGCATCAGCCACGCCCGCTACCGGACGAAACTCGAGGGCGTGCGCTTCGGTTGAACTTTATCTGGCGCCATGCGACAAAGCCGCAGCGCATCAGCATTGCGAACACGCGCTCGCGGATGCGTAACCGTCTTCGCGCAAGCCTCACCCGTTACCAGGCCTTCGTTTTTTAGTTACCCGGACTTATCAGAAAGCCCGGGGCCATGTGTCCCCGGTTTCTTTTCAGGAGACGCCGTTTGTCGCGTTCACCCAAGCAACTGATTTTTCCGATCATCGCGCTCGGCATACTGGCAATCCTGGTGCAGTTCCAGGTGCTGACAATCGCCTTTGAAAAACTCGGCTTATCCGCGCAATCTGCGTATCTGCTGCTGTTGATGACTTTGTCGGGCAGCTTGCTGAACATTCCGCTGTTCACGATCGACTCGAACTTCGACGGCGAGTCCGGTTTGCCCAAAGAAATGCTTGCCTGGGCGCAACAGCGCCGTTACCTGTTTCCCGGCAAGACACTGATACTCGCCAACGTCGGTGGATGCGTTGTGCCGGTGGCTTTCTCTGTTTACCTGTTCGCCACCCACGACGTCTCCGTGTTTCAGTCCCTTGGATGCGTTCTGGCGGTGTCCCTCGTCGCGTATGCGGTGAGCAGGCCGGTGCGAGGCCTCGGAATCGGCATGCCGATTCTGTTCGCGCCGCTGGCTGCTGCCGGTGTCGCGGTCATTGTCGACGCCGGGAATGCCGCGCCACTGGCATACATTGGCGGCACACTCGGCGTGCTCATCGGCGCCGACCTGCTTCGATTCAAGGACATACGCAAAATGGGTGCGCCGATCGCTTCGATTGGCGGCGCCGGTTCATTCGACGGCATCTTTATCAGCGGCTTGCTCGCCGTGTTGCTCGCCTGAAGAACTGGCCTGCATGTTTCGCGAAGCTTCCGCTTCGCAGGGGCAGTGTGGCCAGACGGCGCGGGCGATCGGACGCAGAGGCATGTTCCGGCAATGGCGAGAAACCCGCCTGTCAGGCTGGTTCGGTTCGTTCACACCCGGCGGACGTGACCGGTTTGTGAAATATGCTGGCTAGGCCGAAGACAGGCGCAGGATACGCAGTGCGGCGCAGGCCGCGCCGTAGCCATTGTCGATATTGGTGACGGTGAGGCCGGGAGAGCAACTCGCGAGCATCGCCTTGAGTGCCGTCTGCCCGCCTTCCGAAACACCATAACCCACCGACGTCGGCACACCGATCACGGGTGCACCAAGCAAGCCGCCAACGACGGTTGGCAACGCGGCATCCATGCCGGCGACAGCGATCACCACCTTCATGGTGCGGATTTCTTCGAGACGTTCGAGCAAGCGCCACAAGCCGGCCACACCAACATCGGAGATTTCCGCGGGCACCTCTCCGTAGTAAGTCAGGGTGCGCGCCGCTTCCCGGGCAACAGCCACGTCGGACGTACCGGCCGCGACGACTGCAACCCTTCTGGTTTCCGTAACGGGATGCGGTTTCGAGAAATAGCCGGTGCGCGAAAGCGGTTCGTAATCGATTTGTTCCTGCTGGGACGCGGGCAGGGACGCGAACTGATCCGGTTCCAGCCTGGTCAGCAATATCCGGGCGTTACGGTTTTCAACCTGGCGCAGGATTTCAGCAATGTGCGCTACCGTCTTGCCGGCGCAAAATACCGCTTCGTCAAGGCCGGTGCGCGCATCGCGCGCAAAGTCGAGCATGATGTCTTTGTGCAGGGTCATGTCAATACCAGGCTATTTCCGTGATGTGTCGTCCCGGGAGGCGATCCGGATCGGATGAACAAACGCACTGCCGACACGATACGGCGCGAATGATACCCCGTAGTCGAATCCACCCCTGCCGAACAATGCGGCGATACGTGCCGACAGTTCCCTGCACTGCGCCTGCGAGGCCGCAGCAAGCGCCGCCTCGTCCAGTTCCACTACCACGCCGTTCGCGCGCACCCGGCAACGAACGGTGTTCGGGTGCAGCGCTGCGCCCACCAGTTTCTCGGTCTCATGCACAAGTTTGAGCATCTGCGGATCTATCGCTATTCCCGTCTCGATACGGCTTGACAGACATGGTGCGGCGGGCAATTCGGAAATCTCACCCAGGCCGAGGCGCCGCGCCAGCGAACGGACCGCGGCTCTTGTCGATACCGGACTCGACAAAGGGATGACGAACGGCATACTCCTTCGCCGCTTCGAGACCGGGGCGATACTCTCCCAGGTCATCAAGATTGGTGCCGGAGACGATTTGCGCCTGAGTGTGCGGCGCTATCGCGCCATACAGACTGGTCTTGCAATAGAAACACCGGTTCACCGGATTCGCGCGGTATTGCGCGTGCGAAAACTCGCCCGCATCAATGATAGTCAGCGACCAGCCCTGTTGTTTGGGCCAGTGCCTTGACGCGCCGGGTCGCTTCGTCGGGCACGGCCGGTGAGACGGCATGAAACATGGCCGCGCGCGCCGGAATCCTGCTGTGGATCATGGTTGCAAGCGTCAGGCTGTCGACACCACCGCTGACGGCGACGGCTGCGTCCCGCAGCCCGTCGACCACACGCGTCAGCGCGTCGAATCCGTCAACGGGCGCATTCATGCCTTGTCCTTCGTCTGAGATGCCCGCTCGGCCAAGCGCCGCACGCGCTCGCGCTCGCTGTGATCGCCAATGACCTTTGAGAGATCATCTGCTTCGGCCTTCACGGTCGGACCGCCGGGCCGCTCGGCCAGCTTGATACGCACCGTGCGCCCGTTGGCATCCACCTCGGTCTGCTGGCGCCGCAGCTTGCGTCGCTCTTGAGTCTGGTAACGAATTCCCAGCGTGGTGGTTTCGGCAAAACAGGCATTGAGAACGTTCTCCAGGTCATCCGGATCGGCGAGCACCTGAATATGCACTGCGAGACGGCCCTTCTTGCCGAATGCCGGTGATTGCAGCACGTCGACAACGGACGGGTGCGCACGCAGCTTGTCGAGCCCAATCGCAAGATCCTCGGGCGTCTGATCATCGACTTCGAACGCCAATTCGGCAATGCGGTCGGTCTCGGTCGGTGCCTCCGATGATTCGAACGCCAGCAGGCGTAACACGTTGCTCATGTCAGGCAGCGTCCTGGTGCCGAATCCGCTGCCGCTGCGCAAAAGCCGTCGCGAACTGCGATCGCGCGGCTGATTCGCTTGCAGATAGTTAAGAATGGCAGCTCCGGTAGGCGTGACACGTTCCCCGGCGACACCGTCATCCTCGAACTCGAACCCTTCGAGCAACAACACCGTTGCTGGCGTCGGCACCGGCAAATAACCATGCGCTGTCTTTACGCGCCCGCTGCCCAGGGGCAGCGCGCCAACGGACCAACGCGCGTCAAGCCGGCTGATGAGAAACGCGGCACCGACGATGTCGGCAATCGAATCCCATTCACCCAGTTCATGAAAACTGACCTCTTCCACCGGCAAGCCATGGACCTTGCCTTCCGCTTCGGCAACCCGTGAAAAAATCCCGATCGCATGGGCACGCACTTCGGGTTCGAGTGGCGCGGCTTCGAGCATTTTGCGAATGTCGCGAAACTTCGTATGGTGGTGACCGGGCGCATGCAGGTGCGGCCCTTCATCGACCAGGAAGCGCACACCGGTCAAGGCATGATCGGCGTGTTGATCTACCGACAGGACAACATTGGAGGGCAGGCCGGAGGCGCGAATTGCATCCAGCATGCCGTCGCGCAGGTCCGGAAACGCATCGAGCACCGCGGCGATGAACATGTCACCGGCCACTCCGCCGATCGCGTCAAGGTGTATTAGCATCGGGTCAGGACTTCCAGCCATTCGGCGGGCAACCGTGCCCGCCGGTATCCGGATTGCCAGTCAGTTTCCGCTTCGCTTCAGGCAGTCGCGTGCTCGCGGTGCGGCGCAAGCATCGGATACAAACCACCCTTCGAATCGAACTTGAACGGCGCGGGCTCGCCGATGATTTCAAACATCGACGGATTCGCCTTGATAAAAGGCAGCATCGGCTCGGACACGTGAATATCAACCACGTCCAGGGTCGTTGCAATACGCACGACCTTCGTGTCCTCGGGCTTGACGCGTACAACGGTCTTTACCGCCAGCTGAATCGCCTCCTGATCCGTATTCATGATGATCGGGATGGCTCCGCCATCGAGGTAGGTCGACGTGATGATATTCGCGTAGGTCTTGCCGATGTCGAGTTCTTTGTAGAGATTCATCGTGATCACGTCGGCCGCGCCCAGCCCGGTCGCATTGCCATGTGTCTCGGGAGTCAGTCCGAGCACTGCGATTTTCTTGACGAACGGCTTCATGTCCCACTCGACAAACCGGCAATTGCGTCCGGTGATATTGGGGTCCATGCCGGAGCCGGAAATATTCTTGCCGATCTTTTCCACCACCAGCACGTCGATCTCGTCAAACTGCAGACGGGGCATCAGTTCCTTGGCCTTGGCCTGCAGGACCGGTTCGCGCTCGAGCACCTGCTCCTGCGGCACGACTTCAATCACCGCAGTTTCGTCGGCAGCGTTCTCCACCATGGCAACGCCAAACAGAAATTTCTTCTTTGCCATGATGATCTGCGCGGTCTTCGGGAGCAGCTCGCCAAACATATCCATGCCATAGGTGTGCAAGGTCGTTGCGCCGATGATCTTGCCCATTCCGATGGTGAGCATCTTGACGATGCCCGACTCAATCGGCGCGCGGAAGTTGGTATGCGGCTTGATACGGCAAATCAGTGCGACCGCGTCCGCGCCAGCGGCGTTCTTGTCCATGTACACGGGCATGCCATCGTCGGCCTTGGCGATTTCCACTACGTCCATGCTCGACTTGACCGGACAGCCAACGAAGTCCTCGGTCACGCCGTAACCATCGAGCACTTCCTTCTGGCCTTCGGCGGTGGCACCGCCGTGACTGCCCATCGCCGGGAAGATGAAAGGCTTGGCACCGAGTGCCTTCAGTTCGGCAATGACCGCTTTCGTACATTCCGCGATATTGTTCACTCCGCGAGAACCCACCCCGACGGCGATCGTCATGCCCGGCTTGATCTTGTCACGCACTTCGGGCTTGCGGAATTCCTCGACTACGGTCTTGCTTACGCTCTCGAGTCTTGGCATCTGGAACTTCTGACGGACGTGAACCATGCGCGGGAGCGGAATATCCAACCCTCCGGCAATGTTGACTTCGATGCGGTCGCCGATCATTTTCAACTCCTCAGAATGCGTGTTTCCTCAGGAACGGCGCGTGTCAGAACGCGCCCTGCAAACCCCGAATTGTACCGACTGGCCTGAATTTAGCCCAGCAGCCCGCGGTACAGTTCCAGGTAGTGTGTGGCCGTTGTCTCCCAGGAGAAGTCCCGCGCCATGCCGTTCTTCTGCAATTGGCGCCAGCTGCGCCTGTTGCGAAACAGCTCGACCGCCCGGCGGCAAGCCTCCATAAGGCTTTGCCCGGTAAGCGGCGAGAACATGAAGCCGGTTGCCGTCTTGCCAGACAGGGTCGCCGGCGAAACATCGACCACCGAATCCCGCAATCCACCGGTCGCGTGCACCACTGGCGGCGTACCGTAACGCTGGCTGTACATCTGGTTGATCCCGCATGGCTCATACCGGGACGGAATCAGTGCAATGTCGGCACCGGCTTCAATCTGGTGCATCAAGGTTTCATCGTAGCCAATCTTCACCGAGACACGGTCCGGGAACGTCTGCGCCAGGGATAAAAATCGCGCTTCATGCTTTTCGTCGCCCGATCCCAGCACCACCAGTTGTGCCGGCATGTCCACAAGCTGATCGACGACGTCGGCCAGCACGTCGACACCTTTGCGATCGAGCAGCCGGCCTACCATCGCGAACAACGGCACCTCCGGCACATCGTCAAACCCCAGCCTGGCGCGCAGCGCCCGGCGATTGTCTTCCTTGTGTGCGAGACGCCCTGCGTTGTAATAACGCTCGATGTAGGGATCGTTGTCTGGATCCCAGGTATCGGTATCGATGCCATTGAGGATGCCCGACACCACATCACTGCGACGCGAAAGCAGATCCTCCAGGCCCATTCCAAGTGGACTTGACTGGATTTCCTGTGCGTAGGACGGACTTACCGTTGTGATGCGCTCGGCGAACTCCAGACCCGCTTTCAGGAAACCGATCCCGCCGTTGAAGCCGATACCGTCTGACGACAAAGCCTCGGCCGGTAATCCGAGGCGCGTTGCGTCATCCAGGTGGAATACGCCCTGATCCGCCAGATGATGGACCGTCAGAACGGTTCTGGCCTTGGTCGAGTCAACGTAGCGCAAATAGGCGGGCGCCAGCCCGGTTTGCCAATCGGCACAGTGCAATACATCCGGTATCCATGGAAACGGTGAGGCACCGGTAGACAATAGCGCCGCTACGTACGACAACAAGGCGAACCGCTGCGCATTGTCCGGCCAGTCTTTTCCCGAGGCATCCTGATACGGCGAGCCGAGGCGGTCGAAGATGTCGCAGGCGATCACCAGCAACTGCACGCCGCTGGGATGCTTCGACGCCAACAGCTGGGCCGGCGGCACACCCGGCAGGCTTGGCAGCGTTGCCGCCCTGCCGCGGCTGTTCAGTGCGTTGATGACTTGCGGGTATCCCGGCACCAACAAGCGTACATCGACACCCAGGCCCGCCAGGGCGGGCGGTAATGCCGAAGCGGTCGCTCCGAGCGCCCCCGTCTTGACGAAGGGCGCGACCTCGGAGGTGGCAAACAGGACTTTGAGGCGGCTGTCTCTACGCATCAGGGATCGGGATTCGGCCACGCAACACCCGGGGGTAGCACGCGTGCCGGTAAATTTGACGCGAGGTAACACCGGGTAGCAACAAAGGGGCGCATTTCGCGGCTTTCGAGATCGACCCTGCTACCACGAGGTTCGTGGCGACGGCCGGGAATGTGGGAAAAGCCCGCCATTATAGTTTGTATGAGCAGATTTTTAACCCCTGTCTACAAAGACTTGGGTTTTGCGTTCGGCGTACGGACCGCGCCAAGCACCTGGTACAGGCCGATTCAGCCTTCGACCAACGGAACGCACCGGGAAGGGCGGCCTTGATAAACAGCCATCCCGGCCTCATTGTTAAAGAAGGCGCGGAGTGCATTACCTGTCGTGCCAACACCACCCCAAGGAGGCCGCTATGGATCGCGACGAATCTGTTGAAAAGATGAAAAAGCAACTCGACGAGTGGAACGCCAGGATCGAGGAGTGGGAGCAGCGCATGAACGAAGCACAGGCCAGCATGAAGTCCCGCTATAAGCAGCAACTGGATAGCTTGCGTCAGCAACGTGAAGAAGCGATGCGCAAATTCAAGCAGATACAGGGATCGAGCGAGGCGGCATGGAGCGACATGAGCAAAGGCTTCGAGGAAGCATGGAAGCACCTCGCGGAAGGCTTTGAAAATGCGTGGTCCGAGTTTGGGGCCAAGGATCAGAAGGGCGGCCCGAATAGTAAAAAGGGCTAGAAGCAGCGGCCGGGGGTCGGTGCAAAGCGGTACCGGCGTGGCTGCATGATGCGGCGAGTATGAGAACAGCCGTGCTGGAATCGGTCGTTCCCGGTTCTGACGCAAGCGCGAAATACCGAAACGAGCGCAGGCATTTCTCGATCTCGGGAGATGGCCCCTTTCGGGGTGCCGCCGGCACCGGCAGCAGGCGTTTCAAAGGTGGCTGATCTCAGCCCTTGATGCAGACCAGGGGCAGCAGCCTGGCGACCTTGCGCGCCAGTCCGGCCCGTTGCGCGACATCGACGACGGCGCTCACGTCCTTGTAGGCGCCCGGGGCCTCTTCAGCGATGCCGCGCATGGACGGACTGCGGATCAAGATTCCCTGTCTGGCCAGATCGTCAACCACCTTGCGACCGTGCCACTTCTTCGTTGCCGCATGTCGACTCATTGCACGACCGGCACCATGGCAGGCGGAGGCATAGGCTATCTCCGCCCCGTTGCCGGTGCCAACAAGCAAATACGATGAGGTTCCCATACTTCCACCGATCAGCACTGGCTGACCGGCAGCCTTCAATTCGCCGGGCAAGTCCGGATGATTCGGCCCGAATGCGCGCGTCGCGCCCTTGCGGTGCACATACAACGCCATTTTCTTCGCACCGACTTGGTGTTCTTCGACCTTGCAGGTGTTGTGGGAAACGTCATACAAAAGCGGTAGCTCGAGATCACGCCCAAAGACTTTCGATACGATCTCGCGGGTCAGGTGAGTGATCATCTGGCGATTCGCAAGCGCGCAATTAATCGCCGATCGCATCGCTCCCAGGTAGCGCTGGCCAAGCGCCGAGTGGATTGGCGCACACGCAAGCTCTCGGTCGGGCAACTCGATACCAAACCCGGCCGTAGATTGCGCCATCTCCTTCAGGTACTCGGTTCCGATCTGATGCCCGAGTCCGCGCGAACCGCAATGAATGCTGATGACGATATCGTCTTTGGCAATGGCGAACAGCTTCGCAATCTCCTCATCGAAGATCTCGCCAACGCGCTGCACTTCCAGGTAATGGTTTCCCGAACCGAGAGTGCCCATTTCGTCGCGCTGCCGCCTTCGGGCGCGCTCCGATACAGCAGCCGGCACCGCTCCGGCCATTTTCCCGCCTTCCTCGATGCGCGCAAGATCGGCTGTCCGACCATAACCTTTTTCGACAGCCCAGACTGCTCCCCCCTCCAGCATCGCCGTCATCTCACTCTCAGCCAGCGATACTTTCCCGGTGCTCCCGACACCGGCCGGGATGCCGCGAAACAAGGCGTCGGCAAGTGCGGTACGTCCTTGTTCGAACTGATCCAATCCGAGACCGGTATGCAAGCAGCGAACACCGCAGGAAATATCGAAGCCCACCCCGCCGGCCGAGACAACGCCACCCGCGTCCGCATCAAAGGCGGCAACGCCGCCGATGGGAAACCCGTAACCCCAGTGCGCGTCAGGCATCGCGTATGAAGCCGAGACAATGCCGGGCAACATGGCGACGTTGGCGGTCTGTTCCACCACCTTGTCGTCCATTGCGCGAATCAGTTCATCACTCGCGTAGATAATCCCGGGTACCCGCATGGCGCCGCGCATGGGTATTTCCCACTCATAATCCCCGCGACGATGCAGCCGGCTCAGATCCATTTCATACGTCCACGACGCATTGCGCTATCCATTTCCCACCGCCCTGTTTCTCAACCTTCAACTCGGTTAGGGTCGCGCCCTTGATTTCAACGGCCGGATGGTGCCTTTCGACATCAACCGGCTCACCCCACGCGCGGGCGTTCAGCTTGCCCCCGCTCAGGTTGATCTCGAACCGGCTGAATAACATCTTGCGCGTAGCCATTTCGAAAACAACTGAATCCAGCCAATCGACAAACAGCATATCAGGGTCACTGTTTTCGGCATGCAGCTCGATCTGTTGACGTGGCTCGACCAAATCGATACTCGTGACAATGGCAGTAAGTGCGAGCGCCGCCTGCTCGAAAGCCTCAGCCTCGGTGGCACCGGCACCCCGCACGCCGATGTCCGCATCGTGATCAAAATGCTGCCAGTAACCAGTGCCCGATGAATACTCCAATGAATCCCCCGAAACGCAGTCTTTAGCCAACCGGGAACGGCCAGGCGCGTCGAGGCGCCTGAGTCAACCAGCCACTTGCAATGCTCCGCCTGTGGGCGGATGCCCGGTTGATGCAGATCAACAGGGCCTCGCCAATGGCGAGAAACAATGAGCCTTTGAAAACCAAAGGAGAAGGCGCCGTGGGAATCGGAGAAGTATGCAGCCGCAAAGTCGTGTTTGCGCGGCGGGACGAAAGTGTAGCGGCAGCGGCAAAGTTGATGCGTGAGAATCATGTCGGATGCCTGGTGGTAACCGAAGAGGAAAAGGGGAAGCGGGTGCCAGTGGGCATGCTGACCGACCGTGACATTACGGTGGCAGTCGTTGCGCCCGGGCTGGATGCAGAAACGATTCTGGTGGGCGATGTGATGAGTGCAGAGTTATTGTCCGTTCAGGAAGACGCCGGGATCGCAGAAACCGTGGAACTGATGCGGGTGCGCGGCATCAGGCGCCTGCCTGTGACTGACTCCGATGGCGCGCTCGTTGGATTAATCGCCGCCGATGACATTCTGTCATTGCTCGCGGAAGAAATTTCCGGCGTTGCGGGTATGATCTCTCGGGAGGAGAAGCGCGAACGCATCACGCGCAAGACCAGGGTAGGCAATTAAAGGGAGCATATATGGCAATACCAATGAATATTTCATTCCACGGAATGCCCAGTTCTGCAGCGCTGGAGAGCCACATCCGCGAAAAGGCGGATGCGTTGGCGCAGGTGCATCCGAATCTCACACGTTGCAACGTAACGATTGAGAAACCACATCATCACAAACACCAGGGCAACACATTCAACGTACGCATCGATCTGTACGTTCCAGGCAATGAAATTGTCGTCAACCGCGATGCCCATGAAGACGCTTACGTTGCCCTGCGTGATGCTTTCGACGCTGCGAAACGGCAAGTTCTCCGGCATGCCCAGAAAAAACGCGGCGATATAAAACGCCATTCACTACCCACCGGAGCAGACGTAACACGAGGAGGCAGCGATGAAGAAGGGGTTTAAGCACGACCAGCCGCGAAGGCTGGACCGGCAACTGGCCGAAGATCACAAGGATCCGTATCGTCCCAAGACAAAGCTGCCGGAACCAACCGTGTGTCCCCAATGCGCGCTTGTCTATCACGACGGGCACTGGCAGGTTGCAGCGCGGCCCGACGGCGCACAGGAATCGGTATGTCCGGCCTGTCGCCGCATTAACGACCGGTTCCCGGCGGGCTACGTAACGCTCGAAAGTGACTTCGTGAAACAGCACCGCGACGAACTGGTGAAACTGGCGCACACAACCGAACAACGCGAAAAAGACCAACACCCTCTGCAGCGCATCATGGAAATCAAGGAAGAAGGCAACAAGATCGACATTACCACCACCGACATCCATGTCGCCCGCCGAATCGGTGAGGCCATAGAGCGCGCTTATGAAGGGAAACTCGACATCAATTACGGCCCCGACGATTATGTCGTGCGCATAAACTGGACACGCTGAAATGACCGCTGTGCAGGTACATCTTGCTTACACGCCTCGCGGCGCAGGGCTTGCGTGTGCTGTGATGTACCTGAAAGCCGAACCCGATATTGTTGGCTGGTGGGTCGGCAGACAGTCGTCCGAGTTCCATACCGCCTATTTCCGGCTAGCCATGCTCGGTGGCCATTAATACCGAAATCGGACTGCTGATCGACAGCCCGGCACTGGCGCATGACCTGCAAGGTCGGTTTGATGCCATTTACCGGGAGCTTTTCTACTCGGTGGTCCTGGAACCGAAGAACCCGGACAAGCCTGCTGGCAAGCAGCGGCTGGTATGGATCGAATACCGTGACGGACGGGAGATACGCTACACCAGGGACCCTGAAACCTCTTTCTGGCAAGCCGCTTTCAGTGTCGGCTTCATCGGCCTGTTACCGGTAGACTCGCAGCTCTGACCTCAAATTATCTTCTTGCCAGGAAAAAAATCATGCGACTGATGACCCTTTGTTTTATCTGTTTGCTCAGCGCCACCGCGTGGGCGGACCTGACCGTTGATGGCACCAATTCGCCCGGGATAAATGGTGGAGTCGAGCGCTTCAGAATGTACCTCATGGATGATCAGCTAAGGGTGGATCAGCTCGTCACGAAAATCGTCGGCGGAAAAGAGTTCGACACGGTAGAGAACACGATCCTGGTCCGGTTTGCCGGAGAACCGGCCGGCGTACTGGTCCTCGATCACGGTGCCAAAACCGTTAAAGTCGTGGCCACCATGGATGCGAAGACCACCGCACAATCTGCCGGTGCGAAGGTGGCTCCCGCCTCATCGGCCCGCATCATCAAAACGGATGAAACCCGGGAAATCCTGGGGCACATGGCCCGGCGCTACGACTTTTCGTTCAATGGGAGCATTGATCCCCTGGTCATGGTCGGGCAGCAGTTGCCGCCGGAAGTGGCTGCCCTGTTGAAAATTAATCTCTCCGTAACAGGATCAACCTGGGTTGTGCCGGGCATGCGGGGCGAGCAGGAGTTTGCCGGCTTCATGGAAAAGATGGCTGCGAACGGGATGACCATAGGTCAGGCCGTTTCCGGCCAGCAGGGCGCAGGCGGCAAGGCTGGATTGATCTCGGCGGAACTTTCATCCGGCCTGAAAGATGTCATGACGCAACTCAGCAAAAACGGTTTGCCGGTACAAACCAGGACTGACTCAAACATGTCGACTGCGCTGGAAGGGCAGATGGCTGTGTTGATGCAAGGTATGCTGGACGGCCTGGGAATAGACGGCAACTACCCCTCCGAAACCATCGCCACCAGGGTCGATGACGCTTCAGTCGATGCAGCACTTTTTTACGCAGGCGGCGTTCCTGACGGTTACACGGTCAGCTATTTGCAGTAGCAGCGAAGTGTAGATCTCTCCAACTAATTGCATCTTTGGGCTTGCAGCAGGTAGGCTTCAGATCATGATATTCAAACTTCGATATTTGGTTCATCACGCACTGAAAATTGTGCTTTACGGGGCTGTCGGCTCGACGCTGACGCTGATCGTGGTATTCGTAATGATGATGAATGACCGTCCCAACCTCAGCCCGTGGCACGAGGTTGATCTGGACGAAGAGTTTACCGTTCATTCCGACGTATCCACGTTTGAAGAATACCTCGCTCTGGAAGACAGGTTATTCAAGCAACTGGACGACCTCGTCTATGCAAACGATGTGCTCGATGACGAGCACCAGATCAATCGGTTCACCCGTGGAAGCATGTCGGATCCAGAGCGGTGGCCGCAAAACTGGAACCGGACTTATGAAATGCCGGTGGATTCGCCGCGGGCCACGGTGCTTCTTTTGCATGGAATGTCCGATTCACCCTACAGCCTGCATAATTTTGCTGCACGCCTGCACCAGGCCGGGGTTTATGTGGTCGGCTTGCGCATCCCCGGGCATGGAACGGCTCCGTCGGGCCTGGTGCGGGTCCGCTGGCAGGATATGGCCGCGGCAATGAAAATCGCCATGCGTTACGTGGAAGAACAGGCCGGTAACCAGCCTGTTTACATCGTAGGCTATTCAAACGGGGCCGCACTGGCAGTCAATTACGCGCTTGATGCAGCCGCAGATCCTTCGCTGCCGCAAGTCAACAAACTGGTGCTGCTTTCCCCTGAAATTGGTCTGCCCAAAGTGGCTGCTTTTGCCGTTTGGCAAGCCCGGCTCGGGGTCCTGCTTGGACTGAACAAATTAGCCTGGAACGGGATCCTGCCCGAATACGACCCTTATAAATACGGTTCGTTTGCGGTCAATGCCGCCGACGTGGCTTACCGGTTGACGGTGCAGATTCAAAAACAGATCACTGCGCTGGGAAAAAAGAACCTGCTCGACCGGGTGCCCCCCATCCTGGCATTCTCATCAATCGTAGATGCCACCGTGCTGGCGCCCGCTTTGATCAGGAACCTGTTTGACCGGCTACCGGAAGGTGGTCATGAGTTGATTCTGTTTGACGTCAATCGCGTGGCGCAGATGGCGCCCATCATCAAATGGAATTCTGATGCCTTTGACAGTGTGCTGCAGTCCAATCCCGACTGGAAATTCACCCTCGGCCTTGTGACCAACGGCAGCCCTGACACGCTGGATGTGCTGTTGAGCCTGAAAAAGCCCGGGGAGAGTGGCAGTGTCGAAACAGATCTGGGTCTGAGTTGGCCCCGGGGTGTCTATTCGCTCTCTCATGTGGCACTGCCGTTCCCGGTGGATGACCCTTTATACGGTTCAGAGGATCATTTAAGAAGTCCGGGCATTATTCAAATCGGAAATGTTGCAATGCGAGGTGAAAAAGGGGCGCTGCGAATTCCTGCTGCCGAAATGTTACGCCAGCGTTGGAACCCCTTTTTCCCTTTCGTGGTGGAAACGACGCTGAATTTTCTCAAGCTGCAAGACACTGCAAGTCAGGACTTGTACCCCAGCAAGGAGGTTACTCCATGAGCTTTTCCTCACACATACTTCCCGATCATCACCGGCAGCTGCGTTCTCTGCTGGCTCAGCTGGAGTCCGCCGCGCCGGGCAAGATAGCGACGGCTATGCCGGCGCCGCCATCGCCGAATGAGGCGCGTAAATTTGCAGATCGCGACTGGTAAATTTTCGGATTGCACAGATGGCAATGCAGACGTTTACTGTTAGTCTGACGTCCAAAGCCATTCGTGGATTGAAGGAATCGATAATATGTTGCTAATTCCCCTACTGATTGGAAGCCTGGCACTGGTCGTAAACATGTTGATCCAAATTGCGATCATTGTGGCCATCACCGGTTACCTGTTACGCCTCCTGGACTCGGGCCGCATGTTGCCCGCTATCGGCACCGACATCAAATTGATGAGTGTCATTTTCCTGGTCCTTTTCTTCGGCCACGTGCTGCAATTCGCGGTGTGGGCCTCCCTGTTCCTGTGGCTGGGTGAATTCAGTGACTTTGATTCGGCTTTTTACCATTCAGTAGTCAACTTTACTTCGCTCGGCTATGGCGACATCGTGATGAGCGAAAAATGGCGCCTGCTCGGCCGCCTGGAGGCTGCCAATGGAATTTTGATGTTTGGACTAACAACCAGTGCTTTTCTTACGTTGATGAACCGCCTGTTCGGCCGGCACAGTAAGATTGTTCGGGCCAGAACCAAGCTGGCTGACAGCGGTGATGCGGACTAGCCCCGTTGCTGGCTGCACCTTGAACAGCACCGCGTAAAGAACGGGCACCACGCCCAGTGTCAAAACCGTGGCAAAAGCCAGTCCGGTGGCAATGATCAGGGCCAAGGAGTAAAACACCGGGTCGTGACTGAGGATCAACGGCATGACGCCCAGAATGGTCGTAATCGTGGTCATCCAGATCGGCCGGAAACGCGACACGGTGGCTTCGATCACGGCACTGTATGCATCACGGCCCGCATTGCGCTCCTGGTCGATGCGATCGATCAGCACAATGCCGTTGTTGATGATAATTCCGGCCAGGCTCAACAGACCGAGAATTCCAAAAAAGTCAAACGGCGCACGGAACAGTATCAGGCCAATAAAGGCGCCAATAAATGCCAGCGGCAGGGTAAAGGCGATGATGAAAGGCCGCCGGAAAGAGTTGAACTGCCATATCAACAGCACCACCATGAGAAAAGCGCAGTGGGGAAGCCACTTGGCGAGCTTCGGCATGGTCTCTCCCTGCTTCTCGATCTCACCGCCGACTTCCCAGTGATAGTCTTCACCCAGGTTCAGCGCCTCGATTTCAGGTGTGACCGCGGTGAGCAACTCCATCGCCTTCATCGTTTCGTGTTTGAATTCCACGGTGAGCTACACGCGCCTGGTTGCGGCGCGAAATACGGCTGTACTCCCAGGCCCCGTTGATACTCGCGATCTGCGATAACGGTACGATCACGCTTCCACGGCTGCGCGAATTGACACGAATATCGTAGAAGTCACTGCCCACGGCCCGCTCCTGCTGCTGGGACCGGAGCACGATCGGTATAGCCTGGTCATCCTCGCGGTAATCGGTCGCCCGGATACCATCGATATGAGCCTGCAGCGAATTTGCAATTTCCTGGGATGAGATACCCACGCGACGTGCCTGCGTCTGGTCGACATCGACCTCGGCCTTGATAACGGTATTTTCCGCATTGTTGCGAACATCAATGGTACCGGGCATTGCACGCACGCGTGTCTGTGAATTCCTGGCCCTTCTGGTAAAGACAGCGCTATATCCGGTCCATAAAGCCGAACTTCCACAAACCCGGGTTCCGGGCCGGTGGTCCACATCATTTTGACCCGGCCTTCGGCTTCCGGAAGCTGACTCGGCTATAAACCGTCGTACCCGTTCCGCGGCCTCGGGCACCTGCTCGCCCGTCTCGGTTGTGGCGATGATGAATGCACGGTGCGGATCGGGATCGAACGGCGCGAGCACCAGTACGAAACGGGGACCGCCCGTACCCACGTAGGCGATCGTCCCGGTGATATCCGGATTGGCCTCGTCGTCTTCCAGCCAGTCGGTCAGACGTTGAACGACATCCTGCGTGGTGTCGATGTTATAACCCGCCGGCAGGTCGACATAGATCAGAAACTGGTTACGATCGCTATGGCCAAACATTTCACGCACCAGCGTCGAGCCCAGGTAACCACCGCCGACAAGCACGGCGAAAATGACCGCGAGCACGGCGATAACGTGCCTTTCAGTCAGGCTCGCGCAGCAGCGCCCGGTAGGCTACATAGATACGACCGCTATAGGGATCCGTCGGTCGAGTCCTTGCCCTCTTCCTTCTTGGGGGGCTTCATAAACCAGTAACACATGTAGGGTGTCAGGTACATGGACAGAAACCAGGACCCCATCAACAGGATGATGATAACCACGGGTAAGCGAGACGGCGTATTCACCAACGTCACCCGGTGAGCAGGTAAATCGGCATGAAAGCGATGATCGTGGTGAGCGATGAGGTCAACAGCGGAACCGAAAGCGCCTTTGCCGTATTCAGGCAGGCCGCACGTCTTTCTTCACCCGCATCCAGCCGGTTACGGATTTCTTCTGCGGTCACAATGCCATTGTCGACCAGCATACCCAAAGCGATGATGGTGGAGGCAATGGAAATACGCTCGAGCTCAACCCCGGCAAACCGCATGACGATCAGGCCGAGCAGCATGGTCATCGGTACAAAGGAGCCGACGATCAAACCGGTTCGCAAACCAAGGAAGGCAACCACCACCACCAGCACAATGACCAGGGTCTGGTAGACATTCAGTCAACGCGCCACCAACCGCCTTTTGCACGAGATCCGGCTGAAAAGTCGCAAAATCAAGCGCATAACCGATTGGCAGGTGTGACTGGAGATCATCCACCTTGTCTTTGAGGTGTTCACCGAAAGCGACTGCATTGACCCCGGGGATGACGGAAAGACTGATGACGATGGCACGTTCGCCATTAAAAAATGCGAGATCTTTTGGCGGTTCCGCGAAGCCCCTGCGGACATTCAGCAGGTCTTTCAGAAAGATGGATTGTTGTGTTCCGGGAACCGCGATCAGGAGGTTTTCGATGTCCTCGACGGAACGGAAATTTCCACTCGGCTCGATGATCAGATTCTCACCTGCAACGTCAAACAGACCGCCCGGCAACACCACGTTCTGGTCGATCAGGGTCTGGACGATGTCCGTCGATACTGACGCCCAACTGGGCCAGTTTCGCTGAGGAATATTCAAGGAACACACGCTCGTCATGCACACCCCATAGTTCGATTTTTCGAATGCCCTCAAGCTCATACAAGCCGGTCACGCAGATCCCAGGCGACATCGCGCATCTCATCCATGCCGAAACCTTCACCTGTTAATGCGATTGTGGCAACTGCGACCAGGCCAAATTCATCGTTGACCACCGGTCCGATGGTCCCTTTCGGCAGACTGGGAGCCAGATCCAGCATGCGGTTACGCACCTTCTGCCAGATCGCTCCAACGTCATCGTAACGATCCGCCGTATCCGCATGGATGACGGCGATACCCGTCTTGGAATCTGACCAGATATCGTCGATCTCCGGCATCGCCCGCAAATCATCCTCAATATGGCGGGTGATGAGTTGTTCGACGTCCTCCGGGCTCATTCCGGGGAACTGGGCGCTTACAACCACTTCGCGAATCAGGATGGGTGGATCTTCCTGGCGGGGGAAAGTTAATGAATTGTCCGATGCCGGCGATAATCACCAGGGCGATGAAAACCAGGGTCAGGCGCGGGGAGTCAAGGCCAAATCGTGTGATACCGTCCACGTGATCAGTTCCGCGTCATCATTGGCTGGAGCCCGAATCAGGCATCGGTTTGACCTTCTGACCATCGCGCAGAAATGACACACCGGCCACGACCAGGATATCACCGGGCGCAATTCCATCGGTCACAATGACGTTGTTGCCCTGGATAGCCCTTGGTCTTAACGGCTGTCTTGCGAACAACAGAAGTCTGGGTATCAAACAGGTAAACGTGATTTTCACCTGTATCTCATGCCGGGCAGGAAAGCATGCACCGGTACCAGGTAGGCGGACTTATCTCGTCGTCAACAAATGCCAGCCGGAGTTCTGCCGTCATGCCCGGGCGCACCCGTTCGTCCGCGTTGTTGATAACCGCCGTGACCGGAAAGGCATTGGCTGACGTGGCTGACGAACCCACCTCGGTGACGACGGCGGCATAGGGATCATCGGGCAGATTGTTCAGCAGAACGTTACCCTCGAGTCCGGCATGGACATTGCCAATCATCTGCTCCGGAACACTGACCGCAATCTGCATGGCGCCTCGGCATAGACCTCGAGCATGTGTGCGCCCCTGGCTGCGACCTCCGAGGGTTCGATATAGCGGGCTGAAACGATACCGTCATAAGGTGCGCTCAATTCGGTATAGGCCAGGTCCCGTTGCGCAAGTCCGAGTTGCGCCTGGCTGTAGGTCACACCCTGCACCTGGCTTTCATAGGCTGCACGCGCCTGGTCTACGGCTTTTTGGGTGGTCGCGCCGGCGTCTTCCGTCCTGGATTCGCTGCTCCCGTTCATAGGCGCTTTGTTTTTCCTCGAGTTGGGCGCGTAGCCCGCGACAGCGCTGCTTTGGCGGACTCCACACCGAGCTGAAAGGGCTTGTTGTCGAGATGGGCCAGCACATCGCCCTTGTTGAACTTGTCACCAACGTCCACCAATACCGCCTGGACGATACCGTCAACCTCGAAACTGAGCTGCGAGGAATCAACGGGCTCGATGGTACCGGGGAATTTACGCATCTGCTCCGGAGGCCAGATCCGCCACGACGATGGTCTTGACCGCACGAATGCGTTCAACCGGTGCGGCGGCCTCCTGCTTGCACGCAACCAGGAAAGTAGTGGCGAAGCAACAGGCAAATAAGCCGGTACGTCAAAAGGATTAAAATGCACTGCTTGTCTATTCACTGGTTTCATATTCCGCTATTGTCTGAAAAAAGGCACTAATCCGGTAAATTGTTACGCCAATACTTGGTGCGCGACCGCAATTCCTGTTTATCTTTTTCGCTCGCGTAATCCTCGACCACCCGCTCATCATCGACCTGCCAGCCACCGCCGAGCACTTTGTACATGGATACCAGGTTGGTAGCGATGGCTGCCGTTGGTCGTGGTCAGGGCATCCTGCTGTTCCGATTGCTGGGTCAGGGTGGTCAATACCTGGTTGAAATCGGTCGAGCCCTCCCGGTACTGAACCAGCGACAACTCCACCGAACGTTCAGCAGCCTTGACGCTCTCGGCCAGGTACTTGGCCTCGGTATGTGCGCGCAAATAGGCAACGATGGCGCTATCCACCTCGGCCTGGGCGGTCAGCACCAGGTTCTGGTAATCGACCAAAAGCTCCTGAAAGCGTGCATCCTGAAAGCGTATATTGTTTTTCAGCCGCCCGTAATTCAACACATTCCAGCTGAACCCGCCAAAGAGCAAGCCATTGACGCTGCCTGAATCAAACAGGTCACTGATACCCTTGACCACCGATGGTGGTGGTGGCAACCCCGATCGAACCACCGATGGTGAAATGAGGGTAAAGCTCGCTGATGGCGACGCCAATCTGTGCGCTTTGGGCTGCCAGTACCCACTCCGCCTGGCGAATGTCCGGGCGCCGGCGGATAAGATCCTGCGGCATGCCAACGGCGACCTGTGCCGGGGGGGTGGGAACGGGTGCAGATTCGACCAACAGATTTGCAAGATCCTGCGGCAACATGCCGAGCAACACGCCAGCGCATTTCTTATCGGCTGCAGGTTGGTCTGCAAGAACCGGAATGAGGACTTTGTCCTGTTGAGAATGGTGCGTGCCTGTTGAACATCGAGTTCCGTGACCTTGCCGATTACGAAACTTGACGTCGGCAATTTCCAGGGCACGCGCCTGGGCGAGTACATTTTTTTCCGCCAGTTCAATACGCGTTTCCAGCGCACGCATCAGAATGTAGGAGCGTGCCACCTCGGCTGTCAGTGAAACCATGACCGCATCGTAATTGGCCACTTCCGCCTGTAGCTGGGCCGCTGAAGATTCGATCATGCGACTGAAACGCCCCCAGAAATCCAGCTCCCAGGAGAGGCCGAAACCCAGGTTGTAGAGGCCGAAGTTATCATCGAGCAACGGCGTGTTATCGGAGCCGTTCTCGCTGATCTTGACCTCGTTGGCGGAACCCGACAGCTGTTGTACCTGCGGATATTTGTTGCCGGTCGCAATCCCCAACTGGGCGTGGGCCTGCAGCACACGAAGGCCGGCGCTGCGCAATGTCAGGTTTTGGGATTGTGCCGTTTCGATCAGTTGGTTCAGAACCGGATCATTGAACACCTTCCACCACTCCGGGTGGTCTGCCGGCTGGTTGCTGAGTATTGACGGATCGACCTCCGTCCACTCTTCGGCGACCGGTGCTTCCGGTGTCTTGAAATCAGGGCCCACGGTGGTGCAGCCCGCGACAAACAACAGTACGAAGAGCGCCAGAAATACACCCGCTATTTTCATGATTGTAATTGGGTAAATGGCTTTTCCATAGATATTGGCATCATAGAGTTAATTGGACAGAGATGTAACTGGTAATTTTTCTGGTGGAAAGCCCGAATATTTTCGCATATCTCAGGACAATATCGCCAGTAAGAGCTTGACGACAAAAGCATTGGCGATATCGACGAAAAACGCCCCTACCAGTGGAATCACCAGGAAAGCCTGTGGTGAGGCGCCGAACTTTTCCGCCACTGCCGTCATATTGGCGATCGCTGTTGGCGTGGCGCCCAGCGCCATGCCGGTATAGCCAGCCGACATGACGGCCGCGTCGTAATTTTTACCCAGTAAACGGAACACCACGAAAATAACGAACAGGCTGATCACGATGACCTGGGCAACCAACAGGATCACGAGCGGCCCCGCAAGGTCGGCCAGTTTCCAGAGTTGCAGGCTCATCATGGACATGGACAGGAACAGACCAAGGCTCAAATCAGAGATCAGGGCGAGGGTGGGCGTCCCGGTTGGCCACCTGATGTTCCTGAACACCGGTGGCACCGTATTGGTCAGGATAATACCGCCCAACAGACAGGAAACGAACAGCGGCAATTTAAATCCCAGGTGTTCCCACAGCAGATTGAGGTGAATACCCATTCCGATCGCAATACACAGGACAAGCAGGGCGTTGAGGACCGAGTTGACCGTAATGATCGGGTTACTGTCCCGTTGGGGCATGCCGACAGTAATGTGTTCCTTGCTGCTTGATTCGAGCTTGTACTTTGAGATGAGATACCTGGCGATGGGTCCTCCCAGAACACCTCCCAGGACCAGGCCAAATGTTGCGCAGGCCATGCCCAGTTCCAGCGCATTGCTGATGCCATATTGCTCAATGAACGTTGGCGCCCAGGCAATGGTGGTGCCATGACCGCCGCTCAGGGAAATGCTGCCGCCAAGAATCCCGATTTGCGGTATCGAACCCGTGACGAAGGCAACAAGCAGTCCGGTAAAGTTTTGTACGAATAAAAAAACAGCGGCAAGACCCAGCATGATCAGCAGGGACCGGCCTCCGGCCATCAGGGTAGCCAGCCGCGAAGACAAGCCGATCGAGGTGAAGAATATAATAAGAAACGTGTCGCGACCTTCCATGTTGAACACGAACTGAAAATCGAAAATATAAAACACGATTCCCATCAACACGGAGATCAACACCCCGCCGGTAACCGGTTCCGGTATGTTGTATTCCCGGAGTACGGCGAGCTTCCGGGTTAGGTATTTGCCGAGGAACAGGACCAGGATAGCCATGATGATGGTCTGGCGTGGATCCAATACGTATTCCATGTGCGATCCTTCTGGTGATAACTGTCACGTTAAACCGAGCCAGGTTTCAGTTTGCATTCGCTGCCTGCCATAAAAGGCCAAACTGTTTCTCCGGCTCCGGTAGTGCAAAGGGACCAGGCCGTGGGCGTTCGGTAGTCGATGATCTGCTGGAAGATGCATCCGGAACTTATTGCTGCCCCCCCTCCAGAGGATTTCCGTGCAGCGCGTTAGAAATGTCGGCGATCGCCAATTGTGCACGAACACTATTGCCGGCATCGTCAAGCCTTGGCGATATCACAGCGATACCGAATTTTCCGGGTGACACCGCAATGATTCCGCCACCGACTCCGCTTTTGGCCGGAAGACCCGTGCGATAGAGCCATTTTCCGGAGTCATCATAGAGGCCCGCTGTCGCCATGACGGCAAGCAATTCCGGTACATTTTCGGATTTCATGACCTGCTTGCCGGTCACCGGGTTTTTACCGTGGTTAGCCAGTGTTCCCGCCATCGTGGCCAGGTCCCGCGCGTTGACATTGACGGAGCATTGTTCGGTGTAGATGTCAGTAGCACGCATCGGATCATCCTTGATGTAGCCATAAGCGTACATCAGGTAGCCAATCGCCTGGTTACGCTGGTTGGTTTCTGCCTCGGATTTGAATACTTCCTGGTTAACGGCCAGCGGTCTGCCGGCGAACTCTGAATAGGTATTCAGAATGCTGTTCCAGATCGCTTCGCGACTGTCGCCCTCGACCATGCTGGTCGTGGCGATTGCGCCCGGGTTGACCAGCGAGTTCATCTCCGGGCCACCCAGGCCTTTCTTGGACCACTCGACCGAGACGATGGAGTTGAAACGCATGCCCGTGGCGTCGGCGCCGATGGTGTTGAGGATCGTATCCACTCCTTTTTCATCCATGACCAGGGCCAGTGTGAATACCTTGGAAATCGACTGAATGGAAACCTCGGATTCGATATCGCCGGCGGTGTAGACTTTGCCATCTGCGGTCACCAGGGCAATTCCATAGATGTTGGAATCCACCGCGGCAAGCGCCGGAATGTAGTCGGCGTTGGCGCCTTCTTCCAGGTTTTGATACTTGGTATATGCGGCGTCCAGGGCGGCCTGGATTTCAGCCGGTGCCTGGGCTTGCGCTGCGGTAGCCAAAAAACCCAAGCATAAGAAAATACCGGGCAAAAGCAACTTGCCGGTGTGTGTTTTTACATTGTTCATCTCACAAACCTCCAAAGGTTTTATCAAAATTCCACTTGACGGAAAACTGCAGGCGCAAATTATCCGAACTGAATCCGTCCAGGTAGTTGTTGCGCTGCCCGTACTGGATTTCCGGGCCGAAGAACAGGTTGGGCAGCGGGTGGTACAGGATGTTGGCCAGGGCGTATTGGCCCTTCCTGAAGGCATCGGCCGACTGGCCGTCGCTGTTATCGATATCCAGGTAAGAGTAGCCGATGGTGCTGGTCCATTTTTCGCTCCAGTTCAGATCCAGGAAGGCTACGATGCCGAGAACCGGCAGGGTAACACCCTTGATCGGGCTGACCGGGTTACCGAAGTTGTTCTGGATGCCGATATCCACCGGCGCGTCGTTCATGTAGTTCTCCATGCCCTCGCCATAGACGACCGAGCCACGGAACACGTGGCGGCCGAGATTGATGTTGGTGCTGAGGTTGATACCCCAGCCGGTAGCGCCGCCGCTGAGATCGTAGGGGCTGTCGGTGTTGAGGTCATCCCACTCGATGCGCCGCAGAATGCCGGCGATCTGCACATGACCCCAATCCCGGGCGTACTTGTAGTGGGCGGTGAAATCCGGCAGCGGGAAATTGGCCTTGATGCCGTCCAGTTCAATGCGATCACTGTAGTTGCCCCGGTCCGCACTGGCGCCCGGCCGCTCCAGCGCCATCATGAAGTTCGAAGCGCCATCCTGCCAGGGTGTCCAGCGCAGCTGCACGTTGCGGAAAAACACCATGCCGTTCGGTCCCCAGTATTCGATCGAGTTGGGGAACACGTCAGGATCCATGAACGGGCTCCAGGTTTGACCGGCGCCCCATTGTCCCAGTTCGCCCCAGGCATGGCGCAGACGGAAAGTGGTCTGGCCGGCATCGGAACCGACACCGAACAATTCAAATTCAAAAATGGTCTTCAGTTCGCCCAGGTCGGTAGGAGTATACGTCCTGAAACCCAGCCGGCTCTGCCGGACGCCGGCCCAGAAATCACCGTCTTTCCCATACTCATCTTCAAAAGCGGGCAGCTTGGTCGGTCGCAGCACGTCGAACCAGTCGGGATTGCTGGGATCGCGCTGGTAGCCCGAATCGAGCATTGCCGCGCCGTAGATTTCCATGGTCGTACCGGTGGGGCTCAGATCGGTGGGTTCGGGCATCAGTTCTTCATAAGGGGTGTCCGACGACGCTACTGGTGTCGTTACCGGTGATGCCGCAGGCGCCGGGGCAGGTGCTTCGACTTTTTCTCGTAGCTCCATGTTCTGTTTTTTCAGTTGATCGATTTCAGCCTGTTGTTGCTGGATCAGCTGCCACATTTCCTCCAGCGAAGGGGTGGTTCCATCGGTGGCTGCCACGCAGGTCCCGGACATCAGTCCAACGGAGATTGCGGCCGCCAGGATCGCCGGCCGTAATCCCGGTGTCCGTCCGGCTGGCCTGCACTTGTTCAAAGAGGTACTCATGGTTTGCTCCCAATTGGTAAGAAGTCAGAATGCCTTCAATATCATGCACGAAATTGATGTGGAATGAACCTCGTAAAGTTCCCGGCTGAATGGACGAAATCTTCGTGGTGCTGTGCAAAAAAACCAGGATGTAGAAAAAAAGCACCTGCCCGCAAATTTTTAGATTGTGACTGGTAAATTTTCGAGTAGCGCAAACAGCCTTGCAGGTGTTTACTGAAAATCCAGACTTTACACGTCGATTCCTGACCAAACCGATGACGCAAACTATGGAGCCAAAAAGCTCGACCTGCACAATCCTGGCCCACCGCCAGATGGTGTTGGCCGAAGGTATTCGTGATTTATTGGAAACCACTTTTCAGACCGTTTACCTGGTGTCTGACACCTCGACATTGCGGGACGGCGCGCAGCGGCTTCTGCCAGCCCTGATCGTGCTGGATTTGTCGCTCGCCGGTCACGAGTCGGCTGCTGTGCTGCGGGAAATCATTGATCTGTCTCCCGCAACCCGGATCCTGGTCCTTACCGTATATGACGAACCTTCGGTGGCCCGGATGGCAATAAGTGCCGGGGCGCACGGCGTCGTTATCAAGCGCTGTATCGGCAGTGATTTCATGCCGGCAGTCGATTCGCTAATGAGGGGTGAAGAATACGTGTCGCCGGATTTTGACCCGGGTGTTTCCGTCCATTGACCCCTGGCCTTCAACAGGCCTCTCTCGCTCATGATGATTGCTTGCGAAACGCTGCGGCAGCGTGGCGGTTGGTTGGATAAAAATGCATCGGGTCGATCAACTCCATCAGTTCGTAGGTTTCCAGCCAGGAACGGAAGGAGCGGTCGGCGCGGCTGATGGCGAAGGTGATTTTTCGGTCAGAGAGTAAGCCGATAAGCCGCTTCAGGACCTCTCCACCGGTGATGTCTATGTCGGTTATGGCCGCGGCATCCAGCACGAACCAGCGGACCGGTGTGGGCGCATCGATGACCATCTCCTCGATTTCGTCGAGAAACAGGGTCGAGTTGGCAAAATAGAGTGGAGCGCCGAAATGATAAACCACCAGGCCGGAAGAGCTGGCAGCGTCGCCAATGTCCGCGGGAATGAAGTGACTGCCGTCAGGGGCTTCCAGCAGGACGGATGTATCCGGACGGGAAGCCCGCCGTATGACATCGATGGTGGACAGCAGGAAGGCGATCAGTACGGCCTTCAACGGACCCAGCACCAGCACGCTGAGCAGGCAAACGGCGGCGATCCAGAACTCCGAGCGGCGCATCCGCCACAACACACGCAGATGGTGGACCTCGATCAGGCTAAGCACCGCGTTGGCGACGATCCCGGCCAGGGCCGCATTGGGGAGATACGCCAGTGTCTCGGTGAAGAACAGCATCACTACCAGGATTGTTCCAGCCGCCACCAGGCTGGGCAGCTGGCTGTGCGCGCCGGATGCATCCATCGCCGCTGAACGGGAGGGGCTGTTGCCGGTGACCAGCGAGCCGGTGAAGCCGGCCGCGATGTTGGCTGCGCCCCAGGTGAACAGCATCTGGTTGCCGTCGACCTTGTAGTTGTACTTGCTGCTGTAGCTGCGCACCACCAGCAGGCCTTCGCACAGAAGAATGGCCACGATCGCCAGGGCGCCGGGCAGCAGCCGCAAGTAGTCGGCAAGAGGAATGGAAGGCAGCGTCAGGGTGGGCGCCCCCGAGGGCATCGCACCGAGTACACCGACGCCTTTGGCGGAAAGATCAAAGTAAGCGACGATGACCGTCAGCAGCACCAGGGCCACCAGGGCGCCGGGGATTCGTGGTGTATACCGTTTCATCAGCCGGACGATCAGGAAGGCGGAGACGCCGATCGCCACCGACCACAAGTTGGCATGGGGAATAGAATCGAACAGCGCCACCAACTCCAGGAAATAGCCCTCGGTGTGCATCGAGGTGGCCATGGTGTCGTGCAGCTGTTGAGCCGCCTGCAGCACGGCCGACCCGCCCTCGTCAAGGTGAGGAGCGGCCAGGATCTTGCGCACCTGGTTGGTGAACACCTCGATGCCGAGGCCGGTGATAAAGCCCGTCATCACGGCGCGCGACAGGAAGTTGGCGAGGAAGGCCAGCCGGAAAATCCAGAAGATGAAGAATAAAACGCCAATAATCAGGGCCAGCGCCAGGGCGTACTGCAAACGCATCGGGTCCCCGGGCGCGGCGAACACGACCAGGGCGGCGCCGACCAGTCCGGCCATCGAGGCGTCGGGGCTGGTCACCAGGTGGCGTGAACTGGCGAGCAGGGCGAAGACCGCCAGCGGGATGATGGCCGCATAGAGGCCGGCCACCGGGGGCAGGCCGGCCACCTGGGCGTAGCCGATATTCAGTGGAATCATCAGGGCGGCCAGGGTGATGCCCGCCGAGAATTCCCGCGGGACATCGGCCATTTTGACGCCCTGCAGTCCGCGAACAGGCGGGGCCATTTGATGTTGGCGAGCACGCCGGAAGTATTTTTACCCATGATTCAAATCCTCTCTGATTCCGGACCCGCCGGGCGGGGCATTCATGCAGTTACGAGCGTGTCTGCCCGGGAACAGCAGAATAACGGTGAAGCGATCCTGCCCATCCTTCACAGTTTTATCTCTTGGCTGCTAGCTCAGCCAGTGAGTGTTTCAAGAATACCCTGGCTGCAATCGCGGCGAGGACAACCGACCACAAGGTCCACATAATCACCATCACCATGATGCGCGGATCCGCATTCGGAATGGCCAGGGCCGCTGCAAAAACTGCTGCGATATTCCGTGTTCCCATGCCCAGGGACATCACACTGCGCTGATTCTGTTTCAGCCCGAAGCCAAAGAGATAGGTGATCACCGCCATCCCGACCATGAAAATGGTCATGGAGAGCAGGGCAAATTCACCCGCCGTATCGAGCATGCTCTTCCCGTAGAGCACCAGACACCAGATGACCGTCAACAACGTGGAAATCAGGGCCAGGCCCTTCACTGCCGGGAAAATCCGGGTTGCTCCCTGGTCGGCGTAATGACGTATCGCCGCTCCTATGACCAGCGGCAGCAGTATGGTCAGGAGCAGCGGTTTCGCGAGCGCCCAGGTGCCGATCGTCAGGCCCTTGATCAGAAAGGGCGCCATGAGTGGCATGAACACTACCGTGCCCACCGCTACGAGCGGAATGAGCGCTCCCGCGAACCCCACATCTCCGTTGGCTTTCCCCACCATCTGCTGAAGAAAAGGGGCGCAGGGCGCCAGGCTGGTCAGAAGCACGACGATCACATAGGGTTCATCCAGGGGCAGGATTTTGGTGATCAAAAGACCGAGCGCCGGTCCCAGAATCCAGCCCCAGACGAAGATCAGCACCAGGGCCTTTTTATTTTGAAACGCCGCCAAAATGTCAGGCACTTTGACCTGGAGGCCCATGGCCGCCAGGTTGGACAATGTGAATATCAAAATCAGCGGGTTAAGCGTGGTCTCTAGAAATTGCATGAAGGCACTCATAGTCATCAACCTTTAAATGCTGGGTTCGTTTCGTAAACCGGGGTGCACCCACCTGGGCACACCTCAGTCGTTTCTTTTACCGTCCCGTCAAGCCAACAATGACGGCGGCAGGTGATGGCTGATTGCACGTCGTGAAGCGGCAGCGCGCGCGACGCGTTTGACGGCCAGCACAAATGCCGCGGTGCGGTGGTCAAGGCCGTCCTTTTTGGCAAGCTCGTTCATGCTGCTGAAGGCCCTGCGCATCATCTTGTCCAGTTCCTCCACGACCTTGGCTTCTTCCCAGCGGAACTGCTGGATGTTCTGGCACCACTCGAAGTAACTGACGGTCACGCCGCCGGCATTGGCCAGGATGTCCGGGATCACGGTCACGCCCTTGCCGACCAGGATGTCGTGGCCTTCCGCGGTACAGCGGTCCGTTGCCGCCTTCGACGACGATCTCCGCCTTCACGTCGTCGGCGTTCTCGGCCGTAATGGCTTCTTCAAGTGCTGCCGGAATCAGGACATCGGCTTTGTAGGTGAGAACCTTCGCACCATCGATCGCGTTCGCCCCGGGAAATCCTTTCACTACCTTGTTCTCTTTAACCCAGGCAAGAAGAGCCGGGAATGTCGATGCCCTCATCGTTGGCGATACCGCCGCTGATATCGGACATCGCCACGATTTTGCCGCCGTTATTCGGCGATCAGGCGGGCGGAGTGGCTGCCCACGTTGCCGAAACCCTGGATGGCCACGGTCACATCGGAAAGTGTGCGCTTGCTCTGCTGCCAGGCATTCTTCCAGCACGTACATGATGCCGCGGCCGGTGGCCTCGTCACGTCCCAGCGATCCGTAACAGGTCAAGGGGTTTGCCGGTTACCACGCCGGGGCTGAAGCCGTAGAACTTGGAGTACTCGTCCATGATCCAGCCCATGATCTTCGCGTTGGTGTTCACATCCGGCGCGGGAATATCGATAGTGGGGCCGATGACTTCCTTGATTAACTCCACGAAGGTCGTGGTGATGCGGTAGAGTTCTGCCTCGCTGAGTTTCGACGGATCGCAATTAATCCCGCCTTTCGCGCCACCATAGGGAACGTCGACCAGTGCGGTCTTCCAGGTCATCAGGCTGGCCAGGCTGGCTGCGTGGTCTTCGTCCATACTCGGGTGGTAGCGCAAACCCGCCCTTCATGGGCCCGCGCGCATTGTTGTGCTGCACGCGAAAACCGAGGTGATGGTGCAAACCGCCGTCATCCGCTCTCGGTGACGATTTCCACTTTCACCACGCGTTTCGGCGTCAGCAGTATCGTGCGCAGTTGCTCGCTGAGCTCGAGATGATCGGCCGCGCGATTGAAGAACAGATTGACGGTCTTCAGCATGGTGTGGCTCCTGCTTGTTATTAGATCCGAGTTCTTTTTCCCTGGTTCGATTTATGCTGCATCATTTCCCGGCGGGATCCGCTGAGCGCCCAAAGGCTTCGTCGATGATGGCCTGGAAATGTGCGACCAATTCCTTGTCGGGTGACTTGAAGTCTTCCATCTCGTACTTCGTGCCGAGGAACTCGTATTTGCCCAGGCCAAAACGGTGATAGGGCAGCAACTCGTAATCGATAACATTCTTGTGCGGCTTGATGAACTCCAGCACCGCACGGATGTGCTCCTCGTCGGCATTCACACCGGGAATCAGTGGCGTGCGGACGATGAAGTCGATATCGGGAAACGTTTCGTAGGCTTTCTTGAAGTTCTGCGAGGATGCGTTCGTTGCCGACGCCGACCCACTTTTTGTGCCGTTCCGGATCCATCAGCTTGTTGTCGTGGAGCATCGTATCGACGTGCGGCAGCACCTGTTCCATGAAGCGCCAGGGCACATTACCCGCCGTTTCAATCGCCGTATTGATGCCACGCGCGTGCGCCTCTTTGAGCAAAGCGGCAGCGAAGTCCGGATACATCAGGCACTCGCCGCCGCTCAGGGTCATGCCGCCGCCGGATTGACGGTAAAAAGAAGCATCCTGCTCCACTACGTCCAGCACCTGGTCGACGGTCATTTCTGTCACCGAACATGTAGAGCGCCTCTGTCGGGCAGAGGTCTGCTATCTCGGCGCCACAACCCTGAGCCAGATCCCAGTTGACACGGACGCGGTCATCCGTCTCCATCCACCACGTAGAAAGCGCCTTTCGGAGCAGGGGGCTTCAGACACAAACCACACTTCTTCTTGCCGGTACACAACTTGGGGTCATAGGACAGTTCCGGTTTCGGCGCGATGCTTTCAGGGTTGGCGCACCATTTGCAGCGCAGCGAGCAACCCTTGAGAAAAACATTGGTACGAATGCCCGGGCCGTCATGGCTACAGTATTTCTGGATATTAAGGACGACGCCGGTTGGATCGGAAGAGTCATTTTTCTTGCTCATGAGGATTTCCTCCCCAGGCCGATGCCGAGCGATCGGGCAACTTTCAGAAAATCGCTGTCTTCGGGTACGGTTCTGACTTTGTTAATGGCGTCAATCAATGGAATGAAATCCAGTTTTGGAGCACCAAAGGTCACCATCACTCCGTTCAGACCCGCTTCCAGGGCCTGTACGGCACCGGCGCCATAGGCAATACCAAGTTGCCGATCCACCGCGGTGGGAGCATTACCGCGGGTCCAGGGACTAAGAACGAGTGGAAAAGTTTCTTCGGCGATGCGCAGTTGCAAGCTGTTGGCCACCGTGTTGGCAGCTTTACCAGACTCGCTAATAACAAAATCGCTCGAATCACCCGTTGCCAACGGTGAAAGTGACACTTTATACGAAGACTCTGTTCGCTGGCTTTTCTCTCTGCTGATAAACTGTGCGCCTTCAGCAACCACAACCAGACCGAACGGTCTGCTGACCGATACTCTTTTCTTTAAATGGGCGGCAACTTCATCGAGATCTGCGGGGATTTCTGGAATAAGCACCGCGTCGGCACCGACTGCAATTGCGGACTGCAAAGCCAGCCAACCGCTTTGTTTGCCCAGCACTTCCACGACACCGATTTTATGCGCAGATTGAGCTGCCTGGCGCACGCGGTCGAGCATTTCGATGGTGAAACTGAGTGCACTGTTGAACCCAAAGGAGACCTTGGTGACGGCAATATCATTCTCGACAGAGCGGGGGATACACACAACATTGAGCCCTTTGAGTTGGAGTTTGTAGAGAATACTCATCCCACGGGCGCCAACGGCAGTTATCACCGCATCAATCTTTTCTTCCTTGATGGCAGCCAACAGTCGATCAGACATGTCAACTTCCTGGATAAAACCATCTTCATCAACATGACGGACATTAAATGGATCCACCCTGGAGACTGGCCCAGGATATTGCCACCACTTGGATCGAGGTCCTGGATCCGTTGAGGAGTCAGAGGAATCAATCCGCCATCGGGATAGTGCTCCGGGTTAAGTACACCGGCAAAGCCATCGCGGATGCCAACGACCTCCCAACCCAGTTTATGCGCCGCCAGTGCCGCGCCCATGATCACGGCGCTCATGCCTGGAACAAAACCGCCGCCCACATTAATGGCAATTTTCGCGGGAGCGCAGAACCCTATTTTTTGTGTTCATGATGGGTACTCCGTGTTACACCATGGCCTCATGTACGCCGCTGGTCGAAGGTCTATAGTCCTGTCGCGGACAGGCAAATCCGGTATGACGCGACATCGCGCCATACCGCCTGCGTTGCCTGTTCCCTCTATTTGCCGTCGAACGATTGCAGCGTCCGTTCGATGACCTCGTTCTGCACGCCCGGAGCCAGTTTGGTGAAGAACGCGCTGAAACCGGCCACCCGGACCACGAGGTCGCGGTAGTTTTCCGGATGCTTCTGTGCGTCCCGGAGGATGTTGGTGTCCAGAACATTGAACTGGATGTGATAGCCGTCGTTATCAAACAGCGTCTTGACCAGACCCAGCACGTTATCCCGGCCCTTGCGTGTCTTCAGCTGATCCGGCGGGAGCTTCATGTTCATGTGCGTTGCGGTGTACTTGATGGCATCCTGAGCCTTCGCCGCAGACATCACCAACGCGGTCGGGCCGTTGACATCGGTTCCCGGCATGGCCGACAGACTTCCATCGGTGAGGGCTACTCCGGCTCTCTTGCCGTTCGGCAGCGCCCCGGTCACCAAGCCCATCAGGTTGTGGATGCTCTTGGTATAGGCATCGGGCGTAGACTTGATGTCCTTGCTGAGGTAGTTGCCACCGCCGTCGACTTTGTTGAAAGCCGTCAGGATGCTTTCATACACCCGGTGAGTCAGCCGGTTCATCTCCGGGATGTCGTTGCCATGCTTGGGCGCGTCTTGATAGCAGAGCTTCCTGACCTTCTCATATTCCCCCTCGAAGTTGGCCGCCAGGGCCTTCTTGAGTTCGGCCATCGTCAGCTTCTTCTCGTCAAACACGAGGTGTTTCACCGCCATCAGCGAGTTGGCGGCGTCAACGCCACCCACCACAATCTGGGCAACGGTGTAGTAGTTGGCTCCGCCATTCCACACTTCGGTGCCGGTTTCAATGCAGCCCCCGGTCAGGAGCGAGCGCCAGGGAACCGGGAGGAAGTCCGCGCACAGCATGCTGGCGATCCAGGCACCCCGGCGGAGAACCTCCTCGTTGAACAGCAGCTGCTTCTCGAAGGCCGCATACAGTTCCTCGAAGTTCTTGAAGGTCTCGGGATCCCCGGTCTTGGGTCCGACCTGCTTCTTGAGTTCGGGGGTCGAAGCCATTGTTCATGGTCAGCTCGATGATCTTCCCCAGATTGGGCTGCCCTTCCACCGGGTGACCGGTTTCGTAGGGAATGTAGGAACCCACGCAGGCGCCGATGCAGGTGCGCCGGGCTTTCTCCAAGGTAAGGCCCTTCTTGGAGTCAGCAAACAGATTCAGGGCCCGTTTCACCATCACGTCACCATTCACGAACTGCGGCATGCCGACACCGGTGCCGATGACATCCAGGACCTTCTCGAGGAATTTGCCGCTCATCCTCTCCGTGTAGATGCAGGACAGCGGAGGCTGGGGCAGGTGAAGATAGCCACATGCATCCAGGATCACATAATCCATTTCTGCAGTGGCATCTTCCCCATCCTCGGTAAAGCCTCCCAGCGAAATGCTCTGTCCCAGGTCGGCGGAGTTCTGCAGGGCAACCTTCTCGCCGAAGTAATAGCCGATCTCGTTCAGCTTGATCACGAGGTTCTGGAACATGAACACCGCTTGATCGTAATCGACCAGCCCGGCCGCCTTGTCGCGTTGATAGTACGGCTCCAGGTTCTGGCCCAGGTAGGCCTCGGAGTAACCGCAGCCGACCTGTTCAAGTTCCGCGCAGAGATGACAGAAGAAGTGGCATTGGATGGCTTCGCGCAGATTGCGGGCCGGATGCTCGGGCACCCACTCGCAGGTTTCAGCAATGGCAATCAACTCCGCCTTGCGGGTCGCGTCCTTCTCCTTGGCCGCCATATCCCGGGCCAGTTCGGCATAGCGATTCGCCAGGCGGACAATGGACCGCATCAAGATGAGGCTGGCTTCATAGAAGTAGAGCTTGCTGGCATTGGGCAAGCGCATTTCCAGGGCCGCCTGCCGTTCCTCGACTTCCTTGATCATGGCGGCCAATCCATAATTGTAAATCCTGGGGTAGTTCAGGTTGCCGCCGCCACCCGGCCAGTCGAAGAAACTGATAACAAAGCCGGAGTCATAACAAGGCTTCGGATCGAAACCATACTTCTTCTCGAAGATCTCCAGCGTGCGGGGTTTCAGCGCACGCTTTTCCCAGTAATCGAGGGCCCACTGGTTGACCCGCTTGTCCTCCGGGTCCTTGCACTTCTCGACGGTGTTGTCGTCCTTCATCCAATCGATGTTCCATTCCGGATACGTGTAGATCCCGTTGACGGTGCTGGCCATGCTGCCCACGAACAGGTTGTCGTCGATGTAGAGCTTCTTCCGCTCCAGCAGGGTGGCCATGAACTTGGCGCGACGCATGATATTCTGGTCGCCTTGAGTGGCCGCGTAAACC
>CAWBXZ010000005.1:185000-753404 GCA_963792855.1 uncultured beta proteobacterium | reverse complement strand
TCTTAACTCCAGACCGTATTGCTCCCTGAGCGCGGTGCCACCGAGCACCACCGCCGTGACCGAGGCGAGCGTGAGCGCCCCGCCGATCAGCGGATCACCGGACGCGGTCTCGCCGACCAGTGCAAGGCCCGGCAAACGCCGCCAACAAACCTGAAATCGCATAGGCGCTCAAGCGCACGCGCCCGACCGGCACACCGGTCTGATACGCCGCCTGAATGCCCACCGGTGGCACGCAGCGCCTGATAGAAACGCGTGCGGCCGACCACGGCAGCAAAAGCAATGGCCCCGGCGAGAATCCAGATTACGGTCGGCACGCCCAGCACCGTGCCGGCATAGGTGAGGTAGACAACCGGCGGCACCTGCCGCCCGGCCTGCGGCAACACCCACAGCGCAAACCCGGCGAACACGATGCCGGTGGCAAAGGTGGTCACGATCGGTTGCAACCGCAGCACGGCGACGCAGAATCCGTTGACGGCGCCGCAGAGCAACGCCCAGAAACAGGCCTGCCGCAAAGCCCAGCGCAATCGATGCGCCGGTGCCGCCCATCGTCTCGATGATGGTGACGCAGCCGACGTTGACCACCGAAACGATCGCGCCGGTCGACAGGTCGATGTCGGCCGCCAATATGACGTAGGTCTGCCCCACGGCGAGCAATGCCATCGGCAGGAACGCGGCGACGTTGGACACGGCCACTTCGTAGCGCAGGAAAGTCGGCTGCAGTACGGCGTTGACCACGCACAGCACCACGAACACCACCGCCGCCATCAGATACGGATGTCGATGCCTGGAAAAACGCTCGTAGGCGGAAGCCCGTTGCTGCGGATCTGCGTGCGCCATCTCAGGCACCCGCTCCGGTCTGGTTCGAACCGGTGTGTGCTGAAGCGGGCGCCTCTGAGCCGGTTTCTTTTGAACCAGCTTTTGTGGAACCGGATTGCCTGGAACCATTTTGTCCCGCGTCATAGGCAGCGCGGTACAGCTCGTATTGGGTGCGCTGCTCACCGGTGAGCTCGGTCACGATGCGCCCGGCGTTGAAAACCAGCACGCGATCGGCAATCGCAAGCAGTTCCTCGTCATCCGAGGAATACAGGAGGATGGATACGCCCTGGCTGCACAAATCGTCCAGCGTGGCATACAGATCGACCTTGGTCTGGATGTCGATGCCTTTCGTCGGATCGTCGAGCAGCAGCACTTGCGGCCTGGTCGCGAGCCAGCGCCCGATCACAACCTTCTGCTGGTTGCCGCCGCTGAGCTGCGACACCGCTGCAGCGAGGAATCGAACTTGAGCTTGAGCGTTTCGATGATCGGCGAAATGTTTTTTTCCAGGCCGCGGCGCGCGACGAACTGCCGCCGCTCGCGCGCCAGCAACGAGACCACCAGGTTCTCGAAGATCGGGCGGATCGCCAGCACGCCGTGCCGCGCGCGGTCGCCGGAGATGTAAGCCATTGCATGGCGCATCGCCGATCGCGGTCCGCCGGGAGCGAACGCCTTGTCACCGATGCGCACGCGCCCGCTACGCAGCCGCGTTGCGCCAAACAGCACGCGTAGCAGTTCCGACTGGCCCTGGCCGTGCAGCCCGCCGAGACCGAGGATCTCGCCGCGCTTGAGTTGCAACGACACGTCGACGAGCTTTGCGGAATGCAGGTTATCGACCTGCCAGCGCCACCTCGGCGGCGGGCGTGTGCCGCGCACTTTTTCCCCTGGCGCTGGCCAGCTCGCCCACCATCGCCTCGACCAGCGCTTCGCGCGTCGTATCCGCGGCTTCTGCAGTCATTACGGTGGCGCCGTTGCGCATCACGGTGACCCGGTCGGCAATGTCGAACACCTCGTCCATGCGATGCGTAATGAATATGATCGAGCAACCTGCCGCCTTGAGCGCACGTATGTGTCGAACACGGCAGCCACCTGATTGCGATCGAGTGCAGCCGTGGCCTCGTCAAAAATGATAATGCGCGGCCGTGCTGCCAGCACCTTGAGAATTTCCACCATCTGGCCCTGGTCCGCCGACAATGCCGCGACCCGCGTATCGGGATCGATGCCATCGCCGATGACTTCGCGAAATGCGTCGAGCGCAGCCGCCGCTACCGTGCGCAGTGCATCCCGGTCGACCAGTCCGGCGCGTTGCGTGGTTCGCGTCCCAGATGGATGTTCTCGGCCACCGTCATATCGGCGCATCAGGCTGAGCTCCTGATAGAACACACCGATACCGGCGGCGGCTGCCTGTATCCGGTCCGGAAAACGCCACCGGCTTGTCATTGAGTCGGTCGGCGCCCGGTGTCGGCCGCGACCGAACCGCCAATGATCTTGCACAGCGTGCTCTTGCCGCAGCCGTTCGAACCGACGAGCGCATGCACCTCGCCGGCGTCGAGGCGAAAAATCCGCACCGGCGAGCGCGATCACGCCGCCGAACCGCTTACGAATGCCGGTGGCCTGCAGGACGGGCATCTAGGGAAACACTGATCAAGTCTCGCGATGCGCGTTGCATCGCGGGCGGATGGATGCAAGCGGGGCGACGAAGCCCAGGTTGGAACCTGGGCGAGGAGCCCGTACTCGGTGGCCGCAGGCGGGTGCGGGAGGCGCCGCACCGGGCCGCCTCTGCCACGATGGAACGGGCCGCTGCGGTCCGCTCCCGCCCCAGCTTGCGCCCGCCGGGAGGCGGCCCCCCGCGCGGCAGACGCCGCCCACGATGCAACCCGAAGGGAGCGGGCGATTTTGACCGATGGCATTGCCGCCTCCTCCTCATGGAGGCCCACTCCATGTCGTCGTCGCCGTCGCGCCCTCGGTCAAAATCGCCTCGCTCGCGCACGCGCATACTTGATCAGTGTTTCCCTCGCAGAACAGCCAACACGGTGCCCCCGCGCCCCCGAGGAGAGAGGCAAGGGGTGAAGGCAAGGCTACGATGACATGCTTCACGCTCATGGTTGCTGAGGTAGCGCTTGTCCCCCTCCCCCCTCACCCCTCACCCCCGCCCCTCTCCCACGAAACGACGAGCGGCGGTGCGGGTGGTGTTACTTCTTGAAGTACATCTGCTCGGCCTGCTCCGGCGTGACCACCGTACTCACCGAAATATATCCGGCCTTGTCTTTCCACTGCTCGTAGGTCTTCTCGAAGTTCGAGCTGTCGATCAGAGGGATCGGAATGTAGAGTCGCGTTGCCGTACTGACCCTGGAAGATACCGTCCTTGAACTGGTGTCCCTGCAGCCGCAGCACCGCGACGTTGAATGCGCTTGCCATGCATCCGGAGGATTGACCGACGCCCCGCTGTTGAACTTCTTCTGTTCCAGGTCTTGAAAAGTCCACACCGATCTCGCCGGTTACATCGGCGATGATCGTCGCACGCTGTCATCCTTGAGCGCGCGCCACGCACCAGCAGCCATACCGCTTTCTCCTGCACCCACACCCCATCGAGTTGGGATACGTCGCAAGCAGGTTCTGCATCGCTTGCTGCCCCTGCGCTTCGTCCCAGTTGGCATTGACCTCGTTGAGGATCTTGATGCCCGGGTACTTGGCGAAGACTTCTTTGTACCCGGCGACCCGCATCTGATTGGCCGGATGCCCCGCCACACCGTTGATCGCCACCACGTTGCCCTTGCCCTTGAGCGTCTTCGCCAGCCAGTCCGCCGACTGCATGGCCCAGCCTTCTGGTCGATGCCGACGTAGATCGCGTCCTTGAAGACACTTCGGCGTCGGTCGAGATGACGAGTATGCCCCTGGCCTTGGCCTGCGCGAAGATCGGATCGAACGCGGTCGGACTGTTCGGGTTGACGATGATCGCGTCGACACCCTGGTTCATGAAGTTGCGGACCTGCGCGATCTGGCCGGGCACGTCGACGTTGCGCTCTGCGCGATGGTCTTGACCGTGACGCCCTTCTTGACCACTCCTTCGCGGCGGCTCGGCCTCGTCGATCATCTGGGTGCGCCACTCGCTGCCGACCCAACCATTGCTCAACCCGATGGTGAAAGTGTCTTTCGCGCCAGCCGGCACGCCGGCCAGCGCGAGGACGGCGGCGAAGGACGCCGCCAGAAAGGCTCTGTTCATGTTCTGTCTCCGGGAATACTACGCATGGGCGTTGGGCCGCGGCCGTCTTCGGCGACCGTGGCGCGAAGTGTACAGGGACACCTCGCTGCCGTCACAAGCGCGGATGCACGGTATTGCGATGGCGGCGCGCTGGCCTTGACGTGCATCGAAATTCGACAGCGGCGCTTGGCGAAGATGCAATCCGGCATGCTGAGCGTCAATGCGAGCGTTGCGGGCACAGTTGCCGCCTGCGGTTGCGTCTGCCCTAGAATGGCACGCACTGCGGGTGCTTGGGGGGCAGTGCCTTGGAGAACACCATGAAACTCGGATTGATCGGCGCGGGCTTCATCGCCCGCTTTCAGTCGGTGGCCATCGAGCAGGTGCGCGGCCTCGAGATCGCCGGCATGGTCCGTCGTCGCGGCAGCGAAGCCCTGTCCGCATTCTGCCGCAGCCGCGGGCTGGGCGAAGCCGAACATCTACGAGTCGATCGGCGAAATGGCGCATGCCGTCGATGCGATCGCCATCTACGCGCCGAACTTCGCGCGCATCGAAGTGATGGAGCAGATCGTGGCCGCCGTGAAGGCGCGGCCCCTGCTCAAGGGCGTGATCGTGGAGAAGCCGCTGGGGCGCAACATGAAGGAAGCGCGCCGCCTGGTCGACCTCGTGCGCGAAGCGAAGCTGCTCACCGCCTACTTCGAGAACCAGATCTTCATGCGCGCGATCCGCACCCAGCGCGAGCAGCTGCTGCCGCTGACGAGCACGATGGGGCCGCTCACGCTCACCCGCTCGGCCGAAGAACACGCCGGCCCGCACGAAGCGCTGGTTCTGGGATCCGACCCGTCAGGGCGGCGGCGTGCTGCTCGACATGGGCTGCCACAGCATCGCCGTCGGCCGCTACGTCCTCACTCCGCCGGCAAGCCTGTCTGTTCCTGCAGCCGCAGTCGGTCACGGCCGACATCGGGCCTGCTGAAATGGGGCAGCCGCAGTGGCGCGAGAAATTGCTCCGGGATCGCGGCGTGGACTACGGCAAGACACCCGGCGGAGGACTTTGCCACGGGGATGATCACCTATCGCAATCCGGAGACCGGCCAGTCGTGAAAGCGCAGTTCACCAACTCGTGGATGTTCGAGAAGCAGGGCCTGCGTCTGTTCATGGACGGCATGGGACCGGGCTACGCATTCGAGGTCAACACGCTGGTCTCGCCGCTCAACGTATTCATCGGCGACGTCGCCGCGGAAGCCATCGCCGACCAGGAAAGCGCCCTGGAAAAAGCCACCGCCAGCCGCGGCCTGCTCGCCGTGCAGTACAACGAGGCCGACCTGTACGGTTACACCGACGAGAATCGTGACATGCTCGAAGCGTTCACCGCCGGCCGCGACGCGATGCTATCGTGGGAGTACGGGCTGGAGGTGCAGCGCCTGGTGATGGCGAGCTATCTGTCAGCTGAGCGGGGCCGGACGATCGATCTGACCGATCCGAGCGGTGCATCGCCGAGCTCGAGACCTACGTCCCGGCGATCCAGCAGGGCAAGGGGCTTGATCAGTTGATGTAGCCGGCCGCAGGCGAACAAGTCTTCCGCGGCAGCGCTATCGTGTTCAGAGTATCTCGAACACCCTGTACTTCACGCCCGTTGCAAGGCGCTCACCCACGCCAACCGAGATGATGTTGTTGATCCACGCGTATTTTTTGCTCGCCGTCTCGAACATCGGCGCGGTGCGGAAGTAATACTCTTCCGGATCGACCGAGTCGCCGCGCGCCAGCCGCTGCGCGACTTCGGGCGAGCTGTTGCGAACGCCGCGATAGGTCATGTAAATCAGCGCGTCGTCGTCGGTCTGCAAGGTCAGGCGCACGTCGAGTTGCACCGACCCGTCGGCACGCACCAGCACCCAGTCGGCCGCCGCGTTCGCCATGACGTCGCCGCTCAGCCGGGCGCCCTTGAAGGTGCCGCCGGCCACCGGCACGATGCGCCGCGTGCCCAGCGGCGTCGCGCCGACATCCTGGGCCGGGTGCAGCGACAGGGAAATATCGAATAGCGGCTGGTATTGCAGGGTGTTCATGCTGTGTGTCCTCGTCACGGGTGATCGGATAATGGCAGCGAAACCGCTCGCTTTCAGTCCGGTATCTCTATGACACCGGCCTTGCGCAACGCGTCGATCCGCTCGTCAGTATAGCCAAGGTAGTCCGCCAGTACCGCGCGCGTGTGTTCGCCGATGCGATACGGCGCGCGCGATTGCGGGTGGGTCGGCTCGCCGTCCACGTAAAACGGTGTCGCGGTGACGCGGACCTTGCCGGCCACCGGGTGATCGACTTCGGGGAAGGCCTGGCGCGATTGCAGATGCGGGTGCTCGATCACCTCTTCGGGCATCAGCATCGGTGCATGCGGAATCCGCGCCTTTGCCAGCACCGCGAGCGCATCGTCTGCCGTGCCGAAACTGCCGAGCCAGTCCTCGTAGATTTTTGCCAACTGCGTCCAGTTGTCGCGGCGCGCCTGCACGGTGGCAAAGCGCGGATCATCCGCCAGTTCCGGCTTGCCCATCGCCTGCGTCAAACGGGTCCACAGGTGCGCCGCGCCCGCCGTCTGCATGGCGACGTAACGCTCGCCGACCTGATGCACGATCATGCCGGCGCGCGGCCTGCGCTCGACCTGCCCGCCATTGAGAAGCGCGTTGAAGCTGATGTCGTCGGCCGAGATCAGGCTCTCGAGCATCGAGATGTCGAGCGTCGCGCCCATACCGGTGCGCTCTTTTCTGAGCAACGCGGCACACACCGCGCCGAAGGCCTGGGTGCCGGCCAGCACGTCGGCGGCTTGCAGATTGGACGCCTTGGGCTCGACGTAGCCGCTGCGCTCGAGTTCCATCATGCCCGAGATGGCGTTGATCAGATGCGCGTAAGCCTGCATCGAACTCAGCGGGCCGGTCTGTCCGAATCCGGAGATCGAGGCGTAGACCAGTTCCGGGCGCTTGCCGCGCAAGGTTTCGGCGTCGAAGCCGTAGCGTTTCATCACGCCGGGCGAGAAGTTTTCCACGACCACGTCCGCCGTTTTCACCAGGTCCATGACGAGTGGCGTTGCGTCCGGGTGCCGAAGGTCGATTGCAATACCCTGTTTGCCCACGTTCAGCCGCGCGAAATAACTGCTCTGGTCGATGCGATCCGGGTCGAGCTGGCGCACGGTGTAACGGATCTCGTCGCCTTCGCCGGGCCGCTCGATCTTGATGACGCGCGCGCCCAGGTCCGCCAGCAGCCGCGTGCAGTAAGGGCCGGCAAGAACGCGCGTGAAGTCGATGACGGTGTAGCCGGCGAGCAGCTTCCCGGATTGCGCGGCGGGGGGCATGGCACTCATCGAATCAGGGACATTGTCGTTTTGTTACAGCGCGAAAGCCGCGAGCGAAGAAAGCCAACGCCGGATGCCGGTCAGGTCAGTGGAGAAGTGATTATGCCTGAGGCCGATCCGGTCAGGCCGCGCGTCGCTTCAGACTATTGTGTGCACCGCAAGGCGCACGGCCGCAAGCAAAGGCCTCGGCCCCGCACGGCCGGCCATGCCCGCCGTTGCCCGGGGCGAACGCCGCGCGGGCCTTACAGGAAGGAAGCTACGTGGAAGGCCGGGGTGTGCTCGTGCTCGCTCTGGCAATACACGCAACGAAGGGCGAGCGGCCGGGCCTTGCAAGCGTTCATAGAGAATGTCTTCGCCGCAATCCTCGCACATGCCGTAGTCGCCTTCGCGAATGCGCATGCGCGCTTTCTCGATGTTGCGGATTTCGCGGATGTGGCGGTCGAACAGGGTCGCGTTAAGGCCCCACAACAGGTCGCGAACCGCTTCTTCGCCGGTGTTGGCGCCTCCCTGGCCAAGCAACTCTATGTATTCGCTGCCGCCGTTTTGCGCAAGCTCCTCGCGCACTTCCTCCAATAATTCAGCGTACTGCCGGTCGATCTGTTGTCCCAAAAAATCAATCTGCTCCTGTTCAAGCGGCATCATGCAACCTCCACCAGAAAATGCAGCCGGGGCTGCCAAAGAAAGTTCGTGGATTTTTCGACCGCATGCGGGTTACATTTGTTCAATACGCCGTGCGATTCTGCCCACAACGGTGCGCGCGCGAGTCCCTATACGCCGGTTCGAACCCCGAAGATGTTCTCGCCATCGCTGGCTATCTTGCCACCCGGATATTGCAGATATATGTTGTCGCCGTCGTGCTTGAGATGCTTTTCGACACCTTCGCCGGCATGTTCGAGAAACTCGGCGGAGTGGAACTGCCCGTCGCGCCTGACCGGGATCGTCGACACCCTGAGCGGATCGTCGATGATGATGCGCGTGGTCACCTCCAGCGCCTCGCGCGGCAGCATGCGAAATACCGACAACGTCGTCTCCATGTTCTCGACGGTACTCCGAAGTTCCGCCATCACCGGGGGCGGCGCGAAGCTGCTGATAAAGGAAAGGAATTCCTGCTGGGTCCTGAATTGTTCCACGCTCGGCGGTTCCATCGACAGAATGTCCAGGAAGCCGGCATGGAGCAGGATGGTGTCGTCAACGAAACCGTAACCGCCGGGCGCATTATCGGGAATCAGGTCGCGCGGCTGCACGACATACGCCAGTACCGTTGCGACCGCACACTGAACGGCCGGATCCACTTTGTCGGAGTGCAATCGCTCGACCATGACGTCAATCATTGCCGGCATGCGCTTTACGATTGCCAGTGCGCCAGCCGCAAACATGCGGAACACGGTCTGACGCGACGCATCACCGGTTACGTCCGGAAACGCAAACTCGCGTTGCTCGGGGCGATGCTCCAGCCAGGTATCAACGAATGCGGGCGCATCCTTCACCGGATCGATTGCAGATACGATATTGCTGACTTTGTGAACAAGACCAAGAAGCATTGCCAACCTCCCGTAAGGCGTGATCGCCTGGACGAACGTCGATGGTGCCGGAAACAATCGACACCACGCAGCGGGTAACGGAATATGTAAAAATCGAGCCGGTTACATTTCCAGACGGCAGAAAAGCTGTCGAATCGGCGAAAACAAAGCGTCGGCACCCACCGAGCCCCGGTTACAACCCGCTTCAAGCAACAAACGATTTCCGCAAACGATGACGCACTGCCCTGCTACCGGCTCCAGCGCTGCCGCGATCGATCAAGCAACATCCCCGCCCGCAAGGATGACGCATGCATTAGCGAGGCCGCGCATCCTGTCGATTATTCAAGGAGATAAGTTACCCGAAACCACTTGTCGGCCAGAAGTAACCACCACATGCTTGTGACCTGGCTGCAGTTCGCGTTCTGTGTTGCCGTCATTACCGTCGCCGGCTACAAACTGTCGATTTACGGCAGTGTCATCGCCGACCGCACCGGCATGGGCGACACGCTGGTCGGCCTGGTGCTGATCGCTGCGGTCACTTCCCTGCCCGAACTGATTACCGGCATCAGCGCGGCGACCTTGACGAACTCCCCTGACATCGCCATCGGCTCACTGCTGGGAAGCTGCGTGTTCAACCTGGCACTGCTGGTCATTCTCGATTTTCTGTACCGGGAACAGTCCGTCTACAGCAAGGCGCACCAGGGGCACGTGCTCTCGGCCGGCTTCGGCATCGTCGTCATCGGTTTCACCGGGTTCAGCGTGCTCGAAAACGCCGTGGGCGTGCTGCCAACGATCGGCCCGGTCGGCGTCTATACGCCGGTGATCATCGTCAGCTATTTGCTGGCAACCCGTACCGTATTCCGTTACGAACGCGAGCACCGCGCCGAATTCGTCGAAGAAGCGACGGAGAAGATGCCGGGCGTCAGTTTGCGAACCGCCGCCATCGGCTACGGCCTCGCGGCGCTGGTCGTGGTTGCCGCGGGCGCCTGGCTGCCCATGATCGGCGAGCGGATTGCCGGCGAAATGGGCTGGCAGGAAAGCTTCGTCGGCACGCTGCTCATCGCGTTCGCGACATCGATGCCGGAACTGGTCGTGACGATTACGGCATTGCGGCTGGGCGCGCTGAACATGGCAATCGGCAATCTGCTTGGTTCGAACCTGTTCAACATCGCGATCGTCGCCGTGGTCGATCTCGTTTACCTCAAGGGCCCGATTCTGTCGCACGTATCGAACGTGCACGCGGTATCCGCCATGTCGGCAATGATCATGAGCGGTATCTTCATCATCGGCTTGTTCTACCGTGCCCGCACCCGGCTTTACCGGACGGTTGGCTGGGCCAGCCTGATGCTGTTTTCGGTCTATCTGATCAATAGCTATATTCTTTTCATTCACAGCGGATAAGCGCAGGTTCGATGTCAACGAAGCAGGCGGCGCATCCCGCGCCAGACCACGGGAACCGTCCGGCCGCGCCCGCCGCCGCCGAGAAATGGCATTGCCTGGCGGCGGAACAGGCAGCGCACAACCTTGCCACCGACACGCAGGCAGGCCTGGCCGATGCAGAAGCGCTGCAGCGTCTCTCGCAATACGGCCCGAACGCCATCCGCGAGCAGGCGCAACGCAGCATTCTGCGCACCCTGCTCGCGCAGTTCAGCGATTTCATGATCCTGGTGCTGATCGCGGCTGCCATCGTCTCCGGCTTTATCGGCGACATCGCGGACACGATTGCGATCGTCGTCATCGTCGTGCTCAACGCCGTGATCGGTTTCGTGCAGGAGTTCCGCGCACAGCGTGCCATCGCCGCCTTGCGAAAACTCGCCGCCGTCAACGCGCAGGTGATACGCGACGGGCAAACCCGCCAGATACTGGCCGAAGAACTGGTGCCCGGCGATGTCGTGGTTCTCGAAGCCGGCAATATCGTGCCGGCCGATCTGCGCCTGATCGAAGCCGCGCATTGCAAGATCAATGAAGCCGCGCTGACCGGCGAATCCCAGACCAGCGACAAGCAAACCCACGCGCTCGACGCACCGGACCTTGCACTGGGCGAACAGACCAACATGGCGTTCAAGGGAACGGTCGTGACGTATGGCCGGGCTCGCGCACTGGTCGCGGCCACCGGCATGCAAACCGAGATCGGCCGCATCGCCGCGTTGCTCGAAACCGACGGCGAGACGCAAACACCGCTGCAAATACGTCTGGCCCGGTTCGGCCAGCGCCTGGCTCTGGCGATTCTGGCGATCTGCGCGCTGGTATTCGCCGTCGGCCTGCTGCGCGGCGAACCACCGCTACTGATGTTCCTGACTGCGGTCAGTCTGGCGGTTGCCGCCATTCCCGAAGCGCTGCCAGCCGTGGTCACCATCTCGCTCGCATTCGGCGCACACAGGATGGTGCGCGAGAACGCACTGATACGCCGGTTGCCCGCGGTCGAAACACTGGGCTCGGTGACATGGATCTGTTCCGACAAGACCGGCACGCTGACGCAAAACCGCATGCGCGTCGCCGAACTGCATGTCGACGCGAAGCAAGTACCCGCCGACGAACTGCCGCGCGAAGGCGAGCCCTACGCCAGCCTGCTGCGCGCGCTGGCGTTGAGCAACGACGCGCAGGCCAAAGGCGACGACGAAGTCGCCGGCGACCCGACCGAGGTCGCCTTGTTCCAGACTGCCGCGCAAGCCGGTTACCGAAAATCGCAACTTGAAACCTCATGGCCGCGCGTCATGGAAGTGCCGTTCGACTCGAAACGCAAGCGCATGACGACCGTGCACGAACACGAAGGCACGTTCAGCGCGTTTACCAAAGGCGGGCCGGAAACAGTGATTCCGTTGTGCCGGAACGTACTGACTTCGAATGGCGTATCGGCAATCGACCGGGATGCCGTGTTGCAGCAAGCGGACGCGGATGGCGGCGGCCGGGCTGCGCGTGCTGGCGATTGCCTGCCGCGACTGGCCGCAGCTGCCCGCTTCCGACGACGCCGACTTGCTCGAAAACGACCTCACCTTGCTGGCGCTGGCCGGGATGCACGATCCGCCGCGCCCGGAGGCCGAGGACGCCATACAGTTATGCAAGACAGCCGGCATCACGCCGGTGATGATTACCGGCGATCATCCGGCAACCGCGCGCGCCATCGCGACCAGCCTGAACATCCTTGCTGCCGACGGCCGCGTCGTTACCGGACAGGAACTGGCTAACATCTCCGACACCGAACTCGCGAAGCAGGTCCGCGACATCCGGGTGTATGCGCGCGTCGACCCGGCGCAGAAAATCCGCATCGTGCGCGCGCTTCAGGACGAAGGCGAAAGCGTCGCCATGACCGGCGACGGCGTCAACGACGCGCCGGCACTCAAGCGCGCCGACATCGGCATTGCCATGGGCAAAGGCGGCACCGACGTGGCGCGCGAGGCATCGAGCCTGGTGCTGCTGGACGACAACTTCGCCACCATCGTCTCGGCAGTGCGCGCCGGCCGGCGCATCTACGACAACATCCGCAAGTTCATCCGCTACACGATGACGAGTAACTCGGGAGAGATCCTCACCATCGTGCTGGCGCCGCTTCTCGGATTGCCGATTCCGCTGCTGCCGATTCACATCCTGTGGATCAATCTCGTCACCGACGGATTACCGGGGCTGGCGCTTGCCAGCGAACCGGCCGAGAAGAACGTGATGAAACGCCCGCCGCGCCCGCCGCAGGAGGGCGTGTTCTCGAGCGGCATGTGGCAGCACATGCTCTGGGTCGGCCTGCTGATGGCCGCAGTTTGTTTGACGGTGCAGGCGTATGCGCTGCATGTCGGTTCGGCGCACTGGCAGACAATGGTCTTTACCGTGTTGACACTGTCGCAGGTGGGGCAGGTGATGGCATTGCGCTCCGAGGACCAGTCGTTGTTTTCGATCGGGCTGTTGACCAACAAGCCGCTGCTGGGCGCGGTGGTCCTGACGTTCTTGTTGCAGATGGCGACGATCTACGTGCCCTACCTGAATCCGATCTTCAAGACCACGCCGCTTCCGCCCGCCGAATTGTTTTTCTGTCTGGCAGCGTCAAGCGTGGTGTTTTTTGCCGTCGAGACAAGCAAGTGGGTTCTTCGGCGCGCAAAAGCGCGCACCGGAAGCTGAGCGGTTTCCGTGCTGCTTCGCGTTCCGGTTTAGAATGTCGGGAAAACAAACCGTCATTCGCGGGATGCGGATGATCCCGAAGAAAACAACCATTCGGAAATCGGCCCGCTGTGCGGTCCGATTCCGGTCAAAGCGGTGACAATCCATTACGCGTCTCTCTGCGGTGCCGGACGGGTCTTTCTTGTGGCGCTTTGCGTGCTCGTCGCAAGTGGCGCAATGCGCCCCGCTGCGGTCCAGGCCCAGGATTCCGATGCGGATGCGACCGCGACGATGGAAACCTTGCCGGAGACCGAATATCCCGGCGACGCGTTGGTGATCCCCGACGACCCGTTGGAAACAGCGGAAGAAGATTCACTTCCCGAAGAGATCGTCAAATCGACAGTGTCCGAAGTAGTCGATCCATGGGAGGCGTTCTTTCCGCCTCCCGATTCCCGTTTCGACTGGCTGCAACTGACCTCGGGCGAATGGCTCAAGGGCGAAATCAAAGGCCTCTACAGTTACAGCCTGGAATTCGAAAGCGACGAACTCGACAAGCTGAAATTCGATTGGGAAGACGTGAGTGTTCTGCGCTCCGCCGGACCGCAGGAGGTACGATACAGTGATCCCGACGGCGGGCGCTTGCCGTTGACCGCGTTCGGCCGACTCACCCTGATCGGCAATACCGCCACCATCGGAACCAGTCCAAACGCCACGACCGTGACACGCGACCAGATTGTCACCATCGCGCGAGGTGCGCACAGTGAATGGGACCACTGGTCGGGCGATTTGACGATTGGAATAAACGTACGAAGCGGCAACTCGGATGTGACGGATGCATCGGTCTCTTTCGCCATCGAGCGCCGCAAGGCAGAGTCGCGCTTTCACACCGACTACCGCGGGACGTTCAGTGAAACCAAGGGTGTGGAGACGCAAAACAATCACCGTATCAACGGGTATTTCGATTCGTTCGTAACCTCCCGGTTGTATTGGCGCGTCGTGTTTGCCGAATATTTCCGTGACCGGTTCCAGAACATACAGAATCAGCTGACCCTCGGCACCGGTGGCGGTTACGACATCATCCGCACCTCGAAGACCGAGTGGGACATTTCCGCGGGTGTGGGCGCCCTGTACAAGGAAGCGGTATCCGTCGCAGCCGGCAGGGACACGGCGAACACTTCGTCCGCATTCCTGCTGGGCACGATGTTCGATACCGAGCTGACGAAATGGCTCGATTACCTTTTCCAGTACCGCGTTCAAATCGTTGACGAGGAAAGTGGTTCCGTCATCCAGAACATGGTCACATCCCTGTCATCGGACCTTGTCGGCGAGCTGGACCTCGATCTCACGGTGACCTGGGACCGCGTGCAAGATCCGCAGCCTGCTGCGGATGGCAGGGTTCCGGACAAGGACGACTACCGCTTCACGGTTGGCATCAGCTACGAGTTCTGACCGGCAGCGAGTGTTCCAGGCCGGGGCGTTACGTACCTGGGATCCATTTCACAAACGCATGTCGATGCATCTGCGCGGGACAAGCGCAAGCGCGCACCGCCGTCAGGCTGTGTCCGAACAAATTGCGGTGAGTAAAAAAACGCCTCGCGGCTGGCACTCCGATCGCACAAACACAAAGGGCGTAACGCAGGTTACGCCCTCAGCATTTTGCGCCGCGGCTCCAGCCGGGGTGACCCTCAAACACAGGGGTCAAAGTGGTCGCCGCCTGTCCGCATCAGGCACATCGCAAGACTGCGACGCGCACAACAGCGAATGTCACTGGCAACAACCTGATCTTCGTACTTTAGCTTGAGAACCTGCCCCAGCCTTGCGCACGGTCACAGCAACAGTGGGCGCCTCCCGCACCGTGAAGTCAAGGGTTTTTTGCCGATGAGCGGAGATGCAAAACAATTGCCTAAACGATAAGGATTTTTTTCGCGCGTGGCTGTTGCAATCGCGCAACGTGCGTCCCGCTGCATCGCCTCGCCGTGCCGCGATCCGCGATCAAAGCCGTTCCGACTCGGTGATTTTTTCGCCGCGCGTGTCCGCCAGCACACCATCGATGAGCACACGCGCAATACGCTCCGGTTTCACTGCGCGGTAGCGGCGCGGCAACACCGGCCCCAATGCCCGCAACAGGACGATACCGGCGAATTCGATGGGACGCGAAGGCTCGCGCTTTGCGTCGATCAGCGACGGGCGGACGATGGTGAAGAAGGGATAGCCGATCGCCCGGATCCCGCTTTCGACCTCGGCCTTGGTACGCAAATAGAAGTTGCCGCTGTGGCTCGCACCCAGCGAGGAATTCAGCGCGAAGCGCGTTGCACCGGCCTGCCGCGCCAGGCGCGCGACATGAATCGGCAGTTCCCGGTCGACGGCAGCGAACGCAGCCCGCGATCCGGCGGTCTTGATGGTCGTGCCAAGCGTACAGATGACCGCATCGACCTTCCACCACTGCGCATCTTCCGGCAAACGCGAGAAGTCCACCACCGGATTGAACAACTTGTCATGGGCAGCTAATGGCCGGCGCGTAGGCGCGATCACTTTTGCAATCCGCGGATCGTCAAGCGCTGCGGCCAGCACGAAGCTGCCAACCACCCCGGTCGCGCCCACCAGCATCAAATCAAGCGGGTGTTTCATTAATCAGAAAAACGTCCGGTCACAACCGTCGCGATCAGGCGGTCAAGCGGCACGTTCGCCTCGCGCAATGACATGCCTGTGTTGCCATTAAAGGGTCAGGTCCAGCGCGGTTACGATCAGCACAGGGGCCCGTGCACTGGCGACGCCACTCACGGCCGGCCAACTATCCGCTCCCGACGTTACTTGCTCCAACATGACAGCATGCCTAAACTGCGCGGTGCCCTTCATTGACCCAGGCCAGAACCATATCCGAAAACTCGTCGGGCTTGTCCTGGTAGCTGTAGTGGCCGCAACGTTCGAACACCCGAAGCTGGCTGCGCTTCAGACGCTCCTGTAAACGCTGCCCATTGTCGACGAGCAGGAACACGTCGAGATCACCCCAGAAGATCTGAACCGGAAGATCGAGCGCACCGAGGTGCGGGTCCACCGTCGCGAGGTTCTCCGGGTAGGTCTTGAACCAGTGCGTGACGGGGCCGATGCGGCCGTCGTAGGACGCAACGTAGTCGGCGACCTCCTCCGCGCTCGGCACGTAGTTCACGCATGCCAGCCGATACCCGGCTTCCACGAACGCCTGCGCACCTGCGATGCGGAAAACCATGCGCCAAAAGCCCGAATCCACCGCCTTGTTGATGATGCTGCCGTTGACGGAGGGCACGATGCCCGGGCCATCGCCGATGATCACGCTCGCCAAATCATGCTTCTGGTGGATGGCATAGTGCAGCGCGACGGCCATGCCGACATCCGGGCCGACGATGTGAATCTGCCGCAGGCCCATCTCCCGGACGAATTTATCAAGGAAGCGGCTCTGTGCCTCGAAACTCATGAATTCCAGCCCGCCTTCGCTTCGTCCGAATCCGGGCAAGTCGAGCGCCACCGTGCGGCAGTGCGCTCCCAGCTTGTTCCAGATCGGGTCATAGCAAAGGATGCTTTGCGGCAGCGGACAAAGCAGCAGTACCACGGGCCCATCCGCCTTGCCGCCTTCTGCGTAGCGGATTTTTGTACCATCTATCGTCCGGTACTTCGGCTGCATGGAGAAGTTGGCAGGACGCGATTCGGCGCGTCCCGCGCCAGCACGCTTTAGCGCCTTGATGCGGGAATACTCGGGCGTCACTGTCATCAGTACGCCGGTGTTGAGCTTGCCAAAGAGGCCGATGGGATCGCGGGTTGTGCTCATGTTGGTTGACCTTGGGTTGTTGGACAAATGCTCCGGATGGCTGGAGGGGAGTAACCGGGGCTGTTCAATCGCAGTTGTCGTCGAGGCTTTGGCTCCGGGGAGGCGGGCGCCCGCAGCTATTTCTTGTCTTCAAGTTCAATGAAGCCGTGCCACGGACTCCAGTTGTCTGCAACCGGCACGATGCCTTTTTCACGCGCATAGTTCTCGTAAATGGCGATCATTTCTTTCAGGCGCGTCGGCTGCTCGGCATCGAGCGGCGTGGTCTCACCCGGATCTTTCTTGATGTCATAGAGGTGCCAGTTGCCGTCACCGAACATCGCAGGGCGCACGCGGATGGCCTTGTAATCGCCGGCGATGACGTAGCTGTTACCGAAAATCTCGAACGCGACCCACTGTTCCTGGGAGCGAGGGCGCGCGCGATCACCGGCAAGGAAGCCGCGCAGGGAGACGCCGGAGGGCGCGACAATCTCGCGATCCCGGTAGCTGGATTGCGGATGCTCGACACCGGCGTAATCCAGTATCGTCATTGGCACATCCTTGACGTGGGCCGACTCGTTGGTCTTTTGCCCTGCCCTGACAAAACGTTCGCCCTTTGGCGGGACCAGAATCATCGGCACGCGAATACCGCCCTCGCCGATGAACCACTTCCACCATTGCAGCCCACCGGTAACGGCATCGGCGAAGTCAGTGCCGATGAAGCCGAAAGAATTACCGCGCCCGATGTCTTCGAACTTCTGGCTGAAATTGCTCTCCATCCATTCGTTTGCCGCCTCGTTGCTTAGCTCGCCCCGCATGTCGAGGCCTTCGGGCCCGTTATCCGACATATACACCACCAAGGTGTTGTCGAGTTGCCCCGACTCACGCAGATAGTTAAGCATCATGCCGATATGGAAGTCTTGCGACTCCATCATCGCCGAGTAGGTTGCCATCATGCGAGCCTGCCGGCGCTTTTCCTCGTCGCCGAGTTCGGACCACGATCGCAACAGCGGGTTGTCCGCCCTTGAGGGATACTTCGCGTCCCCGGGAAGAATCCCCAATGCCTGCTGCGATTCGAATCGAGCGCGCTTCAAGCCCTCGAAGCCCAGTTTCAGATAATGGTCGTAGTACTTGTCGATCAGAAAATCCGGCGCCTGAAGCGGCGCGTGCGGTGTGGTGTACGCGACATACGCGAAGAATGGTTTGCCGGTGTCACGGCCTTGTTCGAGATATTCGAGTATCTTCGAGGTGTACAGTTCGTCAGAGTAGATACCCAACGGACGCGCTACTTCCTTGCCATCCTCATAGAACGGCTCCTTGGGTATCTCGCCCGCCTTGACTTGCGCGAGCACCGCCGGATCATGGGTGTCAACGTGGAAGACACCCTGGTTCCAGTGGTTGGAGCCACCCGTGTAAATCGAGTAGCTTCTGTCGAAGCCCCACTCATGCGGGCCCTGGCCGCCGTGGCGCGTCCCGCCGAGGTGCCACTTGCCCGCCATGTAGGTGCGATAGCCGGCGTCTTTGAGCAGTTCCGCAATCGTTGCAGTATTGCGTGTCAGGTATGCCTCGTAACCGGGTTTTCCTTCTGCCGGCGGGTAAAGAGAATAATCGAATGCGCCAAGCCCCACCTCGACCGGATTGTTGCCGGTGAGCAGCATTGCCCGCGTTACCGAACAGACCGGGGAAGCCCGGAAGCTCGTGAACATCACACCCTGGTTTGCCAATTGATCAAGGGTCGGCGTTCTGGTCACGCCGCCGCTGAAACCAAGATCACCGAAGCCGATATCATCGCCGACGATCAGCAGAATGTTCGGCCGCTCATTGCCGGCCTGAACGTCGTTCTCACAACCCGCTACGAAAAAAGAGAAAATCAGGACGACTGAAAGGGTGATCGTTCGCATCATGTGACTGTGCCTGGCTTCAAATTCGGGACAACCAAAGATTGTAAAATGAATGTCATGAACAAGGATAGCTCTTCAGGGGAACTATCCGCTTTTGGCCACGCTCAGAGTCAATCCTTCACTACTGGTAACCGTTCGTCAGGCATTTCGGCCGTTTCCATGCATTTTCATCTCGACAACTTCGAAGATTTTTCTTGTTTGTTTGGCCAGTGGGGTGGCCAGTTCCATCAACTCTCCCGCGGCAGATTCCGGGGCACCGCCAACGTCGCCCCGGGAAATATTGTTCGCGCATTTGAGGCGAGCACCAACCAGGATGTCCTGGCACGTGGTAAGGATAATGCGGAATTCGCGACTTTTATCCCCATCACGCGCCGCAACGAAGCCAGTCGTTGGCAAGGTCTACAACTCGCGGCTGGCCAACTGATAGCGAAACGCCCCGAGGTTGCGTATCACGCCAGGGTGCGACGAGGTTCAGTGATGAATGCCCTGCTCGTTCCCATCCAGTCGCTGCACGACGCAATGCGCATCTTGTACGCCGATGATCATTCGGTCGAAATAAGGCCGTGGGCAGCGCTTCATCCGTGTCCGGAGAAAATGAAACGAGTCGAGTTGTCGATGGCTGCGCTGCTGGCAACGGGTGCGCGAAACCAAACCGCTGTTGCAGAACCCGAGGGGCATATTCTCGAAAGCGAGTGCCTGCGCCGGCTTGTCGATATTCTCGTTGAGCCGAACGCCGATGCGGCACGGTCTCCTCGCCATGACAACGTTCCGATGCTTGTCAAAAATGCCGTCGACTTCATGCATGCGCACCTGGGCCAGCCACTAACCGCATTAGCCCTTTGCGCAGAAACAGGAGCGAGCGATCGTGCACTTCGCCGGTATTTCCGTGAATCCTTCGGCATGGGCCCAATCACTTACCACAGGGTGATGCGCATGCACGCTGCACGCGGCGCATTGCGGGCGAGGAAGGGAAAGGACGGTAACGTCGCAGACATCGTCCGCCGTTTCGGGTTCACACGTCCCGGAACATTTGCTGGTGAGTATCGCCTTCAGTTTGGCGAGCTGCCCTCGGAAACACTCGGGACACGAGGGTCACCTGCTGTGCGTGGATTGAGGAGCCCCGCGTACCGTCAGTCTCGGCGCTTCTGAACAACGCGAGACGAGCAATTAACAGATCGGGCGGGTCGGCTTGCGGCGACGACGGTCGCTGTCGCGCGCACGATCACTCGGTTTGACGGAATGGTCATTCCATACACAACTAATTGCCGCATTTCGGATACTAACCGCGGATACGCCGGACAAAATCAGCGACGGCAGTGCCAATCTCATCCGGACTGTCTTCCTGGATGAAATGCGTCCCCTTGACGGTGACTTCCGTCTGGTTCGGCCACGCGCGGCATATTTCGCGTTGACGGCCAACCAGTATCGATCCGGGATCGGCATTGACGAACAGCTTGGGCACGTCACTGCGCGCCAGCCAGCGCGAGTACGCCTCGACAATCTTGACCACATCGCCCGGCCGTCCTTCGATCGGGATCTGGCGCGGCCACGAGAGCGTCGGCCGGCGATCTTCGCCTGGTTCTGCAAACGGCTTGCGGTATACCGCCATTTCCGCTTCGGTCAGTCCGCGCATGACCGCACTGGGCAGCACACCTTCGACAAACACGTTCTTGTTCAGCACCATCTCCTCGCCCGACTCCGAACGAAATCCCTGGAATACGCGGCGCGCGTTCTCCGGCCAGTCGTCCCAGGTCAGCGGCGTGACGATGCCTTCCATGTAAGCGATACCCTGCACGCGGTCGCGATGCCGGCTGGCCCATTCGAAACCAAGCGCCGAACCCCAGTCGTGGATCACGAATATGACGTTGTCGCCAAGGTCGAGTTTGTCCCACAACGCATAAAGAAACTCTCGCTGCTCGGTATAGCTGTACCGGTCGCGCCCGGACGGGCTCAGCTTGTCGGAATCCCCCATACCGATAAGATCGCAGGCAATCAGGCGGCCAAGGCCTTCGCAATGCGGCATGATGTTGCGCCACAGATACGATGAGGTCGGATTGCCGTGTTGGAACACGATGGCATCGCCCTCGCCTTCGTCGATATAGGCCATGCGGCTGCCATTGATTTCGGCGAATTTTTTTTCCGCGTACGGTTTTGCCGAAATTGCCATGTCACCCCCCGTCCTGTCTGTCGTTAGCGGCCTTTACTCGCCGGTAAACGTTGGTTTGCGTTTCGCGACAAAGGCGTTGATGCCTTCGCGCGCATCCTTCGTCTGGCTCATCTCGGCGATCACCCGCGTCTCGCGCTCCATCTGCGATTCAAGCGTGTCGTTGGGCGACATCATGACCAGTTTTTTCACGCCCGCATAGGCGCGGGTCGGTCCGTTGGCGAGTTGCGTCGCGAGTTTGGTCACCTCGTCCATCAGATCGGCGGCCGGCACGACGCGGTTCACCAGTCCCCAGTCCAGCGCTTCCTGTGCCGACAGCACCCGGTTGGTCATGTACATCTCCATCACCCGCCGGCGGCCCAGCAATCGCGTCAGGAAAAACGTGGAGCTTCCGTCCGGCGTCAGCCCGATGTGGGTATAGGCACTGGTGAACTTCGCCGTGTCGGCGGCGATCGCCAGATCGCAGCAGGCAGCGAAACTGAGACCGGCACCGGCAGCAACGCCATTGACCGCCGCAATCACCGGCGCCGGCAACCACGCCAGGCGCGAGATACCCACGTGCAGCACGCCGGTCATCTCCCGCACCAGCGCTTCGACGCCATCGCCCTTTACCTGGAATTCGGCGACGTCGCCGCCAGCGCAGAATGCGCGGTCGCCCGATCCGGTCAGCACCACGCAGCGCACCGAATGATCGCTGCTGATGCGATTCACGATGTCGTAGAACTCATGGGTCGCCTGGGCATTGATCGCATTGAGCGCGTCCGGCCGGTTGAAAGTCACCCACGCGACGTTATCGCGCATCTCGAAACCCATCACTTCGTAAGCCATATTCTCTTCCTCCCCGATAACTTCGGTCTGTTTATGCTGGTTTCGTTTCGAGCGCTTCGGCCACGAAGTCGAGGCGGTCCTGGCCGAAAAACATCTGTTCGCCGACAAAAAATGTCGGCGCCCCGAACACGCCACGCGCGACCGCGTCATCCGAGTTGGCCTTGAGCTTGTCCTTGATTTCCTGCTCCCCGACCAGCGCGAAGATGCGTTCCGCATCCAGTCCCGCGTTCTTCAGAACAGCGCCGACTTCGGCAGGCTCGCCCAGGTTTCTCGGCTCGGCCCACATCGCCTTGAATATTGCATCGACATAGGTCATGAAGTCATCGGGCATTTTCATTTGCATTGCAACGGCACCGCGCATCAGCGCCACCGTGTTGATCGGAAAGTCCGGATTCATCCTGAACGGAACGCCATAGCGCGCAGCCCAGCGCGTGATGTCCTTGAACATCCAGCGCCCTTTCGCAGGCACCGCGATGGGGCTTGCATTGCCGCTGGCCTTGTGCACACCGCCCAGCAGGATCGGCTGCCACAGAATCCGGGCGCCGCGTTCGGCCGCGATTCTCGGCAGCTGTGTATAGGCCAGATAGGCCGTCGGACTTCCGAAATCGAACAGGAACTCCACCTCTTTCCTCATGCCTTCACCTCCTGCGCGTTGCATGCTTTCTCCATTTGAATATCAGTTACCGGTCTCATTCGACCGGGGCTTCCTTCGTTCCGGCCCGGTCGCTCCTTCGTTTCAGTTCGAGTTGCCGACGTTTTTCATCCGCCAGCAGCGTACTGCGTACCGAATCGAGAATTTCCCCGGATGCCTCTGCATCGGTTACCGTCCTGGCAAGGACCAGCGCCCCGGAGAGCGCACTCATAACCGACAACACATGCGCCTTGCGCGCCTTGCGGGTCCGTTCCGGCGACAATTGCGCCAGAAGATCGATCAACTCACAAAACCCCCGAGAGAACACCTCGGACGAAATGCCGCCGCTGTGTGTGATCTCCGAACCCAGCGAGGCAATCGCACAACCGGTCTCGGGGTGGTCGCGATGCTCGACCGTCAGATAGCGCTGAATCAGTTTCGAATAACCGGGCGTGTCCCCCGCCTTGAGCGCGCTCAGGTAAATACGTTGTGCCGATTGCAGCAGCGCAAACCGTATCGCCTCCGCGACCAGTTCCTCGCGCGAGGCGAAATGGGCGTAAAAGCCGCCGTGCGTCAGCCCGGCGTTCGCCATCACGTCGGCGACGCTCACGCCCGCCAGCCCGCGCTCGCGAAACATTGCGCTGGCGCCCGCGACGATGCGTTCACGCGTGCGGGCAACCTCGACTCTCGGACGTCTCATTTAACGATTGATTCCTGCCGCATTGCTGGTTTACATGATAATCATCATATAATTTGGCAAACGAGACAAGTGACAGGGTGCCCCTTGTTCACAAATTCGAAAATGGAAACGACTGGAGATGAACATGACCGGCGGCAGAAATGACTGATCCCGTATGCCTTATTACCGGCGCCGGCGACGGCACCGGCGCCGCCATTGCCCGGCGTTTCGCCCGAGACGGTTATCGCGTCGCCATGCTTGCGCGTACCGAAGAACGCCTCAAACGGCTCGAGAAAGAAATACCCGGCTCCAGGGGCTATGGTTGCGATATCGGTGATCTCGACCTGTTACGTCACACCGTCAGCAAGGTGCATCAGGAAATGGGGCCGGTCGCCGTCGCGGTCCACAATGCCGCGCAAGGCGCGTTCGCGACCATTCTCGACGCCGATCCGGTGCGTTTCGAAGAATTGTTTCGCGTCAACACGACGGCGCTGATGGTTCTGACCCAGTGCGTTGCACCGCACATGGTGAAACAAGGCAAGGGCGCGATCCTGGTGACGGGCAACACATCGGCCTGGCGCGGCAAACCCAGCTTTTGCATGTTCGCGCCGACCAAGGCGGCGCAACGCATACTGGCCGAAGCCATCGCGCGCGATCTTGGCCCGAAGGGGGTTCACGTCGCCTACATCACCATCGACGCCGCGATCGACACGCCGTCGACACGGCCGCGCATGTTCCCGGACAAGCCCGATGACTTTTTCGCGAAACCGTCCGCGATCGCGGATACGATGTACCACGTCGCGCATCAGGATCCGTCTGCGTGGTCATTCAATGTCGAGGTGCGCCCGTATCACGAAAAATGGTAACTTCTGCAGCATTTATCCCGTCACGTTACCCGCACAGAGGAGCCTGGAAATGAAAGTCATCGTCGTTGCGACCCGGAAGGAAAGCGCCAAACCGGAGGAATTCGCACCCTACCTCGAAGAAGAAGCGAATCAGGCGCTTCGGATGTACCGGGACGAGTATGTCAGGGAAATCTACAGCCGGGCTGACGGCAAGGGCGCCATCGTCGTGTTCGAATGCGATGACGTCGCTCATGCCGAACGCCTGTTCGGCGAATTGCCGCTGGCCAAGGCCGGCCTGCTCCACGCCGAGTTCTACGGCACGAAACCCTATCGCGGCATTGTCGCCCACGTGAAATAGCGCCGCCGGCGGAACCGGCGAACATCGGCGAGACACAAGATGAAACTGTACAACCTGAACGCCGGGATGAACCCGCGGCGCGTACGCATTTTTCTGGCAGAGAAAGGTGTAGACATTCCCCTGCAGGAAATCGATGTCGCAAGAAACGAGAATGCGACGCCGGAATTCCTGGCGGTTAATCCGTTGGGAAAGCTGCCGGCGCTGGAACTCGACGACGGGACCATCCTCACCGAGTCCGTTGCCATCTGCAGGTACATCGAGTCGCAACATCCGGAACCGAACATGTTCGGGACGACACCGCTGGAAACCGCACAAATCGAGATGTGGGCGCGGCGCGCCGAACTCGAATTCGGCATCCCGGTAATGGACGTGTTCTCGAATCTGCATCCGTTCTGGGTGGGGCGCATCACGCAGGTCGCGGCGTACGGCGAACTGGCGCGGGAGAAACTGATGGCGCGCATGGCCTGGCTGGATGATGAACTTGGAAACCGCGCGGCCGAAGAACGCGACTTCCTCGTTGCCGGGCGCTACACCATCGCCGATATCATCCTGCAATGCGCGCTGATCGTGGCAAAGGCGTGCAAGGTGCGCATACCCGAGGAACAAACCCATCTCTCGCACTGGTTCGCCTCGGTCACGTCGCGTGCCAGCGCGCGGGCCTGAGTGACGCCCCAGCACGCGGGCCTGATTGGCGCCCCAGCGCGCGGGCCTGAGTGGCGCCCAGCGCGCTTGAGCGTGCTGCCGTTACAGACCTTTTCGGTGTCCGGCGGCCGCTAACCCGCCGCCGGAGGCTCGCCGGTCAGCAGCGCCGAGAACGCGTTGAACGACTGCCAGGCACCCCAGATCGAGAGCACGAATAATCCGGCCATCAAACTGTTTTCCGCCACCCTGTTTCGATAAGCGTCGCCGATAAACGCCCGGCGCGCGGTGATGACCCAGAGGCTTCCGCACAGCACCGGCAATACCAGCACACCGGCCGCATTGACGATGATCGTCAGTGCAATGAAACCGGGCATGCCCGGGAAACTCCAGATCAGCGGTGAGAAAAGCCCCCAGGCAACAACCCACCTGTAAACGGTCGACTGATTGACCGCGCTACGGCCGGTCGACCCCGGCGAGCGGGAGACGTTGACGACATCGACGCAAAGCAATCCGTAACCGGTTGCGTTTCCGATGGCTGAACTGAACAGCGCCGCGAATACTCCGAGGTAGAACACCGGTCCGCCAAGCGCGCCGAGTGTCAGCGTCAGCAAACCCGCGAGATCGTCGAGGTCGGTCAGGGTAATCCCGAGCGGGTTGAGCACTTCGGCACCAATGGTCCAGACCGACAGATTCAGCACCACCAGCACCGCGGTACCGAAAGCAAGGTCGTAGTGCTGCAATCGCCTGAACTTCGGCCCGGCCCAGCCTTTTTGCTGCATGAAATACGGATACAGCAGATTCGAAATCGATCCGCCGACGGCGCCGATGAGCGATACGATGACCAGCAAGGCGCCGAACTGTCCGCTCTGTTCGGGAACGTCGAACAGCAGCACGCCTTTGGCCGCCGCCACCGGGTCGGGGCCGCTCCATAGTGCGACACCGATCATCGAGACGCTGAGCATGATGAGAAAGACATAGAAGATGATCTCGACATGCCGATACGCACCGCGAAACAGGAATAACGCGGCCACGCCTACCCAGAAAACCGACCAGGCCCACGCCGGCAGAAAACCGAGCAACCGGACCGAGGCTTCGCCCGTGCCCTTGATCATGTACGAACCGTAGAAGTGCACGAACACGAGCCCGACCAGGCCGACGAACCACGGCAGCCACGGATGCAGGCGCCTCAGACCGGCCATCACGCTTTCGCCGTGCTGATTGCAAAGATGGTACTTGGCGATAATGGAAACGAAGGCGAAACGCACGAACAGGGCGATGACCATCGCCCACATCAGGCTGTAGCCGTAATGACCGCCGGCTACCGCCGAGTCGACCAGATCCCCCGCGCCGAGCCAGGTCAGCGCAACGACCAGCCCGGGCCCCATCGAACGAAGGTATTGCCAGAAACCGGACGGGACAGTCGCCTGGGTAACCGGCTGGCTCATTCAAACGTACGGGACGGATACACGCTGACCGGGCGCATCAGACTGTGCTCGCTGCGAGGAAGCAAACGGGACGGGTGCGCTTCAGACCGGGCGGCCGCCCTTGAGCAGGATGCGCTGGTGCAAACGTTTCTCGCCAACCGGGAAATCGGTATTGACCGAGTGGATCAGGCACCGGTTGTCCCACAACAGGATGTCACCCGGGCGCCACGCGTGGTCATAGCGATACTTCGGTTGCGTGATATGCGTGTACAGCCAATCGAGCAGTTCATCGCTGCTTTTTCTGTCCATGCCGACAATGTGATCGGTCCGGTTGGGATTGAAGTAGATCGCTTTCCTGCCGGTATCCTCGTGCGTGCGCAGCAGCGGATGAACGACGTCCGGCGTTTCCTGTTTCTCGACCGCACTGCGCTCCGGCGCCCGCCCCGGCGCGCGCACGGTATCGTAACTGTGCACCGCCTGCAGCCCGTCCAGACGCTGTTTCATTTCGTCGTCGAGGTCCTCGTACGCCCGGCGTGTATTGCAAAACCGCGTTTCACCGCCACTCGACGGCTGCGACAGGACCTGCAGCATCGTCGCCTTGGCCGGTTGCGCGAAATAGGAATCATCCGTGTGCCAGCCCGACAGGCGCACCAGCGCAAGATCGTCCGGTTTGTCTTCGGCCGACTTGTAGGTGCTCTCCAGCATCGACACCTCGGGCACTTCTTCGACGCGCTGACTGCGGTACAACTGCAGTTGCGGTTCTCCGAAAACGCGCGCAACGCGGGAAAAATCGGCAGGCGCGAGTGCCTCGCCGCGAAAGCACAGCAAATGATGCGCAAGGAAAGCCGAACGGACAGCGGCGATCGCGGCCTCGCCAACCGGGCCGTTCAGATCCAGTCCGATGATTTCCGCGCCCAGCGCCGCGCTCAGGGGCTGGATCTCGATGTGCCCGCCAGCAACCGGCCTGTTCCGGCTGGCGGCCTTGCTGCCGCCAGGCATGTTCTCGATCACGTTGCCGCTGCTGCTCATGGCCATTCTCCCGCTGTTGGTCGTGAATGGTTCGCGCTGCTTCGTTCCGGGGGCACGTTCCCGGGCAGCCAAAACACCCGGCCGGCAAACCAGGACAGTTAACACCTATGTGTTAACAGGCCCTAGCATAACAAAGACACACCAACGGATGCTGGACGGATGCTTTCCCCAACGATAGATTGCACCGTTTCGGCGAATGAAGGCAGGAGAATCCGCATGCACGACCTGATTATTGAAAACGCACAAGTCATTGACGGACTGGGCACCCCGGCCAGGGCTGGCGGCGTTGCAATCAGCGACGGCCGTATTGTGGCGGTCGGCAAGGATCTTGGCGCGGCGCGCGAGCGCGTCGACGCACAGGGCCAGGTCCTTGCTCCGGGCATCATCGATCTGCATACGCACTACGACGCGCAGCTCACCTGGGACGCTTTCGCGACGCCCTCGCCCGCCAACGGGGTCACCACCGTGGTGATCGGCAACTGCGGATTCACCATCGCGCCGTGCAAACCGCAACACCGCGACCTGAATGCGCGCAACCTCGCCTACGTCGAAGGCATGCCGATCGAGGCGCTGCAAGCAGGCATTGACTGGGACTTCGAGTCCTATCCCGAATATCTCGACTTGCTGGAACGCAAGGGCATGGTGCCCAACGTCGCTTCCTTCTGCGGCCATTCTTCCGTGCGCGTCAACGTGATGGGGGAAGACGCGATGAAGCGCGCGGCCAACTCCGGCGAAGTCGCGCAGATGCGAAAGATCGTCCTCGAAGCGCTGGACGCCGGCGCGATCGGATTCGCCACCTCGACGCTGGAACAACACAACGGCATCGATGGCATTCCGATGCCGTCGCGTTTCGCCGACGCGCACGAAATGATGACGCTCACCGGAACGCTGGGCGAAAAAGGCAAAGGCGTGTTCATGCTGACCAAAGGCATGACGAGCACCGTACCGTGGCTGGAAGAGATTGCCGCGCGCAACGGACGGCCGGTGATGATCTGCGCAATGTTCAGCGACCCGAACGATCCGCAACGCGTGGTGCGCGAGTTCGGTGAAATCGAAGCGGCGCGAAAGCGGGGGCGCGAATTGTGGGGACAGGTGGCAAGCTACCCGCTGGGAATGGAATTCTCCATGGCGCTGCCCTACCCGTTGCACGCGATGATCTCGTGGCGTCCGGCAATGGAATCGATCGGCACGCCGCGCTACCGCGAACTGTTTGCCGACAGGTCATTCCGTGAGGCGGTCAAGGCGGAAGCGCTCACCACCAGCGTGCCGGTGCGCTTTTCCTATCACTCCTTCCGCCAGATGCGCGTGCAGGAAGTCACAGACCCGAAGTTCGACGCGCTGGTCGGCAGACTGGTCCCGGAACTTGCGAAGGAATCCGGTCAGGATCCGTTCGACTGGCTGCTCGATCATGCGCTCGCCGGTGGCATGGAGACGGTATTCGACTGCAAGTTGTTCAACATCGATGATGACCGGGTGCGCGAACTGCTGGTCAACCCGTATGCTGCGCTCGGTCTTGGCGATGCGGGTGCGCACCTGTCGTTCCTGTGCGATGCCGGATTCGGTTTGTACCTGCTGGGCCACTGGGTGCGCGAGCGCGGTGACCTGACACTGGAACAGGCAGTGCAGATGCTGACCAGCCGCGCCGCCGATGCCTACCGCCTTGCGGACCGGGGGCGGCTTGTGCCCGGCGCGCATGCCGACCTGATGATGTTCGACCCGGACACCGTGGGGCGCGGCGAGAAGACCCGGGTATCGGACCTGCCCGCCGGCGCCTGCCGCGTCGACATTCCCCCCACCGGCGTGCTTGGCGTGTGGGTCAACGGCACGCGCGTGGTCGACGAGAGCGGGCCGGTCGCCGGTTGCGGCAAGCCGGGGAAGCTGGTTCGCAGCTTCCCTGCGTGAGATCCGGCCACGCTCGAAGGCGCTGATAACACATCGAATGCGGCGCATTCTGAGACAATGAACACCTGACCCACTCTGCAAATTGCTCCCGGTATGCCTGAACTGCGAAGCCGGATCACCCGCATGGTGCTCGCCGGCTTTCTTTGTCTGGCAGCGTTGCCGGTTCTGGCGGTCCCTGTCGAATTCAGCGTGCAGATCGAAGCACCGAAGGAACTCGCCGGCGTGCTGCAAGACAACCTCGACCTTACCGGCTGGGCCGGCCGGGAAGACGTTTCCGAGGATCAGTTACGGCAACTCGTCAAGACGGCACCGGCGCAGGCCCGCGGACTGCTCGCAACGGAAGGTTATTTTTCGTCCGAAGTAACAGCGCGACTCGAACGCAACGAAACCGGGTGGATCGTCAAGTTACAGGTCGAGCCGGGAGAACCGACGAAAGTCGTGACGGTCGACTTGCGCATCCGCGGCGCGGTCAACGATGACCCCATGTACGAGCAGCGGGTGCGGACCGCCCGCGATGCTTTCGTCTTCAATGAAGGAAGCGTATTCCGGCAACGCGACTGGGACGCCAGCAAGGAAGGCGCGACACACAGCCTGCACCGCAGGTACTACGCAGCGGCGCGCATCATCAGCAGCCGCGCCGAAATCGACCCGGCGGTACGCGAGGCGCGCCTTACGGTCGAGATCGACAGCGGACCGCCGTTCTATTTCGGCGAGGTCGAAGTCAGCGGTCTGCAACGTTACCCGTTGCCGATCGTGCGCAATCTGAGCCCGATCGAGCCGGGCGACCCCTACGATGAAGAACAGCTTCTGAAATTCCAGAAGCGGCTCCTTGCCAGCGGCCGTTTTGCCAGTGCGGTCGTGTTCGCGGCCAACGATGCCGAAAGAGCGGACGCCACGCCGATCTTCGTGAATCTGGTGGAGAGCCAGGCACGCAAGGTTGACCTGGGCATTGGATTCAGCACCGACCGCGGCCTGCGCGGGCTCGCCGGATACACGGATCACAACGCCTTCGATCGCGCGCTGAAGCTGAACGCCAGGGCCGAAGTCGACCGTTTGCGCCAGGAAGTTCTGGGCGGCCTTGATCTTCCGGTGAACGAGAGAGGATGGAACTACGGTGCAGTGGCGCGCTTCAAATATGAAGACATCCAGAACGTGCAAAGCACCGACTGGAGCGTGACCGGCCTGCATACCTACCTTGTCGAAGAGCGCAAGTCGCAGCAGTTGTTACAACTGCTCACCGAGAACCGGGTGCTGGCGGACGGAACGGAAGACGATCTCCAGGCCTTGTATCTTGCACAGCTCTGGAGCTGGAACGGACTGGACGATTTCCTGACGCCGCGCGCCGGACATTTTCTGAGTCTCCAACTCGGCGGCGCCAGCCGCGACGTGGGCTCGGACGCCAACTTCGGACGCGTCATCGCCAAGGGTTCGTACTTTCTGCCGGTGAAAACATTTGGGACCATCGCGATGCGGCTGGAGTCCGGCACCGTGATTGCCGACAGCCGCGAGGGCATTCCCATCCGAATACCTGTTTCGCACCGGCGGCGACAATTCGGTGCGCGGTTATGAGTACGAAAGCCTCGGTGTCGAGGAAGGCGGTTCCATCGTCGGCGGGCGCTATCTCCTGGTCGGCAGCATCGAGTACATACACTGGATCAGGCAACAGTGGGGGGCTGCCGTGTTCTACGACGCTGGCAATGCCGTTGACGAAACCTCCGGCTTCGAGGCGGCCGTAGGTTATGGCGTTGGCGTGCGCTGGTACAGCCCGATTGGCTCGCTGAATTTCGATGTCGCTTACGGCGAGGACGTGGACGATTACCGCGTTCACTTCACCGCAGGATTCGTGCTCCAGTGAGAACCCGCAGGTTTCTGCTCTGGCTGCTCGCCGGAATCGTGTTTCTGTCCTTGCTCGACCGGCGCTGCGGTCTACTGGGCAGCTCGCAGCGAAACCGCGCTGCGATGGGGCATCGAGCGCATCGCCACATCCTTGCCCTGCTCACTTACGGTAAATGGCATACGCGGCGCCTTCATGAAGCCGGTCCACGTGCAGTACCTCGTGTGCGAGAACACCGAGTACAGGATCGAGGCACGCAATATCGCGCTGGTCTGGTCCCCATGGCTGCTCACGAACCGCCGGCTCGACGTCACCAGTCTTCACCTCGATGCGCTGAGCTATATGTCGAAGACAGCTGCATCGCAACCGCAAGGATCGCAGCCGCCGCCACTTCCGCAGGACCTTGCGCTGCCTATCGCGATCGACGTTGCTTCGCTGAGGATTGCGGAGCTGGTTATCGCGGCCGGCAACGCGTCCTCCGAAACGGGCGCTGCAGAACCGGAGCGAATTCAACTGACCGGAATCGACGCGTCTTACCATGGCGACAGCCGGACGCACGAAGTGGTGTTGCGTTCGCTGGACAGCCCATGGGGTCGCGCGTCCGGAGAAGCAACGATCGGCGCGTCGTCACCCATGCCATTGGCTGCGACGCTGTCCGTATCGAGCAATCGAATCGAGGGCTGGCCCCTGTCCGCCGATATCGGGCTCTCGGGCGAATTGCAGAGAATCGATGCCGTCGTCACTGCGCTGTTGGGACCATTGCAGATGAACGCCGAACTCTTGCTCACGCCGTTCCTGGCGCAACCGGTTCAGTCGGTCAGTGCCAGCGCATCGAACATCGACGCGGCGGCCATCGATGCGCGCTTTCCGCAAACGGCGTTGACTGTGTCGATGGCGGCGGAAACGGTAACGACGCAACCGGTCGAGCGTTTCTTTCTGGCCGGCCGCCTGCAAGCGGAAAACGCTGCTTCCGGGCCGATCGATCAGCAGCGGCTGCCCATCCAGCGCATTGACGCCGGTTTTGCGCTGGACACCTCGTCGCTGCAACTGTCGGACTTGCGAATCGATCTCGGCAAAGGCGGCAACGCCAGCGGCAACGCCCAACTCGCACAGGAACAGATCACCCTTGCGCTGGACGTAAGCAATCTCGATCTGCGCGCCGTGCACGAAGCGTTGCAGCAAACCCGGCTGAACGGGTCGATTCGGCTCGACCATGACGGCAATCGACAGCGTATCGCCGCCGACCTGCGCGAGAAAGACATGCGGATCAACGCTGATGCGGAAGTCACCGCCGAGCGCATCACCTTCGATCGCATCACCGCGCAAGCCGCCGGCGCACAATTGAACGCCAGCGGATCGATCGACCGCAACGAGCAATTGAGCTACACCGTTGACGGTTCCTTCAACGAATTCGACCCGGCACGGTTCGGAGAATTTCCGCAAGCCAGGCTCAACGGCAAGGTGCGCGCGCACGGCGATTTGCGCCCCGACTGGCACGCCATAGTCAGCTATCAACTCGCCAAGAGCCAGCTCAACGCAGTCGCACTGTCCGGCAGCGGCACCGCGCGGTTGTCTGCCTCGCGTCTGCAGGCTGCTGACATGCAACTCGATTACGGCGGCAACCGTCTCAAACTGGCCGGCAGTTTCGGCGCGGCCGGTGACGCGCTTGATTTCACAATTGACGCGCAGCACCTCGAGGTTCTCGAGAAATCCGCCGCCGGCCAGCTACAACTGTCGGGCAAATTGCGCGGCACGCTGGCGCAGCCTTCCGTCACTGCCAGCCTGCGGGCGAACAAGCTTGTTTTCGAACAGCTTCGCATTGACGAAGCCACAGCGGAGATCGCGATGACGCAGGCTGAGGATCCCGCCATTCGCGCGAGAGTCGCTGTCAAACGAGCTGAACGCGGCGACCTGTTCGTGGACAGCGCGGAGGCAAAGGTGGACGGAACACTGCGGTCACATTCCATCGAGCTTTACGCCGGCGCTCCACAATTGCAGCTTTCCAGTCAGTTGAACGGCGGTTGGGACAGATCACGCCGTATTTGGTCCGGCACCCTGCAGTCACTGCAGAACGAACGCGGTGACTACCCTTTCCGGATGACACGCGAGGCAACCCTGGAACTCGCCGGCGATCGCGTGCTGCTTGGCGCAACCGGCGTTGTCTTCAGCCTGGCCGAACTGTCGCTCGGCGAGACGCGCTACGACAGTAACGGGCTCCGCACGCAAGGTTCGATCAGCGGCGTGCGGGCCGCGCGGGTAATGGCACTGATGGAAAAGCCCCCTGCCATCGAATCGACGCTTGTGCTCGGAGGGCGCTGGGAGATCAATGCCAACGACACAGTCGATGGCTTCGTCGAACTGACCCGGACGGAGCGGAGATATTGTCATTCCGGGCGAAGAACCGCTGGCGCTGGGTATGACAGAGCTGCGCGTGACGTTGCGGGCAGTTGCCAACCGGATCAACGCCGAAGCCATTTTTGCGCAGCGCCCAGATAGACGCCAACGGTTCGGCGCAGACACGTCTCGAGAAACGCGGTTCGAAACTGGGCATCGCCGGAGACGCGCCGCTGACCCTCGAAGGCGTGATGCAGATGCGCTCGATACGCCCGATCGCCGCGCTGGCAAGCCGCAACGTGACCGCGGACGGCAGCCTGAAAATGTCGGTGAAAGGCGGCGGCACGATCGCGCAACCGAGACTGAGCGGAACCGTCGAAGCCGACGATCTGAAGATCGAGGATGTCGCCAATGGCGTGTTTTTTCGCGAAGGCTTGCTGCGCGCGAGCTTCGGCGACGACGCACTGGAACTGAAACAATTTCGCCTCAAGGGCGGAGAAGGCGAACTGACGGCGAGCGGGCGTTTTTCGGCGCGCAAAGGCGTCCCCGTGATGGATCTTCAGTGGGCCGCGCGCCAGCTTGCCGTGGTCCAGCATCCGGAATTGCGTTTAACCGTTTCGGGTGCCGGAAAACTCGGATACCGCGACGCGGTGTTCTCGCTCAACGGCGAGTTGACCGCCGATCGGGGACGGGTCGAGCTACGCAATCGCACAAGGCCCGCGCTGGGCGACGACGTCGTCATATCCGGCCAGCAAACGCAATCACAGGTGTCTGCGGAAACCAAGCGTGCCAACCTCGACCTGAAGCTCGACCTGGGTCCGGATTTCACCATCGTTGGGCGCGGACTTGATGCGCGCATGGAAGGCGCCATTCAATTGACCAGCAGCGCCGACAAACCGTTGTCGGCCAACGGCGAGATCCGCGTTGCCAGCGGCACCTTCGAGGCATATGGGCGCCGCCTGCAAATCGAAAAAGGCGCGCTTTACTTTGCCGGCCCGGTGAACAACCCCGGGATCAACATCCGCGCCATGCGCAAGAACCAACCGGTGGAAGCCGGCGTCGAGGTGACCGGCACGGCGCGCGACCCGCTGGTGCGTCTTGTTTCCGATCCAGAGGTGCCAGACCCGGACAAACTCGCGTGGCTGGTGCTGGGCAGACAGGCAGAATCGAGTAACACGCAGGATTCTCAGGCATTACAGCGATCGGCCGTCGCGCTGGCCGCCGGCCTTGGGACAGCACCGCTACAGGCGCAACTGGCACGCTCGGTCGGCCTGGACGAAATCTCCCTGATACCGGGCAGCAGCGGATCGGAAGGCGGCGTCGTCGCGGTCGGAAAACAGATCTCCGACAAGATATACGTCACACAGGAGTTCGGCGTGAGCACCGCGAGCAACACCCTGCGCGTTACTTACCAGCTCACGCGGCGCTGGTCATTGCGCACCGAAAGCGGCGATACCGATGCCATCGACCTGTTCTTTACGATCTCGTTTGACTAACCCCTGGCGGCGCGGCTTTCTTCAGACAACGAACCAGTCCCGTATGCAGCACGTCATCAAGATCGTCGACTGCGACGCCTCTCTCGAATAACGCAGCCGCTTCGGAAAACTGCCCTTGCGATTCCATCTCCATCGCGGCTTTGGCAACGATATTCACGAATTTTGTGCGCAAGCACTCGCGCATGCGGACCGTCCACTGGGCGTCGACCTCCTGTGGCAGAAAGGCTCCACGGTAAAGATCGAGCGCGATTTTCGCTTTTTCGCGATTACCTCCCGGCAACCGGGCACGGATCAGGGTTTCGAGTGCCAGCGCATCCACCCACACCAACTCGTCATCGATAAACATCCGGCCGTGACTGACCGAAATCGCATCGCTTGAGCCAAGAAGCTTACGCAACCGGTGCAGAGCGACCTGGCGCGCGTCGTGCGCATGGTCACCGTCGAGATCCGGCCACAACGCGTCGACGACGGCGCCTTCGCTAACGGCACAGCCGCCATGCGCAATCAGCACTTTCAGCATGCCAAGCGGACGATAAGGCGGCTTGCGCCGGGATCCGGGATTGACGCCATCTACGATGACTTCGAAGCTGCCCAGCGTGCGAATGACTACCTTCGCTCTGCCAGGATCTCCGGGTCGCCAGTGCAAGTCCGCGGCAGAAGCAGGGTCGCCCCGATGCTTCGCCCCGACATTGATCAAGGGCGCAGTTTTCAGCGCCTCGCCTGCCAATTGGTGAATGCCCTGCGAAGCCAGCGCACGCTCCAGTGTGCGTCGTGCATTCAAGGAATCTCCGACGAGCAAACGCAGATAGGCGTTCTGGATCAAGCCGACCATCGCATCATCACCAGCTTGCGGTTCTCCCTTGCCATTTCGCGACCTGCTCGCTCTTTTTTTCTTCGCAGCGGCGTCGACTGAAGGTGTTCTGGAATCTTCGGTGTCTCGGCTGCGCCGCGCGAGACTCGTGCCATACGTAAGTGATGCCGTGCCATCGTTCCTGAGCATGCCACTCTCCCCGGTTTTGTTTTGGCACAACCAGTATGTGTTCGTCATGACATGTTGGGCGTTAACCGGCACACACGAAAAATGTGACAAATTCACACTTTTGTTGTTGCGGCGCACAACGGCGGCAACCTGTTGCGCGCCCACTATGTCAATGGCAAAGGGTCGTCTATCCGTAAGCTATTGGTAAGTCGTCATGCGGTCCAATGGTCCCGGCGCACGAGTACCGCAAGCCAGAACTTCGCGGACTCGGTCTCCGCCGGGCAACACCGTCCGTAATCCGTAACTTCAAGCTATGGGAGCCATTCAACAATGACAATATCTTTTTCACGGAATGTTTTTTCACGATTCAGTGTCGTAGCGTTTGCCGCTGCGTTATTCGCTGCGTCTTGCCCCAACCGCGCATGCGGATAACCACAAGCCGGTTGGTTATTTTGGCTGGTTCGGGGTGGGCAAGGCGCACCAGATTGAAGAAGGTCATTTCTACTGGGTCGGTGAGTTCACCGGTTCCTTTTTCAGTGACAAAGGCAAAGGCGGCCTGTTTCACCTCGCAGGCATAAAGTGTCCGGCATGGTACGACCTCGATCTGAACAAGGGCACGACCGCGGCGGGAGGCTATTGCATCGTCACCGACGTCGAAGGCGATCAGGCCTACGCGACCTGGAATAATGCAGGAACCCCCGGACCGGGCGCAGCCGGGCCGGGCACGTTCACGTTCACCGGCGGCACCGGGAAGTACAGCGGAATCTCCGGAACGAACAACTTCGTCGGTGTCACGCAGGTAAACTGGGCCGACGGCACCACCAGCGGCTACGCAACCTGGAACCGCTGACCAAAGTTTCCGTTTCGCAAACGGTGCAAGTGCAGGACATGCGCTGATTGCAGACGGTGGCGCCACAAGGCAACGGGCCGGACTTTCCGGTCCGTTTTCTTTTTGCGCCCTGTTGTCTGGCCACGAAATGTCCACGCATGCCGCGTGGCCGCCCCGCTGACCGAGGCGATATCGCGCAAGACGCGAACCGATGGCATCGTGCCCTCCCGAAAGGTCGGACCTGGCACGCCCGGTTTTGAACCTCGCCGTTCCGGCTGCCGTTCGGCGCCTGCCTTCGAGATCAATCCTCAGCCAGCCGCGAAAGTGAAAAACCGCTGAATTATTTTCCCGGAACTGGTGACAGTCTACTTCGCGGTGATAAGCTGCCTGCAGTTTGCGCGCACATGATTCGCGCGTTTCATCCGGAGCAAAGCGCATGGATAAGGAAGCCGGTCTCGTACAGGCTCTCACGGGCGGCATGTCGACGATCACCGATCATGTCCTGTCCTATCTGCCCAACATCGTCGGCGCCATCGCGCTGCTGATTTTCGGATGGCTGCTGGCGCGAGTGCTGCGCGTGCTGACCTGGCGGACCGCCCGCTTGCTCGACAAGCTGATTTCACGCGTCGTCGGGGCCGGCGCCGAGCGCCTGCACATGGGCAACGCTTCCAAGGTGCTCGGCACGATCGTGTTCTGGGTGGTGCTGCTGTTTTTCGCAACCGCTGCCACCGAGGTGCTGGGCCTTGCACCGTTTACCGACTGGCTCAGCCGCTTCGTCGCCTATCTGCCCACCTTTGCCGCCGGTGTGCTGATCATGGTGGTCGGGTACGCCGTGTCGCGCGTCGTCGCCGACCTGGTTAGCACGGCCGCGCCCGGCTTCACCCCCGCGCAGCGGGCAGGACTCGCCCGCGTCGCCCAGATAACCATTGTTGCCGGCGCGATACTGGTCGGCGCCGACCAGATTGGCATCAAGGTCACGTTCCTGGTCGTTTTCATCGCCGCCATTGCCGCTGCCATTGCCGGCGGGCTGGCACTGTCGGTCGGTCTGGGTGCACGCGACTATGTCGCCAACCTGATCGGCGCGCACCATCTGCGCGAATCCCTGAGCGTCGGCCAGGTGATACGCGTCGGTGAAAACGAAGGGCGCGTCGTCGACATCACGTCCACCGCGCTGATTCTGGATGCCGGCAACGGCAGGGTCAGCGTGCCCGCGCGCGTCTACAACGAGCAACCGATCACCGTGATTGCAGGCGACTCGAATGGCTAATGCCGAAACACTGACGCTCGCTTTCGTTACTGCGCATCCGGGCGAAGCGGCCCGCATCCTGGAACGACTCAACGCCGCGGACGCCGCGGCACTGTTCGAACGCGTGCCGGCCCGCGCCGGTGCGCCAGTGCTCAATGCGATGCTGCCGACCGTCGCCGCCCGCATTCTGACCGAACTGCAAGCCGGCACCGCCCAATCACTGCTGGCAGTGATCGGCACGCAAGCCGCCGTGTCGATTCTGCGCCAGATTGCCGAACCGCAAAGAAACGAGCTTGTGGCAACCCTGCCAACGGCGGCGGCAATGGCGTCGCGCCTGCTGTTGCACTACCCGAACGACTCGGTCGGCGCGTGGATCGACCCGGACATCCTCGTGTTCCCGCCGGGGACGACAGTCCGTGACGCACTCGAGCGCATCGGTGCCGGCAACGAACCGGTGGTGGAACTGGTGTTCCTGGTGGATCACGAGCAGCGTCTGGCCGGCGTCGCCAGCCTGCACAACCTGTTGCGCGTTCCGGGCGAACGGAAACTCGCCAGCATCGCGGTGAAGCCGCCGGTGGTATTGACCGGAAACGCCACCGTCGCCGGTGTCGCGAGGCGGCGCGGCTGGCAACAATCTTCGGTCCTGCCGGTGACCGACCGAAACGAAAAACCGATCGGCGTGCTGCGCCGCGCCGCGCTCGACCGGGCCCTGGCCCGTGCAAACCGGCAACTACCGGCCGATGACAGCGAACTGCTGGTGAGCATGTTCGCGCGCGGCTACTGGAACGCGTTCTCGGCTCTCGCTCATGCCGTTGTTTCCCTGCTCCCCGGAGCCAAATCGATCACATCGGACAAATCGTGAGCGACGCCACACTGCCGGCCGTGCTGGCACTGAACGAACGCTTTCTCCTCGACTACCCGGGTGAGGCGGCACGAAAACTCGAATCCATGCCTGCTGACGAGGCGGCCGAGTTGCTCGCTGCCCAGCCACAGCATGCCGCCGTCGCCACGTGGCAGTTTCTGGCACCGGACATCGCCAATGCGGTTCTCGAAACCCTGCCGGTAGCGACCGGCGCGTATCTTCTCGCCGAATCGGTGCCTGAGGCCAGCGCAGCCGTGCTGGTACGCCTGCCTGCCGAAACTCGCGACCGCTGGCTCGCCAGCCTGGACCCGCAGGTTGCTCGCGAACTGCGCGAGTTGCTGAATTATCCGGACAACTCGGCCGGCAGGCTGATGGATCCGAAGGTCAGTTACGTCCGTTTCGATCTCACCGTCGCTGAAGCGCTGGAGCGCTTGCGCGCGATGAAGCGCAGAGGACTTCGCGAGCTGTTCGTGGTGGACGGCAACGGCCGCCTGACCGGACGCGTCGAGCTGCATGATCTGGCCGTTGCGGATCACGCGCTTTCGCTGGAGGAGATCACGCAACCGCTGCTGGCGGCCGCGAAAGATCTGGATCCACTCGAAGACGTTGTCGAGCTGCTGCAAAAACGCCCGATCACCGAACTGCCTGTCGTCAACCACGACGGACGTTTTGTCGGCGTGATTCACCAGGATGCATTGATGTCGGCCGTCGAACAGGAAACCAGTCTCGACATCCAGACCATGGTCGGTGCCAGCCGCGACGAACGCGCACTGTCGAGCGCGACGTTCGCCGTGCGCAAGCGGTTGCCGTGGCTGCAGATCAACCTGTTGACGGCATTTCTCGCAGCAACGGTTGTTGGCTTGTTCGAGAGCACGATCGCCAGGTTCACTGCGCTGGCAGTGTTGTTGCCGGTCGTTGCCGGGCAGTCAGGCAATGCCGGCGCGCAGGCGCTGGCGGTCACCATGCGCGGCATCGTGCTGCGCGAGATCACGCTGCGTTCATGGCCGCGCATGGTATGGAAGGAAGCGAGCGTCGGCCTCGCCAACGGACTCGCCGTTGCGCTTACCACTGCGATCGGCGTCTGGGTGTGGAGCGGATCTTCCGGTCTGGTTCTGGTTATCGCCCTGTCGATGGTGATATCGATGATTATTGCCGGCGTCGCAGGTGCGCTCACGCCCATTCTGCTGCATCGCTTCGGTCAGGATCCGGCGCAGTCGTCATCGATCGTACTCACGACGGTCACCGATGTTGCCGGTTTCATGTCGTTCCTGGGCATCGCCACGCTGCTCTCGCAACTGCTCGTCTAGGCCGAAACCGTTTACCGCCGCGCCGGCAACAGAGCAGGCCGACGGAAACGCACGCCACATCAACTGACGGCGGGCTCCCCGGGCTCCACCTTGACGGTGATGTCCAGCGTCTCACCGCCACCACCCTTGAACAAGGTGCCGGTCGTCGGCGTGGCGTCACGATAGTTCCGGCCGCATGCCACACGCACGTGCTCCTGCCCGACCAGCGTGCCGTTGGTCGGATCGAACCCGACCCAGCCGGCACCCGGAAGATAGAGTTCCGCCCAGGCGTGCGACGCTTCGGACTGGATCGGGTTGTCCGCTGTCGCGTGCGTATCGACATAACCGACGCGGTAACGCGCCGGGATATTCATCAGCCTTGCCATGCAGATCAGCAGATTGGCAAAGTCCTGGCACACGCCCTGATGGCTGTCGAAGACTTCATAGGGTGTCGTTTCCAGCGTTGTCGCACCGGGCAGGTATTTGAAGTCACGGTAAATCGTCCGGTTCATGTCCGTGAGCATTTCCCGCAAGCTGTACTCGTTGCGGTCCGCGAAGCTCATCGCGAAGTCCAGCAGTTCGGTCAGGTGCGTCTCCGGCAACTCGGGCGGGAGCAGATAGGCCGACATCATCTGGCGCTGCCACGGCATCCACACCAGCGGAATCTGTTCGCGGGCGTGGGGAATGCGCGCGTCCAGCGCCTCTTCGTAATTGATGCGTACCCGCGATTTGGCGCGAACCGCGAATTCGGTAAACGGCTGACTGACGATCAACTCGATACTGTGGTTTCCGAACACGTCTTCATAGCGATGCACCTGCCCGTCGACGCTGATGCGCAGGTCATACTCTTCGAGCGTTTGCGTTGAATCCTGCACCGGCTGCAATCGCAGCACATGCTGGCTGGCTTCCACCGGCCGCTCGTAACGGTAAACCGTCTCGTGCAGCACATTGAGGAAACGATGCGGATGCTCCGTCGCCGGGGCATTCGACCTCGAGCTCCAGTGCAACGGCCAGTCGCGTGCCTCCAGAGGGACACGCGGCACCTCGACCAGCCCGGTTTGCGGCGCCGCATCCGCCGGCCGCGCATCGGGCCGACGCGCGGGCGGGAACAGCGCGACCATATCGGTATCACCGGCAGCGGCGCGCTGCATGGTTTGCTGCTGCAGCGAATCGCCCCGGTCCCACACGTTCAGACTGTCCCAGTAGATCTGCCCGCGCCGCGCGACCAGCAGTTGCCCGCCGGCCATGCGTACCCACGCCTCGCCCGACAGCGGCGTGGTGGCAAAAATCACAAAGGTACGGTTCGACTGGTGCGGTTCGAGATCCAGGCTCAGCACGTCATTACCCAATGGCGCGCCTTCATGGTGCGGAAGGCGCCGGCTCCAGTAGATCGGCTGCACCACTTCACGATCCTGGTAAACGACCAGCGACTGCCCGTCGGTCAGCATCAGGTTCAGCGAACCGAGTTCGTTGACTGCGCGCAGGTCGGTTGCCAGCCGTTCCCAGCCGTAATCGCCCAGGTTGCGCGTGCCTGCCTCATGCATGCGGTTCAACAACCAGCAGAAGACGTGCTCGGTGTCCGTGCGCCCGACCGGCTCGAATCCCGGCTTGTCTCCGAGCGGAAGTTTCTGACGGAAGTCCTCACGCAAAGCGCCGCTGTGCGCAATGATCCAGGCGCGCCCCGAAAAATTGCGCAGATACGGCTGCGAGTCGCTCTGGCTGCGATGCGCGGCCGACCCGAGGAAGTGCCCGAGAAACAAGGTCGAGCCAAAGCGGTTCCAGTCCTTGAGTGCGCGGGCCGCGGGATCATCGGCACCGGCGGTCGGGTTCTTGAGAATCTGCCCGGCAAGCTCGGAGCCGGGGTACCAGCCGAATCCCCACCCGCTGCGCTTGCTGTCCACAGTGCTGGCATCCTTGCGGGTCGCCGCACCCCGCAGCGAAATCACCGGCGCCGTGACACTGTCAAACGACACACCCAATAGCTCGCTCATGCCATCCTCGATAATTTGCGCCGCGGTGCGTTTCGATGCCGGCGCGCCTGCGTCGGCGCCAGGAAGTACTCCTCCTGAACCGCCGCGCAAATCGCCGCGACCGAATCGACAATCCACAGCAAGGTCTTGTGCAAACCGACCTGCAAGACTTCGTCCATCGATATCGCGTCGAGCCGCGAACGCAGTTCGGCCAGCGCCTTGACGGAGCGTTCGGTCGACGAGCCGCGCGGCCGCACAAGTTGCAGAAACTTCCGCGCCTGATCGACCGAACGCGTCACCGAGTGCGGGAACTCTTTTTCGAACAACAGGAACTCGGCGACCCGCGGCCCGCTGAGGTCTCCCTGCGCGACTTTGAAATACGGTTCGATCGCCGAGCACGAACGCAGGATCGCCTGCCATTGGGCAATCTCACGAGGCCATTCGATGCTGCGCCCGGTCGGTCCGAGCGCGTGATACTTGACGTCCAGCATGCGTGCCGTCTGTCCAGCACGTTCCAGCGACGTTCCGAGGCGCATGAAATGATAGGCCTCGGACTGCAACATCGTATCGAGCGCAAAGCCCTGAAACAGCACGCACTGATCGCGCAGGTGCTGATAAAACTCGAAACGCTCGCGTTGATAGCGCTTGTGGCCTTCCGGACCGTTGAACCACAGCGACAACCCGTTCAGCGATTCCCACATCTCCAGACTGATGGTCTCGCGAATGGTGCGGGCGTTCTCGCGCGCACGGTCCAGCGACGATGCGATGGAAGCCGGATGACCGCGATCCCAGCACAGGAACTGCTGCACCGTTTCGGCGTCATCACGCTTGTCCTCCGGCGTGCCGGCGCGAAACTCCTTTTCGGCGCCGACCGCCGGCACCAGCGGCCACCAGCGCTGCACGCCTTCAAGATTGACGTCCAGCACGAAGTTGATATTGACGTACATCATGCGCGCCATGGTCTCGACGCGTTCCAGGTAGCGGGCAAGCCAGAATGCACTTTCGGCGACTCGACTGATCATGATTTCTTGCTCTCCAGAACCCAGGTGTCCTTGGAACCGCCGCCCTGGCTCGAATTCACCACATAGGAGCCACGCACCAGCGCGACCCGCGTCAAACCTCCGGGCAGAACCCAGGTATCGTTGCCGCGCAGGACAAATGGCCGCAGGTCCAGCCTGCGCGGTGCCGGGCCGCGCGGTGTCCAGGTGGGCGACGCGGACAATTCCACAAGCGGCTGCGCGATGTAATTACGCGGATTGGCGTTGACCTTCTTGACGAATTCCGCGCGCTCTTTCTTGCTGGCTTTCGGTCCGACCAGCATCCCGTAGCCGCCCGCCTCATTCACCGCCTTGACCACCAGCTTGTCGATGTTTTCGGTGGTGTACTGACGATCGGCCTTGCGTTCGCAAATATAGGTGGGCACCTGCTCGAGGATCGGCTCCTCACCCAGATAGTAGCGAATGATGTCGGGCACGAAGGGATAGACCGCCTTGTCGTCGGCAACGCCGTTGCCGATGCCGTTGGCGAGAACCACATTGCCCTTGGCGTAGGCTTCGACCAGGCCGGGCACACCGAGCATGCTGTCCTTGCGGAATGCCAGCGGGTCGATGAAATCGTCATCGATGCGCCGGTAAATGCAGTCCACCGGTTGCAGGCCGCGCGTGGTTTTCGCATAGACGCGTTTCTTGACCACCGTCAGGTCGCGCCCTTCCACCAGGTCGCAACCCATGCGCCGCGCCAGAAAACTGTGTTCAAAGTACGCAGAATTGAACACACCCGGCGTCAGCACCACGAGATTGGTACCGCGCCCCGGCACCGCCGAAGTCACCGCGCGCCTCAGTCGGTTGGGATACTCCTCTACCGGAACGACATTGTGCCGGTCGAACAGCCGCGGGAAAGTCTTCTTCATGACGATGCGGTTTTCCAGCACGTAGGAAACCCCCGAGGGCACGCGCACATTGTCTTCGAGTACGCGGTAGACGCCCTGCTGATCACGAATCAGGTCGATACCGGCGACGTAGATGTAGTTGCCGTTGCGTGGCCGGATGCCCTGGACCTCACGCCGGTAGACGGGGGAGCCCAGCACGATCGCCGACGGAATCTTCTTGTCCTTGAGGATTTTCTGTTTGCTGTAGATATCACCGAGAAAACTGTTCAGCGCCTCGACCCGCTGTTTCAACCCCTGCTCGACACTTTTCCATTCAGCCGGGTCGATCACCCGCGGCAGCGGGTCGAACGGGAATACCCGCTCGCCGCCCCTGGCGTCGGAGTAGACGGAAAACGTAATGCCGCCTTCGAGGAAGCTCGCGTGCGCCAGCCGCATGCGCTCGCGGATCTCGTCACGCCCGAGGTTTTCCAGGTGCTGGACCACGGTGCTCGCTTGCGGGCGCACCTTGCCTGCTTCGGAAAAATACTCGTCGTAGGTTGAAGCGAGCGGCTTGTAACCGGAAAAAATCCGTTCGCTGCCATCAGGAGTTGCTTTGACGCCGGCTTTCTTTGCCATGCAGAAGATCCATTTCGCCAGGAAGTGCTATGGGCGGCGGTGGAGAACGTGCCCGATACTGCTCGCCCGGCTACAGTAAAGTTAGGAAAACAATCGCTGCATACACTACACGATATCAAAACAAACTTCTCCTTTTCTTCACGCAAGAACCGGTCTCGCAATGCTGCTGGATTTGTAGTCGCGCACCGGTCGCGAAATGCCGCATCCCGAACGTCGACGCACAGCGTTTCGTTCGCACCGCCACAGGCCTTGTGAAGCACCCGTAAGGGGAAGGCGTGCGCCGCGGTGCGCGTCGCAAGCCTGGTTGACGCGCTGGACGAGTCGCCGGTATCCTGCTTCCGTCAGTTCGCGGCATATGCGCCAGGCACGGCATGTATGCCTGTCCGGCATGAGGGGAAGCGAACAGGGTCGTTTCCGGCCGGGACAGAATTCCGGCGGCATCGAAGTCCGGCTCGACCGGCACGAGTACCTGCTTCATCCCGGTCCGCCTCTCGCCCACTCGTTAACGGCTTGCCAGCCGACAGGACAAAGCGTCATGCAAAAATTCAAGGATTTCACACCCGAAGGCGTCATCCCCGCCACGCTGTTGATTCTGAATTCCGATCTTTCCATCAACGAGAAAGCAACGAGAAAACACACCGCTGACTGCGCCCTCGTGCCCGGAGTTTCGGCCGTGACGGTCAATGGCCACGCATCCGAAGTCCACGCATGCACATTCGACGAGCAGGAGCGGATTCTGGCCACGTCGATGGAAGAAGTCGGCGATCGCGTGCCGGTGATCAACGGCGTCTACGCCGACGGCAGTGCGGAAGCCGCGCGCATTGCGGCGATGGCGGATCGCCTGGGCGCCTCCGCCTTGCTGGTGTTTCCGCCCAACAGCATGTCGATGGGCGGTCAGTTGCGTCCGGAAATGGCGCTGACGCACTTCCGCCGGATCGCCGACGCGACCGACCTGCCGCTGATCTGTTTTCAGTATCCGATGGCTACCGGTCTGGGTTATCCGTTCGACACCCTGCTGCAGTTATTCGACGCCGTGCCGACGATCCGCGCCATCAAGGACTGGTCGAACGACGCGATGCTGCATGAAAAACATATCCGCACGTTCCAGAAGCTGTCACGCCCGATAAACGTGCTCACCACCCATAGCTCATGGCTGATGGCATCGCTGTCCATGGGAGCCAACGGCCTGCTCTCCGGCGCGGGCAGCGTGATAGTCGATCTGCAGGTCGCGCTGTTCCGCGCCATCAAGGCCCACGATCTGAAGCTGGCGCAGTCGATCAACGACCGCATCTATCCGCTGGCGCAGGCGTTCTATGCCCAGCCCTTCCTCGACATGCACAACCGCATGAAGGAAGCGCTGGTGCTGCTCGGGCGCATCGACGAAGCGCACGTGCGGCCGCCGCTGGTAAAGATCTCTCAGGCGGAAATCGACCGCCTCGCGCAGGCTCTGAAAGCGTCAGGCGTCACCCGCGAGTGGGCGTTCGCCTCGGCAGCCTGAAGTGACCGCAGTTCAAGGCGCCCCGGCCAGTGCCGGGGCGCTTTGCGTTGAACGGCCGTTGCTGTTCACGCCGGGCAACATCGGCCCGCTGACGCTGAAGAATCGCGTCATCATGGCGCCGATGACGACCCGCACCGCCGACAGGGACGGATACGTCACCGAAGACAGCATTGCCTATTACGCCGCGCGCGCGGCCGCCGATGTCGGCCTGATCACCGTCGAGATGGCCGCGCCCGAACCGGCCGGCAAACACCGTCATTTCGAACTGGGCATCTGCGACGATCGCTTTGTTCCGGGCCTGCGCAAGCTGGTCGACACCATTCACGCCGCCGGTTCGAAAGCCGGCATCCAGCTTGGTCATGGCGGCGGACACACCCGCATTGACGTTTGCGGCGAAACACCCATCGCGCCTTCGGCCGTGCCGCATATCGTGCAGGAAGGCCATACGGAAACCGTCATTCCCGAAGCGATGAGTATTGCGCGCATCGCGCAAACCACAAAGGCCTTTGCGGATGCGGCAGTGCGCGCACAGGAGGCAGGTTTCGACCTTGTGGAAATTCACGCCGCACACGGCTATCTCATTTCGCAGTTTCTGGCGCCGCTGGAGAACCGGCGCACCGATTCTTACGGCGGGTCGCTCGAAAACCGGGCGCGCTTCGGTCTGGAAATATTGCAGGCGATCAAACGCGCTGCGCCGCAACTGGCCGTCACGTTTCGCATGAACGGCTTCGACTACTTCGAAGGCGGGCTGACTTTTGAAGAAGCCCGGCAAGTCGCCGTGTGGGCCGCAGCGGCGGGTGCTCACGCCATCCACATGTCGGGCGGCCATTACCGCTCGCACCCCTCGGCCGCGATCATGATTCCGCCAATGGCGACTGCCGAAACACCGTTCCTCGATTTCGCCGCAAAGGTGCGCCAGTCCATTGACGTCCCGGTGATCGCCGTCGGGCGCCTGGGGCGGCCCGATCAGGCCATCGACGCCGTCGAAAAAGGACACGCCGATTTCATCGCGCTCGGCCGCCCCCTTCTCGCGGACGCCGAGTGGGTGCGCAAGGCCGCGAGCGGCAATCCGGTGCGCCTGTGTCTCGCCTGCAATACCTGCGTTGACGGCATGCGCGAAGGCACACGCCTGCACTGCCTCGTCAATCCCGTCACCGGGCGCGAGCGCGATTTCGCCGATCGCCCTCCGCGTTTTCAGGGTCAGCGCATTGCCGTGCTCGGCGCCGGCCCCGCGGGCCTGACGTTTGCAGCCAGTGTCGCTCGGCACAACACCGTAACGGTGTTTGAGAAAAACAGCGTCGCGGGCGGCGCGCTGCGCCTGGCGGGGTTCGCACCGAAGTTCCAGAACGTCGACGCGAGCCGGCAAAGCCTGCTGCGTTACATCGATTCCCTCGTCCGGGAATGCGAAGGACTTGGCGTGAAGATCGCGTACGGCTGGAATCTGCGGCTGGGCGCGGCCGCGCTGAAAGAGTTCGATCACATCGTCGTCGCCACCGGTGCGACTTACCGGGGCGGCACGACATTCCTCGTCACCCGTTTGCTCGCCGCCGGCGTGTTCCGCGCGCCGGTGTTCCGACGCATCGCCGCGCATGCAGGCGTGCGCAAATGGTTCTACGAGAAAGCGCGAAAACCGACCCGGCACGCAATCGCGCGCTGGCTGCCGGAACAGGTGCCGGTGACGGTAATCGGTGATGCGCGCGTCGCGGGAAAGAGCGACGCGGCAGTGCGCGATGCGCTGTTCAGCGCTTATGGAATGGCGTCGCCACAGTCAGTGGGGAAGAATAGTCACTGGGAAGAATAGTGACTGGGGAAGAACAGCGACTGGAGAAGAATCCGTGTTTTCCGGCCGCTTGCCGGATCGACCATCCGGTTCTGCGAGACCGGATGATCGTTATCGCAGAACCGGTGATCGTTGCCCTGACCCGGCGCCGGACTGCCGCGCGTCGAGTCGCTGAACGGGCAGCAAGGTCAGGCGTTACTTGCCGAAGTTCTTGCCGACAAAGTCCCAGTTGACCAGCTTCCAGAACGCTTCCAGGTACTTCGGCCGGGCGTTACGGTAGTCAATGTAATAGGCATGTTCCCAAACGTCGCAAGTCATCAGCGGCGTCTGGCCACTGGTCATCGGATTGCCTGCGTTACTGGTGTTGGCGATTTCGACTCCGCCTTTGGCATTTTTCACCAGCCAGGTCCAGCCGGACCCGAAATTTCCGGCCGCCGATGCGGAGAATTTCTCCTTGAAATCGGCCACGCTGCCGAATGCCTTGTTGATGGCGTCGGCCAGCGCACCTTTCGGATCACCGCCGCCCTTGGGACTCAGGCAGTTCCAGTAAAAGGTGTGGTTCCAGACCTGCGCGGCGTTGTTGAAGATGCCGCCCGAGGATTTCTTGATGATGTCTTCGAGCGACGCGGACTCGAACTCCGTCCCGGCAATCAGCTTGTTGAGATTCGTTACATACGTCTGGTGATGTTTTCCGTAGTGGAACTCCAGCGTTTCGGCGGAGATGTGCGGCGCAAGCGCGTCTTGCGCGTAAGGAAGTTTGGGAAGTTCGTGTTGTGCCATGGTTACCTGCCTCGTTGAATAAAGATTTGTGTTGGTTATTCCTGCGCTGCCGATCGCAGCGACCTGGCGCCGGCATCGTGCGCGCGCCCGGGCGAGTTGTGCCGTCGAGAGAACTTTCGATTAAAGGCGAACGGCACTCTCGAGAGCGCACATCATAACATTCAGCGCATGTTCACCGGCCAGCCGTTGCGAAAAATAGCCGCGGAAACAGAAGGGTTAACGTCAGTCACCTGATTCCGGTGCCTGACGGGCCGCCGCCCGGGCGCCTGGATCAGGTGCCGGAAATGCGGCCGCGCGCAAAACGGCGCTCACGCCACCAGGCAATGAACGGCGCGAGGCAACCCCTGCGGCTTCGAATCGACCACGCCGGCCGCCACGCCCGCTCGAGAATCGCCTCCCATTGCCGGCCCGCCGGAAAGTCGTGATTCGAATTGTCTGCCATCTGCCGACCTCTCAATCGCCTGTTCGTATATCCGGAGCCGGTGACCTCCGTCAACGCGATCGACCGACGTCGCCGCCGGCGACTCCTTTACAAAACTTTACCTGCGCAAAACAGGTGCGCAACGAAGCGTTTCCAGAATAGCACCGTCCGTCACGCAATGGCGGCGAAACCATCCTTAAACATGCACCGTCACGAAGGAGCACAACATTGGATCAATCGAAAATGAATCAATCGAAAATGGATCAATCGAAGCCGGAAACCCCCGAACGCGGCAAAGCCACAAACCGGCGTCCTTTCATCAAGGGCTTGCTGGCGGGCGGTCTCATGGGAACACTGGTAGCGGGAGGCGTTGGCGCCTTTGCCCAGCATCATCCGCATTCCGGCTTCTGGAAAGCCGGATGTTCGCAGAAACATGCGATGCGCGACCCCGGCGTCATGAAGGAGCGCGCCGACTTCATGGTGGAATACACACTGAGCCGCATCGACGCCACCGACGAACAGCGCATCCAGGTCAAATCGGTTGTCCAGTCGGCCATCGAGGATTTGTTGCAGCTGCGCGAAGCGCATCGAAACAACCGCAAGGCAATGATCGACGCATTGATCGAGCCGAGTGTCGATCGTGCCGAACTGGATCGTATCCGCGGTGCGGAAATGGATCTGATGGAACGCGGCTCCAGGCGCATCGTAACGGCGCTGGCGGACGCCGCGGACGCGCTCACGCCCGAACAGCGTGCGCAACTGGCCCGGATGGCCGAGCGCTGGACGGGGCATGGTCACAGGCTGTGAAGCGGGACGCCTAAAGCTTTTCCTGCGCGGCCTTCGGGCCGCGCGGGCGGAACGACGCGTGCGCCGCACCCCGCATTCGCCGCAGCCGGTAGAATTCCCCGACAACACCCACGCCCCGCACCGACGATGACTGACCGCATCCTGATGATCGAAGACGACGAGCAATTGTCTTCGATGACAACCGACTACCTGTCCGGTTTCGGGATGCAGCTCGTCGTTGCACCGACAGCCGCCGAAGGGCGCAAGCGAGCTTGCCGCGGACAGTTTCGATGCCTTGTTGCTCGACGTGATGCTGCCCGACGGTGACGGATTTGAAATATGCCGGGAAGTACGCGCACATTCGGACATTCCCGTTTTGATGCTCACCGCGCGCGGCGAGGACACCGACCGCATCGTCGGGCTGGAACTGGGCGCCGACGACTACCTGCCCAAACCGTTCAACCCGCGCGAACTGATTGCCCGGCTGCGCGCCATCATGCGCCGCCGTGCGGGCCCGGCTCCGAACGCCAGCCTCCTGCGGTTCGGCAAACTCGTCATCGACCGGGGCGCGCGCACGCTGCGCATCGACGGCAACCAACGCACACTGACCGGCTACCAGTTCGACCTGCTGCTGGCGCTGGCCGAAAACGCCGGGCGCGTCATGTCACGCGAGACACTGATGGACAAGGTCCGGGGCGAAGAACTCGAGGCCTTCGATCGCAGTATCGACGTTCACATTTCACGCATCCGCGCTGCGATCGAAGATGATCCGAAGCACCCGCGCCGAATCATCACCATACGCGGCAGCGGTTACATGTTCACCCGCGATCAGAACGCAGACTGACCATGCGCCGCCTCTACCTGCAGATTTATGTCGCCTTCGTTGCCATCCTGCTCGTATTCCTGTTGCTGATGTCGGCGACATGGTGGTTGCTGCGCGACCGCGACGACCGCGTTCTGCTCGACGGCATGGCCTTGCTGATCGCCGAAGTCATTCCTCCGCAGTCCGCCCCCCGGAGTGAACTCGACGCGGCGGTCGACGAGCTTGCCGCAATGTTCTCGGCGCGGGTCACGTTGCGCGACGGGGACGGCGCCCTGCTGGCCCACGCGGGCAAAGCCCTGCCGCTGCCACCGCCTGAACGCCGTCGCAGCGGAGTTCACCATCGCCGCGGGGCGCATCCGATGGCCCTGTTGCGGCTGCCCGATGGTCGGTGGGTAATGGCGGCCTACGACCGTGGCAAGCCACGATACGGATGGCTGGTTGCAATCGGCCTGCTCGCAATCACGATCGCAGCGGGGGCTTATCCGCTGGTCCGGCGCATTACGCGCCGCCTCGAAACGCTGCAATCCAGCGTCGAGGCGCTTGGCGCCGGCGCGCTCGATGCGCGGGTTCGCGTCGAAGGCAAGGATGAAGTCGCCAATCTGGCAATCAGTTTCAACCGCGCCGCGCAACGCATCGAGAAACTCGTCAACGCGCAACGCGAGATGCTCGCAACCGCATCGCACGAATTGCGCTCGCCGCTTGCGCGCATGCGCATGGCGCTCGAACTGCTCAAGCGCGAAGACCGTCCCGAGTTGCGCGAGCAACTGGAGAAAGACATTTCCGAACTCGATGATCTGGTTGGCGAGATTCTGCTCGCAACGCGCATGCAGGCGATAGACAAACCCGAACGCGACGAACAAATCGACCTTCTCGCGTTGCTGACCGAGGAAGCGCGTCATTACGGCGCATCGGTTGCCGCGGCACCGGAAACCAAAGAGCCGGTTAGCGTTCGCGGCGATTCGCGGCTGCTGCGGCGGCTGATCCGCAACCTGCTGGAAAACGCGCGGCGCCATTCGGGCGGGGCTGCGGTCGAAGCGTCGGTTGATACCGGTGCCGGCGGAACGATCGTGCTGCGGGTCGATGATCGCGGGCCGGGGGTTGCCGAAAGCGAGCGCGAACGCATCTTCGAGCCCTTCTACCGAAGCCCCGGCGCGCGCGAAACCGGTGAAGGATTCGGGCTTGGGTTGTCACTCGTCAGACAAATTGCGCAGCGCCACGGCGGGCAAGTCCAGTGTCTTCCGCGCGAGGGGGGCGGAACGCGCTTCGAGGTGACGCTGCCCGCCACGGCGTAAAAAAGTCAGAAGCCTTTTCTCACCCGCGCGTGACCACCATCGAAGTCCGGGTCATTCCATCACGCCGAAAATATGCGGTCCCGGCTCGAGAATGGTCGCGCGCGCGCGCTGGTCGATCTGATCGAGTTCGGGATTGTCCGCTTGCACCCAGGCGACCAGTGACAGAAGCTTTTCGTCATCGACCCGCGGGCGCCATTCCAGCTCTTTCGAATCGGTGTGACAACGGCTGAAACAACTGTTGGGCCCGGGCAAAGCCCAGCGCGTGCCCGACCCGCTGAGAAGCAGGTACATCACTTTGGCGTCGCTTTCCGAAATACCTTCGGCCAGCAGCGCTTCTTGGAACATCCGTTGTGCCGTCTCCCACGAGTGCTGCTTGATCTTCACGGCATAGTCATAGGTGACCGCGCTCTTGCGAAATGTGCTCTCGAACGGATGACCGATGACCTTGACGAAAAGCGATGGCACGGACCGCCCGTCCAGGATGGCACCCGCCGGGCTGATCCACTCCGTCCCGTTTCCTTGCCGAAAGACCAACTGCTCGCCCAATCGGTACGAAGGCACAAACGGGTCGCCGCCGACAGGCTCCAGCACCACACGCCCCTCGAAGCCTGCGCTACCGGTCTCCTCGGCCAGGCCGATCGTCGAAACGGCCAGCACGCTGATAACGAGCGCAACGGGAAACAGGCGCGCCGCGCAGACCATCATTCGCGGCGCAGTGCCCCGAAGCCGGTGTTCGCGGCTCTCGATTGCGGAAGGTTGAACAAGCGCTTTCATCGTCTCTACAAGGGGGCGGAGCCCTTTCCCTGCCTGCTTTTCCATCATCTTACTTGCCCTCAAGGCGGTCCGGCCAGCCGTGCGCCCTGTGATCGATTCCGGACCTGGCCTGCATCCGGCACCGGGCACGGTTCGCGGCTGTGGCCGCACCGCATACCGTCGCGGGCAATACCGGCAATAAAAAGCCCCGGCTTTCTTGGCACCTGCCCGCTCCGCCCTTTATAGTAGCCGCCGGTACAACCATCGGGACGCGCCGCGTAAAGGGCTCTGCCCCTCCACAGGAAGGATTGATAGCTTGAAGATTTTCACGGCATTGTATGACCGCGTCCTGAGATGGGCGGCGCACCCGCATGCGGAGCGTTATCTCGCCGGGTTGAGTTTCGCCGAATCATCGTTTTTTCCGATTCCGCCTGACGTCATGCTGGCGCCGATGACGCTTGCGAAGCCAAAGCGGGGGTGGCGCTTTGCGACGGTCACCACCATCGCCTCGGTTGTCGGCGGCGTGGCGGGTTACGTGATCGGCTGGCTGGCACTCGACGCGCTCAAGCCGCTGCTGATGTCGCTCGGTTACTGGGACAGCTACGTTCGTTCTACGGAATGGTTCGTTACCTGGGGATTTCTGGCGGTTCTGGCCGCCGGCTTCTCGCCGATACCTTATAAGGTTTTCACGATCGCGGCAGGCGCGCTGCACATGTTCCTGCCTGCTTTCATTCTGGCGTCAATCGTGGGACGCGGCGGGCGGTTTTTCCTTGTCGCTGGTTTGATTATGTGGGGCGGCGAACCCATGGAACGCCGTCTGCGGGCTCACGTCGATACCATAGGCTGGGTTGTCGTGGTGCTCGGCGTCCTCGGACTCCTCGTTTATCGCATGCATTAGAACCGCATTCGACGAACGCGGGATACCGGGAGAGTGCGTGAAGTTCGGGATAGAAAAATGAAATCATCGCGCCGGCCCCCTGCCCTGCGCCGTTCGTGGCTGTTCGTGGGCGGCGACGATGCCGCGGCGCATCGCGCTGCCTGTGAACTCGGAGCGGACGTCGTCATCCAGGAACTGGAAGACTCCACGCCACCGGAACGCAGGCCGGCAGCGCGCGCGCTTGCGGCAGACGCCTACAAACGGTGGCGCGAAGCGGGTGCGTTGAGTGCGGTACGCATCAACCCCCTCGAAACCGACGGGCTCGCCGATCTCGCCGCGGTGATTCCGGCACGGCCGGACATCGTGCTGATGTCCAAGGTCGCCGAGCCAACGCAAGTACAGAGGCTGGCCGACGAGGTCGAGCGGCTCGAACGCGAACACGGACTGCCGGTTGGAGAGATCGAACTGGTGCCGAACATCGAAAGCGCGCGCGGCATCATCCAGACCTACGCCATTGCAAAGGCCAGCGCACGGGTGACCGGTATCGCCGGTTCGACCGAGGACACTGCCGCCGATCTCGGCGCGATTCGCGGCAAGGACGGCGTTGAGCTGGCCTACGTGCGTCAACGGCTTCACGTCGAAACGGTCGCGGCCGGCATATTGTCCATTGATTGCCCCTACACTTTTGCCGACGTCGAAGGCTGCGAAACCGACGCACGTTACGCACGTCGGCTCGGCTATCGCGCAAAACTGATCAACGATCCGTCGCATGTGGCCGTTGTGAACAAGGCCATGACACCGTCGCAAGAGGAAGTGCGCGAAGCACGCGCAGTGATCGCCGCATTCGACACGAACAGACGCGGCCTCGGCAATGAGCAGGTGCGGCTCGATGGCCGCCTTCTCGAACTGCCCATCTATCTCAATGCGCAACGCTTGCTGGAAAGGGCGGCCGCGCTTGGCGTGGATACGAGCGAAGATCACCGCGGCAACTAGGGCCTCTTAACGCAACTGTGTTAACAGGCCCCTGGTCAGGCAATACTGCCTGCTTCGGCGATCACTCCCGGCCGAATACTCTTCCATCTGTTCGCCCGCAACCCACTCCTGTCGGGACAGGGCGACCATCTCAACGGATCGCCTGATAGTACATCATTGTTTTTTTGAAACAATCAGGAGAGGTACGCGACTTGCAGTAGTCACCATGCACGCGAAGCCGCGCATTGCGGCGGAGTGTGTGAAGCCTGAAAAGGGCAACTCATTCCGAAAGGGTGGGACGCAAAGCCACTGGCCTAAACCCCGCAAGGGGCATGGCAGCAGGGTTGCCAGGCGAGCATGCCGGGAGAGCCATGGTCGGGTCTCACGGCGGTGACTGGATTGCGAGGATCACGCCTGCAATGATCCGGACAGTCCGTCACTCGGTTCGGCGCCGCATCTGTCGTCCGGGCTGCATGCTCGTCCTTCTGGTGCATCGTTCATGCGCAGTTTGCATCGATGTGCATTTGTCAAATCAACAGAAGGAATACAGCATGAGAACTTTTTACTTTCTAATCTCGTTTGCCGTTCTGAGCGCGCTCGGAGTTGCCGGTAACGCACTGGCAAAGCCGCCGCATGGCAAGGCGAACATCCTGCACTGCGGTTGCGTCGTGTGGTCGGACGACACCGTCGGCATGGCGTTTGTGCCGATCGAAGTCAGCTCCAAGGCGAAAGGCCACGTAAACCACGTAGCCGGGACAACGGATTCCTGTTACGACGGCGTCTCTGCATATGTCGACGTCACGCGCAGCGCCTCGGACTGCCAGGTGGACGGTGCGCCTTTACCCGGAATGGCGGCTTGCACCAATCAGGTCGAATTCACCGCATGTGAAGTCGAGGCGGTGCCGCAGTAAGCATGACCCAGTGATCGGGAAACGGCCCTGTCAGGTTCGTTCCCAGCCAATGACCTTCGTGATGAACGTACGGGCTCCAATCGGAGCCCGTACGTTTTACGCGCGAGCGCTAACAGACATTTGCACCAGGCCAAATCCACGCCATCTGATATCCTCCGCCACATTCCCTCCCGCCAAGGAGCTCACCATGCCCCGCCGAGCCCGTACCAGCCTCCCCGGCATCTCCAGGCACATCATCCAGCGCAGGAAAACGTGGTCTGTCCCCTATTTCTCTGCGGCGCTATCTACGCTTTGGGCAAGGCTCAACAGACCTGTTGCATTGGTGGCGCGGCCGTTGGCGTGGCCAACCGAGTGTAGCCATCGCCGCTCAGGCCGTTCCTGTCAACAGGTTGGAAAGGCAAACGCCCGTACGAGTGCTGCGACATGCAATAGCAGCCGTTCTACACCTGCAATGACGAATGTGATTGCAAAGATCAGCCTTGAGCTGGCAATTGACTGGGCCGCCGGACAAGCGTTCCAATGATGCTTACGGTTCGTTCAGCACATCTTTGTAACATTGCCTCTGCCGTCGTACAGCACACTTATTGGTCACATAGGACCAAGGCTTGCATTCTGCCCCATCACTGTGATCTCTCCTGATCATCGTCACGGGAGCAATGATGAACGCTACGACCTTGTTGGAACGGATGCTTTTAATCCGCTACCGTGTTGCGTTAAAGAGTGTACCGATGAACGTCCCCCAGTTCGCACAAGATCCTACATCCATAAGAGTTCAGATGCCGAGGAAGCGCGTCTCTACGAAGACCTACACCAAAGAGATCGCCGAGGTAATGCGCCTGATGCAAATCGGAGAGCAGGAGAGCCGCATACGGAGATACAATGGACCTCGTAGCGTAGAAATAGGGGACAGACCACGTTTTTCTGATATCCTCGACTGCATTCCCTCTTGCCCCGGAGTCCATCATGCCCCGCCGAGCCCGCCTCAGTCTTCCCGGCATCCCATGGCACATCATCCAGCGCGGTAACAACCGCTCGGCCTGTTTCTTCGCAGACGAGGACTACCGTCTTTATCTCAATCACCTGACTGAACTGGCCGAGCGCTTTGCGTGTGCGGTACACGCCTATGTGCTGATGACCAATCACGTGCACTTGTTGCTCACGCCGGAAGAAGCCGATGGCCCTGCCCTGCTGATGAAGCACCTGGGGCAACGCTATGTGCAGTATGTCAATCGCACCTACCGACGCTCCGGCACGCTGTGGGAAGGCCGGTTTCGTTCCTGCCTCACTCAGACCGAGGACTACGTCCTTGCCTGCTACCGCTACATTGAGTTGAATCCGGTCAGAGCGGATATGGTGCGCCACCCGCGCGCGTACAAATGGTCAAGCTACCGCACCAATGCCGAGGGCCGCGATGATCCCCTGATTACGCCACATGATCAGTACCGGCGCCTGGGGCGGACATGGGCAACGCGGCGGGAGACCTACCGGGCCTTGTTCAAGGCGCAGTTCGACGCGCGCGAGCTCAACGAGATCCGCGACGCGACCAACGGCAACTATGCGCTTGGCACACAACGCTTCCAGGAGCAGATCGAGGCCGCATTGGGGCAACGCGCGCAGCGTGGCAAGGCCGGCCGACCACCGAACAAGGCACGAGCGCGATAGACTCTAACCGTGTTGCCAGCGGGAGAACGTGGCCTGTCTCCTGCGTTCGCATCGTATGATTCGCATATCAATCCCGTATGGAGAAAACCATGATCGCGCGTCTATTGATCGCAGCCCCACTGCTCTTGCCGGTGAGCGTCCTCGCGGACGATCTGAGCAAGGGCGAAGACATTTTCAATGGCCGGTGTGCACTTTGCCATTCGCTGCCAAGGACGATGAAGCTGCTCGAGGACAACACGCTCGAGGATCGCCCGGCCTATCTGAAGAAGTTCCTTCGCTCACACCCGAGCAAGCTCGGCGACGACGATGAGGACCTTGTGATCAAGCTGTTGTCGACGCCGGCCAGGTAGCGCGTCTTCCCGCCACGGAAACCTGCAACGCCTTAACGAATACTCCTGCCGCCATCGACCGGAATCGCGAGCCCGGTCATGAACGACGCGTCGGAACTGGCGAGGAAAGCGATGGTAGCGGCGACTTCTTCCGGTTGTGCCATGCGTCCAATGGGGTGCTTGGCGGTGATATTTCTCTTTGCCGCATTTATGTCGGCCGCCTCGCTGAGCATCTGCCGAACCATATCGGTTTCGATGGTCGCTGGGCACACGCAGTTCACGCGGATATTCTCGCCGATATGATCGAGTGCGAGCGACATCGTCATTGCCAGCACGCCCCCTTTGGTCGCGGCGTAAGCGACCAGACGGTTATTACCGCGAATGGCATTGATCGAGGCGAGGTTGACGATCGCGCCCCCGCCGCGCTTGCGCATCAACGGAATCGCTTTCTTGCAGCCGATGAACGTGCCTTTCAGGTTCACCGCCATGACGTCGTTCCACATCTCCCACGACGTTTCCTCGGCGGTGCCTTGCGGGGAAATGCCCGCATTGTTGACCAGCACGTCCAGCCCGCCGTGTTTGCTGATGACGTAATCCATCGCGGCATCCCAGGCGTCCTCCGAGCGCACATCGAGCACGACGCCATCGAGCCCGCCAATGGCTGCGCGCTGGGACTCGTTGAGCAACCCCGCTACCGCGGTGCCGCCCTCTTCGGCAATGCGCTTTGCTGTCGCCAGCCCGATACCACTGCCTGCGCCGGTCACCAGCGCTACTTTTCCTTCGAATCGCTTCATCTTTTCCTCCCATTCAACAATTCGCCCAAGTCTACAGCACGCGCGATCACCCCTCTTGATCGCAAACGCTCAGGGCTTCGGGCGCACTTATTGCAGCGCCAGAGCCTTGCCGGCCAAAGAACCCGTGTCGTAAGGGCTTGCGATAGCATCCTCCGACCAACGAGCGTCATGCGCGCGATTCGAATGACTTTTCCGCTAACATGTCTCGACACGGGAAGGACAGCCCGAATTGCCAGGCTCCGGCCTGAGCAGTTGACGCAGCGCGGGAACGCGCACTGAAAAGGTATCTTGAATGCGCGCTGGCGCACACACGCTGGAACATGTTCAGAGCATGATCACCGAAGAGTCCGGCATCGCTTCGGGGATGTTCAATGGCGTAGCGATCAATTCGGTTTTCCTCCCCGTTTTCAGCTTGCCCCACAAGCAGGCCATGGGCTTCGACGCGCGCTTGCGCAGCACGGATAACCGCGGCGGCGACGCGCACACAACGGAAAGCATGTTCGTCCCTGCGCATGACCACGCCGAGCGCGCGTTGCTCGAGCTGCTGGGCGCCACCATTCAGGTGCGCAATTTCTTCGGCAGTGGTGCGGCACCGGGACTGCTGTTCCTCAACCTGAGCCGCGAAGTGTTGCTGGACTCTGACGGTACCGTGGAGTTTCTTGCCGCGCTGTTTCACGACTACCGCGTGCCCCGAGGGCACGTTGCCCTCGACGTTCCCGCCTCGCTGGCTGGTACTGAAGGATTCGAAAAATCACTGGAGCCATACCGCAAGCTGGGATGCCTCGTTTCGATAGACGACGTTGCCGTTGAGGAATTCGACGCTGCAAGCATCTGCGACAGTGGCGCCATGCTGGCACGCGTGCAACGCTCGGTCGTGGGCGATGCGACGACGGATGACAGCACTCTGGAAATGCTCCCCCATTTCGTATCGCTATTGCACGAGACCGGCCTGCTGGTACTGATCAAGGGTGTGGACACCCGAATGGAAGCGCGTATTGCCATCGAGGCGGATGCCGACTTCGCCTGCGGGCTTTACTTTGGCAGCGCCTACGGACATCCGGCGGAATACATCGCGCCGCATCCCCGGTTGGCGGATATGTGGGAAGCATACAGACTGGAGCACACGGCCGCCCGGCCGCATCACCTGGCGACCCGGTCCTTGCCCGCGAACGGCTTGCCGCACTCTGCGGATACCCGCAAGTCGCAAAAACCCTCTTCCGGCGAAATCAATATCTATCGCCAGGCGCGACGCCCGTTCATAACCGCGATACAGCATGTCGCCAGCCTGGTGAAGGCCGGCCACCGTTTCGATGCGGCGTGCGACGAGTTTCTGGCATTGCCGGGAGCCATTGGGTGCTATCTGCTCGATGCGTATGGGCAGGCGCTTGGTGATGAAGTGGAAGCGCGTCGTCGCCCTAGCCCGCAAGGCATCGATTTCAACGCAATGATGCGCTCCGCAGAGGCGGATTGGTCAAGGCGCGAGTATTTCCGGCGCGCGCTTGACGAACCGGAAATCGTCCAGGTCACTCGACAGTACCACTCGCTTTCCGGTTACACGCATTGCGTAACCTTCTCGATCGCCACCACGATGCCGGGCGAGGACGCGCTGGAAAAAACAGTCGTCCTGTGCGGCGATGTGGACTGGTCTGCGTACCGCCAGGCCGGGTCCTGACGATCCGTCAGCCTGCTCCGGGGAAATGCAATCGGCATTCATCGCGCTGTCACGGCACCGTCACCGGTCTGGCGGCGTCCGTGCGCCGCGAAATCCGTAGCCGCCGGGCACCGACCGTAGCGGATCGAACCGCGCGCCCTTCTTACACCGGTGCACTACTTGCTTAATTGATGCCCTGACTGCGCCAGGCATCGCGACCGCCCGACAGATCCCGCGCCGGAATGACACGCGAATATCCGGTACGGCCGAGTGGCAGGGCATTACCGCGATGACTACAAAGGCGCGACCAAGGTTTTTCTTCTCCATTTTTTGCCGGAAGGGTGTCAATCATGTGGATGATCGGACTGCTGGTTGGACTGATCGTTGGCGGCATCATCGAACAGGAAGAGGGCGCCCTGTTCGGTGCCGCGCTTGGCGCAATTGCCGGACTGGTTATTTCGCTTCGCAACCGCGTCGGCAAGGTCGAGGCGTTTCGCGAGCAGATAGATTCGCTCGAAAGCCGCATCCTCGAATTGCGCACGCAGATCTCGACTCTTCGTTCTGCCGGCAGCCCGGTGCCGGACGCCGATGGCGAGACACGCACAGACACGGCATCGGTTTTCGTGGCAGCGGCACCGGAGGGCGAGACGCCGCCCCAACCGGCGACACCGCAAACCGCCGCGGGCCCCGGTGCGACGCCCGCAGAACCGCAACCGGCGCCGCCGGAAGCACGCGATCGATTTGCACGCCCTTCCGAACCCGGCCGCGAGACCCGGTCCGCATCGGCGCCGGCGAAACCAAACGAAATTGCCCGGCTGTGGAACTGGCTGACCGGCGGCAACGCGCTGGTCAGGGTCGGGGTGGTCGTGCTGTTTTTCGGCGTGGCGTTTCTGCTCAAGTACGCCTACGAGCATACCAACGTACCGGTCGAACTGCGCCTGACCGGCGTTGCCATCGGCGCCATCGTCATGCTGGTCATCGGCTGGCGGTTGCGCTTGCGCAAGCCGGTCTACGCACTGGCAATTCAGGGCGGTGGCGTCGGCGTTCTGTATCTGACGGTGTTCGGCGCCTTCCGCCTGTTCGGACTGCTGCCGGGAGAAGCGGCATTCGTTCTGTTGATCGCGATCGCCGTTTTGTCGGCATTGCTCGCCATCATGCAAAACGCGTTGTCGCTCGCGGTGCTGGGTGTTTCGGGTGGCTTTCTCGCGCCCATTCTCGCCTCCACCGGCGGCGGCAGCCACGTCATGCTGTTTACCTATTACGCGGTGCTCAATCTCGGCATTTTCGCCATCGCCCTCTACAAGGCATGGCGGCCGCTGAATGTGCTCGGTTTTGCCTTCACATTCGGTATCGGCTCATTGTGGGGGGCGCGTTTCTACCGCGACGAACTGTTCGCCAGCACGGAACCGTTTCTGGTTTTCTTCGTCGTGCTGTATGTCCTGATCTCGGTGGTCTTCGCCTTCCGCCAGGCGCCGCGCTTCAAACACTACGTCGATTCGACCCTGGTGTTCGGTACGCCGCTGGTCGGCTTCGGTTTGCAGGCGCGACTGGTCAACCCGTTCGAATACGGCGCGGCGTGGAGCGCGGTGGCATTGTCCGCGCTCTACTTCGGACTCGCATCGGTTCTGTACCGCCGCCATCAGGAAACGCTGCGCATGCTCGTCGAAGCCTTCTTCGCGCTCGGCGTGATTTTCGCGACGCTGGCGATTCCGCTGGCGGTAGACGGGCGCTGGACCTCCGCGGCATGGGCACTCGAAGGCGCAGCCGCGTACTGGGTCGGCGTGCACCAGGGCCGAAAATGGCCGCGTGTGTTCGGCCTGTTGTTGCAGTTCGCCGCCGGCGTGGCTTTCCTCTCCGAGGGTCAGTCGGGCGTTCGCGGCATCCCCGTGCTGAACACTTTCTACATGGGCACCGTATTCATCGCGCTCGCCGGACTGTTCTCCAACTTCACCATCGAGCGCCATGCCGCAAAGGTCGGCTACACGGCGATGCAGGCAGCGATCGGCGTGTTCGCCTGGGGACTGGCATGGTGGGTACTGGGCGGCTTGTACGAAATCCAGCAGCACGTGCCGCGAGCGGAACGCCTCGGCGCGTCATTGCTGTTCCTGTCTGCCAGTTGCGCGGCCTTCAGTGTGCTGTTCACACGAGGCTGGTGGATCGCGCGATTCCCGGCACTGGCGCTGGCGCCACTGATCGCGATCGCGCTGGTACTGCAGGCCGTCACTTCGGTGCCGGCACACCCGCTCGCCGGCTTCGGGTTGCTGGCCTGGCCGGCGGCTTTTGTCCTGCACTTTTTCGTCCTCAGACAAGATGACAGCGTGCGCACCGGACAAACAGAACGCGGTATCGGAACGCTCGGTTATGTCGCTGTCGCCCATTCCATCGGCGTGTGGCTGCTGGCACTGGCGGGCGCGATGGAATTCTCGTGGCAGGTCGGCCACGCAGTGCAGGGATCGCGCGTATGGCCACTGGTCAGCTGGGCGCTCGTTCCGGTCGTTCTGCTCGTCGCCGGTTCATCGCGCCGTGTTCAGGCGCGCTGGCCGGTAAGGCAATACGCGCCGGCATACCTGTGGACCGGCGCCGTGCCGCTGGTTGCGTATTTGGTTGTCTGGTCGCTGCAGGCCAACTGGAACAGTAACGGCAGCCCCGCACCCCTGCCCTATGTGCCGCTGCTCAATCCGCTGGACATGATGCAGATGCTGGCATTCGCTGCAGCCATCGGCTGGTGGCAGTCGTTGAAAAGAACCGGCATCGAACAGGCGGCACGCGTGCCCGCCAGCTGGAAATGGGGTCTGTTTGGCGCGATCGTCTTCTATTGGCTGAACGGCGTACTGCTGCGAACGCTGCACCACTGGAGCGGCGTGCCGTACGATTTCAGCGCCATGCTGCGCTCGCCGCTGGCGCAGACCGCGGTATCGATCTTCTGGACTGTGCTGGCACTCGGTGCCATGTTGTACGCCACGCGTCGCGTCAACCGCTGGATCTGGATCAGTGGCGCCGGTCTGATGGCGGCCGTTGTCGTCAAGCTGTTCATCGTCGATCTTGCCAAGGTGGGCGGGGTGGAGCGCATCGTTTCCTTCATTGCGGTCGGCATACTGATGCTGATCATCGGTTATTTTGCGCCGGTGCCGCCGCGTCAGAGAACGGAGGCAGCATGAAACGACATCTGATCGCCGCGTTACTGGGCGTTTGCACGCACTGCAACGTCATGACCGGACTGGCTGCCGAGACGCCGGGCGATTTTGCCTACGCGCTGCCGCTCTCTGGCACCGGCGCCGATGCACTGTACCGCGTCGTGATTCCGCCAGCGGTATACGACGGCAGCGCATTTGCTGATCTGCGCGACCTGCGCCTGTTCAACGGGGCGGACGAAGTGGTGCCGCACGCGTTTCGCCCGCTGGTCGCTGATTCGGAACAACCGCCAGCCGTATCGGTGCCATTTTTCGCACTGCGCGGTGCGCACGGCACGCAGGCAGCGGACCTCGACATTGCGCTCGAGACCCATAACGGCGATGTCAGCCTGCGGGTCAAATCACACGGACAGCAGGACAGACCCGACGAAGTGCTCGGCTACCTGGTCGATCTGTCCTCGCGCCGCGAAACGTTTTCATCCCTGCAACTCGAATGGGACGACCAGCCCGGCGGCTACATTGGCACCGTGAACGTGGAGGCAAGCAAGGACCTGAAGAACTGGTCGTATGTCGTTCGCAATGCGCCACTTGTGAAGCTGTCGCAGGGCGGGCACCAGCTCGAACAAAACGGTGTTCCGATCAACATGCGGGGCGGAACATACCTGCGCCTGACATGGCCCGAAACAGGCAAGGTGTTACGCCTCGACCGCGTGCATGCACAACCGGTTGACAAGCGCGCGCCGCTGACAGCCGCTTCCAGAAGCGTCGAGGCGGTGCCTGATCCGCGGAACAAGGGCGATTACGTCGCCGACATCGGCGGCATGTTCCCGGTCGACAGACTGACAATCAGCCTGCCGCAGGACAATGCGGTTGCGCCGATAGAGATACTTTCCCGCAACACGGAAAATGCAGAATGGCGGCGCGTGTCCCGAACGATTGCCTATCGTCTGCACCAGGACGGCCAGACGATCGAAAACGCGACGGTGCACATCTCACCACGCGCGCACCGGTACTGGCTGTTCAGGGTGAACCAGCAAGGCGGCGGAATCGGCGCCGGAACACTCGGTGTCGAATTTGGCTGGCTACCGCACGAGATCATTTTCACGGCACGCGGAACGGGGCCGTTCCGGCTCGTGTACGGCAACAGCCGCGCGCAACCCAATGCGTTGCCGGTGCAGACGCTGGTGCCGAACTGGGGCAGTGACTCGGCGCCGGAAATCCGCGTTGCAACGGCCGGTGCGCCGCTGACACTTGCCGGCCCGGAAGCCGCGCGTCAGCGAGCGGACGCCGGCAAGGTCGGACTATGGATTGCGCTGTTCGTCAGTGTCGCGGTACTCGGCTTCATGGCATGGCGGATCTCGCGGCAGATGCAGACGACCGATGCGAATTCCCGAACGCCGGATTCCGCCCACCGGGAAGAGAGCGAATCGAGCGGATGATGTTTGGCGGCCACGTCGGAACCCGGCTGACGGACTTGCATGTCGCCATACAGACAACACAAATAACAAGACATTCGGGGATAGTGTCTGTATAGTGCGCCGCAGGCATCACCTCGCGACATCCGGTGCGCGTACCTGCCTTTCGTGGTTGCATCCTTCCCCGAATTACCTTTTACAGCTATTTCAGCCTGAACCGGTTCTGAGCATAAACGTTCTGCAGGCCGATCCAGGAGAATTTCATTAGCACTTCATTTGAAGCGCTCGGCCTGCGTGCCGAGCTCGTACGCGCTGTCGCCGATACCGGCTACACCCAACCCACTCCGGTCCAGACCCAGGCGATCCCGGTTGTGCTCGAGGGCAGGGATGCCCTCGTCGGCGCACAGACCGGAACCGGCAAGACCGCGAGCTTTGCACTGCCGATATTGCAGTTGCTGACGGCGAAGCCTTTGCCGCGCCCGCACATCCGCACACTCATCCTGACACCGACGCGCGAGCTCGCCGCCCAGGTCGAACAAAGCGTCAAAACCTATGGCCGTCATTTGCAGATCAAGTCCACTACCGTATTCGGCGGCGTGAACATCAACCCGCAGATCCAGACACTCCGGCGCGGTGTCGACATTCTCGTCGCAACACCCGGACGCCTGCTCGATCACGTTCGCAGCCGCACCGTCGACCTCTCGAAAGTCGAGATACTGGTGCTCGACGAAGCCGATCGCATGCTGGACATGGGATTCATTCACGACATTCGCCGCGTGCTGGAAGTATTGCCAAAGAAGCGGCAAAACCTTTTCTTCTCGGCGACCTTCCCGCGTGAAATTCGCCAGTTCGCCGACTCGTTTCTCACATCCCCCGCGGAAATCGCGGTTGCCCGCGAGAGCACCACGGCCGATCTGATCAAACAGGTAGTGCACCCCGTCGACAAGGGGAGCAAGCGCGCATTGCTGTCATCGCTGATCGGCAAGGGCAACTGGCAGCAGGTGCTGATCTTCACGCGCACCAAGCACGGTGCCAACCGGCTGGCTGACCAGCTCGGCAAGGACGGCATTACCGCAGCGGCCATTCATGGCAACAAAAGCCAGGGGGCACGCACCCGGGCGCTGGACGATTTCAAACGCGGCACGGTGCGCGCACTGGTTGCCACCGACATCGCTGCGCGGGGACTCGACATCAAGGAGTTGCCGCACGTGGTCAATTACGAGCTGCCCAATGTGCCGGAAGATTACGTGCACCGCATCGGACGCACCGGCCGCGCCGGCAGCAACGGCGTTGCCATGTCGCTGGTTTGCCGGGAGGAAAAACCGCTGCTTGCCGACATCGAGCGCACCACGCGCAACCGCATCGAAAGTGTGATCGTTCCCGGGTTCGAACCCGGGTCGCATCACGCAGCCGATGAGGAAGACAGCCGCGATGCAGGTCGCGGCAGGCCAAACCCGGGGCATCGCAACGCAAAGCGCCCTGCCGGACAAAAGCCGTCAGGCGGGCGCGCAGGACATGCCAAGCAGCCGGGTGACCGGTCATCCCGCGGTTCGCAAGGCAAGCCGGCGTCGAGGGCGGGAGGCGATGCGCAAGGCAAGGCATCCGGCCAGCCCTCCAACTCCGGCAAGCGGCGGCGCGGTGCCGGCAAGGGCAAGCGTCCTGGCGCCGAAAGCCAGCCGCGCACGCAGGAGTCCAGCGCACAATCCCGGCCGTTTCACAACGCGCTGCGCGCGGTCGCTTCGATTTTCGGTGGCGCAAGCCAGCGTGACAACTGATCACGAAAGATCATTGAGTTCCAGAGGAAACGCGTTATGAATATTTTTGTAGGCAATCTCTCGCCGGACGCGACCGAAGCAGATCTGGCGACATTGTTTTCCCAGTTCGGCCAGGTCAAGTCCACCGAGATCAAGCGCGAAATGTTTTCGGGTAAACCCAAGGGGTTCGGATTCGTCGACATGCCGGGGCGCCGCCACTCGGAAGCGGCCATTACCGGTCTTAACGGACAGGACTACATGGGTCAGTCGCTGCGCGTGAACGAAGCGCGGGAGCGCCCGGTACGCGGGCGCCGCTAGAACACCCGGCCAGAAGAGGCCGCTGCCGCTGACATCGCCGACCCGGAGGTTGACCGATATCAAACGTTGCCGGAGACTCTACGCTGAGAATTGTTCTCTACCGTATCGACACGAGGGCGCTATGAGCACACGTTTTATTGTTTTGGCCAGCATGCTGTTGCCTCTTTCAACATTGGCAGATGACGTAAGCAAGGGTGAAGAAATATTCAATGCGAAGTGCTCGCAGTGCCACACGTTTGCGATGGCGCAGGCCATGCTCGAGCCGGTGCAGGAAAAGGACCGGCCAGCGCATCTGAGCGTCTTTCTCGAAACACATCCGCCGAAACTGGATGCAAGCGAGAAGGCCGTTGTGATAAAGGCGTTGTCGCAACGAGCGAAATAACTGCGCGGGGTCGTTTTCCCGTGAAACACGGGATCAGGGGCGCAATGCCTCGATCCCGCCTCTTCCCCGCTCGGTTGGCGTAAGCGGGCATATCGCCAGCATTCGATTCGACTCCACGAATGACACCCTCGCGTCGCAATCCATCTTTGGCCTTTTGCTGAGCGCGTCGTGCCATCGGTGCGCTTCAGTGCCCTGCCGAAGGTTCACCCCTGTGACATTGCGCGCACGGCCATGATGTAACAGCGACGTACCACCCTTCACCGTCCCGGAAAATTCCGCCCCAGAAGCGACGAGGTACGCGAGTCGCGCGCGCCACATCCGGTTTTCGCTTCCACAAACATTTCTGGCGAAGAACCGGGTACCAGTTGCCGGTCGCCCCCGCCTTGACGCTCACACTGCTCAAAACCAACCCAACATCAGGGGGTTAGCACTCACTTGCACCACCCGGTTGGCCCTCGAAATGATCCCCGTTCAGAAAAAAACATGATTTCTGCTTGACGCACTTCGTCATTTTTGGGAATATTTTCCCATATTTGGAAATGCACCTTTCCCAATTTCCGGTAAGTGTCTGATAAATGAGCCCATATTCCCCTGCGGAGCCGCCTGCCCAGTCCGGAACAACTGACAGGGCGCTGATGGCGGCAGTCGCGCGAATTCTTCGCGCTCTTGCCCGCGTGCTCCTTCGGCACGGTGTGCCATTTCAGGCATTTGCCGATCTGGCCAAGCAGGCATACGTGCAATCGGCCCGGGAAGAATTTGCCATCCCTGGCCGCAAGCAGACCATCTCGCGCCTTGCGGTACTCACTGGGCTGACCCGCAAGGAAATCCAGAAACTGGCCGAAACCGGACCGGCATCCGATCAGGAAGCACTCGAACGCTACAACCGAGCGGCCCGAGTCGTGTCTGGTTGGGTCCGGGACGAAGCATTTCGCGGCGAGGACGGTAAGCCGCGCACCCTGCCCCCCGAAGGCGACGACGTCAGCTTTGCGCAACTGGTGCGGCGTTATAGCGGCGACATGCCACCTCGCGCGGTACTGGACGAGTTGCTGCGCGTCGGCACCGTCGCACGCACGGCCGATGGAAACGTAAGTCCTCATCGAACACGCCTACATTCCGCGAAAAAGTGACAGCGACAAGCTGGCCATTCTCGGCGCGGACGTCTACGACCTCATCGACACCATCGACCACAACCTGATCGACAAGGACCATCCGCGCTTTCAGCGCAAGCTCATGTACGACAACTTGCCAATCGAAGCCGTCGAGAAGTTTCGCGAGCTGAGTGCCGTACGCGCACAGGAACTGATGGAAGAACTGGACAACTGGTTATCCCGGCACGATCGCGACGTGAACCCCGCTTCCGCGGGGACAGGCCGCGCACGCGCCGGTCTGGGCATTTTCTATTTCGAAGCAAACCTGGATTCGGGGATTACCGATTCCGGCAACGAGGAGTGACTTTCATGAAATCCCTAACAATCAACTTTTTCCTGCTTGCATCCTTAATCGCGCTGGGCGCGTGCGGAGGCGGCGGCGGGGGCGGTGTCGACAGCGGCGGCATCGGCGGCACCGGCATCGTAGCCACCGGCGTGATGACCAAAGGCAGTGTCATTGTCAACGGCATCAAGTTCGAAGACAGCACAGCCAATATTGCGATTGACGACACACCCAAGACCGCGGCGGACCTTAGGGACGGGATGGTCGTCAAGGTCATCGGCACAATCAACGACGACAATATCAGGGGAACCGCCCAGCGCGTCGAAGCGGAAATCGAAGTGCGCGGTCAGGTGACTGACATTTTCGCACTCGAGAATCCTCAGCGCTTTCGTGTGCTTGGCCAGAACGTGCTCGTTGATGACCGTACGATCTACTCGAATCTCGTCAATTTCGCCGCGATCACCGTTACTAGACTTGTTGAAGTTCATGGGCAACGCGATACGAGCGGGAATATAAGAGCAACCCGGGTGGAAGCCGATACCCTACAGATGGGCGCCGATCTAGTTGACGAGATTCGAGGTATTGTGAGTGCTCGAACAAGCGCTACCGACCCGACATTCCTTGTCGGCAACCAACTGGTGAATGCAGCCGCAGCGAATACCCTTCCGAGCGGCGCCACGTTCGGTAATGGCGACATCGTTGAGGTGCATTGCACGAATCGGCCGAACTGCATAAATGGCTCTGGCGAGTTCGTTGCGAGCCTGATCGAGGTTGAAAATGAAGAAGACAGCGCCTTTGTTCCCGGCGCTGGCGGACGGCTCGAAGTTGAAGGCCTTACGTCCGGCGTCGCCTCCCCAACTGACAGCGACTTCTTTGTGGCCGGAGTCCCGGTGACCAGAAACGGTTCAACACGGTATGAGGGCGGTATCGACGAAGACCTCAAAGACAACATCAAGATTGAAGCCGAAGGCACGTGGGATGGATCAAAATTGGTTGCCAGCAAGATTGAGTACAAGCGCTCGGTAATCCGGCTTCAAGGTTTTGCGACGAATCGCAATACGACAGATCAGACGTTCGATCTGCAAATCGCCAACAACAACTATGTCGTAGAAGTCCAGCGCGACGTGTTCACGGATGGGCTGCTTCCGAACAATAGCCCGACCGAGTGCGTACAGGTCCGCGGGCAACTCATCTCCAGTGGACCATCGCCCGTCGTCACGGCCAGCGAGATCGATGCGGGTGGATGCAGTAACAGCGACAGGCATTTCATTCAGGCACCGGTCGAAGCCGAGTCACCGGAAACCGCGATCACCTTACTCGGCTTCAGCTTGAACGTAGGTAACCCCACAGACACGCCTCAATGGGTAGACGTGAATGACCTGGGCATTTCCCGAACAACGTTTTTCAATTCGGTGACCGCACCGACAACGAACGCGGCGGGTGTCACTGTTCCGGGCACCTTGGTGAAAGTCATTTTTAATGACGGCACCAATACGGTACGGCAGGTAGAAATCGAAGACTGAGAGTTCCTCCCCTCTCTCACTTCACTTTCTGGCCGCCCCTCGGGGCGGCCTTTTTCTGACCAGGGGCGCGCTAATCCTGTCCCCCGGGATCTTCGCGATGCTTGCTGAGCTCTTCACTTAACCAGACGGCGCTCGGAATAGCGGGCTCGTCCGGGCAACGAACAAGATAGCGCTCACCACTGCGGCCTGCTCTCCGTTGCCGCACGTTCGATAAACTGCTCGGCGCTCGAGACAAGATCTCTTTTGACGAGCCAGGCATACTTTCTTTCGATATGCCGCCGGGCACTGGCCGCGTCGTACCAGTCGCCGTTGCGAAAGAACTCGCAACCCGACGTTTCGAGGCGTGTCAGCAAGTACTCGATCTCGCGGCGGGCGGTTTCGTCAGGCGCAGCCGTTGCCCCAAATGCCCAGCTCAAAAGAACAATCAGTCCTGCGGCAAACAGCCGCCCACCACCGGCAGTTCGCCCAGGCACCCGCACCGTTGCTCTCAGATGCTCAGGCCGAAGAATCGCGCCGCCTCGACCGCCTGCCCCGCGTGCATATGATTCCCGGAGTGCGTCCGCAGACCGAGTTGCCGGGCCCGCTCCAGCAAAGGCGTCATTACCGGCTTGGTAATGACATCGACCACCAGCGTCGATTCCGGCAGCGAAGCCGGGTCAAACGGCAAGAGATCATCCGGTTTCATTCCCAGCGGTGTTGCGTTGATCACCACATCGTGCGCAGTGCCCGAGTCCAGCTTTCCGGACCGCACGTCCACTTCGGGAAACACCTGTTTCACGCGCTGCGCAACCGCCGCGCTGCGGCTATCGTCAAGGTCATCGATGGTCAGTTGCTTCACGCCCGATTCGGCCAGCGCAAACGCAACCGCCGATCCCGCGGCGCCGGTGCCGAGCAGGAATACCCGGCGCCCCGCAACCTCATGTCCCTGATCGAGCAAGCCCCGCACGCAACCGCGACCATCGAACATATCGCCAAGCCAGCGCCCGTCGGGCAACCGGCGCGCCGCGTTGACGGCTCCGATGGTGCGCGCGGCCGGCCCCAGTTCGTCAAGCAATTCGCACATCGCGTTCTTGTGGGGCATGGTGACGACCAGCCCGTCGAGATTGCCGATTGTTTTCAGACCGGCGAACGCTGCCGCCAGATCACCGCGCTTTACCTGCAATGCAATGAGCACGGCGTTGACACCGTTCCTGTCGAACAGCGTATTGAACCATTCCGGCGAGCGTACGGCCGTCACCGGATCTCCGATGACGGCATACACCCGGGTGTTGCCGTCTATGTGCATATCATCTGCCCGTCAGATTGCATTCAGGATGTTCTTTTCTGTGATGCCTGCGCCAGCTGTTCCGACCCAGGTTCTACTGAACCAGCAACCCCGGCAGGAATGTGACGATCTGCGGAAAGAATACCAGCAGCACGACGCCGCCAAGAAGCGCGAAGAAGAATGGCAGCATCGCCCAGAACACCCGTTCCATCGGCAGCCGGGTCACCGTTGCCACGCCATACAGCGCCACGCCCACCGGTGGCGTCACCAGGCCGATGACACACATGATGCAAAACAATACGCCAAAGTGCACGGGATCGAGTCCCGCTGCTTTCACCAGCGGAAGCATGACCGGAACCGCCATCAGAATCACCGGCGTGGCATCCATGAACATGCCCAGCACCAGAACGATCGCCAGCAACAGCAGCATCACCGCCCACTGACTGTCGACCGCACCGCTCACGGCATCGGCAAACACCACCGGCAACTGTTCGTAAGTGAAAATCCAGCCGTCCACGCCGGAGAGGCCAACGACGAGCATGAGCACGCCGACGGTGGCACCGGCCGAGACGAACTCGCGGTACACCGCACGCCAGGACGCGGCGCGGTACCACAGCCCCAATGCGAGGACGTACAGCACCGCAACGGTCGCCGCTTCCGTCGGCGTGAAAATGCCACCGAAAATGCCGCCGATAATGATCACCGGCGTCAGAAGCACCAGAAACGCGCGCTTGAATGCGCGGCCAAGACGCGGCACGGAGAATGGTTCGCCGCGCGGATAGCCCCGCCGGGCGGCCAGCACGCTCACGGTGATCAGCAAGACCATGCCGAAAAACAGGCCTGGCAGCACACCGCCGACAAACAGCTTGCCGATCGATACATTCGCCGTAGCGCCATAAATGATCATGATGATGGACGGCGGAATGATCGGCGCGAGTGCCGAGGCCGCCAGCGTGATCGCCGCCGCGAAATGCGGGTCGTACGCGCGCTCGCGCGCCGCCTTGACGGTGATCGTCGCCACGCCCACCGCGTCGGCCGCCGCCGAACCGGACATCGCCGAGAAAATCATGCTCGCGGTCACGACGACGTGGCCCAGTCCGCCACGGATATGCCCGACCACTGCCATCGCGAAATCGAAAATGCGTTCGGTCACACCCAGCAAATTCATCAGGCGGCCGGCGAGCAGGAACATGGGCACGGCAAGCAATACCGAATTGTTCAACGTGCCGTAGATTCTCTGTGTCGCCACACCAAGCGGCAAGTCCTGGCCGAACAGCCACATCAGCGCAGGCAACCCCAGTGCGACCGCAATGGGCGCCCGCAACAGCATCAACAACAGCAGCAGAATCATCATCGCCCAGATCATTCACCCGCCTCCACTGCCGCCACGGACGCTTGCGGCGGACGCACCCAGGAACAGACAAAGTGAAACGCGATCAGCGTGCAACCGACCGGAATGGCTGCATAGCTCCAGGCGACGGACGCTGCCAGCGCGGGCATCGTCTGGATGGAACCAAACCGCGTCATCCACGCGGATACGAGCGCCAGCACCAGAAAGAACCCGACCACCAGGATATCGATACCGCGAGCCACGAGTTGTTTTCCCGGGAAGTGCACCCGCTCCATGAAAATTTCCACGACGAAGTGCTCGGCGCGGCGCGCACCGACCGCCGCCCCGATGAAAACCAGCCACATCTGGCCAACGCGCGCCAGTTCCTCCGTCCAGTCGAGCGGGAACTCGAACAGAAATCGCGACGCGATCTGCAACGACAGCGTGACGAGGAGCGCTGCGAGAATGACGAATACCGCCGCTTCCTCGACAACGACAAGCGCGCGCTCAACGCGCAGCAAGGCAGCAGCCATGGGTGTTTTTTCAGCTTCGCTCATCGCGCGTTGCGGATCGCATTCACAAAATCGCGCCCGAAGCGTTGCGCATACGCATCCTGCACCGGCTTCACCGCCACCTGCAGCGCTTCGCGGTCAGGCATGGTGACATTGATGCGGCCGCTATCCTTGAGCCACTGCAAATCACTCACGAACAGCGACGCGGATAGCTCCCGTTGATACGCGGTCGCTTTGGCGAATGCCTCGTCGAACGCCTCCCGCTGCGCCGCCGTCAGCTTCTCCATCGCGCGCCGGTTGACAATGACCGCCTTGAACAGGAAAAAGTGGCCGGTCAACGACAGTTCGGGCGCCTGCTCGAAAAACTGCATGTTGCGATAACCGGTGACGTCGTTTTCCGCCGCATCGACCGTGCCGGTCGCAAGTGCAGTGTAGACCTCGCCATAAGGCATGGGTGTAGCCTTCGCCCCCAGACCATTGAAGGTATCCGTATACACCTGGCTCTGGATGACGCGGATCTTGAGATCCGCCAGCTCTGCGGGCCCCCGTATCGGGGTTTGCCGGGTAAAGACATGGCGCATACCGGCACTCCACCAGCCGATCACCACCAGACCGGTCTCGCGCTGAACGTTTTTCGCAATGCGCTCACCGAGCGGCCCATCGGCGACCACCCACGGGTGGCTGTCGTGATCGCGCATCAGGAACGGAATATCGAGCACGCCCACGGAAGGTGCAAACGCGCTCAGCGCCGCCGTCGAAACACTTGCCATGGTAATGGCCCCGAGGCGCACCTGCTCGATGATGTCGTGCTCATCACCGAGCTGCCCGCGCGGAAATATCCGCATGCCCAGACCGGTGCCGCTGCCGGAAAGCGCGACGGACATCTGCTGAAAGGCTTCGTAGGTCGGCTCACCCGGCGGGTTGACGTGCGACGCGGTGATATCCAGTGCGAATGCGGCCGGGGCAACCATGGCGCTTGCCAGCAACAGCACCAGCGCTGCACTTTCTCGCAATGCACGGGCGTTAGCGCGCAACGCCCCCCCGGCATGCGAAAGCAAAGCCATCCCCGCACGTGCTGCTGCGCACAACCGGCTGGACACCCGCTATTCCCCCCTGACGTCGGCCCGGCAAAACAGGTTTTTTCAGGATCGACGCATGTTCTCGTAAGTAACCGGATGGTACATTAGCGCGGAAGCGGCAACCGTGCAATGCTCGCGACGACGCGAAAGAACGGAACGCCAGGGCCTGCGGTGATGGTCAGGACCGTATGGCAACGACGTAACGAACGATGCCGCTCAACAATTGAAAACCGGATCTCCAAGGCGGAGGACAAAGAATGGCCACCCGCAGGCTCGGACTCATACTCAGCGGCGTTACCGGCAGAATCGGCGTCAACCAGCACCTGGGACGCGCGGTCGCCGCTTTGCGCGCCTCGCCGTTAACGCTCGCCAATGGCGACGTGCTCGAACTCGACCCCGTTCTCGTCGGACGCAACGCCGCCAAACTGAAACAGATTGCCGGGCGCTTCGACATCGAACGCTGGACCACCGATCTCGACGCGGCGCTGTCTGACCGCAACGACAGCGTGTTCTTTGACTCGGCGCTCACCGGCTTGCGCTTCGAGAACGTGCGCCGGGCACTCGCTGCGGGAAAGCACGTCCTTTGCGACAAGCCGCTTGCGCCAACGTATGCGCAAGCCCTGCAGCTCACACAGCTTGCCGCTGACGGCAATCTCAGGAACGGCGTAATGATGGCGAACCTGTGGCTGCCCGGCATGCGCAAACTCAAGACGCTGGTGGATGCGAAATTTTTCGGCAAGGTGATGCGCATCCGCGGCGAGCACGGCTACTGGATCTTCGAAGGCGACCAGCGCCCGGGCCAGCGCCCGTCCTGGAATTACAGGAAAGAAGACGGCGGCGGGATCGTCCTCGACATGATGTGCCACTGGCATTACATGATCGAACCGTTGTTCGGCCGCATCCGCCGCGTAAGCTGCGCGGCGCGCACGTTTGCCCCGCGGCGCTGGGACGAAACCGGCGCGCCTTACGAGGCCACGGCCGACGATTCCGCCGCCGTCATCTGCGAACTCGAGTCCGGGGCGCTCGCGCAGATCGACCTCTCCTGGTGCACGCGCGTGCGCCGCGACGATCTGATGGTGATGCAGGTCGACGGCAGCGGCGGATCAGCAGTGACGGGCATCTTCGACTGCCTGACCCAGCACGCCGCCCAGACGCCTTCGCTGGTGTGGAACGCGGAAGACCGTGCCGCAGCCGACCATCGTGCCGCGTGGATGCCCGTTCCCGATCTGCCGCCACTGGGTAATGCCTTCATGGTGCACTGGGAGCGCTTCCTGCGACACGTCTGCGATGACGACCCGTTTCCGTGGGATTTCGCAATGGCTGCACGCGGCATCGAGATCGCGGAAGCGTGCTACCGGAGCTCGGCGAATTACACATGGGAAACGCTTTCGGCAACGCAATGACCTCGAGGCGCTCGCAGCCGTTGGAGCGCGGCTGTTTTTCAGCGCTTGCTCCGAAAGCGCCGGCTTGAACGCGCAAATTTAGATAGCGCCGGCTTGAACGCGCTTGTTTTTTTAGCGCCGGCTTGAACGCGCTTACTTGATCGCGCCACCCGGAAAACGGTCCTGATTCTGCCGCGCAAACATCCAGCCCGGATACTCCGGGGGCAATGCGCTGGCTTCATCGAGCACCTTCAGTTCGGCATCGTCGAGCCGCACATCCGTCGCCGCAATATTGTCCTTGAGCTGTTCCTGCGTCTTTGCGCCGATGATCACGCTCGCGATTGCGGGCTGGTGCAGCAACCACGCGAGCGCCACCCGGGCGACGGACACGCCATGCTTTTTTGCAATTGGCCGCATCGCCTCCACGCAGCGGAACGCGCGCGCACGGTCTACCGGCGGAAAATCGAAGTCGGTGCGGCGCGCGCCTTCCGGGCCTTTGGCATCCTCTGAGAACTTGCCGGAGAGCAATCCGCCGGCAAGCGGACTCCAAACCAGAATCCCCATCTCCTGATCGCGCGCCATCGGCACGATTTCGCGCTCGAGGTCACGGCCGGCGAGCGAGTAGTACGCCTGAATGCTTTCGAACCGGTTCCAGCCATGCGCCCGCGAAATCGACACCGCTTTCATGACCTGCCATGCAGCGTGGTTGCTGATACCGATATAGCGCACCTTGCCGCTGCGAATCAGGTCTTCGAGAACGCGCAGCGTCTCTTCCATCGGCGTCGCAAGGTCCTGGCCGTGAATCTGGTACAGATCGATGTGGTCGAGCTGCAACCGGCGCAGGCTGGCATCGACCGCATCGAGGATGTGACCGCGTGACAAACCCACCTGATTGGGTCCGGGCCCCATGCGTATGCGCACCTTGGAAGCGATGACGAGCTCGTCGCGGCCGATGCCGGTTTTCTTCAACGCCTTGCCGAGCAGTGCTTCCGAGTCGCCGTCCGAATAGACGTTCGCGGTGTCGATGAAATTCACACCCGCATCGAACGCCGTCTTTATTTGGCCTTCGACTTCCGGCAAACCGAGTTGCCCGATGGGTTTCCACCTTCCCGAGCCGCCGTAAGTCATGGTGCCAAGGCAGATCTCCGAAACGAGCAGGCCACTGCGGCCAAGCAAGCGATAACGCATCGTATTACCTCCGTACTGTTTCGCACGGCTTCATCAAAAAAAGCACATCGGAAGCCGTGCAGTAAAGCCCATGTGCGGGCCGTTTAACTTTTCGGGCTGTTCAACACTGCGGCGGGAGCGACTCCGCGGTCGCACCCCGCGGTTGGCCCCGAATAGACTCGAACGTCAGGTCTCCGGCAACAATACCGCCTCGCCGGCAGCGGATGATTCCAGCATGCCGTCGATCAGCGCGTGAACCGGCAACGCGCTGCGGCCGCTGGCGCGCGGCGTTCGTCCCTCTGCTATCGCATCGAGAAAGTCGGCAATCAACCGCCGGTGGCCTTCGTGCGAAAACGCCATCGGATCCGCGCCGCCGGCACTGCCGCTGGCACCCTCGACCGTCAGGGGCGTCTGCCCTGTCCGGTGCACAACCAGCTGCTCGCCTTCCAGCACCGCGCTGCCCCTGGTGCCGGCGATGTCGATACGCTCGGAGTATCCCGGATACGCGACGGTGGTGCAGTCAATCACACCGATTGCGCCATTGGCGTATTCGACCGAGGCGCAGGCGATGTCTTCGGTGTCGATCTTCCGAAGGGAACTGGTGCGGCATTGCGCGCTGACACGCCGGATGGGTCCGACCAGGTCAAGCAATACGTCCAGCGTATGAATCGCCTGGGTCAGCAAGACCCCGCCGCCATCCCTGTCGCGCATGCCACGGCCCGGTTGCGCATAGTATTCCGCCGGGCGCCACCAGCGCACCGCGCACGACACGCTGAGCAACTCCCCCAGTTCACCGGCACGCAGCACCTCGCGCAAGGCAATGGTCGACTCGCGGAAACGAAACTGGAACACCACGCCGAGCGTGCGATTCGCGGCATCAAACGCCTCGACGATGCGGTGCGCCTGTTCGTACGTCACGTCGAGCGGTTTCTCGAGCAACACGTGCTTGCCGGCTTTTGCGGCCCGTATCGCCAGTTCGGCATGAGACCGCGGCGGCGTAAGAATGATGACGGCCCCGGTTTTCGGATTTCCCAGCAAGGCATCGAGCGAGTCTGTCGTTGGCAATCCGTAAGCTTGCTCGAATTCATGGCGCCGTTTCGCAGTTGGACTGAAACCGCCGACAAAGTCGATTTTTCCTCCGAGATCCTTCAGCGACATGGCATGCTGCTTGACTGCCATGCCCAGACCGATCAGTCCGACGCCGATTCTTCCCGGCATACGCTCGCACCCTCTCTCGAAAAGAACACATCACCGCCAGTGGCCCCGGAAATGGATGATCCGCCCGCCACAGCGTGCTCTGCTATTGTCATAATGGAATCCGGTAACTGTCCGGATACTACGCTGCGGTGACAACGGCCGCAACGCAAGCGATCTTGCGCAGCGAACGCGCAGAAGATATTGATAACGGTTTGAGATGAAGGAACCCAGGCATGGCAGCAAGAAAGACCGGGACAACAGGGAAAACGGCAAAGACGAAACGCCGCAGTGCGCTACGCACGCGTGACCCGGTTGCCACCAGACAACGCATCCTCGATGCGGCGACCCGGGAGTTTGCCCGTCTCGGATTCGGCGGCGCAAGGGTGGATGCCATCGCCAGGCGCGCCAAGGCAAACAAGCGCATGATCTATCACTACTTCGGCAACAAGAATCGCTTGTTTCTTGCCGTACTGGAATCGGCCTACGGTTCGATCCGAACCGCCGAGCAGGCGCTCGACCTCGAACATCTGGAACCGGAGGACGCACTGCGCACGCTGACCGAATTCACCTGGCAGTACTATCTCGCGCACCCCGAGTTCCTGACTCTGGTCAACAGCGAAAACCTGCACAAGGCGCGCCACCTGAAACAATCGACGCGCGTCGGCGAGATGTTTTCAGCGCTGGTCGAAATGGTGCGGAAAATACTGCAACGCGGAGTACGCAAGGGCGTGTTTCGCAAAGGCATCGACCCGGTGCAACTCAATATCACCATTGCCGCAATCGGCTATTACTACCTGACCAACCGCTTCACCGGTTCGATTATCTTCAAACGCGACCTGATGGCACCGAAAGCCCTGAAACAGCGGCTGGCCTTCAACGTCGAGACCATTATGCGCCTGGTCAGGAAGTAGTCTTCCGGGTAACCGCACCGTCAGGAAGCCAGCAGACAAAGGCGCTCAAAGACAATTTTCTAGCAACACGTTCCCCGCGGTGTCCCCTTCAGCGAACACAAGACCCGTGAGCGAACTCAGACACAGACAGGGTTCTATCTCTCTCTTTGTGTTTCTTGGTGCCTTTGTGCCTTCGTGGTGATCGGATTTTTCTCAGTTCAGCGGCATCGGTTTCACGTCGCGCACAAGCGGGCGAAAGCGCATTCTGTCCAGGATATCGGCCTGAATGTCCACGCCGGGCGCGGCCTCGGTCAGTTCGATCCCGTCCGGCCGCAACTCGAACACCGCGCGTTCGGTCACGTAAATGACTTGCTGTCCCTGTTCCCGCGCACGCGCGCCGCTGAAAGAAATATGCTGCACCCGCTCCACGAGCTTCGGCACTTCTCCATGGGAGCGGATCGACAGCCCTGTGCCATTCGACTCGATCTCGAGACCTTTGGCTTCGAACGTCCCGCAGAAAACGACTTTGCGCGCGCCCTGGGTGATGTCGACAAATCCGCCGGGGCCGACGATCAGATCGCCAAGACGGGAAACGTTGACGTTTCCTTCGCCGTCGAGCTCGCCCATGCCCAGAAAGGCGATATCGACTCCGCCGCCGCTGTAGAAGTCGAACTGATCCACCGAAGGCACAATGGCCTGGGCATAGCGCGCCGCGCCGAACATGGGGCCATCCATCAGGCGGCCGTTGTGTATGCCCTGCTCCACCGTTCCCCAGTAACTGTGCTCCCGGCCCTGCGCTTCCAGAAGGGCCGGAATGCCGCCCGGAATGCCGTAACCGAAATTGACTGCGGCGCCTTCGGCCATTTCGCGAGCGGCCCGCAACGCGACGACACGGCGGATTCCGGTGGGCATTTCCGGTTCGCCGGTATCGCCGAACGGCAGCGTTTCTCCACTGATGGACGGGTCGTACTCGCTGGCGCGGCATTGCCGCTGGTCAGGTGCAATCACGACGTCGTCAACCAGAATTCCGGGAATGCGTGCAAGGCGCGCAGGAACGAACTGCGTGTCGTGCTGGCCGCGCACCTGCGCGATAACCTGACCGCCGCTGTTGTGCGCGCCCATCGCTACGGCGTATGCATCGAGATCGGCCGGTTCGTGCATGAGCGTGATGTTGCCGAACGGATCGACCATGGAACCACGCACGATCCCGACGTCGATCCTGAAGGGCTTGTAGCGCAGCCAGGTCTTGCCGTCGAGTTCTATCGTTTCGACGAGATCCTCGGTGGCGCGCGCGTTGCATTTGCCGCCGCCATGACGCGGATCGGCGAATGTACCCAGCCCGATATGGGTGATCACACCGGGACGGCCGGCACCGATTTCGCGAAACAGTGCGACGATCACCCCTGCCGGAAACGAATAGGCCTCAATGAGATCGTCGCGCGCCATTTTCTGCAGCGGCGGCCCCCAACTCCAGTGACCGCCGATCACCCGCTTGAGAAGACCTTCGTGCGCGAGCCGCAGCAAGCCGGTCTCCTTGCCGTCACCGATCCCCAGCGCATGCACCAGCGTCAGGCCCCTCGGATGTCCCGTCTCGAGAAAACGCGTTTGCAATGCCGCCAGTATGGAATCCGCTTCGAGCAAGCCCCCGCCCGACCCGGATACGGCCAGCGTCGCGCCGTCGGGTATCCGCGCCACCGCTTCGGCCGCCGATGTGATGTTCGCCTTCATGTCAGCCGCCCCTGCGCCAGGTTCTCATGTTGTTGTTCCTGTTCAACGATTCGCCCCATGCGAATCAAGGAAAGAATGCCGATGCCGTCTCGGTTGACAGCATTTCGTCAAGACCATTATATTATGTAACCAGATAGTTACAATCAGGCCAATCCGGCATCGTTTCGCAGTATGTTTCATGCCACGTTTCATGCCGGTACGGCTCAAGCCCATGCCCCTTTCCGACGTTCACCAGCAAATCCTTGATGCGGCGCGGCGCTTCGCGGAAGAGGTCATCCGGCCGGCGGCAGAGTCTCTGGACCGGGAACAGCGCTTCCCCGAAGAAATCTACCTGCAGATGGGCGAACTCGGCCTGTTCGGAATCACCGTTCCCGATGAACTCGGCGGCGCGGGAATGGACACGCTTGCCTACGCCATCGTCATGGAAGAGCTGTCGCGCGGCTATTCCTCGATCGCCGACCAGTGCGGACTGGTGGAACTGGCGGGCACCCTGCTGACGGTGCACGGCAGCCCCGAACAGCAGGCGCGGTATCTGAAGCCATTGCTGCGGGCGGAGAAACGTGCCGCCTACTGCATCACCGAGGCCGACGCAGGCACCGACGTATCGGGCATCCGGACCACCGCCGAGAAAACTCCCCGGAGCTGGCGCCTGAACGGATCGAAATTGTGGATACACAACGCGCCCGTTGCCGACTATGGTTTCGTACTGGCACGCACCGACAAAACCGCGGGCAAGCGCGGCATGAGCATTTTCGTCGTCGACCTGTCCTTGCCCGGCGTATCGCGCGGGCCGAAAGAACACAAGATGGGACAGCGCGCCTCACAGGTGGGCGCCCTGCAGTTTGACGACGTAGAACTCCCGCCCGACGCCCTGCTCGGCGCCGAAAACCGCGGCTTTCACATCATGATGAGCGTGCTCGACAAGGGCCGGGTCGGCATCGCCGCGCTCGCAACAGGGATCGCGCAAGCGGGCCTGGAAGCTGCGCTCGAATATGCGCAGGCGCGCCAGCAGTTCGGCAAACCCATCATCGACAACCAGGGCCTGCAGTGGATGCTGGCGGACATGGCGAAAGACATCCAGGCCGCCCGGCTGCTGGTGCGTGACGCCGCGGTCCGGCTCGAGAGCAACGAGGCCGCAACGGCAGCATGCAGCATGGCGAAGTGTTTCGCCAGCGACATGGCGGTTCAGCACACCGCCAATGCCGTACAGATTTTCGGGGGCAGCGGGTATATACAGGGCTTCGAAGTGGAACGGCTTTACCGGGACGCGAAGATCACGCAAATATACGAAGGCACCAACCAGATTCAGCGCAGCATCATTGCCCGGGAACTGATCAGAAACGGAGCGTCGACGTGAATGCGTCTGTCACCGACAGCCGCCCGGCGGCACTGGTTACCGGTGCCCGGCGCGGTATCGGCAAGGCCATCGCACTGGCTCTGGCCGGCGAGGGTTTCGATCTGGCGCTGGCGGACCTGGAACATTCCGGCGCGCTCGAACAAACGGCGGAACAGATCCGCTCATCGGGCGCGAACTGCGTCACGCTGGCCGCCGACATTGCCGATCTTGACACGCATCGCATCCTGCTCGACGAAGCGCAGGCCGCACTCGGTCCGCTCGATTGTCTGGTGAACAACGCCGGCGTGACGGTGCTGAGCCGGGGCGACCTGCTGGACGTAACACCGGAGAGTTTCGACCATTGCATTGCAGTCAACACCCGCGGGGGGTTTTTCCTGACGCAGGCATTTGCAAAGCGGCTGATTGCACAATCGCCAAAGCCGGAGGTCTATCGCAGCATCGTCACCATCTCTTCGTCCAATGCCGTCGCGGCATCGATCAATCGCGGCGAGTACTGCGTGTCCAAGGCCGGCCTGGCGATGGCATCAACGCTTTTTTCGATACGGCTTGCCGAGCACGGCATCGGCGTATTCGAAGTCCAGCCCGGTTTCATCGAAACTGAGATGACGGCACCGTCGAAATCGCGTTATGACGCAGCGATCGCCAATGGTCTGACCGCCATCCGGCGTTGGGGGCAGCCCGCCGACGTTGCCCGCACCGTCGCCACGCTTGCCACCGGCGGCCTCGCCTACTCCGCCGGCCAGGCGGTGCGGGTCGATGGCGGCCTGCTGACGGCAAAATTCTAGGGAAGCGCACGGTGTCCGCCCCCGCGATCAAACTGCCGACGAACGACAATCGTATCGAGTCCTACCGCCTCAGCGGCACGCCGCTTGAAGCTTCGCCGCCGACTGCAGGTTTCAACCGCGTTGCTTTTTCGGCAGCGCACGTGGTTGCCGATCCACTGAGTGCAAGCGAACCCGGCACTGCCGCCGCCATCGACTGGGACGCAACGATTGCCTACCGTCGCTACCTGCTTGGCCTCGGTCTGGGCGTTGCGGAGGCAATGGACACCGCGCAACGGGGCATGGGCCTTGGCTGGAGCGAAGCGCACCAACTCATTCGCCACACGCTCGAAGGCACGCGCGACATGCCCGGCGCGTTGATCTATTCCGGTTGCGGCACCGACCAGCTCGATCCCGCCGGGGCGAAATCCACCGACGACGTGCTGCGCGCCTATGGCGAGCAACTCGCGGCCATCCAGAAACTCGGCGGCCGTGTCATTCTGATGGCCAGCCGCGCTCTGGTCCGCGTGGCGAAATCGGCAGACGACTATGTCGGCGTCTATCGCAGGATCATCGGCGAGGCGGATGCGCCGGTGATTCTGCACTGGCTGGGCGAGATGTTCGACCCCGCGCTCGACGGATACTGGGGTTCGCACGATTTCGAACAGGCGGTGCAAACCTGCCTTGCGGTGATACGCGACAACGCCAAAATGGTGGACGGCATCAAGATTTCTCTGCTCGACAAGGACAAGGAGATCCGTCTGCGGCGGCTGTTGCCGGATGGCGTGAAGATGTACACCGGCGACGATTTCAATTACCCGGAACTTATCGCCGGAGACGATAGTGGCTACTCACACGCGTTGCTGGGAATTTTCGATGCCATCGCCCCGGCCGCGTCCCTGGCGCTGACGGCGCTTGCGAAAGGCGAGGCATCACGTTTTCTTGATTTGCTCAACCCGACGGTGCCGCTGTCCCGGCTGATCTTCCGGACGCCGACGCAGTACTACAAGACCGGCGTCGTGTTTCTCGCCTGGCTGAACGGCCACCAGGATCACTTCGTCATGGTCGGCGGCGCGCAGTCGATGCGCCCCCTGCCCTACTTTGCCGACGTGTTCCGTCTCGCTGACCAGGCCGGCCTGCTACGCGATCCGCAACTGGCGATCGCGCGCATGCAGACCTTGCTGGCGCAATACGGCATCGCCGGCCAATGAGCGACCTGGCGGGCCGCCTCGACCGCTGTTCCATCAATACCGCCACGCTTGGTTATCAACTGCCGATCGGTCAAACCATCGAAGCGGTCGCGCGCGCCGGTTTCGGTGCGATCGCGCCATGGCGGCGCGAACTGGAGCATGAATCGGCACAACAGGTCGGCCGCCAGATTCGTGATGCCGGCCTGAAAGTCAGCGGCTACTGCCGCAGCACTTACATTCCGGCGTCCACGCAAGCGGAATTCAAGAAGAACATCCAAGACAATCGCCGCGCCATCGACGATGCCGCTGAACTGGGTGCCAGGTGTTTTGTCATGGTGGTCGGCGGCCTGCCGCAGGGGTCGAAGGATCTCGCGGGCGCGCGGCGACAGGTTCACGACGGCATGGCGCTGTTGCTCGAATACGCAGGCGCGCAGAACCTGCCGCTGGCGATCGAGCCGCTACATCCGATGTACGCAGCCGATCGCGCCTGCGTCAACACCCTGCAGCAGGCACTCGACCTGTGCCACGCGCTTGATCCGTCAGGGGCCGGCGGCGTCGGTGTCGCAGTCGATTTGTACCACGTCTGGTGGGATCCGGACCTTGAAGCGCAGATCATGCGCGCCGGGCGAAGCAAGCGATTGCTGGGCTTTCATCTTTGCGACTGGCTGGTGCCGACCAATGACATGCTGCTCGACCGCGGCATGATGGGCGATGGCATCATCGACATCCCCGGCATCCGGCGCTGGATGGAAGCATCCGGCTACACCGGCAGTCTCGAAGTCGAAATCTTTTCCCGCGACAACTGGTGGAAACGCCCCGCAGCGGAAACACTCGAAGTCTGCGCGCAGCGCCTTCAGACTGTCTGCTGACAGGCGCCGACGCCTGCTCCCCCCATTTGCTGCCGCTGCCGGATCACGGCATGGGCTGAACGCGCTTTCAGGCCGCGTCATTGAACCAGTCGCGAGATTCCCTGCCTGAGGACGTAACCTCTGTAAACTGCGGTTCATGAATTCCATCATTTCCATTTCCGGGCTCAACAAGACTTACGAATCGGGGCTGAAGGCGCTCGAAGGGATCGATCTGGATATCCGTGAGGGCGAGATCTTTGCGCTGCTGGGCCCGAACGGCGCCGGAAAGACGACACTGATCGGCATCGTTTGCGGCATCGTCACGCTGAGCTCGGGCAAGGTTCTGGCCGCGGGCCACGATATCGTCAAACAATATCGCGCCGCGCGCAGCAAGATCGGGCTGGTACCGCAGGAACTGCATATCGGCATGTTCGAAACCGTACTGGGCACGGTCCAGTTCAGCCGCGGACTGTTCGGTTGCGCACCCGACAACGCCTACATTGAAACCATACTGCGTGACTTGTCCTTGTGGGACAAACGGCACAACCGGATCATGACGCTGTCGGGCGGCATGAAGCGGCGCGTCATGATTGCCAAGGCGCTTTCGCACGAACCCCAGATCCTTTTTCTTGACGAACCGACAGCCGGCGTCGATGTCGAATTGCGCCGCGACATGTGGCAACTGGTCCGCCGGCTGAGAGACAGCGGCGTTACCATCATCCTGACCACGCACTATATCGAGGAAGCCGAGGAAATGGCCGACCGGATCGGCGTCATCAACCACGGCAAGCTGATCGTTGTCGAGGACAAAGCCACGCTGATGAAGAAACTCGGCAGGAAACAACTGACCCTGCAATTGCAGGAACCGATGCAGGAAATTCCGCCAGCACTGCGCGACTGGCCGCTCAACCTCAAGGCCGGCGGCAACGAACTCGAGTACACGTTCGAGACCGAGGACGAGGGCACGAGCATCCCGTCGCTGCTGCGCAGACTGAACGAACTCGGCATTGGCTTCAGGGATCTGCACACCGAGCAGAGTTCTCTGGAAGATATTTTTGTCAGCCTGATCGGCAAAGGCAACGAGGCAAGTCGTTCGAAGGCGGCACGCACATGAGAAACGACGGCTTTTCCGCATTCAATCGTTATGGCGTGCTGGCGATCTATCTGTACGAACTGAACCGGTTCAAGCGAACCATCTGGCAGAGCCTGGTCACGCCGGTCATCACCACGTCCCTGTATTTCGTCGTGTTCGGCGCCGCCATTGGCGCGCGCATGAGCGAAGTCGACGGTGTCAGCTACGGCGCATTCATCGTTCCCGGACTGATGCTGCTCGCGGTGCTGACCGAAAGCCTCACGACCTCGTCCTTCAGCATCTACATGCCGCGGTTTTCCGGCACGATCTATGAAATCCTGTCGGCACCGCTCTCGGCACTGGAAATCGTCTTCGCCTATGTCGGCGCCACCGCCAGCAAGGCCATCATTCTCGGGGTGGTCATTCTCGCAACCTCGACCCTGTTCGTTCCACTGCAGGTCGAACACCCGGTGTGGATGGTCGCATTTCTGCTGCTCACCGCTGCGACATTCAGCCTGTTCGGCTTCATCATCGGCATTCTGGCCAGGAGCTTCGAACATCTGAGCTTCGTTCCGGCGCTCGTGATCACGCCGTTGACGTTTCTCGGCGGCGCCTTCTACACAATCGACATCCTTCCGCCGGTGTGGCGCACTGTCAGCCTGTTCAACCCGATGGTGTACCTGATCAGCGGCTTCCGCTGGAGCTTCTACGGCATATCCGATGTCGCCGTCGGCGTCAGCCTGTCGATGACGCTGGCGTTTTTCCTGTTCGGGCTTGCCGTGGTGACGTGGATTTTCCGGACGGGATACCGCCTGAAAACCTGATGAGCCACGCGTTAGGCGGATTCGAACAACGCTTCGCCAATTCTCCGCGTCTCACACGCAAGGCTCGACAACTGTTCCAGAACCGTGCGATGGCCGGGTTGAACCATGCGCCCCGGACACATCCAGTTTGTCTTTCCCGCAGCCGGTGCGTCCACTACGTCACGTTTCCGGCGTCAACTCATCGCCGTGCCCAGCCTCGCCGCCTTCATCATGGTCCTCGTGACCATGGAAGATCTTGTCTTCCGTGTGCTTGCTGCCGCCCCTCGATGTCCCTCCCTTGTGCGAGGAAGAACTACCGCTGTGACCTTCATGGCTGTGGCTTTCGCCTTTCTGGCCGCCCATGTATTTTGGGCCTTTACCGCCACCGCCCGAGTGACCGCTGCTGCCGCTGTGATCGTCGGTCCCGCCATGATCATCATGGGTTTGCGCAAAACCGCTCGCCCCAGCGACATGCCAATAGCACAAGCAAGAAAAATCGATCCGGCTTTTGCTGATAACTTTTTCATAATACGCGCTTCATACAGAGATTAATTCCGCGAAATGAAGGAAGCCGCAAGCCATCGCTCGCGGCCTCCATTTCAACTGCCTGTCTTTTAGCGAACGGCGTTATCGTGAACGAACTCGAGAACCTGCAGGTAATCATCCGCTGCCTGGGCAAAGGCATCCGCGCCGCCAACCGTCGTGCTGTCCCAGTCGGTAGAGCCAAACACCGCGTCATACAGATCTACGGATTCCTGTGCATACGTACCGTCGTCCTGCAACACCAGCACAACCGCCTCCTGGCCTGACCACGCGTCCGAACGATCGTACTCGTACGTCGTAAAATACGTCGTGGTCGTGGTCGTGTCGATACCGAGAATCGCGTTCATATACACAACCGTGTCGACAATGATCGAACCGGTTTTATCTGCTGCCGCCGCAAACAACGCCGCAGCTTCGAGATCGCCCAGATTCGTCATGTCGACACCGGGAAGCGTCCCGGTGGTCAAATACACTTCATACAATGCGAGATTCTCAAGCGGTGAATCGATGGTTACGCCATTAACTACGAGCCGCCCTGTCGAATCGAGCGTCACAACGGCGAGATCGCCGGTGAGCTTCGACAGCGCATCGCTCAGAGCCTTGTCAAGTACTTTCGACGGCGAACGTCCGACGCTCAGACGTCCCAACTCTACCTCGGCAGGCACCACTGAATAGGTCACCCCGTCCACCACCATTTGTGTGACGAGATCGCCTTCCGAGTTGTAAGGGATCACCTGCAGGTTGCCGTCCGCATCCGTCAAGGGCACCACATTACCCTCTTCATCGTAGACAAAAGCGATCACCTGTACCAAGCCGTCGGCGTTCAGGATTGGCAGACCATTGTCATCACGGAGCAACACGACCATGTCGCCGAACAGGTCACCCTTTTTCGTGCCTGCTCCCGGCGGTTTGGTACCTCCACCCGCCTTGCCGCCTTTCACGCCAGCCCAGTCGGGGCGGTCACTGTCCTCATCCGGCTCGGCGCGGAACACACGGTCTTCAATTGAACCGCCTTGTCCACCCTTGCCACCCTGAGACGCACCCTTACGTGCGCCGCCCTGGCCCTTGCCGGCACCTCCGGCGCCCTTTTTGCCGCCGTCTTCGGCAGCGAAGGCCCCGGTAATCACGTTACCCGTCGAAAAATCCACGGCCAACGGCGCCGCAAGCATGGCAAACACCGCACCACCGGCCGCGATCAACTGTTTCAGTTTGAATCTTTCCCTTTTCATGCAATTTCTCCTGATTTCCGAATTGAAACATCCTCACTTGATATCCATCGCGAGCTATAAAAAGCCGTGACTACCGTATGCTTTTCATTGCAGCCTGCATAACAAATTAAAAATACGCTTTCACCTGATGTGCGTCATTGATAATCATCAATCCTGACCTTATTAGAGCCTCCTATTTCGAACGTTGCGCGCATCGGTGATCGGCATTCGATCGACCGCGCGCATGCCAGCCCGGACAGGAAGCAAACTCAGAAACGGAAACCCAGGCCCAGACGGAACAGGTTCTCACTGTTGTCGAAGTCCATTTCGTCGGCGCTGGCGCCCCCCCCGTGTCCCGTGACGAACGAGTAGCTCTCGTAGACGGTGTGAGTGAAATCAAACCGGAAGAATGTCGTCTGGCTGACAGGAATCTCAGCGCCAAAGCCTGTCCTTACCCCGCTAAGCGTGTCGGTACGGTCGATGAACTGACCAACGCTGACGCCTTTGTTGTAGGAGGAATTGAAGCGCCCGCGAACCATTCCGCCCCGCACATAAAGCAGGGTCGCGTTGCGCATCGAATAACCCACTCGCAACGACCCGCCGTAGTCCGATATTTTCTCGACCGAAAAATCCCGGCCTCCGCCACCGGGCTGCTCGCGGACATGCTCCCACCTGGTATCGCTGGTATTGGCCTCGAGTTCGGCACCCAGATACCAGCGCTTCAGATTGAACCCGTAGCCGAAAAACACACCCGGAGACCAGCCCTGGTCGCTGAAGTCCCCGACGAACGACTTGGGAATAGTTGATCCACCATCGATGTGGTAGCCGCTCAAACGTGATTCCAGCGTCGCCGGTCCGACTTGCGCGCCCGAGTAAAAACCGGAAATCGGATCGGCGGCAACGTCTGACGCAGGCTGTCCGTTGGAACCGAAGTTCCACCCGATTCCCAGCCGCGCCAGGTTCTCTTCATCATTGAATGCTTCGTCGCTGGTACCGTCGGTGCTCAGATAAGGGACGTCATATACCTTGTAATTCGTGTGGGCATACTCAATACGTATGAACAAATTATCACCGCTCGGGATATCCACGCCGATACCCACCCGTGCGCCGCTCACCTCCTCCGTTTCATCATAGGGGTCCAATAAAGGATCATTCTGTGCATAGTAAGCATGGAACTCGGTTCGCATTGCCATGCCCCTTATATAAAGAACCTGCCCGCGCTCCAGGATTCTTCCCAATCGCAAACCGATTCCATACGCCCCATGCTTCTGGACATACGCAGTACGGGCATCGGTCTTGTCCTTCTGGTGATACCACTCGGTCTCGCTCGCCTCGACTTCCGCTTCGACGCCGACGTACCAACGGCTCCCCGTCGTTCCGATACCGGCAAAGATGCCGATGCTGCCGCCATCGTCACCCATCTCACCGACATCGCTACCACTCTCACCTCGCCCACCCTCGGTCACCGTTTGAGCCGTCCCATAGCCCAGTGCCGTTCCGAGATAGAAGCCGGAGAAACCGGTCGATTCGGTCAGCTGCAGTTCTGTCGCGCCGGGATCCGGCGACAGTGAGTAATCGGCGGAACGCCCGGGCGTAACGCCGATACTAAGCATTACCTGATCTCGCGCGTACTGCCCGATGTACACGTTCGAATTTCGATCGATCAAACGATAATCCGCACCAAGGTAGACGGTTGGCGAAAAGAAGTAACGCAGCCCCGCGCCTGCGTCGATAATCTTGTCCAGCCGCTCACTGCCCTGGAAATCGCTGCGTGTGTAGGCGAAACGCCCATTGGCCGTCAGATTCCTTGTCAGTTTTCGTTCCGCCCGCACACCATACGTCGTGTCGAGATATCCGGACACATCCGGGATGGTTGATTCCTCCAGAGCGCGATCGATAAATGCACTGACGGAAATCCGCGATGTCGGACGCCAGAGCAGGTCGGCACCAAAATAAGGCTCGCTCAGGTCTTCGAATCTCGCATCTTCGTACTCCTGGAACATGCGGCCGCCATAGACTTCCGCGATAAGCGTGCGCCGCGCATTCTTCAGTCGTAATCCCGCGGCACCGCGGTACCCATCGGAATCCCGTTCGAAGCCGAAATCATCCGGACTGGTGTTGTAGTCTCGCGTGTCGGTGGCGTACTGGACGAAAAAATCGACCGACTGCGAAGCACTCAGACTCGCGCGGGCGCCGAGCGAATACATGTCGCGATCACGGTCATCCATGTTAATCATGGGCCCCGCCACCGAGGGGACATCGTGGTAATCATAATGATCGTAGGTTCCGCCCAGACGCAGCGAGACTGCTCCCATGCGCAGCGACGCCCCAAGGTCGGCGGCTGCCTGCTCGTATACGGTCGGCTCGGCCGCAACGAACGGGCCGAGAGAATCGGGCTCGCCACGATCCTCGTGATCCTGAGCCCAGCGCGCACCGCCAAACAGCTTGGTCTTCCCGGAAACATCAATCCTTCCGTCAGCACCGAGCCAGTAGTCCTCCACGTCTTCCTGCGGGAAGTCGTGGTACCGATCGATGTCGGCCCCGGCATCGAGTTTCAGAGAGTTTTGTTCCCAGTCCGACTCGAGCGTGATCAATGGCGAGAAAATAGTAATGTAATCGGAGTTCTCATTCCTGCGCTCGGCGTAAATGTTGTCGTCATGCATGATCGCAGCGGAAATCTCGGGGTACGCGAGAAAAGATCCAATGCGGATACCGGGAAATTCGGGATTCTGCATTCCTCTCCCCGCGCGCCGAGCCGCCTCGACAATCTGCGCGGGCGTACGCGCCTCACTGCCTTCCAGCACTTCACTTTTAATGTTCGTCACACCCGTTTGCTCCTCGGGTTGTGTCGAAGCCGGCAGTTCCGTATCCGCAGTACCCTGCGCAGCGACGAACGGCGTTACAAAAAACGCAACAGCCGAAACGACAGTGATGTGAGCCAGGCGCTTGCACGCAAAGCGGTCAAGTAGTGATCGTGTTCCTATTGTCATGTGTGCAAATGAAAACAGAGTCTTCCAATGAGATTTACGTTAGCGCTTCGTGGCGAAACTGCGTCTTGATCGAAGTCAATCGCTATCCAGCGCTATCTTTCCGAGACCGGATGCGTCGCAGTGCAGACACTGGTTGTGTGCTTCGGACACCAGCCCGCTGCGCTTGAACTGCGCAATGATGCGGCTTGCAGTCTCCGTCGACGTGCCGATGATTTCGCCAATCGCTTCGCGCGGGGGAACCACACAGCCCTCCCCGTCGACATCACCGGCCGCGGACAATTTGATCAACAGCCGTGCCAGCCGCGCAGAGGCGCTTCCTGTGGACAATTCGGTAATGAAAGAGTCGGCTTCGTCAACATTCTTCTGCCAGCGGCTGATCAACTGACCATGCATTTTCGGGTTACGCAGGCCGATGTCACGAATGACATCCGTGCCGATACGACAGGCATCGACCTCGGTCAGGGACACAGCGGTGTGGTGATAACCCCCGTTCAAGAGAAGCTCCAGACCGGCTGCATCGCCGCGGCGCAATAGCCGCACCACGCGCTGCGTGCCGTTAGGAAGCAGCTTGACCAGCTTGACCACACCGCTGCGAATGGTGAACAGGCTGTTGCCGCGCTCGCCTTCGCCATACAGCGTGGCCTGCGGCTTGTAGATGTAATGTTCAATGGGCTTCAGAAGATGATCGAGATCATCGTCGTCGAGGTCGGCGAACAGCACTGAGTCGCGGATTTTGCATGCACTGCACTTCGAGTAGCCAACCCAGCGCGCATCGATGCAATAGGCTTTTCTGTTTTCTACGTTCACTGCACCCTCACAAGAACCATTTACCTGTTCGAAGGCATTGCAACACCACACCTCGAATGCAGTCGCGCGGCTTCGATATGCCCTGCCGACCACTCGGGATTTCGCCGCGTTGCGTACCGCCGAAGCGCACCGCCGTTGGCGGCGCGCTCCTCAAACGCAGCAGACCGTTCGGGTGCATTACTGCCGGGTTCCGGTCGTGGTTACCGAGCGCGGCGCGGTACCCGCACTTATTGGTACAGCAATCTGCGAGAGGGTACCGTCCGCGCCGATGTTCAATTGCGCGACGTTATTCGCACCGAAGTTGGCTGCGTAAACATATTTACCGCTCGGATCGACGGTAACGGACGCCAGGCTGACTCAAGTTTGTCGAAAACCCGGCTCCACTCGTCAACTCGCCGTTTGATCCGACAAGATAGCGCCCGATATTGTTTGAGCCCGAGTGTCCGACATACGCATATTGTCCGGTTGGATCGATCACGATAGACGCCGGGTCCGTTGTGCCAGGAACAACCGCCTGCGGATCCGAAAGCGTCCCGTCGGTGCCGATCGCGTACCGCAGAATATTGTCAAAGCCGAAGGTGGTCACGTAAGCGTACCGGCCCGTCGGGTCAACGGTTATGTAGGAGGGGGCCGTGCCCACTGACGCCGTAGACACGGCCGCCGGCATCATCGGTGTCAGCACGCCGTTTGTCGTATTAATCGTGTATTGGGAAATGCTATTGAAGTTCTCGTTAACCACATATACGTACTGGCCGGTCGGATCAACTGCCACAGAAATCGAGCCCGCCGCCGCTCCGAAGGGAGAGCCGGCTATTGGCGTGAGAACACCTGTCGTCGCATTGATCGTGTAGCCGGAGACATTTCCGGAGCTGAAGTTCGCAACATAGACGTATCGCCCGGAGGGATCGACTGCAACGGCGCGCGGATTTGTCCCCGCATCGAAATCCTCCCTCGAACCAAGCACCCCGGTAACTGCGTTAATGGCGTATTTGGAAACACCGACAGGGCCAATCGAGTTGAAGTTCGCCACATAGGCGTACATGCCGGTCGGATCGACCGCGACCGAGTGCGGACCGTCTCCCGCTGAGAAGGGAGAGCCGGCTACTGGCGAAAGCGCACCTGTTGTCGCATCGATCCCATATGCCGATACATTATTAGTGTTTTCGTTTGCGACATAAGCGAACTTCGGCGCAGCCTTCACTGCCACGGTGCCGCCGGTCATCGCGATCGCACTCGGGCCGGGTCGCGTGGCGACCTCAGCCGGTGCGATCGGTGCGAGGCCACCGCTGTCTCCAATCGCATACTGCGAGAAGGTGTTGTCCCCGAAGTTCGCGACGTAAACATACTTGCCACCCGGATCAGCGATAACGAAGCGCGGCGTGTTCCCGGTATCGACCGGAGCCAAACCGCCAATCAGATTTCCGCTCGTCCCGATCCTGTATATGGAAACATTGTCTGCGGTTTCACTCGACACATAGACGTATCGGCCGGACGGATCGACGGTCACGGAAGTCGGCTGCGTTCCGCGCACCACCGTGGCCGTCGGCTCATCGGCGTAAGCGCGCCAGTTGCGGTGATCAGTATTGCGAGACGTTTGCTGGCCGCATTTGCAACATAGACGTACTTCCCGCGCGGGTCGACCACAACCGAGATCGGATTTGTGCCAGCATCCTATCGCGGCAGCAATCGATGAGAGGCTACCGTTGGTGCTGTCGATGGCAAATTGCGAGACAGTGCCATCGTCGAAGTTCGCCGAGTAGAGGTATTTGCCCCCCGGCTCGATGGCAACGGAGCGGGGGCCAAGTCCCGACGGGACGTTTGCTTGAATGCCGAGGGCGCCGCCCACACCGATTGGGTATTGGAAAATGTTGTTGCCGGTCGGCGACGTAAACGTAGCTTCCGGACGGATGAACAGCAATGGAGCGGGGATTTGGGCCCGTCGCCACTGTGGCCGTTGCCAACGGTGCGAGAGTACCGTCCGCGAGAATTTCGTACTGTGAGACAGTGTCGTCGGCCTCGTTGACGACGTAGGCATAGTTTCCATCCGGGTCGACAGCGACGGAAACAGGGTTAGCGCCCGTCGTTGCCGAGCCGATGTACTTTAAGCGGCCCGACGCCGTGTCAACGACGTAGCCCGAAACGGACCCGTCCGTGCTGTTAACGACGAACGCGTAGCGCGAAACGTCGGTCACAACGATTCCGGGAATCGTGCCGCTGGAATCGCTGCCACCTCCCGATCCTATGACACTGACGACACCAAGAACGGCCACAGCCAGCAAACCAAGATAACGAAAATACCTGTTATTCGTCCTAGACAGTTGAAGCATGATTCAGAGTCCTTCGATTACTGATAAGAATGGTTACGTAAGCAGCCAGGGCACCGGCTGCAATTGAGTACAAGTCGAGGACATCAAATGTCCCCGCCAGAAAATATGCAGAAGTGTTCTCAAGGAACGGAATGCCGGCGAACCAGTCGGGAACGGCGCCCGCGATTCCTTGAGCCATGTCGGGCATCTGCGCAAACTCGAAAAGGCTATCGATTGCCAGCCACACAAGACTGATTGCGAGAGCATGTGCCCGAGTGGACGCCGTAAGGACCGCGGTCAGCAGAATGAAAGCGTAGATATGGACAAACGTTGGCAAGTGGTTGCCAAGCACCCCAAAAGAAGCATCGATTTCCCCGGCTGGCAGTATCGAGTGCGTCACGAAATAAACGCTGTCCGCTCGCCTGTCCACCAGATACACGACCACACCGATCGTCAGGGCGATCGCGGCCGCTACCGACTGGGTGACCAGTGGCCCTGGAATCCTTGTCATGACCTCCCCTGTGCTGCGAAGTGAATAAACAACGAACAAACCGCTTTTGTTTAAGGTTATAACGGCCGCTTCAGTTGTACTTGACATAGGTCAAGCACCTTCGGGAGTTCGCTCCGGAAAAACAAACAAGATTCGTCGCAGGGATGGAGCGAGCACTGTGCGCGGCGGTGAAAGCCCTTCCATGACACCAGGCGTGCATTGTGTATGCGGGTGGGGGGTCGCCGAATGCCCGAACCGGGCATCGCCTGGAAACCTGATCGATACAAAGCCGCGGACCTTCCCGCGGCCCGCCAGTGCCTTACGGGCTGCGGCTTCGCCTACTCGAAGAACGCTTCGCGAATCTCGCGCACGAAGCACAAACCGGCGAGCCGCCCGAGAACCTCCCGGTAACCGGCTTGATGGGTGTTTCCGAGGCAAAGCACTTCGCTCTCGCCGCAACCGATCCGCCCCGGCGACTGACGGAAAATCTGCGCAGTCGGGTCGATCTTTCTGACCTGCGCAATGGCATGGGGGTTGTCGGGAATGCAGTATTCGTAATCCAGCGCTTTCAGACCGTTCGGCGGACCTTGCAGCCCGTCCGCATTGAGGCGCTTCAGGTCGAAACGGATTTTCGATGCCGCGCGTTTGCATGCGGCGACCCCGGCGGCCGACAGCGAACGTATGGCCCGCACCTCGATCATGCCGTCGACGTCCCCGGCCAGGCCCGGGAGCGGGCGCTCGACAAACTGCCCGTCGAAGACCAGCATCACCGGTTGATACGGCCGATCGGTTTCACGCGCGACGCCGGCAACGATCTGATCGCGCACGTCGGCTGCGGCAACCACCCAGTACAGCCGGTGATCGCCGCACAAACCAATCGTGCGTTCTTCGTGGCCATAAACGAGCACACCACGCATGTCTTCTGCGAACGTCACGGCCGGCGCTGTGAGCAACATGACTACCAGGAAAATCAAATGCCCGGCGACGCGCAAGACGTCATCCGCTTTGCACGGAGCCCACATATATGGCGCGCGCTTGCCGGAGGCCGGGCGTAAAAACAACCGCCGATCGAGAAACAGCACCAGAAACTTCGTCATGGGTGTCACTGTAATTCAAAGTGACAAGCCCCGGAACGCAATTACAGAACACCGCATCGACACCGGCCTGGCCGCAAACCGCTTGCCATCCCGGGAAAATCGCTTGTGCCCGGGAAATTGCCCCGATTGAAGCCAGGCAGGCCAGACGCCGATTTGAACTACCGCTGTTGGTAATGGTCGTATATTTATAAGCGCGACGAAATTGGAGAGGCGCAAGTATGCGCAGGTGCCTGTTCACTCTTGTTTCGCCCGGTGCTAAACTGAAATTGTATCGAAAAGGAAATCTACCGTGTGGTCATCCAAAAGATTTTTCGCCCTTTCAATCGCGCTTGCCGGTAGCCTCGCTTCGGGAATCGCGGTCGGATGTGTCGAAGGCGACGTCAGAGGCGATGTTGTGACGGCTGAACATGAGGCAGGCGCGACACCCTCCGGGGAAACCGCCACCTTTCACCTGATTGGTGCCGGTTGGCTGCGATCTGCCGTGATCACCAAACGCGGTGGCAAGGATGACAAGACCATCGTCAGCCTGGAAATCGACGGCAAGGACGTGTTTACCTCGTCTTTCGCCAATCTCAAGAACCCGATGATGCAGATCAATACGCCCTACATCATCGCCAATGTCAAAACGGTTGGCGATGTTGACCTGATGACGGTCTGGTATTCGCCGGAAATGAAGTTCCGGGGCATGCTGCTGCTGCGGGTCGGCGTCGAGGAAGACGGTGTGGAAGATGTGCGTATGCGCGTGATCATGAACAAGCCCGCGCCGCACGAACACGTAGCCGGTCAACCGGCAGGCCTGCTCGCCACGTTGCCCGCGTTCAAATAAGCCTGATTCGAACCAGCCCTTCGGTGCCACCAAAGGGCTGATGCAAACCTGCCGTCCTTGACGCTTTTTTGTCCTACTGCTTGTAATCCGTAACTGCGCTTGCTCGCAGCGTATATCCGATATCGATATCCGCCGTGCCGTCGATCATCGACAAGGTTTTCTTGACTGCGCCGGTCGCGAGTGTGCCGGTAACCCATACCGGCGCAAACATCCCCGCCATTTCCACAGGCTGATCCGGCTTGACGTGCACGATCTGGTTCGGCGGCGGCGGTGGCGTATGTATGCACGCACCTACCCATGGCACCAACAGGAACTCTCTCACTTTTTTCCCGGAAAACTCGAGCGGCAGCAAATAGCCCGGTATGCGCACGAGCTTCCCATCCAGCGTCTGGTCAACTTCTTGCCCCCGCCGGGCGATCACCGCGCGTTGTGCCAGCAAGCCTTCGACGTCGACCCCCGCCTGCTCCAGCTTCTCTGAAAGCGTTTTTGCTGTCTGAACTTCGGCCGGCGTGACCGTCGTGTCACCGCGCGCCTGCCGGTCGCGAACCGCTGCGACGTCACTGATCCATGTCAGCTGGTCACGGCTGAGGGCAAGGAAAGGGTTTTCGGTTACCGCGGACGCCGGCACGAGATCCGCCCACGTAAGCTGACGGGCTTCTTCGGCTTGCGCCAGAGGCAACAAGGTCAACGCCAGCACAAGAACAACGAAACGCAACAAAAACATCATGGTCGGGGAACCCTCGGCAAAAAGGCATCATAAGCCAGCCTGAAGGAGTTGGCGGTTGACGTGGATCAGACGGATCGATCAGACCCTTACCGTCATGCCATCGGCAAGCGAGTAACGATAGATACGCCAGGCGGGAATGACTCCGATCAGGACACCCGCAATGGCGACCACTGCGATCAACTCGAGTTCATGCACGGACGGCCAGCCGATCGTCATGAACAACCCAAGCGCCGCTTCCAGCCAACCCTTGCCGATCATCAGCCCGGCGTACAGGCCAATGACACCAAGCACTACCCCGAAGCAGGTCAAAAACGCCGCTTCTCCAAGGATCAACGCAAACACGTGCATCGGCCGGGCGCCCACCGAACGCAGCACCGCCATTTCCCTGCGCCGCTCACTCAAACTGGTCAGCAGCGCGACCAGCATTCCTGCGAGACCGACCACAACCACCAGCGTCGACACCGCAAACAATGTCTTCTCCGCCGCACCGAGGATTTCCCATACTTCCTGCAGCGTTGCGCCCGGAAGAATCGCGGTCATCGGTTCACCGGCGTATTCGTTCACAAAACGCTGCATGGACAAGGCAGATGCGCGCGACTTCAAACCGACCAGGAAAGCACTGATGGCACGCTCGTCCGGCTCCAAACCCGATGCACCAAAGTGTTCATGCTCTTCCGCCCCGGTCGTTCCCATGCCGTGTAACGCCGCCGCAAGCGGATCGTGCGTGCCGGCCGGGCCGAGGTCGGCATGCACCGCGTCGATGCCTGCCAATGGAACGTGCACGGTTCGATCCACAGGCGTGCCGGTCGGAGCGAGGACACCAACGACACGAAACGGCAGATCTTCGTGCAGGACGAAGCTTACGTCGCCGGCGCCATGGGCGATCACGATTGGGTCGCCTGCGCGATAACCGAGCTTGCGCGCAACATCCGACCCCAACACGGCATCACGCTCATCCTCGAAAGCCCGGCCTTGTGCAAATACCAACGCCCGGTCAAGCGCAAAGCGGTAGTGCCGGAAGTAATTGTCATCGGTCCCCACGACACGATAACCGCGATGCGAATCCCCCAGAGAAAGCGGAATCGTCCACGCCACCTCCGACCGATCGGCTATGGCCCGGTAACTTTCCCAGCGCAAATTGTTCGTCGGATTGCCAATGCGAAAGACCGAATACAGAAGCAGGTGCACCGGGCTGCTGCGCGCACCGACAACCAGGTCAGTTCCAGAAATCGTTGCCGTGAAGCTCTCGCGCGATTCACTTCGAATGCGCTCCACGCCGAGCAGCAACATGACCGACAACGAGATCGACAATACGGTCAGCGCCGCAGTGAACTTGCGATTGCGCAGTGACTTGACGGCAAGCGAATAAATCATGGTGTGGTCACCGCCTTCTCGCCACCCGCGTCGGTTCGCTTCATGCCGGTGAGTTCGATTGCGCGATCGAACAATGACGCCATTCCTGCGTCATGACTGACAAATACCAGTGTCGCCTGCTCGCGCTCGCACTCCTGAAACAGCAGTTCGATAAACGCCAGGCGACGATCCGCATCGAGCGCCGAAGTCGGCTCGTCCGCGATGACCAGTTCCGGCGCACCGATCAGTGCGCGAGCCGCTGCGACGCGCTGCTGCTGGCCGACACTCAGTTCGGTAACGCGGCGGTGAAGAATGTCGGGCGCCGCCATGTCGAGCCGCTCGAGCAACCGCAGCGCTTCGGCCTCGACACTGCCTGCGGCCATGATCGCGTGCTCCCGCCGCCGCTGCGAAAATCCGCACGGCAGGATGACATTCTCCACCACCGACAGATAGGGAATCAGGTTGAACATCTGGAAGATAAATCCGATGTGATCGGCGCGAAAGCGATCACGGCCCACACTGCCGATCCCGGCCAGATCGTGACCGAGCACGCGCACCGTTCCGTTTTGCGGAATCACCATCCCGCCCAGCAGACTGAGCAAGGTCGACTTGCCACTGCCGCTCGGGCCGCGCACGAAAATCCGTTCGCCGCGGGCGATATCCAGTCGGTGAATATCAATCACGATCGTTGACCCGGCGTTCCAGGCAAAGCGCACGTCCGAGAGCGACACAACCGGTGCATCGACGCGTGCTCCGGACAAGGATTGCGAATGGGTCATGTTTGCAACAGTTGTCATGAAAACTGTACGGCTGGCAGGTAAACCGCCCGTTTGAACGCAGGACATTAACGACTAATTCTATCCGCGCAGAGCAAGCCTGTATTGACAAATAGCAATTCCCGCCTGTTCGCAGTATCGTCTTCGGAGTGTTTCTCCGGCAACGCCAGACGGCGCTTCCAGCCACCGCCTGCCGGCAGCAATGAAGCGATTCACCAGGCCAGGGCGTAAACTGATCAAGGTCAATTCTGCAAAGGTATTCTTCGGTTAGATTTCTCCGGGGCAAAGCGGATCAACAAAACCATGGCGACGTCAGCCGACAACAACCAGCGCGAGGCGGTTTTTCACGCCAGTAACGTCTCCAAGGTCTACCAGATGGGCGAGGTCCAGGTGCACGCGTTGCGCGGCGTTGACCTGGACCTGTATGCCGGCGAACTCGTCGTCTTGCTCGGTGCGTCGGGCAGCGGCAAGTCGACCTTGCTCAACATTCTGGGCGGCCTCGATGTCCCCACCAGCGGGCATGTGCAGTACCTGCACCACACGCTGACAACCGCTCGCGAAGCCGAGCTGACCCAATTCCGGCGCGAGCATGTCGGCTTTGTTTTCCAGTTCTACAACCTGATTCCCAGCCTGACCGCGCTCGAGAACGTGTCACTGGTGACCGAAATCGCCGAAAACCCGATGGACCCGAAAGACGCGTTGGGACTGGTCGGGCTTGACGAACGGATGAATCACTTCCCGGCACAGTTATCCGGTGGCGAGCAGCAACGCGTGGCCATTGCGCGCGCCGTAGCCAAGCGCCCCGACGTACTGCTGTGCGATGAACCGACCGGCGCGCTGGATTACGCAACCGGCAAGCTGGTGCTGGAAGTGCTGGCCCGTGTCAACCGCGAGCTGCACACTACCATCGCCGTGATCACCCATAACGCGGCGATTGCCGGCATGGCCGACCGGGTAGTGCGCATGAGCAGCGGTCAGATCGTCGAGATCCAGCGTAACGAACACAAACTGTCGCCCTCGGAGCTGAGCTGGTGAAAACGCGAAACCGCATGATCATGCGCGACATGTGGCATCTGCGCGGGCAGCTCATCGCAACCGCACTGGTGGTGATGTGCGGCGTTGCCTCGTTCGTGTCGATGCGCTGTACGTACGAATCATTGCGCATTGCCCAAGCCGACTACTACACGGGCTACCGGTTTGCGAATGTGTTCGCACAATTGAAGCGCGCGCCGCTGAGTGTTACGCGAAAACTTTCGGAAATCGAGGGGGTGTCGGGCGTGCGGGCCCGCGTCGTGATGGGCGTGACCCTTGACGTCGCCGGGCTGGACGAGCCCGCCACTGGCCGGCTGGTGTCGGTGCCGGAAAAGCGCGCACCGATGATCAACGATCTGTATCTGGCCCGCGGCAGGTACATCGAAGCCGGGCAACCAAACGAGATCATCGCCAGCATGGCCTTCGCCTCGGCGAACAATCTTGAGCCCGGCGATACGCTTGGCGCGGTCATCAACGGCCGTTGGCAACGGCTCACCATTGTCGGCATCGGTTTGTCACCGGAATACATCTATGAAGCCGGTGGCGGCACCATCTTCCCGGACAACCGCCGTTTCGGTGTGCTGTGGATGAGCGAAACCGCTCTGGCAGCCGCTTTCAATATGGAAGGCGCGTTCAACGACGTCGCGCTGACCTTGTCCGCCGGTGCCATCGAAGCCGAAGTGATTGCGCGCCTGGATGATGTGCTGGCCCGCTACGGCGGACTCGGCGCATACGGGCGCGATGAGCAGCTGTCGCACCGTTTCATCTCCGATGAAATATCCCAGAACCGCATCACTTCGACCTATTTGCCAGCCATTTTTCTCGGCGTCGCTGCATTCCTGCTGCATATTGTCCTGTCACGACTGGTCGCGCTGCAGAGAACCGAAATCGGTTTGCTCAAGGCATTCGGCTACAGCAATTCTGATGTCGGCACACACTACTTGAAGCTGGCGGGAATGACGGTGCTGGCAGGGGTAGCGATCGGCGCTGTCAGTGGACTTTACCTCGGCGTGCAACTGACCGCGCTGTATCAGGACTACTACCGGTTTCCGGCACTGCCTTTCGCGGTCACGCCGCAAGTCATCGCTATCGGAGTGACTGTGAGCCTGGCTGCCGCCATCGCCGGCGCCTTGTCCGCGGTACGGCGCGCAGCAGTACTGCCACCGGCAGTTGCCATGCGGCCCGAGCCACCGCCGTCGTATCACGCGACGGCTCTTGAGCACAGCGGGCTGCATCGCCTGCTGCCGGCATCCGGGCGCATGATGGTGCGCCATCTGTTGCGCCGGCGCTGGAATTCCGCCATGTCAATGTTTGGCATCGCCTGTGCTGCCGGCATTCTGCTGGTGGGCGGCTACATGCTGGCCTCGATCACCCACCTGATGCGCATGCAGTTCGAGAAGGTGCAACGGGAGGACGTGCAGATCATCTTCAACGAACCGGTCTCTGCCAGTGCGCGGCTAGAGGTCAGCCGCCTGCCGGGCGTTCTGTACGCCGAGCCGTTCCGCTCGGTGCCTGTACGGCTCGGGAACGAGCACCGCTCAAAGCGCGCCGAAATCATCGGCATCGAGCCGGGATCCCGGCTACGGCGCCTGGTCGACGCAGAAGGACGGACGGTCGATCTGCCGCCCGATGGCCTGGTGCTGTCAAGCAAGCTGGCCGAGATTCTCGATGTTGTCACCGGCGATACCCTGCGCGTGGAAGTCCTCGAGGGAACGCGCCCGATTCGTCACATTCAGGTCAGCCGTCTGGTCGACGAACTGGTCGGCCTTGGCGCGTACATGGACATCGCGGCACTGAACCGAGTCATGCGCGAAGGTGCTTCCATTTCCGGCGCCTACCTGGCTATTGACGATCAACGCGCAGCCGATCTGTACACCACGCTGAAGTCCCTGCCGGCAGTGGGTGGTGTCGCATTCCGGAAAGCATTGCTGAAGAGCTTCGAGGAAATTCTTGACCGCAGCATTGTGACGGCGACGCTCATCAACATCATCTTCGCCTGCATCATTGCGTTCGGCGTGGTATACAACGGCGCGCGCATTGCACTCTCCGAACGGGGTAACGAACTCGCTTCGCTCAGGGTGCTGGGTTTTACCAGGCGCGAAGTTTCTGCCATCCTTTTGGGCGAGCAGGCCGTGTTGACGCTTGCCGCCATTCCGTTGGGGTTTTCGTTCGGGATTTTCCTGAGCTGGCTTCTTTCGATTTCTCTCGACACGGAGTTCTACCGCATGCCGCTATTGTTCACTTCCAGCACGTTCGGTCTTTCACTGACAGTTGTGCTGATAGCTGCGGCGGTATCGGGCGCGCTGGTTGCAAGGCGGCTGAACGCGCTCGATCTCATCGCGGTACTGAAGACGCGAGAGTAACGGCGGGGCATGAAAAACATGATCAGAAAAATAATCTATGGCGTCATCGGGCTTGGCGCTGTCGCCGGCATTGCGGTGCTTTTTCTTCCGGCCGCGGTCGATGTCGACGTGGCGCCGGTGACTACCGGTCCGATGATGGTGACGGCGGATGAGGATGGCGAAACACGCGCGCACGATCGCTTCGTGGTCAGCGCGCCGGTGGCCGGCAGGGTCAGCCGCATCGAACTTCACGAGGGCGAAGCGGTGCAGGAACGGCAGGTCGTTGCCCGGATCTGGCCGGTGCCGCTGACGGCACGCGAGCGCGACGAGCAACTGGCACGCATCGCTTCGGCGCAGGCGCTGAAGAAGGAAGCGGACGAACAGGTAAGGCGCGCACAAACCGAACACGAGCAGGCCTTGCGCGAGCGAAACCGCGTCGCCCGGCTGGTGCGTGACGGCTTTGTCTCGCCGCAGGCGGCGGAGAAAGCGATCGTCGCGGAAATCACCAGCACCAATGCGCTCGATGCCGCGCGGTTCAGGGCACGCGCGGCAGCAGCCGAACTGCGTGCGGCGCAAGCCGCGAAACTGGCCATCGAGGCCAAGCCGGGCGGCCGGGCGGTGGTCAAACTCGAATCGCCGGTTTCCGGCAAGGTCCTGCGCATCCCGGAGAAAAGCGAGCGGGTCGTCAGCGCAGGCGAACCGCTGCTCATCGTCGGCGATGCCGAAGACCTCGAGATCGTCATCGACTTCCTGTCGACCGAGGCAGTCAGGATCGAGCCGGGCATGCCGGTACTGATCGAGGGCTGGGGTGGTGACGAGCCATTGCAGGCAAAAGTCCGTATCGTCGAGCCATATGCCTTCACCAAGGTCTCGGCCCTTGGCGTCGAAGAACAACGCGTCAATGTCATTGCCGACTTCGTTGGGCCGCACAACGCGCTGGCCGACGCCTACCGCGTCGAGGCGCGAGTGGTGATCTGGCAGGCAGATCATGTTCTGAAAGCACCAGCCAGTGCATTGTTTCGCCGGCAAGACGGGTGGGCAGCGTTCGTGTACGACGACGGCCGTGCCCGCCTGCGCGAAGTCAAAACGGGCAAGCGCACGCCATACGAGGTCGAGGTTCTGGCCGGGCTGGAAGCGGGAGAGCACGTCATCCTGCATCCTTCCAACGACATCAGCGATGACTCGCGGGTAAACAGGATAGATAGACGCTAGCATTCATTGCGTGCCGCCGCGGCCCCGCCCGTGCATCGCCGCGGAGCCCCAGACCCCCGCGCGCCCGTGGCGGCCGGACCTGTTTGATTCAATGAACGGGGTATTCCCGATCACTTGCATCGATACCATCGCGTCGACGCTGGATCACGTTTCCAGGAAAACCTGAACGCACTGATCAGACCGCGCGCAATAGCATGCGCTATCGGGAAGCGGTATTCTTCTCGCAATCTCGACCTCACCCTATACAAACAATGGACTTCAAAACTCTGATCACAGTCTTCGGAGCCGTCTTCGTGGCCGAACTCGGCGACAAGACGCAGCTTGCAACCATGCTGTTCGCCGCTGACAGGGACGTCAGCAAATGGGTTGTCTTTCTCGGCGCCTCTCTCGCACTGATCGTCGCTTCAGGCCTCGGTGTGCTGGCAGGCGGTGTCATTTCGGAATACGTCAGCGAAAAGTACCTGCGCTATATCGCCGGCGCGGGCTTTATCGTCATCGGCATCTGGACACTGGTGAGCAACGGATAACCGACGGTCTGGCCATGGCCGGCCATGAGATACGGACCGCGCATTACCTGAACCGGTTTTTTGCGGAACCACGATGACACGGCGGGATGAGAAGTGGTCGCAGCACGTCACCGAGACCAGCCACGCACTTGATCTCGAGCCCGGCGTCTTCGCTTTTGACGACCCGCAACGCATCGCGCAATCCCTCAAACGCTCCGCCGAGGCCAGCCACCGGCGCAAGGCAGATCCATTCCGCTCGGCGATGTCGATGCTCGTTTTCTACATCAACCGTGCCGGCAGTCAGCTTCCGTCGGCACAGCTTGCCCGCCTGGAGCAGGCAAAAGACGAACTTCGCGAACTGTTTGGCAAACCCCGGAAGGCAAGAGCGGGCGCAGGGCGCGCGAAGAAAACGTTTACCCCGCCGCTGAATCGGCTTTCAAAACAACGGCAATCGCTCGCGTTCCGGTTTTTCCGGAAATACACCCAATCGACGCACAAATAGCGATATAGTCGAACCGGCAGCAAGCTGACACGGGAGGAAAAAAATGAGCGATGCATGTTGTTGTGGACCGGGTTACGCCTCGCCTGCCGAGGCCATGCGGGCTCCGCGCGAAAAACTGCTCTACTCGATCGCAATCTACACCGGCACCGGCATCCAGAAGCCGGATTATCTGGTGACAATCGATGCAGACCCGGAAAGCGAAACCTACAGCCAGGTGATCAGCCGGCTGGAGATGCCCGGCATCGGCGACGAACTGCATCACATGGGCTGGAATGCGTGTTCGTCCTGCCATGACGATCCGTCGATGGAGCGTCGCTATCTGATCGTTCCCGGCGTGCGCTCGACCAACCTGCATATCGTCGATTGCGGTACCGATCCGCGCAACCCGCGTCTGCACAAGGTCATAGAGGGGGCCGAAATCAAGGCCAAAACGAACCTCAGCGCACCGCACACCGTGCATTGCCTGCACAGCGACATCATCATATCGATGCTGGGAGACGCGCAGGGCAATGCACCGGGCGGCTATCTGCACATCAACAAGGATTTCGAAATTGTCGGCCGCTGGGAAAACTCCATGGGCGACATCAAGTTCGGCTATGACTTCTGGTACCAGCCGCGTCACAACGTGATGGTGAGTTCCGAGTGGGCGGCACCCAACACATTCATGCCGGGTTTCGATCTGGAAGAGGTCGGACACCTCAAGTACGGGCGCGAAATCCATTTGTGGGATTTCAAGAAGAAGGAACCGAAACAAACCTTCTATCTGGGTGAAGACGGGTTGATTCCGCTGGAAGTGCGGTTTCACCACAACCCGGACAGCAGCCACGGATTCGTCGGTGCGGCCCTGAGCGCGAATGTCATTCACTGGTGGAAAGACGATGCCGGCGACTGGCAATGGGAAAAGATCATCGACGTGGAAAATCAACCGCATCCCGAATGGCCGATCCCGATTCCGGGCGTGATTTCAGTGATCCTGTTATCGATGGACGACCGCTTTCTGTATCTGTGCAACTGGCTGCACGGCGATATCCGCCAATACGACATCACCGACCCACACAAACCCAAACTGACGGGACAGGTCTGGATGGGCGGATTGCTGGGGCGCGCACCAACGGTGAACGGACTCAAGATCACCGGCGGCCCGCAAATGATCCAGCTCAGTCTCGACGGCAAGCGCCTCTATGTCACAACGTCGCTGTTTTCGACCTGGGACAACCAGTTCTATCCCGAGATCCGAACCAACGGCGGCTGCATGCTGATGGTCAACTGCAACACCGAGGAAGGCGGAATGGAAATCGACCCGAGGTTTACCGTCGATTTCGGCAAAGAGCCCAACGGCCCGAGCCGCTGCCACGAAACCCGTTATCCCGGCGGCGACTGCACGAGCGATATCTGGATATGACCGTGCGCAAGATCACGATCGCCAACCGGGGCGACGCAACCTACCTGGTCGACGACCGGATACCCTTGCTCGACAGCTTGCGCGCGCAAGGCGTGGATCTGCCTTACGGGTGCCGGTATGGCGGTTGCATCACATGCGCAGCCAGAATAAAAAGTGGCAAGGTAGACCAGACAGGGCAAGTTGCGCTGAACAACCGGCAGATCAATAACGGCTATATCATTCTCTGTGTAGCACGGCCAAAGACGAACTGCACACTGGAAGTGGGAGTGGAAAGTCATGACAAGCTGTATCGCAACCCTTTCCTCGATCCGCTTGCACCACATGAACTGAAAGCCGATATCGCGACGCCACGGGAGAGTTAAACATGCCCTATATGAACCACAAGGAAGATTATCCGGAAGAGTATCTGGCGGACATTCTGAAAACGGTCAAGACCATCGCCATGGTTGGCGCCAGCCCGGACAAGACCAAGTTCTCCTATGGCGTGCTGCGGGTCTTGCACGAAACCGGCTACAACATGATCCCGGTCAATCCGGGGATGGAAGGCGACACGATTCGCGGGCTGAAGGTTTATCCGACGCTGGCGTCGATCGATCAGCCTGTGGACATGGTGCAGGTATTTCGCCGCGCCGAGGAACTGCCGGGGATTGCCCGTGAAGCCGTGGCAATCGGAGCCAAGGTCCTGTGGGGCCAGATCGGCGTCTATAACGAAGAGGCCGCCCGACTCGCCGAGGACGCGGGACTCAAGGTGGTAATGAACCGCTGCCCGAAAATCGAACTGTTCCGTCCGTTCTGGAAGCCAAAACTGCATCTGACGATATAGCTTCCGCTCGCGGAGATAACCCTCACCTGCCCGTCCAGGCTCACGCACTCACGGTGCTTGCGAACCGAATAGCCGCGTTAGAATATGTTTCTTTGTCACGAAAAATGAGGATTAACAATGGCTAACGAGGGCTACCACGAACCAATCGGTGAACTGAGCGACAAGACGCGCGACATGCACCGGGCAATCACTTCGTTGATGGAAGAACTGGAAGCCGTTGACTGGTACAACCAGCGCGTCGATGCGTGCAAGGACAAGGAACTGAAGGCGATCCTCGCCCACAACCGAGACGAAGAGAAAGAGCACGCAGCGATGGTGCTGGAGTGGATCCGGCGGCAGGATCCGACGTTCGACAAGGAACTGAAGGACTATCTGTTCACCGACAAGCCGATAGCGCATAAGTAAGTCGCATCAAGGTCTGGCGGACTGGTCCGTAATGTTGCCCTGGCATGCAAAACGAACGTAAGCTCGCCGCGATTCTGAGCGCCGACGTCGCTGGTTACTCCCGACTGATGGGAGACAATGAAAGCGCTACGCTCGCCACGTTGACCGAATACCGCGAAGTGATGCGCGAGCAGATCGCCGACCGTCACGGTCGCGTTGTCAATGCACCGGGTGATGCACTGCTCGCCGAGTTCCCGAGTGCTGTGCAAGCGGTCGAATCGGCGATCGAAATCCAGAAAACCCTGGCGGCACGAAACGCAGAGCTACCCGAGCACCGGCGCATGCACCTGCGCATCGGCATCAACCTTGGCGATGTCATCGAGCAGGACAGTGCCCTGTACGGGGATGGCGTCAATATCGCTGCCCGTCTGGAAGCGCTGTGCGAACCCGGCGGCGTGTGCGTATCTGGAACCATTTTCGACCAGGTCGAAAACAAGGCATCAGCAGGCTTCAAGTTCGCCGGCGAACAAACGGTAAAGAACATTGCCAAGCCGGTGCGCGCCTATCATGTGCAGCTCTCGGGCGGAAGTTCGCCGGATCGCAAGCCGTCCGCACGCAAAGCCGGTTTTCTCATCGCAGGGCTGGTTTGCGCCGTGCTTGTCGGGTTGGCCATCTGGGTGACAAACAGCCGCCAGGACTTGCCCGATACCACACACGATGCCTTACTGGAAATGCCTGACGGGCCGGTCATCGCCGTCCTCCCTTTTACCAATATGAGTGATGATCCGCAGCAGGACGTTTTCAGCGATGGATTGACGGAAGACATCATCACGGAGCTGTCACGGTTTCGCGAAATTCACGTGCTGGCCCGAAACACGACCTTCCAATACAAGGGACGGTCCGTAGATATCGCGACCATCGCAGAAGATCTTGGCGCGCAATACGTACTTGAAGGAAGTGTTCGCAAGGCCGAGGAGCGCGTTCGCATTACCAGCCCAGCTTATCGACGCGAGCACAGGGGCACATTTATGGGCAGAACGGTTCGATCGGAATTTTGAGGACGTATTCGAAGTTCAGGATGAAGTAACCCGCAAGATTGTCGGAACCGTCGCCAGTGGTTACGGGGGGTCCATACTCGATGCCGAAATTCGCAAATCGAACAGAAAAAACCCGGACCAGATGGAGGCGTACGAACTTATCTTGAAGACCCGGCCCAATATGTACTCCCAGGAATGGTATGACCAGAGCAAGGAATGGCTGGAAAGGGCCATCGAGATCGCTCCGGACTACGCACGTGCGCGTAGCGAATATGCGTGGTTTCGCTTAATGGGTTGGATATTCCGGTTTGACACTTCACCGGCGCCATCCGCACAAATTCTGGATAACGCCATCAAGGCGGTTCAGCTCGATCCGAGCGATGCCTATGGGCATCGTACTGCGGCGTTCGGGTATTTCTTCGGAAAGCAGTTAGACGCGTTCGAAAAAGAAGCCGAGAGAGCGCTGGAACTTGCCCCTTATAACGCTGAGATTTTTACTCAACTCGGGATGCTTTTTGCCTTTACCGGACAATGGGACAAGGGCGTCGCTCTCGTCACCAAAGCCAACGCAATCAACCCGATTTCCGCCCAGGGTTGGTACCACAGCGCCCTTCACTATGACTACTATCAAAAGCGCGAATACCATAAAGCGCTGGAGATCATTCTATGGCACCCCTCAACCGCCTTGTGCGAAACACAGTACAAATTTGTCGCTGCCTATGGACAACTGCTTCAACCGGAGAAGGCAAAACCCCACTGGGAGAACTGTCGGAGCGACGAGTCCGGACATGTCAGCCGACTTTGTGGCCGACGTTCTAAGGCTCTGGAACTTTCACGAGTCATTCATCGAACACTACATGGAAGGCTTTCGAAAAAGCCGGCTATCCTTGTCGCGCCGACACCGTGCGGTCTGAAACACGCAGAGGCCGTCAATCAGTAATTGAGCGGAACAGGCTCCGGGCCCCGCGTTCCGTTGGGCTTGACGGTCTGAAGCGAATCAGTGTGATCGCCACGTGCCGTTTTGGCGGTCACGGAAATCAGCCCGGGCGGAACCGGCAGACGGTTTGTGCTGTCTTAGTTCCGGACATCCAGTCCCGAAAGCAAGCCGTGAAAATTGACTTAAAACTTCCGCCCGCCATTTCGCACACCGGCCTGCTCGCATTGGTCGCGGTCTTCCTGACGGCGCTGACCAATGCCGCTTTCTTTTCCAACGTACTGGACGTTTACCCCTTGACGGCCGGGAACATCGGCTTTCTGGTTTCTGTCGCCTGGGTATTCACAGCCGTGACTTTCCTGTTGCTGTCGCTGGTTTGCTTCCGGCATACCATCAAACCGGTGGTGATCACCGTGCTGATGCTTTCGTCTCTGGCTGCCTACTTCATGGACAGCTACAACACCATCATCGACGAATCGATGCTGCGCAATGCCGTCCACACCGATGTCGCCGAAACGACGGATCTGCTGAGCCTCAAGCTGTTGCTCTATGTCGCGTTGCTCGGCGTCCTGCCGTCGGTGCTGGTCTACCGGACCAATATCGCGTTCGAGCCTGTCAGGAAGCTGGTTGTTGCGACCCGGCTAAAGTGGATCGGCGCAGCGGCAGCGAGCATGGTGGCGGCGATTGTCATTTACGGTGACTTCTACAGCTCCTTCATCCGGGAGCACAAGGAGTTGCGCTACTACTCCAATCCCGGCGGATATATCAATGCCGCCGCGAACTTCGCCGGTCATCTGTCTCATGCCAAAGCACATGCGCTTCACCCCGAGGGCCTGGATGCGCACATTCCAGAAACCGACACACACCGGGAACTCATCGTCATGGTGGTTGGCGAAACGGCTCGCGCGGACCACTTTTCGCTGAACGGCTATTCGCGCGAAACGAACCCGCTGCTGAAGCAAAAGAACGTCAACAGCTTTACCGATTTCTGGTCCTGCGGCACATCGACCGCCGTATCCGTTCCCTGCATGTTCGCCGTCGCCGGAGCATCCGAATTCGACAACGACACCGCCGGATCGACGGAGAACCTTCTGGACGTGCTGACACACGCCGGAGTCAACGTGCTGTGGCTGGATAACAATTCGGACTCGAAGGGGGTCGCGGAAAGAGTGGCCTACCAAAGTTACAAAGAGCCGGACGTCAATTCCGTATGCGACGTGGAGTGCCGCGACGAAGGCATGCTGGGAAATCTTCAGGGCTATATCAACGAACATCCCAAAGGCGATATTTTTGTCGTCCTGCACCAGATGGGAAACCACGGACCCGCCTACTACAAACGATACCCCCCTGCCTTCGAACGCTTTACCCCCGTATGCAAGACCAATCAATTACAGGACTGCAGTGAAGAAGAAATAGGCAACGCCTATGACAATGCGATCCTGTATACGGACTATTTCCTGTCCAAGGTCATCGAAATACTGGAAGACAACGACGGCGCCTTCGAAGCCGCGATGTTCTACGTGAGCGACCACGGAGAGTCACTGGGCGAGCATGGCCTGTATCTGCATGGCCTTCCGAACTTTATTGCACCTGAAGAGCAACGTCACGTGTCGGCAGTCCTCTGGGTCGGAGACAACTTCGACGAGATCGACACAACGGCCATCGCAGCAAAACGCGACGAGACGTTCACGCACGACAACATCTTTCACACGGTGCTGGGTTTCATGGAAATCGAGACCTCTTTGTACGACAAGGACATGGACCTCCTCGTGCACAAAGAGGAATCGCATCTGTAGAACCGCCGCCGGTTTCGCGGACGTTTCCGTTCTGCCCGACAGCAACAGGCGGACACCAGCCATAAGGTCGATGCCCGCCCGCATGGATATCGCCGCCCGACAGTCAGTGCGAAATCATCCACGGCCTTTTCGTCGGAAATGTTTTTGAGCCGTCTGACGCCTTCACCGCGTTGCTCTTGCCGGTTCCGCTGCAACCGCAACCAGGCCCGTGACGGTGAGCACCTTCAGCCGAAGTGCGCGGTGCGTGCGCACTGCGCTCGTTGGTCGCGTGCGCAACGCGCGCCGCCGCCGGCATGGTCGCCAGAGCCGGTGCGCTGAGCAATGCGCGCGGCGCCATCGAACCACAACCGGGGCACGGTTGCGGTTCGCGGTACCTCGATAGCGAATTGGTGGCGGTAAAGCCGCCACATTCATCGCAGGCGTATTCGTAGAGAGGCATGCGAGTCCTTTCCTGTTTCCGTCTCTATTTGTCTGGCGACATCGGAATGTCGACACCGCCCTTGATGTGCTTGACCGGCCCGTCGGCGTTCGGCATCACGTCGAAGTCGAATATCTCGGTCGGCAACCACAACGTGGCGCAGGCGTTCGGAATGTCGACAACGCCGCTGATGTGTCCCTGCACCGGCGCGGTGCCGAGAATGGCGTAAGCCTGCGCACCGGTGTAGCCGAACTTCTTCAGGTATTCGATCGCGTTCAGGCAGGCCTGGCGGTAGGCGATATGCACGTCGAGGTAATGCTGCTTGCCCTGCTCGTCGACCGATATCCCTTCGAAGATCAGATGGTCCTTGTACGTGGGCGTGATCGGGCTGGGCCTGAAGATCGGGTTCTTGATGCCGTACTTGGCCATGCCGCCCTTGATGATGCTGACCTTCAGGTGCACCCACCCCGCCATCTCGATCGCGCCACAGAACGTGATCTCGCCGTCGCCCTGGCTGAAATGCAGGTCGCCAAGCGACAGCCCGCCGCCATCGACATACACCGGGAAATAGACTTTCGAGCCGCGCGACAGGTCCTTGATGTCGCAGTTACCGCCATGCTCGCGCGGCGGCACGGTACGCGCACCCTCGTTGGCCACCTTTTCTTTGGCAGCGCCTTTGGCGCGGCCTGTGTGGGCGGTCTTGGCAAACGGCGGATTCGCCAGCGGCGGCACCCGGTCGGGTTGCGTGGCGATGAAGTCGACTTCACGCTTGTTCCAGGTCTCGAGCATCTTCTGATCCGGCAGGCAGCCGATCAGTCCCGGATGAATCAGTCCGGCGAACTGCACGCCGGGCACATGACGGGAGTTCGTATAGAGCCCGCTGAAGTCCCAGATCGATTTCTGCGCCGCCGGAAAGTGGTCGGTCAGGAAACCGCCGCCGTTGTTCTTCGAGAAGAATCCGTTGAAACCCCACTGGCTTTCCGGCAACGCACCGATGTCGAGCAGATCGACAACCAGCAGGTCACCGGGTTCGGCGCCCTTGACGCCAATCGGGCCGGACAGGAAGTGCACGATCGACAGATCGATGTCGCGCACGTCGTCCGCCGAGTCATTATTCTTCACATAGCCGCCGGTCCAGTCATAGGTTTCGACGACGAAATCATCCCCCGGTTTGACCCAGGCCACCATCGGAATGTCCGGATGCCACCGGTTGTGGATCATGTCGTTTTCGTAAGGCGACTTCGAAAGATCGATTTTGATAATGGTATCTGCCATTGCTATCTCCGTAATTGATGGACTGAATACGTGATGGACCGAACTACCTCTGTAATGAGCCGCGTTTCCCGCCGGGAAGCGGTTTCCCGTTGTCGCGTTACACCGCGAGATATCCTGAGATCTTGTCGCTGTCGGCCTTGTCGCGCGTGTCTTCATAAATGAAGTGGCCCTTGTCGATCACCAACAACCGGTCCGCGACATCGAGAGCGAAACTGAGCACCTGCTCGGAGACAAGATGGTCAGGCCCTTGAGCTTCGCGAATCTCCTTGAGGCTTCTGGCGATGTCCTTGATGATCGATGGCTGGATGCCTTCGGTCGGTTCGTCGAGCAACAACACCTTCGGCTCCGTCGCCAGGGCGCGCGCGATCACGAGCTGCTGTTGCTGGCCGCCGGACAGATTGCCGGCCTTGCGCCGGCGCATGTCGAACAGAACCGGGAACAGGCTGTAGAGGTCGTCGGGGACGCTGCTGCGCCCTTTCAGTCGCAAACCGGTCCGGATGTTCTCCTCGACCGTCAGCGTCGGGAACACCATGCGGCCCTGCGGCACATAGGCAATGCCCTGCGCGACGCGCTGGTGGCTTTCCATTCTGGTGATATCGACACCTTCGATCTGCACTTGCCCGCCGCTCGTCGGGAGAATGCCCATCAGGCTCTTGAACAACGTCGTCTTGCCCATGCCATTGCGGCCCAGCACCGCGACGATCTCGTTGGTTGCGGCACTCAGCGACAACTCGGGAATCACTACGCTGGAGCCGTAACCGCACGCCAGATTGCTAACCGTAAACATGTGCTCTCCTTTTGGTCCGGCTCGTCAATGCCCGAGATAGACTTCGATGACTTCCGGGTTGGATTGAATCGCTTCCATTTTTCCCTCGGCGAGCACCTTGCCCTGGTGCAGCACCGTGACGCGATCGGCAATGTCCTTGACGAATTCCATGTCGTGCTCGATCACGATCATCGAGCGGTTCTGACTGATGCGGTTGAGCAGTTCGGCGGTACGCTTGCGCTCCGCGACGCTCATCCCGGCAACCGGCTCGTCGAGCATCAACAGCTCGGGTTCCTGCATCAACAACATGCCGATCTCGAGCCACTGCTTCTGGCCGTGCGACAACTCCTCGGCCGGCAACTGCAATGCGTCGGACAGATAGATTTCCTCGGCCACTTCGTGCACGCGTTCGACCACATCCGCCGAGCGCTTGAATGCAATGGCTCCCCAGACACCGCGGCCGCGCGGGAATGACACCTCGAGGTTCTCGAATACCGAAAGGTTCTCGTAGATGGACGGCGTCTGGAACTTGCGGCCGACGCCGGCACGCACGATCTGGTGCTCGGCCAGTTTTGTCAGCTCCTTGTTGTTGAACTTGATGCTGCCCGACGAGGCCTTGGTTCGTCCGCAAATCAGGTCCAGCACCGTCGTCTTGCCGGCGCCGTTGGGGCCGATGACGACGCGCAGCTCGCCTTTGTTGACATACAGGTTCAGGTTTTCGACCGCCTTGAACCCGTCGAACGAGACGGTCAGGTCTTCAATTGCCAGTGCAAAATCGGTGTTGCTGCTCATGCGAAACTCTCCTTCAGTTGACCGGTTGCGCAGCGGCGCCGGGTGATACGTCGTCATCACGCTTTGCCGACGGGCGTTTCGCAGCCGGCGGCGCCTCGTCGAGCGTCGGCTCGGCGACGACCGGCGCCGGTGCCGACAGGCGTTCGGCGCGGCGCGTTCTCAGGCGCTGCAGCCAGGGCTTGACCTTCGACTCCCACACACCCGCCAGCCCGTTCGGCGCCAGCATCACCACGCCGATGAACAAGGCCGCCATGCAGTACAGCCACAGTTCGGGAAAGGTTTCGGAGAAAACGGTCTTTCCATAGTTCACCAGCAGCGCGCCGTACACCGCTCCGACCAGCGACATGCGCCCGCCGACCGCGGCGAAGATCACCATTTCGATCGACGGCACGATGCCGACGAACGAAGGCGACATGAATCCGACCTGCAAGGTGAACATGGCGCCGCCGATCGACGAGAACGCGGCGGCAACGCAGAAGATAAACAGCTTGAAATCGGCAACGTCATAGCCGGAGAATCGCACCCGGTCTTCCTTGTCGCGCATCGCCAGCATCAGTTTTCCGAGTTTCGAGGAAGTCAGAAAACGCGCGAGCAGAATGCAGGCGACCAACAACGCACCGTTGATGAAATAGAGGATGTACTTCGCCGAGTCGGTACGAATGTCCCAGCCGTGCAGGGTCTTCAGATCGGTAATGCCGTTGACACCGCCGGTCAGGCCCTGCTGCCCGATGATGAGCACCGACAGGATCAGCGCAACCGCCTGCGTGACAATGGCGAAGTAAACGCCGCCGACACGGCGCTTGAACATGGCGAAGCCGATGATGAAGGCGAGCAGAACCGGCACCAGAGGGATGGCCAACAACGTGAAGGAGAAACTGTGAAACGGCTCCCAGAACCACGGCAGTTCGGTGATCTGGTTCCAGTCCATGAAGTCCGGGATGCCCGGCGTTGACTGGATGCTGGTGCTCTCCGGATCGGATGCTTCCAGTTTCAGGAACATCGCCATGCAGTAGCCGCCAAGACCGAAGAACACACCCTGGCCGAGGCTGAGCACGCCGCCGTAGCCCCAGCACAGCACCAGGCCGACCGCGACGAAGGCGTAGGTCAGGTACTTGCCCACCAGGTTCAGCCGGAAGATATCCAGCCCGAGCGGCAGAATGACGAAGATCAACACCGCCAGCAGCCCGAGCGAGAGCATGCCGCCTCTGCCTCCGAACACGTTGTTGTATAGCGTTTTCATATCGGTATCCTGTTTGTCGAAGAGCGGCGGTTAACGGCGGACCTTGACGGCGAACAGTCCCTGCGGACGGATCATCAGGAAGATGACCACCGCACTGAGCGTCAGTACCTTGGCCATCGATCCGTTCAGGAAGAATTCGAGGTTGGCTTGCGTCTGGGCGATCGCAAAGGCCGAAGCGATCGTGCCGAACAGGCTCGCTGCGCCGCCGAAGACCACGATCAGGAAGGTGTCGACGATATAGAGCGGCCCCGCCGTCGGCCCGGTCGAACCGATCGTGGTAAAGGCCGCTCCGGCGACGCCGGCGATGCCGCAACCGAGCGCGAAGCGTCATGCGATCGACCGTTTGGTATTGATGCCGACGGCGCCGGCCATCATGCGGTTTTGCACCGTTGCGCGGACCTGTCGAGCCCCCAGCCGGACCGGTACAGCATCAGGAATAACGCCAGCGTGAGCAGCGAAGGTCAGCCCCATAACGAACAGGCCGTTGATCGGAATATCGATGATTTCGGATGGCTGCCACGAACCCATCAGCCAATCGGGCAAGGTCGCGCTGACTTCGCGCGCACCGAAGATCGAGCGAAAGCATCTGCTGCATACCCAGGCTGAAAGCCCCCAGGTCGCGAGCAGCGTGTCGAGCGGCCGTTTGTAGAGATGTCGAATCATCAGCCCACTCGACCAGATAGCCGAAGATAAAGGCAATGACAAAGGCGCCGATGATGGCGACGAAGAAGTAGCATCGGCATCAACGAGGGCGCGTAAGTCTCCACCAGGGTGGAAAACAGATAGGTTGTATAGGCGCCGATGGTCATGAACTCGCCGTGCGCCATGTTGATGACACCCATCTGGCCGAAGATGATCGCGAGCCCCAGAGCCATCAGCAGCAGCACGCAGAACAACGACAATGCGTTAAAACCCTGCATTGCGAGGATCGGACCGTACTCGGAAAAAAAGGACATCTCAGACCTCCTGTCTGGAAGTGCTCAGGCCCACACCGGATCCGGCCCGAGGAGGAGAGCCGGTCCAGTGCGTGCCGTTGCACCACGGGACAACACTTTCAGTTTCAACAAGACACCACCATTGGGGGCCGCCAACGGGGCGGCCCGTGCCTGGTTTACTGATAACGCCGGTTTACTGATAGCCCTTCGGGAACGGATCGGGCTCGATCAGGTCCGGATTCGTAGAGCACCTTGAACTGACCGTCTTTCTGGCATCTGGCCGATGCGCGTCTTGCTCCACAGGTGATGGTTCTCGTGGATCTTCACGTAGCCTTCCGGCGCCGTCGTTGAGTTCGATTCCGGGCGACGCGGCCACCACCTTGTCGACGTCGAAGCTTTCGGCCTTTTCGACGGCAGCTTTCCACAGCCACGGCCCGAGGTAGGCGGCCTGGGTCACGTCGCCGATCACGCTTGTCGCCCGTACTTCTCCTTGAAGGCCGCGACGAACTGCCTTGTTGTTCGGGTTGTCGAGGCTCTGGAAATACTTCATGGCCGCAGTAGAAGCCGTCGAGGTTCTCGCCGCCGATGCCGAGCACTTCGTCCTCGGTCACCGAGATCGTCAGCAGCGTTTGCTTTGTCAGATGTGATGCCGGCCGCCTTCAGCTGCTTGTAGAAGGCGACGTTGGATGCCGCCGACGACGATCGCGTAGATCACGTCCGGCTTCTTGAGCTTGATCTTGTTGATCACCGAACCGAACTGGGTGTGGCCGAGCGGGTAGTACTCCTCGCCGACCACCTTCCTTGCCCAGCACGTTCTCGATGTGCTTGCGGGCGATCTTGTTCGAGGTGCGCGGCCAGATGTAGTCGGAGCCGATCAGGTAGAAGGTCTTGGCGTCCTTCTCCTTCTGCGATCCAGTCGAGGCCGGCGATAATCTGCTGCGTCGCTTCCTGGCCGGTGTAGATCACGTTCTTCGATTGCTCGAGGCCTTCGTAGAACGTCGGGTAGTAGAGCATGCCGTTCTACTGTTCGAACACCGGCAGCACCGCCTTGCGCGAGGCCGAGGTCCAGCAGCCGAACACGCTCGGCGACCTTGTCGTTGACCAGCAGCTTCTTGGCCTTCTCGGCGAAGGTCGGCCAATCGCTCGCGCCGTCTTCCTGGATGACCTTGATTTGCCGGCCGAGGACGCCGCCCATGGCGTTGATCTGGTCGATGGCGAGCTGCTCGGCCTGGATCGACCCGGTTTCGCTGATCGCCATCGTGCCGGTGGCGGAGTGCAACTGGCCGACGGTCACCTCGTTGTCGGTGACCGCAAGGCCGGTCGTATTGACCTTCGCGGTTGGATAGGTTTTCGCCAGACTCAAGCCCGAGAACGAGAGCAGCGGCAGAGATGCCAGGCCCTGCACCACGCGGCGCCGGGTCGGAGACGGAACTTCGGGTTTGTTGCGATCGGACATGTGGTCACTCCTTGGGTGTCAGCAGTTGGAAATCCTGGCGGCCGAACAAACCGGCTCGGGCTGTTAAAACCGCCTTCGTTGCGATGCACAATTTACGGATCCGCTATCAACCGTGAAATACGTCATTTGCCGTACTGCACCGCAAATGTGCGATGGCTAGACTTCGTGGTGCATCGCGGAATAGTGAATCGCGGAAACAGCAGCCGGGTACGGTCCGGGCCGACCCCGGTCGCAAATATTTTTCCGATTGAGATGAAACGGTTACGGCGGTAATCGACACCTTTGGCGGGATCGGGCCGGCTGCGGACCGCTTCTTGCGAAACAACGGAAACATTCGCGCCCGAGCATGTGGGCCCATTTGCCGTCGCGCTCGCCAGTGAAGCGAAGACGGAGGAGCAAGCAGCAGCATGTCGTCCGTACCAAGCCAGCGCATCATCAAGATCCGTCGCGACTACAACACCTGGGTTGCGAACGAGACGTTTGAGGACTACGCGCTGCGATTCACGCCGCGCTCGTTCCGCAAGTGGTCGCCCTTCCTGGTCGCCAACACCGCATTCGGGGCGGTGTCGTTTCTTGCACTGGAAGCCATTGGCGGCGCAATTGCACTGAACTACGGATTCGCCAACGCGTTGTGGGCGATCCTGGTCGTCGGCCTGATCATTTTCGTTACCGGTTTGCCGATCAGCTACTACGCCGCAAAGTACGGTCTGGACATGGACCTGCTGACCCGCGGTGCCGGGTTCGGCTACCTCGGCTCCACCGTAACGTCGCTGATCTACGCCTCGTTCACCTTCATATTCTTTGCTCTCGAAGCAGCCATCATGGCGCTCGCGCTGGAGTTGTATTTCGGCATGCCGCTGGCCGCCGGTTATCTGGTCAGCGCGCTGGTCGTCATTCCGCTGGTGATGCACGGCGTAACGTTGCTGAGCCGCTTGCAGTTATGGACGCAGCCACTGTGGCTGATCCTTTTGCTGCTTCCATATATAGCGGTATTCATCAAGAACCCCGATGTCTATCAGCAGTTCACAACATTTGCGGGCCGCGCCGAAGACGGCCGCCAACTGAACCTGCTGTTGTTCGGTGCCGCTGCGACGGTAGCGTTCTCGCTGATTGCGCAGATCGGCGAGCAGGTTGATTTCTTGCGATTCCTGCCCGAGAAGACCCGCGCCAACCGGGCCGGCTGGTGGGGGGCGATACTGGTTGCCGGTCCGGGCTGGATCGTGCCCGGCATGCTGAAAATGGTCGGCGGCGCATTCCTGGCATTCCTCGCCCTGCAGCACGAGATTTCCATCGAACGCGCGGTCGAGCCGACACAGATGTATCTGGTCGGTTTCAACTACGTCTTCGATCACTTCGAGCTCGCACTGGCGGCAACCGCGCTGTTCGTGATCGTTTCCCAGATCAAGATCAACGTCACCAACGCGTATGCCGGCTCACTGGCCTGGTCAAACTTTTTCGCCAGGCTGACTCACAGCCATCCGGGGCGCGTCGTCTGGCTCCTGTTCAACGTGCTCATTGCCACGGTGCTGATGGTGCTTGGCGTGTTCGAGGCGCTGGAAACGGTACTCGGCCTGTATTCGAATGTAGCCATCGCCTGGGTCGGCGCGCTGGTTTCAGACCTGGTAATCAACAAACCTCTCGGACTCAGCCCGAAGGGAATCGAGTTCAAGCGCGCCTATCTGTACGACATCAACCCGGTGGGATTTGGCGCACTGATCATTGCCTCGGTGAGCGGCATCGCCACCTACATGGGCATATTCGGTGAAGCAGCGCGCGCGCTGTCGCCATTTATCGCGCTCGGCGTTGCTTTCTGCACGGCGCCTTTGATCGCTTACCTCACAAAGGGGCGCTACTACCTCGCCCGCAGAGCAGCACCGCCACCGGCCAGCGCGCAATCTCTGACCTGCTCGATCTGCGAGAACGCCTTCGAGTCCGAAGACATGGCGTACTGCCCGGCTTACGGTGGCCACATCTGCTCGTTGTGCTGCACGCTGGACGCGCGTTGCGAAGACCGCTGCAAGGACCAGGCACGCATGTCAGATCAGGTGTTGTCATTCATGCAGCGCATCTTGCCGATGAATGTCGCGGCGAAACTCAATAGCCGCATGGGTTTGTACGTGGTGGTGCTGACTTCGGTCACCACCCTGGTCGGTGCCGTGCTCGGGCTGATTTACCTGCAGGAATCGATCGGCGTGGCGAGCCTGTCGGCAGCGGCGGCGGAGCGCCTCGGCGTGGTGTTCCTGAAAATCTTTGCGGTGCTGGTTCTGATTGCCGCCGTGGCGTCCTGGTGGGTGGTACTCGCCAGCGAAAGCCGGCGCGTGGCGCAGGAGGAATCGAGCCGGCAGACACAACTATTGATGAACGAGATCGAGGCGCACCGCCGCACCGATGAAGAACTGCATCGCGCCAAGGAAATCGCCGAAGCGGCGAGCACCGCCAAGAGCCGATTCGTCACGGGAATGAGCCACGAACTGCGAACACCGCTCAACAGCATTCTCGGGTACGCGCAGATTCTGCAAAAAGACCAGCACATGCCAGCACACCGTCTTGAGGCTGTGTCGGTGATCCGGCGCAGCGGAGACCACCTGCTGAGCCTGATCGACGGACTGCTCGACATTGCAAGAATCGAAGCCGGGCGCTTGCGCCTGGACCGCAGCGAAGTGCAATTCAGGGACTTTCTCGACCAGATCGAACGCATATTCCGCTTGCAGGCGGAACAAAAGGCGCTGCGGTTCAGGTATGAGGTGCGGGGCCGGCTGCCGGAGGCGGTGCACGCCGACGCGAAACGCCTGCGTCAGATACTGATGAACCTGGTGGGCAACGCGGTGAAGTACACCGACAGCGGATCCGTCACGCTGCGGGTTGCTTATCGCCGCGAACTCGCCTACTTCGATATCGAAGACACCGGGCCCGGCATTCCGCCCGAAGACATCGAGCGCATCTTCCTCCCGTTCGAGCGCGGCGCCAGCGAAGGCCGGAATGTGGAAGGCGGCACCGGTCTCGGTCTGACGATTACCAGGCTACTTATTGATCTGATGGGCGGTGAAGTCGTTGTCCGAAGCGAACCGGGTAAAGGCAGCGTGTTTTCCGTACGCCTTTACCTGCCGGAAGCCCGCGCCAGCACGGCTGCAGCCAAACCGCACCGGGACGTGTCCGGGTACACCGGGCCGGTGAAAACGGTATTGATCGTTGACGACCAGAGCACGGAGCGCCAGTTTCTGGCGACGCTGCTGCTGCCTCTCGGTTTTCGAATTATCGAAGCATCCAACGGCAAGGAGTGCCTGCGCGCGGCGCGCCTGCATAACCCCGACCTGGTGCTGCTGGATATCGAAATGCCCGGCATTGACGGTTGGCAGACATGTCAACGCCTGCGCAGCGAACGCAACTACGCCGGACCGGTCATCATGGTTTCGGCAAATGCCTTCGAAAACACGCCAGCGCTACGCGAATCGGGACGCTGCAACGATTTCATCGTCAAGCCTGTGATGGAAGCGGAGCTGCTGGCGAGTTTACGTTTACATCTCGGTATCGAGTGGACCTACCGCGACGCACTCGACTCCAGGCGCCAGCCGCTGCTCGGCGGGATCGCCATCCCGCCCGAACAGACCCTGTCCGAATTGAGGCGTCTGGCGGACATCGGTTACGTCAAAGGCATACAAAGAAAGCTCGCCGAAATCGAAGCGGCGGTGCCCGGTTACGCGCCCTTCATCAATGCCCTGCTCGCCCGGCTCGAACGCTTCGAAATCGAAGACTTCAAACGGTTACTGGAGGTGCCCGTCGATGCCGCCATTGAATAACCCCGTTCCCGGTTCCGTTCTGATCGTCGACGACGTGCCGGAAAACCTCTCGTTATTGTCCGACGCGCTCGACGAGGCAGGTTACATGGTGCTGGTCGCGACCAACGGGCGCAACGCGCTCGATCGGCTGCGCCACATTTCCCCCGACGTGATCCTGCTCGACGCCGTGATGCCCGGCATGGACGGTTTCGAGACCTGCCGTCAGATCAGGAAAAATCCGGAAACCCGCGACATTCCCGTCATCTTCATGACCGGCCTGACCGAGAGCGCGCATGTCGTGCGTGGTTTTGAGGTGGGCGGAACCGATTACATCACCAAGCCCATCAAACCGGACGAAGTGATCGCCCGCGTGGCAGCGCACACACGAAACGCGCGACGGATCAGTCATGCCAGCAAGGCGATTGACGCCGCCGGGTTGGCGGTTGTGGTACTGAATCCGGACCTGACTGCGGAATGGATGACCCCGGGCGCGGGCGCTTTGCTGGGCAGTGATGCAAGCCGCGAAGACCGGCCGGCTCTGCCACCGGCGCTACGATCCTGGCTGGCAAGCGCGGCCGCGTTCAGTTCACCGGACGAAACAGCCGGTGTCTTCGATTTCGAGCATCGCGGACTGGCGCTGCGCGCGCGCTTGCCGGGCAAGGACATGCCCGCTGAACCCGTAACCGGTGAAACCACGCAACGGGAACGCAATGCTTTCGAACCCGCGCAGGGCCAAGCCGAAGGAACACGCCTGTTGTTGCTGGAAAAACGCAGCGCTCCCGCAGTGGCGGCACCACCGCTTTCTTCCTACCGCTTGACGCAACGCGAAGCCGAGGTACTGACCTGGGTGGCGCGCGGCAAAACCAACAAGGACATCGCCGATATCCTCGGCCTGAGCCCGCGCACGGTCAACAAGCATCTCGAACACGTATACGTGAAACTCGGTGTTGAAACCCGCACCGCCGCCGCTGCCTTCGTCACGACCGATAGCGACACCTCGCAGCGCGGCGATTGAATAACCGGGTATCCGGCAGCAGGTTGCCTCCCTCGCGCGACGGCGGCGCGAAAAGTGTGGCCGCCGGACAATAATTCCTGTTGCTTTTTTCTGCCAACACGTCAAGATGCGCGCCGCACTTCTTGCAGAGGTTGTTCCAATGGCGCGCTTCGTTGTGTTTCTTTGCCTGCTGGCAACGGCATTCGGCAGCATGCCTGCCTTTGGAAACGACGAGACAGGCATACTGCTCGCCCAACTCGACACGGACAACCGGACGCGCACCGCAACGCTCCAGCTTCACAGCCGGCCGATTTTCGTTTTTCGTGCAGACTTCGCCAGCTACACACCGGAAGAACGCGCCGCAGGGGCGGCGCGGCGCATCGAAAGCCAGCTCAAGGCGGGCGGTCCCGGAGAAGTCAGCGCGAAAACAACCCCGCAGGGAAGCCAGATTCTGCTCGACGGCGAACGCGTGCTCCTGATCACACCGGATGACGTGAATCTCCTCGAGGCCGAAACGCTCGACAGCCTCACCGAAGCGACGATTGCGAAACTGGAACTTGCCGTCGCCGAGGTTCACGAACTGCGTGACCTGGAGACCGTGCTCAAGTCGCTCGGCTACCTGCTGCTCGCAACGCTGATCTACGCACTCACTATTCATTTTCTGGTCCGCTACACCGTCAGGTTACGGGTATGGCTGGCGGATCAACTCGGCACCCGCGTCGAAAAACTGAGAATTGCCGGCATGCCGGCATTCGACCCCGCACGGTTTCGCAAGGGGACCGAAGCCACCGTGACCCTCTTGTTCTGGACGCTGTCACTGGTTGCTACCTACGCCTGGGTAACGTTCGGCATGTTGCAGTTCCCCTATACACGGGGCTGGGGAGAGCGGCTCAAGGACTTCCTGCTGGAGATGACCGGCGACCTGCTCTATTCAATGCTTGGCGCGATTCCGGGTCTGATCACGGTGCTCGCCATCGTCATCATCGCCCGCTTCATCAACCATCTGGCAAAGATGTTTTTTGACCGTGTGGAACGCGGCTGGGTCTACGTGCGATGGGTCGACAGGGATACCGCGCGGCCGACCCGGCGCATTACCACGGTCGTCATCTGGCTGTTTGCGCTTGCCATGGCCTACCCTTACCTGCCGGGCGCCCAGACCAACGCTTTCAAGGGTTTGTCGGTATTGCTCGGCCTGATGGTTTCCATCGGTGCGTCCAGCATCGTCGCACAGGCCGCCAGCGGTCTGATCCTTATGTACTCGCGGGCATTTCGTGCCGGAGAATATGTCCGTGTTGGCGACAAGGAAGGGACGGTCCGCGAACTGGGCATGTTCGCTACCCGCCTGGCAACGGTATCGGGCGAGGAGCTGATTCTGCCCAACAGCCACGTCCTGGCCCAGACAACGCATAACCTGTCGCGCATGTCGGCGGGAGGTTACGCCATCGATACGACTGTCACGATTGGCTACGACACGCCGTGGCGGCAAGTGCATGCCATCCTGCAAGAGGCGGCGAGCCGCACCGCACCGATCCGCAAGTCCCCCGCGCCCTATGTCATCCAGACAGCGTTATCGGACTTCTACGTGGAGTATCGTCTGGTGGCGCGCGCCGACGCCGACAAGCCCCGGCCAACGGTGTTGAGCGACCTGCACGCGAACATACTTGATGCGTTCAATGAGCACGGCGTGCAGATCATGTCGCCGCATTACCTCGGCGACCCCGGCGAGCCCAAGCTGGTGCCAAAAACGCAGTGGTTTACGCCGCCGGCGATTGTCCCGGAGCTCCCGGAGAAAACACCGGCCTAAGGAAATGGCATCGTCCGGCCTGGGGCGCGATTGCTGTTTCTGACAGGGCGCTGTGGTTTCTTGAGATAAGGCGCTATTGTTTCTTCCGACAGGGTGACAGGACCGCGCGAACTTCGTCCTTGATCGGCACCGGCCGCCCGCTATCGAGATCGGTCAATACAATGATCGATTTGGTGACTTGTCAGACGGTGAGGTCGTCTCCGGTCATGTCGGACTACGAGAAACGACAGGGAACCGCGTTTCGAAATCGCAGAACCAAATGCATATCACGCTCGCTTTCCGGGCCAATTTTGCCCCGGTTGTCAGCGAACCCGGCGTTTGTATAATGGTCGAGAAGCTTGGGTATTCAGGGATTGATGCAATTGGCTGAGGCTTTGAATGAGTCTCACTCTTGTTGAAGGAGGGGAATCAAATGCCTAGTAAACGTTTGAGAATTCTTCCGCTGCATCATGTTCTCTATGTTGCTCTGACATTAATGCTTCTTGTCCCATCCGCGGCACTGGCAGAGCCCGGTTGACGGACCGGGGGCGAAGCGCTTGCCAATGCGTTCGTGCGCGTAAATCCTTTTTACACCGATTACTTCGGCAGCCTCGAGTCCTACGTTGCCAATAATCAAACTCATTTTCAGAACGGCGGTGATTCCATTCGCTGTGCCGCCGCCTTATCGCAAGCATTTCTCGTTGAGTCAATGCAGTTCTACGATCCAGACGATCTCCGGCGCCGGAATGAACTGAACGCCCGACTGGGCTCGATGGGTATTTCGCCGGGACCGCAACAGCCAACGCTGTCGCAGCAACTATATGGCAACAGCATGCAGTTTCCGCGTCTTGTTCGCGTACTGCCTCCCGCCGCAGCGGGTAATTATGAGCCGTTATATACGCCAACGGATGAACTGGAACAGATGCAGTTATTTGCAGCGCAGATGCTGCAGATGATGTTGCAAGACCCATCGATGGTTTCCGTCATGGCGCAGATAGAACCGATCGCTGTGGAGGCCGCACAACTTGAGTATCGGATTATCAGCCAGGCTGCCGCATCAATGGCAAACGATCAGTGATGAAACCCACCATAAGTCCGAAGAACTCGCAACGAAAGAGGTAACCCAATGCAGCGGATGCCCCCAGGATTCTGATCCGATGTCTTCGACCGTAGCGCTGACAGGTTTGCTGCCTTTCGTGGTGCTGGTCGCTTCGCTACTCGCACTGCCAGTCTGCTTTGTGCTCCTGCGCCTCTACCGAAACTCCGTAAACAAAGAAATGGCCGCGACAAGTGGCGGCGAGGCGGCGACCCTTCAGGCTAGTGCACCCACACGAACCCCTTCAGCGCGGCTTGACATCCAGTTTATTTCGGATGCGAACGATAGCCAGACCCAGATAAATGAGCCGTCGTACCAACGTGCGATGCGTGGGCCATGGCGAGCATCCGCTATCTATGCAATCGCTGGACTGACCTATTCATTGGTCATGACAATTGGCTGGCTGCTGGCGACGCGCGATGAAGCGATTGCCTGGATAAAGCTGGCGATTCTTTCCTGGACATACTTGTGGCCCGCTATCCTGACAGTTTCGCTGATCGCTGCCTACGACAAGGCTCGCCGCTTGCAGTTGTTTGGCACCTACTTTGCGGTGTTCGCTGTGCTCGCCATGATTGCCATCGCGAGAAACCCCGAAATGGGCATCGGCAGCCTGCCACTTTACTGGGTGATCATGAATGGCCCGCCGACTGTCCTGCTGTTGACCTTCTTGCTTCGCCCGATAAGTGCTGTCGGGCCGTTGGTACTCGCCTTTCTGCTCGTTCTCGCAGTCGGCTCGCAGTCATTGCTGTCACTTGCAGGCAGCAACGAAGGTCTCTTGCGGGTAGTCGCAGAAATTGGCTTTACGCTCGGCCTGAACGCCAGCGGTGTATTCATCAGCATGATACTCATCGGCATCGTCACGTTTGGTTTCCTCGGATGGCCACTGCTGCGCCTTCTCGGCAGACGCTACGAGCAAAAGAAATTCAGCGATCAGTCCATTATGCTGGATGCACTCTGGCTTCTGTTCGCTGTAGTCCAGTCGATCGGGCTCGCCTTCGAAGGCCCCCCGTGGATTCTGGTCGGCCTTGTCGCGTTTATCGCCTACAAGCTAGTTTCGAAACTTGGTTTGAGGTGGTCAAAAGTGGGTCCCATTGATACTAAGCCAAAGACGTTGCTGCTATTGCGCGTTTTCGCACTCGCCAAACGTAGCGAGCAGTTGTTCGACAAGTTGCGCAAACACTGGCAGTACGCCGGAAACATCTCCATGATCGCCGGCCCCGACCTGGTAACGACTACCGTTGAACCGCACGAATTTCTGGAGTTTGTAAGTGGCCGCCTTGGGCGGCAGTTCGTCAGGGACCGCAAGGACATGGAGCAACGAGTATCGAAATTCGACAAGACGCAGGACCCCGACGGCCGATATCGAATAACCGAGTTTTTCTGCCATAACGACACTTGGCAATTGACCATGGAGCAGTTGGCTACGACGAGCGACGCAGTTCTTATGGACCTGCGAAGCTTTTCACCTGCCAATCAGGGTTGCATTTTCGAGCTTGGTCGACTTGTGGATAGTGTGGACCTGAACCGCGTCATATTCCTCGTGGACAACACAACCGATCGTGATTTTCTCGAGTCCGCGCTGCAGCGTCTTTGGCAGAACATGAGCGCCGATTCACCGAACCAGTCCTCCGTCTCACCAAAGGTACGGCTGTACCGGATCGAGCGGCAATCGGAAAGCGAACTCAAAAGCCTGATCGGCCTGCTCCTGAGGTCGGCGCCAACGAGCATGCCGTTGCGCAATTAGCATTCACCGAACCACTACTGCACCGAACGTCAGTAGCCTGCCTGGGAACGGGACCTGCAGCTACGTGACGGCGTCTCCGTACAATTTACCGTAACCGACCACATGGGCTCAAGGAGAGTCGGCGCGCTCGTACATTGCTTCAAATTTTTCGGGTTCGATCGCGTAACCATCCTTGCCGTCCCGATCGTTGTAGACGAGATAGGCACCCGCCTCGTAATGCGTTACCCCTTCCTTCGTTGTTATCTCTCCCGGCTGCTCTGCCACCTGCGCCCAAACCGGCGCCACTTTCTCGTAGATCCCCGGGCTAACGGCGCAGTAAGTACGTGCGAACGTGTCGCCGTCCACCGTGTAAACATCGCCTTCGTTATTCACAAGCCAGTCGCCGGCTTTACAGCGCTGCTCGCCGCCCCACTTTTGGTAAGTAAAGCCATCGGTGTCGAGATCGAGTTGAACCGCGACCACTCGGGAGACTTTCTTTTTCACGTATCTGGCTAATTCGTCCACAGAAACTCCTTCAGATATTCGGATCGAGCCTGGCAACCTGGAAGCCACCAGACAGATATTAACCTCTGGCGAAAAAATCCGATTCCGAAAAAGCCGACATGCGACATAATTTCCATTTAACCCAAGGAGACTGCGATGCCCTCCCCTTCGACCAAACACACGCCCCCGGCCGAATTGCATGCTCTCAATCTGATTCGTAGGGCATATGACAAAAAAGGCTATGCTTTCTTCGCAAAGAAGCCCTATGACCTGAATCTGGGTGGCATTCGGAATCCCAACGCTGAACCCGACCGTTTTGACGATTCTTTTTTTGTGGCCTTCATAGACAGCCGCTGGACCTGGCGGGTAGCCATGTGGGCCTGCACGACTGACCCGGGAATCTATTGGTTGGACGAGCGAGCGGACAGAGAAGGAAAACTTAACAAAGAGGGCACGGCTATCTTGATTCCCGGGCAATATCGAAGTTGCTGGAGGATAGGGTTGCACAACGGGAAGTATCCGGCGTTGGTACAAAACGGACGCAAGTTCAGGGTCTGGCGCGACCTGAACAAGGATGGCATGCTCGACCGCTCAGGCAAGGTATTCACAAATGTGACCGGTCTGAATTGCCATAAGGCCAAGAATTGGGAAGACGTCGATACGGCAAGCGGAAAGAAAACAAAGGTAGGGCTGAAAAGCGGCGTAAACAAGTACTCGGCGGGCTGCCAGGTTTCCGAAGTCAGTTATGCGCACGACTACGTGTTGATGCCGCTGGCCAGGCAGCAATCAAGGTCAGGTAACGGCTCGACCTTCTCTTACACGCTGTTTGAAGCGGCCGACTTTGAGGGTTTGTAAGCGACGTGCGTTTGAGCGAAGGCACTGCAAGGAAATCGGCTGGCCGCCGCGCGAGATGACACGCTGCGCCCGGCAATACAGTTTGCCGCGGGCGGGTCGATCATGAGAACGCTGCGCGCGGAGGGCAAAAAAAGCAAGGTCTGAGCCCTGCACCTGATATTCGGCTTTCTCTACGAAACGCAAAATACCAGTGTGTAAAATAAGCTTTCCCCTTTGGTTCCTTCCTTTTCCCATCTCAACAGGTTCATTGAAAGGATCAGGGCATGAAGGTATTTGTGAGTTGGTCAGGCGAGGCCAGTCATGAGGTCGCAAAAGCCCTCAAGGACTGGTTGCCTAATGTTATCCAGGCGGTCGATGTCTTTCTGTCGTCAGATGACATTGCCAAAGGCAGCCAGTGGTTCCACGAGTTGAGCTCGGTGCTCGACGAGTGCGAATTCGGGATTCTGTGTCTCACCCGCGACAACCGCTCTGCCCCATGGATTCTTTATGAGGCTGGTGCATTGGGCAAACGGTTCGAAGAGTCACGTATCGTACCCCTGCTGATCGGTCTTGGGGTTGCGGATTTATCAGGTCCCCTTTCGCAGTTCAATGCTGCGCTGCTTCATCGGGAAGAGATCAAAAAACTGGTTGCCGCGATTAATGAACAACTCGGCGCTACCAAGCTTACTGAAAAAAAGTTGCAGTACGCTTTTGATTTGCACTGGCCAAGCCTGGAGGCCACTGCGCAGAAAGCGGTGAAAAAGGCGTCAGCGAACCGTGAAAGTTTTCTGTACGACGTATTTCTTTCCACGCCAATGGCTGCTTTCCCGACGGATGCGGAGTACAAGAAAGGCCGCGCAGAATTCAAGAAGCTTTTCGATTCCCTCAAACAGGATTGCGGGTTGTCCGTGTATTGGGCCGCGGAAAAAATCGAGAGCATGTCAGATTTCGATACGCTTGATATCTCCGTACTCGATGATCTAAACGCTTTGGATAAGAGCCGTTCTTTTGCCCTGGTCTATCCGGAAAAACTTGTCACCAGCGCCTTGTTCGAAGCCGGTTACGCCTTGGCACTGAATCGCTTCTCCCACTACTTCGTGCGCGATCGCAATGTTCTTCCTTTTCTCATGCGAGAGATTCCCGGGTCGAATCCTAATGTGCGCATTCACACAAGCCAGGACTGGAAAGACTACGACGATCTGGCTGGGAAGATGGTTAAGTACAAGGACAAATGGTTTAAAGCCTAGACAGTCAGAAATCGCGAGCCCACATCGCCATTGTCGCAATGACTTTGCCGGACCCGGCGCTTCAGTCGCGCGCCACCGTAACCGGCCGCCACGAATTCAAGGTATGTCCATGCGGGCCCGCTCGACTCGCACTATCTGAGTTTCAGCAATCTATCCAGCTTTCCGCGGCGGAGGAACATGCGATCGAAAATCGACAGATGAATATTGGTCACGACAAATCCCGTCACTGCGACGAGCGCCTTGCGCAAGTAACCGCGGGCAGCCTTCTCCGGGTTCAGCCATTTGAAGAGCGGGAAGAGAATGCCCACGCCGAGCAGCATCACGAAAATGATCACTTTGCCCACAGAAACGGTCAGCTCCGAGCACCAGTACCGGTATACCAGCCATGCGAGCAGTCCTAGCGCCGCTGCGCCAAGCACCCAGCTGACCAAACGCAGGAACGGGCTGAGCTTCCAGATCTTGAACGCCAGAGCCGACGCCACGTCGAGTTGCTTGCCAAGATCCGTCCGCCGCACGTCCGGGCTGTTCTTTGGTTCCCTGATAAGGTCCTCCAGCTTGCGGAACGGCCAGTCGCCGCGCGGTGCCGCGATATCGAATCCGCCCCACGTACCCGGTTCGGCGTCGCGTTTGTGTTGTTTATCCAGCTCCTTGAACTGGTACTCGGTCATGAGGTAACCGCTCAGCATCAGCGAGTAGGCTTCTACCTCCGTGAACGAATCGAGATCCGTGCGAATTGCTGCGAGCTTGCGCTGCAAGTCTTTGTCGACACCGTAGTCGGTCACACTCGAAGCCTCTTCGAGTACGATCGCGGGGTCCTGACAATCGATCCAGTCGATCGGCGACGGCTCCAGGCCTTTTTTCGTGTGAATGAAAAACAACCCCTGCAAGGCGCGATTTTCCACGCGCGCGCGCAAATCCAGATATTCCGCCTCGCGCACGCGGTCCATGAGGATGCTGTTTGAGCGTAATGGCACACCAATGATGCTGTTCGAGGGCTGCTTCTGGTCTCCCATCTGGCCCGATGCGTCGCTGCACAACACCAGGGTGCAATCCTCGTCCAGCAATGCTCCGACACCCTGATTGTCATGCACGCCGCCATCCACGAGCCGTACCGTGCGTTCCGGGTACAGTTCATCGAGCACCAGCGGCGCAAATAGCCCGGGCACACAGGATGAGGCCGCTACCGCGTAACCGAGCCGGTAATTCTTGTGTTCGTCTTTGGGCGCCTGCTCGTACCAAAGGCGACGGTAACGCTCATTGACATCGATTTCCGTGCCAATCGACCCCGGGGGCTCGCCCATCCATCGCCCGGTGAAATGCCAGCTATGGCCCGAGTTGAGCGACGTCGTGTTCAGCAGCAATACCGGCACCTTGGCCCGTCGTCGCCAGTTGGAAAATTTCGGCTTGAATGGGTGGCTGTCCGGTTGGCCTGCCGGTTTGACAAGCAACTCCGGCATCGTGCGCGGCTCGGTCCGTTGCTGCGCGTTCTTCCCAATGCATTTGTAGAGGTTCTCCTCATACAATTCTCCGAGTCGATGGCTGCGCGAGTACTCCTTGGAGAAGATCATCCGCAGATTCGCGCCCAGGCTTGCCAGAGCGCGCATGCGCATGTTGCGTTGAACGCCGGCGAGAAAACGCGCCTGCACGCGGCGAACCACTTCAACATACTGGTGCCGGGCAATGGCTTCGTCCGTCTCTTTCTTGAGAATCTCCTGGACCTCAAGGTAGTAGTGCGCACCGACGATGCTGCCTCCGGACACGGTAGACAGCGCCTCGACGGCTCTCAGAACGTCCATCTCAGCCAGCCGGGCGAGCACGCCGAGATGAAAAAAAGACGCACGAAAACCACCGCCGGACAAAGCCAATCCCACCTTGCCGCGGTAACACGAGAGCGCCGCTTCGGTCCCCTCTTGCAGGAATTTTTGAAGGGCCTGCCACGCGGGATGCCAGGTTTCCACGGCCGAACCTTCGGCGGGTGGGTGGCAGCCATGCAGGCGCGCCAATGAAACCAGTTGCTTAAAAGCCGTTTGCTGTTCCCACTCCACCGGTTTGGCTTCGCGCGCGGCGCTCAGCCACTTTCCGGCCTCCTCGTATTGCCCGAGACCGAAATAGATCTCAGCCAGCGTGACGACATACCAGTATTGGGTATTGAGACCTGTGTCCTTCTTGCCGAGCCTCGGAACGATCGCCGCCATCTCTTCACGCAACGCGCGCGCCTTCTGGCGTAGCTCGTTCGCCTCGATCGCATCCTCTGGTCTGGTGCCACCGCGAACAGCGATGGTCGTCGCTCTCGCCGCCAGCAAGTCAAATATATACGCGGCGTTAACGCCCCCGTATCCCTGATCTATCTCCTTGTCTTGCGTGGTGTCACGATCCCATGCGGCGCGGTAGAAAAAAAGCCCCTGGTGCAAGTGCTCGAGCTGCCCGCCATGCTCCCACATGCGCTTGTACACCGCACCACCGAGTGCCAGCGTTTCCGGAAGCGTCTTTGGTTGAATTCCCTTCTCCTTGATCACCTCTTCCGGATCGCTCAGCCCGATCTCTCTGAGCAAAGCCAGGGCATCCACAAAGCGCGTGCTAGCCAGCAGCTCTTCGTCCTTGTACGTACAAAGCGCCAGCTGTTGAATCACCCACGTACTGGTTGGCTCCTGTGCACGTGCCTTGGTCAGCACCTTGCGCGCAGGACCGAACTCGAATTCACCTTTGAGCTCCTTGATAAGACGCTTCAGCGCTTCATCCCGCGGGCAAGGCAGTTCGCCTTTCAGGATTCTTCTCGCGTTGTCCATGGTCTGACTCATTTGCAGATCTCCTCTCGCAATTGGAGCAGGCGTGTGTACACGCTCTTGCGCCCGGCCTCAGAGAAACCGTCCGCTGATTGAACCGAACACAAGGGGCGCCAAGTACCGAGCTCCTCGTACCGCCCGCTGCCTGTTACCGCCTCGAGTAGCGACGCCAGCCGAGCGCAGCGTCGGCGTCGGCGTCGGCGTCGGCGTCGGCGTCGGCATCACTTTATTCCGATTCAACTCTGCCACAAAGCAGAGCTGAATGCGGTTTTTATTCTGCGCCCGGACATTGTCGCGACAGAGGCAGAAGCGAAGGCAAACGCAAAGGACGAAACATAAGGCCTGCCCACCTCTCGATCTAGCCCGGAGGAGGAGAGGCCTGCAATGCTCGGGCGATGGCACGGAAAGTCCCGGAAGCGCGCTCCAGTTCGGCAAGCGTCTTGGCGCGTTCTTCCGGATCAGTAATGTCGACGAGCAGGTACTCGACTCGATGCGCCGTTTCCAGTTGTTCTCTCAATGCATCGATGTCGTCGGGGTCGACTGCATCGCCAATCGTTTTGATCAACCGCTTGCCGGATTCGAGGATCTCCTCGCACATACCATGAGGAATCTCGCCCTGCTCCAGCACTTTGTGCGCATCGATGAGTAGAGCGTGGATCTCGTTCAGATATTGCGCAATTTCTTTCCGACGCTCACGCGAAGCACCCTGTAAATCCTGCGCTGATGCATCAACGAGATGCGCAAAGCCACTCAGACCGGAAATTATGGGGCGAGGACTCCACATTTTTTCTACAGCCGCAGCGATCTCGGCCGCCAGATTTCCCTTCGTTTCCAAAATGGTTACGGCTTTCAGGAAATTGGGTATGGCGTGGAAGTCAGTCGCTCTTGCCATGACCGGCAGGACGCGACCCAACGGGTGACCCCACTTGTCCTTTGCCAACTCCAGTTCGGTCAGCGAGTAGCTACCCGGTTGAACCGAATCGGGGCTGATCAGGAAGATCATTCCATCGGCATTCGCGATCGCCGCACGTATCCTCGTGTTGAAATCGCCTCCCGGTGGCAACGAATCACGGTCAAAGAACACCTGGTGCGCCGGACCCAATGCAAGTGCGATCTGCTCTGCCTCGTTACGGTCCTCTGTTGCATAAGACACAAAGAGTTGCATGACCCCTCCACTAACCCACTTCTCCCGATTACAGCCGCCAGCTTAGCAAGACGCCATGTCGGGTTGTAGTGCTCAAATCTCGCGGATTATCCAAACAAATGAGGGCTTTCACAAAGCCAACCACTACGTAATCGACTCAGCTTGGCCCCGTAACATCCGGATCTTCTACACAATCGGGCTTCCCCCGATTTTATTCGCCCTAACCCCACTTCGTATGCCGCGGCACCTGGAGTACATTCCGGGCTGCGCGACGCGTGGCCTACTAAAACTTGGTAATACCGATATCTGGCCGGACCCTACTTAGCCCTGAATGCGGCCAGGCTCATCAGTACGAGCATGCCCATGATGATGATTGTTGACGCGCCGAAACTGACAACCAAACTCGTGGACGGCATGTCCGCGTTCTTCGTTGTGTAATAGATGAACGTCCCCAGTGTGCCCAAGTAGGACAGCGACGTGGCCGCCAAGGCGAACTTTCGCTTCAACTCCTCCATCAAGGGCGCGGCAACCAGTGTCAGCGTGCCTGCCAAAGTGATTGCGATGAACGGAAGCGCGGCCTTTAGCGGCGAAAATCCGGCCCTCTTCATTCCGGCTTCCAAAAGCGCCGACCCATCCACTTCAGGGCAAAAGAATGATGGCCCCTCCGGGCAGAACAAGCTGCCCACTGCCGCACAAAAGGCGACTGTCGCATAAGCTCCGGATGCGAACAGCAGCAGCAGCGCCATCGACTTCAAAAGATCGAGTTTTCTTTGGGCCACTGAACCGGGCACATCGATCGCCAGCACTTTTGCCAGGCGGTTCACGTCGAAGTCCCAACGCTCGTCTGTTAACGTCATGGCGTTGCGCCGGGTGAGTTCGCCCAGCGTCTCGGGCAGCTCGTCCAGCCGGGGCATCGTGGCGTCGCCGATCAACACGGGGACGACTGGCACCTTGCTTTCCAACGCGGCCGCAATTTCACGGCACACGTAATCGCTCGGATCATCCAGTCGCCGCTTCCCTTCCCTGTCTGTCACCGAGCACCACTTCTCGCCGATGAGCACCACCACAGCCCCCGACTCTGACAACTTTTGATCGATCACTTGCGAGAAGTCGTGGCCGTAGTCGATATCCGTGACGTCGCGAAAAACCCGACTGCGCCCGAAATAGTTGGCCAGCGTATCCGACAGGCGGCCGGCGAACCCGCCCGCATCATCACGACGATAGTTGATAAAGATCTTGTCGCTGCGTGATTTGCTCCACGGAAAGACCATCGCTGTCATCTCCTTTCGACGTCACTATTTCAGGTTGATTTTACAGTCCGTACACACCACTGAGCGCGCGTCGGATGACCTCGCACGGTGTGCCGTAACCGAAGCCGCAGTGAAACAAATTATTCAGGTCATGCACGACGCTGGCAAGCTGTTAGTCGCTTGACTCCAGGAAATCCGTCGATTCCGGGAAAAATTCAGGGCCTACCCCCGGTTCGCCGCCGGCATCTCGTTCTATACAAAATGATGCGCTGCATGCCTGACGAGACCTCATTGATAGAGGAAGCGGCAAGTTCGACGTTTCCGGCAGGCTTCGCATATTCATCAGCAACTGAATCTGCGGCGCGCGCTTCGAGGTCAGTTTGCGCGAATGGCAAGGCGCAATTACCTCCACTGACGGAGTCTGGCAATTGAGGTCCGACAATCCGCCAACGTGGACATTTAGAATAACTCCTGCACGAGTGTCTTGACATGGCCCGAGACACATGGACTATCGAGAAGTGCCTGCGGATTGAGCTGCGCGTAATCATCCCTTATCAGGTTCTCGCCATGCTTGAACATCTCGTCGAAATCATCCTTGCCAAGCACGACATACGGAGCAAATCCGATTGACTCAAGCAAATCCCAAACGTCTCTCACGCTTTGAGGTGGTGCAGCAGCGAGAGCCCATGAATCATCTCGACGAGATTGGGGATCCCGGAGAGATAATCCGTTCGCAGGTCAATGTAGATCTTGTCTTGGATAAAATCGAGAATCTCTGCTTATCCGATAATCAACGGAAGCATGACATTGCGGCGTTCTTATTGTTCGCGCGCTAGCGTTTTTTTATATTCCGTCTTGGTCCAGACCGTCTTGTTATAGCTCGCGGTGATGAGAATCTCTATGAACATGGAGTCCTCCATTGCCTTGGCAATCTCGTCTGTCAAGCTCTGGCCAACCTCAAGTTCCCAGTCGTCCAGCCACACGTCGAGAGTGCAGAAATTGAACGTGGTGGCCAAACGCAATGCGGCCGCTTTGTCGCGCGAGGAGTGACTGATGAAGGTGTCTGGCTGGGTTGTTCTCCTCCCGCCTCCCTCTCTTAGCATCATCTCTGCATCCTCCGAGTTAGCAATTGCCGGTTGAGCAAGTCAAAGGGGAACACGGGTTTTCTACCGCGAACGCCTCTTCCCATGCAACACGACCGGATAACGTGCCGCGTTTCGGGATCACATTCCGAAGCAGCCGCACATAATTTGTCGACGGCCCTCAGGCCGCCGGCTGAATCGCTAACGTGCTCCAAATCCGTAATCGATTAGTACGGTTTTTGTTTTGGTGAAAGGCGTTTCCTGCTCTGACTTGACGATGCCATCCAGTGGCACGTCAATGCAGCGCCATGTCTTGCCGTTGCAGACCAGTTCATCCATGCCTGCCGCAATCCGCACCTCGTAACCCATCCAGGAACAATAGTAGGATTTCCCGCCGATCGAAAGTTTCTGCTCCCCACGGCCAGTTTCATTCTTCTCGACTTCGGCGTTGCGCGGCAGATTCGCGCCAAGCTGGCGCATGAAGCTGCCGAGGTTGTCTTCCAGTGGGGTGTCCAGCGGAATCGTAATTCGGTCTGCACCTATCTGATAGGTGCCCCCCGAAAATCCGGCCGGCAGGAACTCGCTGACAGGAATAATCTGTCCGTTGCGCCTTGCAGTGAAACCAACCGTCGCACGCTGCTTCTTCGTGCTTTTAGCCAGAACGCGTAATTCCACGGTAATCGTAATGCGTTGCCCGGAGCGCTTGTCGAGCATCGTCTGCTCCGTTTCCGTCCAGTCGCCGACCGAGCAACGTCGGTAGGGATTTTCCCAATCGACAATGTCCCGGCACACCGCGCGAATGCCTTCGGCGATATTGGTAAACGCTTCGGTCTTGTTACCCCACTCCGCTATCGGCTTGCCGTCTGTTGGTAGCGCCTGAAAACTGCCGAATTTGGTCTTGGTCCAGCGACAATCGCGAATGATCACCGGGACGATGCGGCACTGCCGCTCCCAGTGGCGATCGAGTGCCTGCTTTAGTTCCACTCCCATACAATAGTCCGACGCGAGAAAATCCGGACTGATCATCAGTAACACGATCTTCGAACGCGCAAGGTTCTCGCTGATGAGCTTGCGCCAATTTTCCCCCGGACTGATTTGGCGGTCGTACCACTCGTTGATCACGCTTTCGGATCGCAGCAACTGCAGCGCCTGCATCACTTCGTTACAGCTTGCCTCATCCTCATGCGCATAGCTGTAGAAGAGATTGATTTTTCCGTATTCGGTGTTCGCCACTTGCTATCCTCACAGCGCTGGCATGACCCACTCGAATCCGCTTCGGTCTGCACCCGAAAAGATGCGCGTTCAGGTCTTTTCGTTTCATCTCATCCACCCGTCGTAAATTCCCATGGCGATCGCGACAATCACAATCACCCAGGCCGACACGATAAACACGTTTCTTCAGCTCCTTACCCTTGCCCTCGTTCGAAATCGGGACATCTCCTTCTTTCGGAACCGAGATGGTGACAATCGTTGCGTTAGCGTTTTGTACCTCAAGGATTTGGCCGGTGATTTCAAGAATTTCTTCGACCGCGTACAGCGGTGTAGCCTCCAGAAGTGCGACCACGCCGATCCACAGTACTGCAAATAGTGGCTTCCTCATCATGGATCTCTCTATCCATGTAAATTCTTCAGTGAAATGACAGCGGATTGAGGTCACTATCTGCAACCGACCCAAGGGTGTTTATCGGTCTTGCGTAAAGAGCGCTGACCCGGTAATCCACACAGCAAGCAGGCAAGCTCGGAACAAGGACTACACCTTGCCATCGAAAACATTGATCTGTCCTCGCCAAAGGCGCTCATCTTCTTCTCGGGAGCGAGAATACGCGGCAGTTACCCGCACCTCTCAGGGTCGGCATTCGCCGGCCTTGCAGCCGATCATCGCTGGATCGACGCCAGATTTTATCAACAGACAATCCGCATCACCGGTTGTCGCCCTGCTCTCAGCGATTGTGTTTGACTCGGTAAGTGCCACCAACCCGTTAGCGGTCACCATGTTTTCGCAGACCAGCTTAACAAGGTTGGTGTCAACCGCTTTCAGAAAATCGGGATGGGCTCCTTTGTCGTGGAGGTTCGGTCGGGTCTTGACCAGCCTGTTCAGCGCCTCGACATAATTGGAGAAGATGGCTTCGGCCTCGGCCGCATCCGGCGAGCTGGCCTCATAATCGAATGGTTCCGTCTTCTCCTTTAGAGCATCGAGCCGCTTCGTTGTCTCGTCGATGCTCGCAAGTGTCGGGATTACGGCCAACATCCCGCAATCTCTCGGCGTGTTCTGAAAATTTTCACCCTCATTGCAGAGTTTCTGACCGTCGGTGCCGTACTCAAGCGCTCTCTTATCCTCTGCCTGCCAAGCGGCGGTCGCAGCGATTCGGTAAAACGAGATCTGGTTCATGACATTCTTCTCTTTTTTGGCCTGCTCCGCCGCGCCGGCGGCGAGTGTCGAGAGTGACGAGAACGCACTCGCGATCATCTCAAAGTCGCCATTCTTGACGGCCTCCTGTTTGGCATAGTAATAGGTAGTTAACTGACTATTGGCGTCACGCAACTGGAGCGCAGTGCACCCTGCGAGGCCGAGTACGGCCGAGATCAGAGCAACCAAAAGAACGATTCTGCGTGCCATCATGCGATTCCTTTCAAGAACTCCCGCGCGGCTGCGTCGGTCAGGTCGGGGAGGTCGACTCCCTCGAGAAGGGAGTCTAGCAAGATCTCGAAAAGAAACAGCCACTCCCTGCTACCGTACCGCTCGTGATGATCGGTGGCGAGTGTGTTCAGGGCGTCTACGAGATTCTCGATAGCCCCCATCTTCTCGCGGACGAATTCGGGATGCCCGGATGTTGCTTCGAGAGCCAGGACGATGGCTTCTCGCAGCGTCTGGCCGTAAAGCACGGAGCGTGAGCGGCGGTCGGGTGCTTCGAGAGTCGCGCGCGCCGACCTAAGGACGACAGCGATGAGTTGCCCCGCGAGGGCGTCGTTCGGATTGACCGGGTCGAGCCTGAATAACCGCCCCGGATTCAGGGCCGCCTCTCCGGCGGCCACGCTGACAATCTCGATCCAGTCCTCCCCGGAGAGCAGCAGAGCCTCGTCCTCCGTCATCGCGGTAGCAATCGCAGCCAGCACACCTTCCCACGCCTCGTTGCCCGAACCCAAAGCCATCCCGGGAGTTTGCGCGATCCGGGTCAATACGATCCGTCCCATCTCGGTCAGCTGAACCTTGGAGAAAACGTCCTTGAGCTTCGTGTTCGCGTCGATGGCGCCTGAAAGCCGGGCCGATAGCGAGCGGACCATGTCGACTGCGGTTTGCTCCCAAGGGGCCGAATCATCGGCGAAGCGGTGGATATTGTTTCCCACAGCTTTCAGTGCTGCGCCTGCCAGTTCGAGACCCACTGCCCCGTCAAACGGCGGTGGTGAAGTCTTCAGCACGGCCATGAAGTTGGAAAACAACGACTGTGCAAACTCGTGCTCCGGACGGGTGCCATCCCCGAAAAAGAGCTGTGGCCGTTCGGCGGCGACACCCAGGACAGCGCCGTATAACCCCAACAGGCCCTCCTTCGTGAATTGATCCTTGAGGCCGTCTTTCGCCGCCTCGAGAAACAACGCTTGCGTCAGCGCGCCAAGCGCTTTGTCCGAGGCGAAATCGCCGCCGAGGAAAGCACTCTGGTGCTTGGCGACCGTCCGTAATGCCGCGCTGGCGGCGGGACCCATGACGGCATCTGCGACGTCCCGCCACTTGAGCTGTCCGGTAATGTCGTCCGGCAAGGCCTCGACCAGCGGAGTGACCGACGAGGAGATCAGTTCCTGCACGTGCGATTCGGATACGAGCCACTCGGAATTCTCGCTCACAGCGCTCAACCCGGCGCGCAGAAAAGCGCCGCTCAAGCGTTGCGCGAAGTCCTCCTTGTTACCGAAGTTTCCATCGTCGGGGAGAATTTCACTGAGATTCGCGGCGTAAGCCGCAATCAGCTTCTCGCCGTTGCCGTTGCCGCCCAGCACTCCCGGATTTGTCGCGACGTACTCCAGAACGATGTCTCCGGCGGTCAGGATGATCCGCGCCCACGGGCTTACTGGTCCGGATTTGTCGTCCCACTGCTTGACGAGTGTCGCACCGCTGCAAGCCAATATCAGGTTGAGATTACCGCCACGCTCGGCGGTAATTTTGACGGCAGCGGTGAAGAGCGCATCGATCGCAGTCTTGCTGCGTTTAGGTGTCGTGGTACCCCAATACTCTGCGTATGCGCCTTCGGGTGCAGTGACATAGAGATTGTTTTCGGGCAAATTGAAGAAGCCGGTGACATAGGCCTTCTTGCTGAACCTAGGTGCATTGATCTGCGGGAAGATCGCCTCACCATCTCTGGCCCACTGTTCCAGGCCGTCGTTCGTAACCCTTCCCAAGCGAACCACAGCCTGAATTCCGAACGAGACGAGGGCTGCGTTCATATCGTGTCTCCTTTTGTGGACGGGGAGTTGATCCTACCAATACCCGTCAGACTTTCATGATGTCCATCGTTTCTTATACCCAGCCGATTCAAGTGTCATATCTTACGCTTCACATCACTAATCCAATCGCCCCGGATCATGATTCGACTGATCCTTGAGCTGCGCAATCCCGCCGCACTCCTGATTTTCGATTGCTGCCACCGTGTTACATCTGGGTACTTTCGATAGCCTGGTTGCGACGATCGAGATCAGCGAGCGCACGGGTGCTCAAAACCCTCGCCAGCCCCGGTCATTCAAGAATTAGACGAGGCGATGTGTGTCGTGTCTTCTGAGCCGGCGGCCGATTCCATCCGCTTTTGCACTGCAAAGCAGCAAATTACCATGGGTGACCGTTATCCCGTCTGTCTTCTGGTGTAAACATTTGTCAGCCAATCGAGCGGTGGCCCTTCCTTCGTTCCAGATTGTGTAATGAATATATCCTGGCAGTTTTCGACTTGTTACCCCACTTCCAGAACCCGCTATCGTGCGTGACGCCGCGCTTCAGGGTAACGACCTCGTACTTGTCACGGCCCGGCGATTTGCGCCAGGTGGACAGGTCACCGTCTTCGCAGCGTTCGGCTATTTGGGTCGAGCGCTTCAGGGCCGGCACCTTGCTGACGCCCGCCACGTTGCATCCATTGCACTTGACCTGGAATTCGTAGTTCTTATAGGGGCCGAAGCGCCGGGCGTTGACGGAGAGCCGCGCCATGCCTGCTCACCTTAATCAGTAACTTGTTGAGCTGCGCTTCAAGTCGGGTTTTTGTCGGCAATCTGCTGCAGCTTGATAACAACGAACTCGGCCGGTTTTAACGGCGCGAAGCCGACGAGAATGTTGACGATGCCGAGGTTGATATCGGCCTGCGTCGTCGTCTCGTTGTCGCACTTCACGAAGTAGGCCTCGCGCGGCGACGCACCCTGGAACGCGCCGGCGCGGAAAAGCTTCTGCATGAACGCGCCAATGCTGAGGCGAATCTGCGCCCACAACGGTTCTCCATTGGGCTCGAACACCACCCATTTGGTAGCGCGGTGCAGGCTTTCTTCGAGGAACAATGCCGTGCGGCGCACCGGCACGTACTTCCATTCCGAACCGCGGGCATTGTCGCCGTGCAGCGTGCGCGAACCCCACACCACGTTGCCGTAGACTGGTAGTGTCCACAGGCAGTTGACGGCGTGCGGGTTGAGCTGGCCGATCTCGGAGTTGCTCATCGTGATCTGCAGGCCGGTCGCACCGGTGATACTTGCCTCGCGGCCGGCGGGCGCCTTCCAGACGCCGCGGCGGGCGTCGGTGCGGGCAAAAATGCCAGCCACGAAGCCGCAGGGAGGAAAGGCGCGCAGGGCGCCCTGCTGCAGCGGGTCGGGCGAGCGCACCCACGGGAAGTAGAAAGCCGAGTTCATTGCATCTGCACCCGTCATGCCAGCGAGCGCTGTGGTCGCATTGGCGACCGTTTCGTCCTTCGCGCAGTCAACGATCAGAAAGGCGCGGCGGTCACGGCAGTGATGCTGCAGCGTCGCGATAGTCGTCGCATCGGTAAGTCCGGGTACGCAGACAATGTTGAAGATGTCGATGCGCTCGGTAATGCTCCCGGGCCCGAAGCGCGCCAACACGGCGGTGCCGAAATCCGCGTCGGCCGGTGCCAGCACAGTGCCGTCGTCCCCCGGCGTGGTGGCGTCAAGGTCAACGATGTTGTCGCCCGGCGTAGTGGCGGTAGCGGCATGGACGATCATGAACGCCGAGCGCTCATTGACCATGGCGTTTACAAAGCGGGCGTCGGTCGGAGTCATCGACAGGTTCTCAAACGATTCCACGACGGCGCCGTTGCTCGGAGTGTGCAGCACATCGAGGCGGAAGCGCGAAGCGTCATCGGGTCGGCGGGTCAGACGCACCTGATAGTCCGCTGCCCAATCGCCGGGAGAACTGGCGGTAATGCCAATATCACCTATGGCCGCGCCGGCGGGCACTGCATTGGCCGCCGCGATACGCAGGACATAAGCGTCAGAGCCACCATTGTCGTAAAACTGCTTGACTGCATAGCCGAGCAGTGTGCGCCCGTCCAATCCACCGAATTGTCGGTCATAATCGACAAAACTCGAGAGGCGCACCGCGCGGTCGATGGGGCCTCTCGCAGCCCAGCCCACGAACAATGCGATCGACGTCGGGACGCCCGTGATCATGCGTACGCCGCTGGGGACTTCTTCGATGTACACGCCGGGATAGTTCAGGCTTATGGACATAGACAAATCCTTCTAGGAGTACGTAAAGACCTTATCGCTGTGGCTTCGCTGACGGCGTAGCGTCCCGGCTGATCACAATCGATATCTGCGTGTACGGGCTTCCGGCATTCTCGAAATGCAATGTGCCATTTGTTGCGGCGAGTGAACTCACCGCTCCTGTACCAATCAGCACACGAGGACCATCAAGCGGAATTTTGTTGGCGTCGCTATCGCCGGACACAATCACGTTCAGCTTGGCATACGCGTACTAGCGCAAAGGGTCAAGAGTCCTTTACCTGGACTTTTTAATTCTGACGCCTTTAACGACTTTAACCAGCTATCACACAACCAACTATCCCGCAGCGCGTCGCGCCTCAGTATGTCAGCGACTCCTTCGTGAACGGTTGCGGCACCGTCGACTTGCCGAGCACCGTCTTCAATACGCTGTTCATAGTCGCCGGATCATTGTCGAAGCCACCGTGCGAGTTGCTCGCGGTGGCGTACGCCCGACGCCGAGCGTCCATTGCTGTAGTGAAAGGACAGGCCCTTAGGCCGTAGCTGCTCGAGATCCTTGCTGTAGCACTGCATCCCCAGCAGAGCCTCGGCCGGATCGACCGTTTCCTCGAATGCGCGGGATACCAGATAGAGCAAGGATTTCCGGTAGACCATTCCGACGTTGTCATCTTTTTCAACTTCGTCGGTGAGGTTGTAGACGTGCATCGCGTCAATACCGAATGTCCCCGATCGCAGGTTCGGAAGAAAAGCGCGGTTGAACAGATCGACCGTCGCCGCCGGTGCCAACAGGTTAACGGAAGCAAACCGCAGTTTCGTTTTCTGAGCCGCCAACGCTTCGATCAGGTGCGCATGAAGAATACCGCCGGTGCTGTGCCCCACCAGGTGAATCTTTTTCGCCACGGCCCCGGGATCAGCGAACGCTGACAAAAAAGCCGCGAGCGTTTGCGTGCCGGGGCTATCCTTGCGAGAGAAAGCCCGCGCCGCGTCGGTCTTCATCTCGCGCCAGAGCGCACGTCCAGGCCGGCGGGTGGCGCGCTCGATCAACCGGTCGGTCCAGTCAGAGATTCCGCCCGCACGCTCTTGCGCGTCGGCGCGCTTGCCGAGAACTACGTCCTTGAGTTCCTCGAGGAGTCCGGTGTCGTACATGAAGTGCAGCGGGTAGATCCCGTTGGCCTTGAACGTGTCGCGCATCGCGGCGATGCGGCTGGCTGAATCCTTGACACTGTTTAAACCGCCATGCGCATAAAGAAGTAGATGCTGGTACTTGTCGCTTCTGGCGACGAGCTCGGCAGTTTGCTTGATGTCCGCAAGGTTGCTCCAGTACTTGCCGGATTCATGGAAGCGGCCATCGTCGATATGCACGAAGTGTCCGGCGATCTCGTCGCGCCGGGGGTCTTTGCCAACTGTTGTCAGCTCTTGACCCATCGAGGAGCCCGCCGGGGCGTTACGGCGCGAATAGAGTTTCGGGGTGGACAGAGCGACCTGCACCACCCAGGCGTCGGTAACGTTATCGATCCAGTCCTCGTAAGTCCAGAGCGCAATGCCGTCCCTACCCCAGTCGGAGCCCCAGGAGTTCTGCACAAAGAAACCCTCCGCATCGTAGCCAACGATGGCGAAAGCGTGCCCGCCCTCCTTCGTCTTTCGGTACGGTATGCGGCCTTTCCTGGGCGACATCCAGCCGGCATGCACATCGGCCGAGGCGTAAACGGCGCCGGCCTCGTTCAGAGCAGCATGCATGTCGACGATGTTCTTGCGGATGCGATAGTAAGCGCCAATCGTGTGCGCGCGCGCATCCTTGGCGCGCTCGATCGTCAAATCGCCGGTCTTCGCCGCGTCATAGGGCCACAGCTTCTCACTGCACACCCCCATGTGATACCAACCCTTGATCGCACCGCGGCAACTCGAGCCTTCATAACCCTCGCCCCTCCACTCGTCGTGGCGCCTGGCCATCTCGTAGAGCATGCGTGGGCTGACTTTCACGTCTCGCCCCTGCCGCTGGTGCAAGAGATTCACGACCGCCGCCAGACCGAAGCCGGTGCAGGCACCCTCCGTCCCCTGGTCGAGGACGTGGTGGTCGATGGGTGGCGGTAACTGGTGCTTGAGTGGCGCGAGTGTGGGCTGGTACCAGCGATCCCGGTAGTCTGGAACATCGGGCAAAGCGTCGAATTTCCGGCTCACTGAAACCTTGCTGCTCTTTTTCTTCGCCATGATTTTCTCCCCCGCTGCTGCGCTTCGTTGTGACCGGCACACTGTACGCCCGATCGATTGTTGCAATCAACCGGACCGAATCCAGGCTTTTCCCGTGAACTCCTCCGTCCTGTGCACTCGCGAACGACAGAATGTTGTTTCGAATACCAAGTTGACTCCTGCCGCCAAACAACTAACCAACTGTATCGTCTTACCCGCGGCCCGGGTCACGCGAACGGTCCCAGACGATGCAATCTCTTCCCGAGAAATTGAAAGTGAGGGGGGGTAAACCCCGGCGCAACCGTATGTCTTGCGCTAACCCAACAAACCAGTAAAGAAGGCTGTCGCGCCAATGCGCAAATTGCGCAGTGTGTACCCGCCCTCCTGAACGATCAGGGTCGGCACTTTCAGACCGCTCAGCGCCTCGCCGATGCGTTGCATGCCTTTGGTTGTCAGCGTAAACGCCCCGGTCGGATCGCCGGCCATGATATCCAGCCCGAGAGAAACCACGAAGTAGTCGGGTTTGAAACGTCGCAGAACCGCCAGCGCTTCGTTCAGCGTTTTGAGGTAGGTATCGTCGTCGGTGCCGGGATAGAGCGGGAAATTCCGGTTGAAGCCTTTGCCCGCACCTTCGCCGCGCTCATCGCTGTAACCCGCGAAGTACGGGTAGGCAACGCGTGGATGGCCGTGGATCGAGACGAAATACACGTCGTTGCGCTTGTAGAAGATCTCCTGCGAGCCGTTGCCATGGTGATGATCGATATCGATGAACGCCACCCGGCCATGCCCGGAAAGATAATGCGCGGCGATCGCCGCGTTGTTGAAATAGCAGAATCCGCCGAACACGCGCGACTCGGCGTGGTGCCCCGGCGGCCGGCACAGTACATAGGTGTGAGCAGCGCCCCTCAACGTGCACTCCGCGCCGGTCAGCGCTGCATCAACGGCATGCCGGGCCGCCTTGTAGGCGTTAGCCGTTACCGGCGTGAAGGTGTCGATGCAGTAGTAGCCGGCTTTCATTTCCCAGGTCTTCGGGATGCGGTCGGGACGCCTGATGGGAAACACGTTCGGGTAAACCAGCTCGCCCGGCGCAAGCTCTTTCTCGGCTCTTTTCAGAAACTCGAACAGCGAGGGATGGTGCACATCGGTAATGTGCTTCTCGCCGAAATGCTTCACTTTGTGACGGTTCAGGTTGAAGCCATCCAGCCCTTTCAGGATAAAGCGTACGCGCGCCGGCCGTTCGACATAGCCTTTTTCCACCAGATGATGGATCTGGTGCGTCTCATCGGTAATCACGACATCCAGTTGCGAAAGCGCGTGCCTTGCACGCATCGACGTCGCTTCACGGGCCGGATAACGCGGTTCGCGCAGCCTGACCGGATCGTCCGTTATCGAATCCAGAATGGTCTTCACCGGGGCGTCCGTCGGCAACAGGTCGCCCTTGATCCGGAGTATCCGTGCCACGCACTTCTTCAGGGTAGCGGCGGACAACGGCTTCGACGTTCCGAGGTCATCGAACACCAGATAAGTGAAATAACCCTGGTTGGCCTTGTGCGTAACCGATTCGTATTTCGTCCCGACGATAGGGCGCGCGCCGAGCCGTTCGTAGAACGCCATGCGGCGCTGATTGGTCTTCAGGCGAAAGGGCTCTCTCAACATCTCCACGTCATCGGGCGGAACGTCCATGAACAGCCCCTTGCAACCCGCCTCCCGCAACACTTCCCGGTTGCGCTCATACAACGCCACGCCGTAACCGCGCGGCGACCGGCTGGGATCGCTGGCCACGTAGTCGAGATAGGCATATTTCAATCGCGGAAAGTAGAAGCTCAGCGCAAATCCCAGGATGCGTTCCTTGTCGCCCTCGGCGACCAGCAGGACAACGTCGAAATCGTTCTTGCTGGAGAACTTCAGCAAGTCGGCAATGGTTGCCGTGTACTGAACGTAGTGGGGAAAGGCCTTCTCGTAGATACCCATCACCGCCGCCAGCGCCATCTGGTCCTGCGGCGCGTTTGCTCCATGAACCTGCCTGATTCGAAACATTGTGACCTGTCCCCCAAGTAATCGGTTCCGCGTCCAGGCCCGTGACTGGTCATGCACGGCGACGGACACCAGCCATCCGTCTTCAAGTCTGGTCGGCGCGGATTCTATATCGTTGCCGCGGGAAAAAGCATCTGATATTTCATGAAGAGTGACCGCTTCCCGCCGCCCTTTCCGGCAAGTTCGCCGCGGGCAGGAAGCCGTGACTGCCCCGGGAAGCCGCCGGGGAATCCGTGGGCACGTCGGCCGGCAGTCCGGCGCCCGCCATGCCCCCCTTGCCCAACGAGTGAAAAATTCACGAAACGGGTGTGCTCCGTTGCGCGGTGACATTCGGCGACCTTCTACATACTGTGGCCATTGTTTACCACACACACCACGAGGTGGCAGCCGACAAAGGCAATCAGCCATCCGAAAGCGGGATCAACCGCAAGGAGAAGGAAATGGGACGAATTCAGGGAAGCTGCCTTTGCGGCGCCATTCACTACCAGTCGAACGCCGAGCCATCAAGGATGCATGCATCCGATTGCCGGCATTGCCAGAAACAGTCCGGGGCGGCAATTTCAATTTCCGTTGGAGTTCCCGGCGAAAGTCTCAAGCTCGCGGGACTGCGCCCGACAGTCTACGAAGACATCAGGGACAGCGGCGCGGTGATACTGCGCTCCTTTTGCCCAACCTGCGGCACACCGCTGTTCTCCGAGTCAGACGACGAGCCAGACCTTGTTTTCATCAAGACTGCAACACTCGACGACCCGTCAATCATCGAAGCTCCGAAAGCTCCCACGCTCTCAGTAACAGCCCTTAAGTCGTCCAGCAACGACCACTCGTGCATCTTCGCACGTCGTTGATCTGCTGGAGCGGCAAAAGCGCTTAAAGGTTTCATAGGTGTCATTCGGCCGCCCGCCCTGTTCGCTACCCTTCGTTTGCTGGCCTCACTGCCCGGTTCTTTCAGCAAACAAAAAACGGCTACCGCAATTGTCCGCGCGGCAGCCGTTGCAAGTGTTTGTACTAGTCGCCCGCTAACCGGGCTTCCCCGACGTTACTTCGCGTACAGGTCGTACACGTCGTTGCGGTGGGCATTGGACGTCTTGATCTCAACAGGCGCGCTCTCCACAGGAGCAACATCCCGGTAAATATCGTAAACGTCGTTTCGATGGGGATTACTGGTGTTGGTGCGGACAGTGACGGGCGCCATAGGCGAAACGTCTTTGTAGATATCGTAAACGTCGTTGCGGTGGGGGTTCGACGTGTTGGTCTGCAGGGTCGCTGCCGACAGCGGGTTGGCCATCGCTCCGGCAATCATGAGCCCGGTGACTGTTGCTGCGATCGTGCTTTTTGCGAATTTCATGGCATGTCTCCTGAAACGCTCGTTACAGGGATTCAACCAGTGCTTCGACTCGCTTGAACGAGCAAGAACGGCGAGCAACCTCAGGATGGCTTTTGGATGCACTTTTTGCCGCGACATATGTCGTATTCAAACCGTGCGAAAATGGCGCGCGGAATGTGCGGAAATGCCGTTTTCATACCATGCGTAAGAAAACTTGCATCACATACAGCTCGATACATGATTCGACGGCTGCCGCCACTCGGATTGGAGTTTCGGGCGCACGGGGAGTTCACATACACTCCCGACGGTCGTTCTACGCTGCCAGCTCGTCGAGCAGCGCCTTCGCTTCTTTCAGATCCCTGGTGTCGAAACCTTCGGTGAACCAGTTATAAACGGGGGCGAGTAACTCATGGGCTTCCTTGCACTTGCCTTGTTTTCGCCAAAGCCTTGCAAGACTCGTTGACGCACGCAACTCCCACCCTCTCGCTTTTTGCATCTTGCTGACGTCAATGCCACGGGTCAAAAATTCTTCAGCATGCGAAGCCTTTGAAGAATCTTGCTCCATGGTCAATACTCCGCGTAAACGAAGGATTTCCGCTTCGTACATGCGCTCACTGGTCTTCGCGATTGTGTCGAGTTCCCCGTCAAGCATCTCAATCGCTTCGTCGATACGCCCAAGTCCAGCCAGCGCTTCTGCGGCCATCAGCCGATGGAAAGGGATCATGATGGCGTTGTTCGCATCGACCGCGAGCGCTGTCGCGGCCCTCATCATTTCATAGCCTTCACGAAAACGGCCCTCGATCATTAATGCACTGCCACGCCATATGCCGACCAGCATTACTTCGAGAAAGCCCAGAGAGTTGTCCCTGGCCAACTGGGAAGCTTCGTCTGCCCGTTCAAGCAGTTCACCGCCTTCGCGCAAATAGACCGACACCCCTCCACCGTGAACAAGGCAGAACATCAAATTCAAGGGGTTGCCAACCACGCGAGCGTAATCGATACCCGCCTGCATGGCCTGCATGGCTTGTTCCGGCCAGCCCATCATCCAGAGATGATGCGCATTCCAGCCATCGACCCAGGCCTTCATATCGTCGAGAACCGGGATCCTCTTGTGACGCTCCTCTCGATAAACATTTTCGAATGCAATGGTGTGCTGGCGCGCGATCTCGAAATTTCCGAGAGAGCCATTGATCCACTGCAGGTATCCGTGCCCCACCAGAGTGTGGTGATCAAGTCCAAGCCGCCGCCCCTCACTCAGGCACTCAGTCGCAAGTTGACGGCACTCCTCGAAACGCGCGCCGGAAACAACGTGAATCGTAATAAGCGAGCATGCTGCCAACCATTCGTCAGGCTTTTGCAGCCGCTTTGATAACGCCAATGCGGGTCGCGTTGTCGTGTCGATACGGGTATCGCCCCAGCCACCAGCGGCAAGGTATGCCGATCCGAGGATGATGCGCGTCTCAATCTCCCAGGTATCATGCTGAGCACTGGGTGTGAGATCTTCCAGTAGCCTCAATGAGTGCTTCAGATGTGAGATCGCCTCAGGCAGTGCCAGAGTTTGAAAGTCGCGGTGTCCTGCTTGAATCCAGTATGGGATTGCTTTCTCCGCCAAACCTCTCTCAGTGTAGTGGTGAGCAAGCACCTCGGGCTCGTTCTCCATGACCTCCGGGAACCGCTGCTCCAGAACCTCGGCAATTTCGCCGTGAAGTTCCTGCCGCCGGCTCTTGAGCAAAGAGTCGTAGGCGGCGTCCTGCACCAGAGCGTGCTTGAATGTGTACACGGCGTCCGGTGGTGTGCCACGTCGGAACGCGAGGGCCGAGTCGGTGAGCTGGGACAGCGCACTATCGAGTTGGGCTGTCGACAGCGGAACAACAGCCGAGATGAGTTCGTGGCTGAATTCGCGCCCTATTGCTGCGCCGATTTGTGCAATCTCCTTGGCCGGTGCATTTCTGTCCAGACGCGCCATCAGCGAATCCCGAAGGGTTGCCGGGATAGTGATACCGTGGCCACTGCCGGTATATTCGTAACGGTCACCTTTTTCAGCAAGTTGACCCGATTCCAGTATCGCCTTGGTCAGTTCTTCAACAAACAGCGGTACGCCATCGGTCCTGGCGAGGATCTGCTCAAGAAGATCATCGGGTAACGCCTTCCCGCCCGCCACACGCGATACCATCGCAGCACTTTGCGCTCGGGTAAGGTTGGACAGATTCAGTCCAGTGACATGCCCGCGGTCGGCCCATCGGTTTTGGAACTCGGGGCGGTGCGTGAGCACGATCAGCAGCGGAATCGTTTTCACCCGGTCGATCATCAGATCGAGCACTTCCAGAGTCGTTGGATCGGCCCAGTGCAGGTCTTCAAACAACAACACGCTGGGTTTCTTGCTTGCAGCGGCTTCGGTGAGATCGACCAAGGTGCGCAGTGTTTCGTCCTTGAACTTCTGCGGCGTCATTGCGAACTCGCCGTAACGTTCATTGCACGGAATGGCGAGCATTGACGCGATAAACCGCACGTCGGTTAGCGGGCACTGATAGTGACCAACGATCAAGGACTCTAGCTTGTCGAGTTTCGATTCAGGTGCTTCGTTACGGCCGAACTTCAACGCCCGCTCAAAGTTATCAATGCTCGGCCAGAAGGCACTGTTGACGTAGTACGGGGAACACTGGAAGCGCATGGCCTGTGCGCCCTCACCTTCCAGTTTCTCGCGCAGCGCGTTGAGAACACGGCTTTTCCCAATACCCGGCTCACCACTGAGCAGCACTACCTGACCTTCTCTATCCTGGGAGAGTTGCCAGCGGCGCAACAAAATGCCGATCTCTTCCTCACGTCCGACCAGCGGTGTCAGTTGCTCTCCAGTGGCGGCCTCGAAACGGCTAGCCACTTCGCTCACACTCACGATCGCATAGGCACGGGTGGGTTGCGCGATACCCTTCAGAGTTTGTTCCCCGAGGTCTTTGTAGTCAAAAGCGCCACCGGCCAAACGCTGCACCCGCTCGCTCACCACAACGCTGTTCACCTGCGCAATGCCCTGCAGGCGCGAGGCGAGGTTCATGGTCTCACCGACGGCGCCTTTCTCGGCGGACGACACCACCACCAGACCAGTGGCAATGCCGATGCGCACCTGAAGCCGTCCGGCGTCGGGAACATCGAGATCAGAAAAAGCCTCGATAATGTCCAGACCGGCGCGAATGGCCCGCTCAGCTTCGCCTTCGTGCGCAAGCGGATACCCAAAGAACGCGACGATGCCATCACCGAGCCGCTGGAACACGTAACCGTCGTAGCGGGTAATCGCCGCGGCGCAGGCGTCTTCATACACCCGAATGATCTTTTGCAGTATTTCCGGATCAACCTGCGAAGCCAGTTTGGTAAAACCCACCATGTCGCAGAACATCACCGTGAGTTGCCGGCGTTCGGCCTGTGCCGGAACAGATGCTGACTCAAGTGATTGCGAGACCTGACTCGCTCCGAGGGATTGGATCGCGACGGTAAAGCGTCGCCGTGCACCGAGTGACAGACCCAGTTTTTCGAGATCGTCTTCAGTCAGTTGCGGAAGAACATCGAAATCGATTTCGTTCTCCGCAAACACCTCGGCATACTTCCCTAGGTTATTCGTCTCAAGCCATGCGCTTAGTTCCATAATCAATCACAGGAATCGCAACATTCAACGATTTCAATTCTGCCCCATCCGCTTCGGATCACAAAGACCTGGTGCCACTTTCCAGACTTCGCCGTGCGGCTCGGCGCGGTCGATTAAACATTTGAACGTGGGTAAAGATCTGACACTCCTACCCTGTACGCCGTGATGACGCCATCGCACACGGATACTGCCGACTTTCTTACCCTCCCAGCACATTAGCAAGACTAGAGGCCCGGCGCTTACCGATAGCTTACCGATTTCGATCCAACGCAAACTTGCATGCGCCTGATTGGCTGATATGCGATTACAGATATGCTGTGACGGAGCTCGCCCGCCTAGAACATCGTGTTCGGATTCTCCGCTTGCGCAGGGATTACCTGAAGCACGTCCCAGTGCTCAACGACCTTGCCATTGTCATCGAGTCTAAAAATGTCGATTCCGGCCCAGTCACGATCGGCATCTGTCGGCCATTCCTGGTGGCAGTGCAACACAACGTAATCGCCTTCCGCGATGACACGCTTGAAGGTGACGCGCTTTCCCGGGTATTCCCTGGCCATGCGCTCGAAATACTCGACAAAGGCCTCTTTGCCATCCGCCACGTGCGGGTTGTGCTGGGTGTAGCTCTCGCCCGCATAGCGCTCGATCGCTTCGCGTGGTTTACATTGATTGAACATCAGGTCATAGAACTCGGTGACCGTTTTCTTGTTTCTTTTCAGGTTTTCCATTACGCCATACCTCACTACGCTGCCGCGCCCGGCAGCCTTGAATCCCGGACCATGAAAATGGTGCTATAAGTGACGCATGTTTTGCCCGCACTTCGCGACGCGGTTAATGCGCCCCGTTATCTTCGGGTAAAACGGCGAACATTGTCTATGTTGATTAATGGAGGGGAGGAAGCATGAGCGATCAGAATTCAGTAAAAGGCCAGTGTTTCTGTGGCGCAGTGGAAGTTTCAGTGACCGGCGACCCGGTGATCATGGGTTATTGCCATTGCCGCGATTGCCGCGACTGGTCGGCCGCGCCGATCAATGCGTTCACCATCTGGAAGCCGGAGAGCGTCAAAGTCACCAAAGGCGCCGGCAATCTCGGCTCGTTCCATCGGACCGACCGAAGCATGCGCAAGTGGTGTAAATCCTGCGGCGGCCATGTCCTGACCGAACATCCGCACATGGGTGTGGTTGATGTGTATGCCGCGACGATTGCGGACTTTGCGTTCAAGCCGGCGTTGCATGTGCATTATCAGGAAAGCGTGCTGCACGTGAAAGATGGTCTGCCGAAGATGAAAGACCTGCCGAAGGATTTTGGTGGTTCGGGAGACGTGCTGCCGGAGTGACATCGGTTACCGCCTGACGAGCTAACACGACGCGCGCGTCAATGACCGCGCGCCCGTTCGCAGGACGGTCGTCGCGCCTACTGGTAGATCAGCGTACCGTCGTCGAGGTCGGCGGCCGGCAGCTGGTCCTTGTCGGTCCAGTAATCCTGGGTGTGCTGCCACTGCGGCTTGTTGCCCTGCTTTGGCAGCAGGTGCACGCCGCGCATGATATAGCCGGGATTGAAGTTCTCCGGCTCCACCCACGGCAGCAAAGGCATGTCCTTGTCCTCAGGACGAAGCGCCGGCGTGACCTTGCGCGCGCCTTTTTCCTTCATGTGATTGAGCAGGCGGCACACGAAGTCGGCCACCAGATCCGAGCGCAGCGTCCAGCTCGCACGAAAGTACCCGAACACCCACGCCATGTTTGGTATGCCGGTAAACATCGTGCCGCGCCACGTCACGGTATCCGAGAAGTCCAGCGGTTTGCCGTCGATGGTAAAGGCGATATCGCCAAGCACGTTGAGATTGAAACCGGTGGCGGTGACGATGATGTCGGCTTCGAGTTCCTTGCCTGACTTGAGCTTGATGCCTTTCTTCGTGAAACGGTCGATCTCATCCGTGACTACCGACGCCTTGCCGTCGCGCACCGCCTGAAACAGATCGGCGTCCGGAATAAACGCGATACGCTGCCGCCACGGCCGGTAACCCGGCGTGAAGTGCGTCTGCACATCGAAGTCCTTGCCGAGCACCGCGCGAACCCCGTCCAGCAATTCCTGCTTGACGACTTCCGGCTCCGTGAACGAGCGGCGGGTGAACACGTCCTGCTCGTAAAGAATCTTTCGCCGCACGATTTCGTGTATCCACGATTCGTCGATATTCAGCTCGCGCAGTTCGTCGGCAATCTCGATCGCGTTGCGCCCCGTCCTGAAAAACGTCGGCGAGCGCTGCAGCATGGTGATGTGCTCGCATTTCCCGGCCATTGCCGGGATGAGTGTCGCTGCGGTTGCACCGGAGCCAATGACGACGACTTTCTTGCCCGTGTAATCGAGGTCTTCCGGCCAGGTTTGCGGGTGAACGATCTCGCCCTCGAAGGTATCCATGCCCTCCCACTGAGGGGTGTAACCCTCCGAGTGCCGGTAATACCCCTGGCACATCCACAGAAAATTGGCGGTGAAGCGCAATGCCTCGCCGGTGTCCGTGCGGGTGGCTTCAATGGTCCAGAGATTTTCCTTGCTCGACCATCGCGCTGCCGAGATGCGGTGACGATAACGAATGTGCCGGTCGATATCGTTCTCGTCGATGACTTCGCCCATGTACTGCAGGATCTTTTCAGCAGTGGCAATCGGCGCGCCCGTCCATGGCTTGAAGCGGTAGCCAAAGGTGTAAAGATCGCTGTCGGAGCGGATGCCCGGATAACGGTGGGTACGCCAGGTGCCGCCAAAACCTTCCTGGGACTCGAGAATCACGAAGCTCGTCCCGGGACATTGTTTCGTGAGGTGATAGCCACCGCCAACACCGGAAATGCCGGCGCCGACGATCAGGACATCGAAATGCTCGGTACGCGATGGGGCGATATTCTTAAGGTCTGTTGGCTTGTTCACTGACGTCGTCCTGAGTGGAATATTGACGTTGACCGGCGAGTGTACCGGAAACTACCGGGGTCAAATACGCAGTACCGAAAATGAGGCTGATTGTTAGCGGCCAATTCCATCGCGATCTGTATGCACCTGTTCATATATGCATCCAGAGGAAGGCCCGGCACCATTCGCTGCGAACGTCACGACGTCAGAGCAAACAATGGCTGCGCCGCACAACATCCTGCCGGGAAAATCGCTTCTGGCTGCGACCCTATTCGTACCCTATCCGTAAGTTCGGGAGCGCGATACTCCACGCGTGGCGTCCTGATGACACGACAAACAGCCGCGAAATCGGAGAGAGGCGGTACGGAACGAAAACGAATAGCGCTCATGCAAGTACCCATGGAAGTTTCGGAGAAAGCACACCTGTCACAGTCAGCACGTATGTGACCCTGAATCAAGGAGACTCGACAATGACTAAATGTATTCTGAAGCGTAGCCGACGATCATATTCGCTCACCCGTCTTCTTTTATCGATGGCATTGGCTCTTTCAGCAACGGCATCCTTCGCTGGCAACGTTACGCCGGCCCGATTGCTGAATACCGACAACGAACCGCAGAACTGGCTCACCTATTACGGGAACTACAAGGGTTGGCGCCACAGTAACCTGAGCCAGATCAATACGAGTAATGTTCAAGATCTGGCTGTGAGTTGGTCATTTGTGCCGGGTGCGGAAGAAAGTTTTCAGGTCACTCCGGTCGTAGAGGACGGCGTGATGTACATCACCAGTCCGATGCATGCTGTCTACGCGCTGGATGCAACCAACGGCAGGATTCTCTGGCGATGGAATCACAAGTTCCCGGACAATATGCCGGCCGCTGTGTGGGGACCCAACAAGAGCCGTGGTGTAGCGCTGGCTGAAGGCAACGTCTTTTTCGCAACCAATGACGGCAAGATCATTTCTCTGGACGCCAAAACCGGCAAGGAAAACTGGACAGTTCAGTCCGCACCCTACGAGTCGGGTCTCGGATACAACCAGCCGCCGCTCATCGTCGGAAACCTGGCAATCGTCGGGACGTTCACTGCTGAAATGGCCAACCGCGGATTTGTCGCTGCTTACGACATACACAGCGGCAAGGAAGTCTGGAAATTCAATACGGTTCCCGGCCCCGGTGAGCCCGGCCACGAAACATGGACAGGAGATTCCTGGAAGTACGGTTGCGGTCCGGTCATTTTGCCGCCGACTTACGATCCGGAACTGAACCTGATTTACTCGGGCGTCGGAAACCCGTGCCCAATGTGGAACGGCGAGGTACGACCGGGTGACAATCTTTACACCAACTCAATCATCGCCCTCAATCCGGTTAGCGGTCAGTTGGTCTGGCACAGACAGCTTATCCCTCATGGCGTGTGGGACCTGGACACATTCGGTGAAGTCGTGTTGGTCGATACGCGCATCAACGGGCGTGCGGCAAGAGTCGCGTTGCAGGCAGGAAAGAACGGTTATTTCTACGCGATGGACCGAACCGAGGGCCGATTCCTGTATGCAAAACCGTTCGTCTCTCGCATCACGTGGACCAAGGGCCTCGACAGTGAAGGCAAACCGGACCCGGGCGTCGTGCCGGGCGATGAATCGCAAACACTCTGTCCCGGAGCACTTTCGGGGGCGAAGTCCTGGAACCAGACCGCTTATTCACCGGAACTCGATTACCTTTTCATTCCTGCGGGCGATGTGTGCGATGACGTCAAGCAAGCCGACGTCAGTCCGGATCTCAAGCCAGGGGATCTGCAACTGGGCGGGCAGCCGGACAAGTGGAGCAGCGGCGCTGGCACCTTGACGGCATTTCACGTAGCGACTGGCACGGCGAAGTGGACATACAAGTCACCCTATCCCATGCGCAGTTCAGTGCTTTCAACTGCGGGCGGACTGGTGTTCTCCGGCGATCTCGAAAGTGAGGTATTGGCATTGGATGCTCGCGACGGCAAGGTTCTCTGGAAGTTCCCGGTCGGCTCCATGCCGCAAAACTCGATCACCTATTCTGTGAATGGCAAGCAGTACGTCGCTTTCGGCGTAGGTTGGGGCCAGGTGCTCGCAAACTTCACACCTGCGTACGTCCCCGAGCTGGCCAAAGTTCCTCGAGGAAGTCTGTTAATGGTTTTCGCGCTCCCGGATTGACCCTGCCCCCCCGTCGTGCGCCTTACGCGCGACGGGGCATCGGCAAGAAGATCGGCAGCTTGCCGTCGTATTGGGGCGTTCGCCACAATGCCAGATCCCGTTCACATCATCGTTTCAAAATGCCGCCGCATTCTCTCGGCATCCGGCGTCATCCCGGTGAACAAGCGAAATGCCTCGGCCGCCTGGAACACGGCCATGCCCGAGCCATCGAGGGTACGGCAGCCAAGGGTACGCGCGGTTCGTAACAATTCAGTCTCAAGCGGGAAGTAAACGATCTCCGCGACCCATATCCCCGGGCGCAACAAGTCGGCGGGCAGCGGCAAACCGGGATATTTGTCCATGCCGGTCGGCGTCGCGTGAATCAGGCCGTCCGCATCGTGCATGACAGCTTCCAGATCGTTCACCGCTGCGGCTCTGCCCTCACCGAATCTTCTATTCAGGCTCGCCGCGAGTACACGGGCGCGATCGATGTCGACATCGAACAAAGCCAGGCGTCCCGCCCCTAACTTGAGTGACGCGTGCGCCGTCGCCGCGCCGGCACCACCGGCACCCAACTGCACGACCTTGCGCAACGCCGCGCCCGGCAAACCGCGACGAAAGCTCTCCGCAAAACCGTACCAGTCCGTGTTGTGGCCGAACCGTTTCCCGTCACGCAGCACCACGGTGTTCACGGCGCCGATGGCGCGGGCATCGCCCGACAGTTCGTTCAGATACGCCAGTACTGCCTGTTTACACGGGTGCGTGATGTTCAGCCCGGCGAAACCCTCTTTTTCGGCTTGCGCGAGCAACCCGGGCAACGCGTCGACGCCTAACGCCGGGTTCGTCGAGATCGAATAACCGGTAGGTGTAGTCAAGGCCGTGTTCGGCGCCTTCGTGCTCGTGCATGGCCGGCGTCAGCGAGGCTTGTATGCCGGCACCGATCAGGCCGACGAGAAAGGGTTTTACGGTGGGCGTCATGGGCAATACAGATGCAGATCCGGGGATGCGGGGAATTATAGGCAGGTTGCCACGAACTACTGACGGCACCTGGGATCAAACCCGCAAGTAACAAGACCGGGACGTCAACGGGCTGGAGCCCACCGCGTTACGGAAGAACGCGGACTGCGGCACCTTTGCTCGTTACCGAATGCCAACGCACAACCACCCCTGAATGGAGCTCAATATGAATCGCAAGCTGTTTTCTCGCGGCGCGCTCGCGCTTTGCCTGCTGGCCACCCCGTTGCTGGCCGCTGCCGACCATCACAAGGAGAAAATGCATGACGGCGACTCCGGCGCCCAGCACGAGGGCAAGCGTCACTATGACCCGGTGCAGCGCGCCGAGAAGCACCTGAAAGGCCTCGAGAAAAAACTCAACCTGACACCCGATCAGCAATCCGCCTGGACGACTTACTCCGATGCCATGATGCAACGCGCCGGGGACCAGGCCGAGCGCATGAAGACGCATCAAGGCAAACGCGACGAAATGCGCGACCTGGATACCGCGAGCAAGCTCGAGCGGATGGCGCAGTGGATGCGCGAACGCGCGGATCGTTTCGATGAAATGGCGAAGGAAACCCGCACGTTTCAGGAAAACCTGACCGCCGAGCAGCAAACCATCTTCGATATGTACTGGGAAAAACACAATCGCCACGGCAAGGGCCGCGGCGACTAACCGTGTAGCTGCCCCCGGTCAGCACATGACCGGTCAGGCCAGACGCATCAACAAGGCATGGTGCTCGCCCGCAAGGGCGAGCACCATGCCGGTCTTCGATCGCACTATGACCTGCTCCACGGCTTTTGCGCCGGAGCGAAGCAGTGCGCGCATCAGCAAGGCAGTTTCGACAATACGGTCAAAGCGCTCGCCGGTGTCGCGGACATCCCGCGCAATCCACCCCAGTGCCAGCAACGCATCGTAGGCTGTTTCAACAAATGCCGGTGCACCGGGCACCGGGTTGGTCGCCTGCATGGTGCGGCGCGACGGAGACCCCCGCTCGACGCTGAACGCCGGCTCGGCATCCCAGCCAGTCATGGCGATGTGGAAGATTCGCGCCGCCGCCGACCGGCCCCACATGCGCCGGACGGAACCATCCACCCAGGCAACGAGTTGGTCACGGGTCACCAGATGACGATTCCATTGTGCCAGCGCGGTACGCTCGGTCTGCGCAATTTCGAGCGCCTTCTGTACGCCGGGCACGATGTCGGCAAGGCGCGCGGGCAAACGATGGGCGAGCCGGGATTCGAGCCGCGTCACGCCGACCGCGAACGTACTCCTGGATTCCTGCTGCTGCCAGACCGAAAGCAGCCGCAACCCACCGCCGTTGACGCTGTTGCTCAAGAGAATGCGCAGGCTCACGGGTGCGCTGCCAACAGGGTCGAAATCGAGATGCGAGGGCAAATCGACCGCCAGCGACATGCGTGCACCGAAACTGGTGAGGTCAAGTTCGGCCTGCGTTTGGCCCGGGTCGACCCGAATCACGCCAAGCGCGCGCTCGAGGCTTTCGATCACCCGCGCATGCGGCAGCAACTGGTGGCGCCGGGTCACAACGCCTACCGGCATTTCCAGCAAACCGACGCCCGGGCCGGCACGTCGCACAATCACGTCCAGGTGCGATTTGGCAATGCCGACGCCGTCCTTTCGTACCACCGCGCGATCACCGTCCGCCAGCGCCCTGCGATCGAAACCGGGGCAAAGCCCCGCCAGGTCACGCAAACTGCCCTTGTACGCGCGCAGGTCGTTGCGCGCCGACCACGCGTCCGCCTTCGCCCGCAGTTCCGGGAGTTTTGAGCCCTGTTGCTTTTGAATGCCGGCCAGCGCCGGATTGATGATTTCGCCCATGACCGCCTCCTATGAGTAAGTGGAGGCAGTCTGCGCCGGTTGGTGGCTCACTACGTGGCCACTAGAGTAAGTGGAGGCAGTCTGCGCCGGGTGGTGGCTCACTACGTGAGCCACTGAATGCTCTCATCGAAATATCGCGGAAAGCCTGGGTGACAGCGTTCCCATCAGGCGAATAATCACAAGAAAAACAGTCAGGTAAAGCGGGCGCGACGGACGGTTCGGAAGCGTTCCGCAACTTCCCAAAAAGGCCGGGAGCCACGACAGCACCAGCACGTTGACTGCGAGTCACTCCGCCGATTCTCCAATCGGTAAGTTATCGGTATCCATGGGGGGACTATGGTGATGCTGGGGGAACCATAACCCCGATAACGAATGACCATGGATTGCAACCGCTGCACTGGCATCCGGGTGCCGCCTCGATGCGGACAACGAACTCGATGCGTACAAGGAGATGGTGCCGCAGCAGATTCGGAGGGGACCATGACGACAATACGTAACTCCGCAGTCGCCGCAATATGCGCTCTGGTTCTGGTCGCCGGATGCAGCGACCAACAGCAATACGAACAAGGCGTCAGTGACACCGAAATCAAGATCGGCAATACCTCGCCATATAGCGGACCGCTTTCCGCATACGGCACAATTGGTCGAGCGACCGCCGCCTATTTCGAAATGATCAACGAAAAAGGCGGCGTCAATGGCCGCAAGATCAACTTCATCAGCCTGGACGACGGTTACAGTCCGCCAAAGACTGTTGAACAGTTTCGCAAACTGGTCGAAGAAGAGCAGGTGCTGTTTCTCTCGGGAACGACAGGCACACCGACCAACAGCGCAGTCCACGAGTACGTTAACGCCAAGGGAATACCACACCTTTTTATTCAGAGTGGCGCGTCGAAGTGGGGCGACCCGGATAATTTCCCCTGGACGATGGGCTGGACCTTCAACTATTCAAGCGAAGCAAAAATCTATGGCCGATACATATTGCAGACCAAACCGGATGCAAGAATCGCTGTCATCTATCAGAACGATGACTACGGTAAGGACTTGCTCCACGGGTTGAAACTCGGCCTCGGCGACAAGGCAGAAACGATGGTCGTGGCCACGGCCAGCTACGAGGTGACCGACCCGACGGTGGATTCGCAAATTGTCTCGCTCAAGGACTCAGGCGCAGACGTTCTGGTAACGGCGGCGAGCGCAAAGTTTGCCGCGCAAGTGATCCGGAAGGTTTATGACATCGGCTGGCGGCCGCTCCACGTTGTCAACAGCGTATCGACCTCGATCGCTTCCGTGCTCGAGCCTGCCGGCCTCGAAAAATCCGTGGACATCATTTCCGCCGGATATATGAAAGATCCTTCCGACCCACAGTGGCAGAACTATCCCGATGTTCGGGAATACAAGGCATGGTTCCAGAAATATTATCCGGAAGGTGACATCAATGAAGCGGCCAATGTTGCCGGATATTCAACCGGCTGGGCAACGGTCAGGATTCTTGAACAATGCGGTGATGACCTGTCCCGAACCAACATCATGAAACAGGCGGCATCCTTCCGGGATGTTGAAGCGCCGCTGATGTTACCCGGTATCAGATGGAATACCAGTGCATCGGATTTTTACCTGATCGAGTCTGCACAACTCATGCGCTTCGACGGAAAGCAGTGGGAACTGTTCGGCGAAGTGATTGGCGACTGATGGTTTTCACTAACGATACGAATGACGCCGGGCTCGTCATCTTTTTCGGAACGCGGTTTGACGAGGACGGAAATAAGCTCTTTACAGAAAGCCTCGCGGAAACCCGGAACCGTACCACTTCTGCCGGCTTGCGCCGCGGAACGACGTACGGTTCCGACCGAATCACATCCGGGGCCGGCCAATTCGTGTCAATTCACGGCGCTCCGTAACGCCGCAAGCCCGAGACTCACGATCCGCAACGCCGAATGACCTGTTATGCCCGCACCACGGTGGCACCAAGGTCATATCGCCTCGTAATCAAGGCACATCGCCATGAAGTTGCGCTGCCACTCGTCCCGTCTCGGTGACATGCCGGCATTGCGGGACTGCCAGTAGCTCATTGCGTCGTACCCGTAAAGGATAGACCGCTCGACGAAGCCACGCTCGCTTTCGGTATCGCTTTCGTCGACAAGAATGTAGAGTTTGTTGCCGCCCGGCGATCCGGATCGCGCCAGCAGTTCAACGACATTGCTCCTCGGAACAAACTCCACCTCGCGTGACGCTCCACGCATGGACTGCGTCGCACCGTACATTGCGTGGCTCACCCAGGACGAGCATCGTTCCGTTTGTCCCATCGCGCCCAGGCTGTCGCCAAATGCCGCGGCGGAGATCATCAGTCCGAATACCATCACGATGATTTTCATTTACGACGCCCTCCTTCCGAGTTGCCGATCTGCACCGGACACACGAATACCCCATCCGGCCGGATCTGCGTAAAGAGAGATACGAATCACGAGGTACAACTAATACCGCGCCGCATTCTCGTCAGCCGCGGTCTTGAATGTGGTCCAGCCGTTCTTCCAGCGGGCCTGGTCACAGTTCTGGGCGCGATTCTCGAAAGCGACACGCTGAACCCCGGGCTGAAAACCGGCCTCGCTGATCATTGAGAAAAGCGCGGCCCGGTAGGTGCCGGAGAGATGCGCGGTGAGGAAACGAACCGCGAACGCCTCGAACTCGTCTGCTTCCTGGCGCGTCGCCCATCCGCAGCTATTGGCAGTCTCGGCGAGCCAGTAGAGTTGTGTGATTTCCTGAACTGCGACCGAGTACTCGTACCGCGGAGCGTTTTGCCCTGCCAGTGCGGACAGGGGTGAGAAGCCAACCAGAATGGTGACTGCCAGTTTGCACAACACACGTCGATAAAACATTTGCCACCTCCCTTCCAACAACCCGTTACAAATATCCGAGTCGGGAACTTGAGGCTGGCAGCCTGGTAGAGCTACGGCGCGTTCCGATTGCGGTGTCGCGTGCTGGTACGCTCCTCGCCTGTTTCAGTCTTGTTTGATCTTGCTCTTCGTGTTGCACACGGATTGCATCCGGATCGCACACAAGGTCTCCATGAATCAACTGTCAGACCAGAAGCGCACGATTTCGGCATCCATGCCAAATGAATGCAATTTCCGTGCATGCCAGGTGAAATAATTAACTGTTTAAACACAGAGGGTTATATCAGCCCGCTTGCCAGGAATTGCACCAATCAGGGGCGGTACTGGTCTGCAGCGGCAGCCAGTTGCTCAGCGACGCGCTTGCGCAATTCGGGTGGCTCCAGCACTTCCACTTCGGGACCATGTTTGAGGATGTCCATCATCAGTTCCGGGTCCTGGCTGTAAGGCACTTCAAGGATGTAGCATCCGGCATCGTCAAAGCCGGCGCGCTGTTGCGGATGCCATTCTTCAGCGGCAACCCAGCGGGCACGCTGGGCGGAGAAACGCAGCTTTGCCCACTTGACCTGTTCACCGGAAAAAATTCCGTAACCGGCACCGAGCAAACGGTCGAGATCCGCTCCCGGCACTTCCCTGGCAGCTTCCTCGAGTACCCGCGCAGACTCGACGGCATCGAGTGCGAAGCTGCGCACACCGTTGGCCTGGTGGCACCAGGCGTCGAGATACCAGTTGTCCCGGTAGTGAACCAGCCGCTGCGGCGACACGTCGCGATGCGTCAACTCGTCGCGGGTGCGCACGAAGTAATCGATGTGCAATTTGCGCCGGTTCATCAGCGCAAACGCAACCGGTTCGAAGTGACGAATGCTGCGGCTGCGCGAGCCCATGCGCAAGACGCGTATACGCTCGCGCACGTCATCGGCTGAATGACTGGTTGATTCGATCAATGATGCAAGCCGCGCTTTCAACGGCTCCAGACGCGGGCCGAGCAGGCCGGGCTCGATCTCTTCCAGCAGGCTTTCCATGGACAAGAGCGCGAGAATTTCCGACTGGTTGAACCACAACCCCGGTAACTCGTACTCCGGTGCCGCTCCGGCCGGCTCGACAAACCGGTAGCCGCCAGTCTCGCGATCCCATTCGATCGGCGCATTGAGCCGGTCGCGCATGTACTCGAGATCGCGCTTGAAAGTGGCGCGCGAGACGGACAATTCATCCAGGAAGCGGTCAATCGTCACGAGCCTGTTTTCTCGCAGCAGGCGATCGATGCGGTAGAAACGCTCGGTGCGGTCCATCCGGAGTGGTTAGGCCAACAGTCGCTGCGAGGCCGTAGTCAGCGCGGCTTTCTGCCGAACAGCCGGCGCAGACCGTCCTTGATCATGCCCCAGAGCAATCCGAGCGCGTTCAACGATGTTTCCGGCGGTGCGGTACCCGGTGCGCTTGTCCCCGCGCTGGTTTCCGCGCCACTTTCTGCCGGTGCCTGCGTGGCAATTTCCTGGACGCGTTTGGCGAAATTGCCGGCAAACTGCTTGAGGATCTGCTCGGCGACCGGGACGATCATCCGCCCGCCGAACGTCGCGGCTTTGCCGGTCATCGCCACTTCGCTTTTGCCGATCAGGTTCGACTTGCCGTCCTCGGTGCCTTCAACGCGCGCCGAGAGGTCCATGCTGGCGCCGGAAGATCCGCTGCGATCCGAGCCTTTTCCGACCATGCGCAACTGCATGTTCGCGGCGTCGACTTCCAGAATCTCGATAGTCCCGCTGAACGACAGCGTGGCCGGGCCGACCCGCGAGGTGACCGTGCCCTTGTAATGGCTGTCGTCGATGCGCTCGGTAATTTTCGCTCCCGGCATGCAAGAAGAAACGGCTTCGATATCCTGCAACAAGCGCCACGCCGCTTCCGGCGGCGCCGGCATCGGCCAGGTTTTATCAAGATTCACTTTCATGCGATGTGTCCATTCTGGTGTTTGTTGCGCGCTACGCCGGCGTATGCCTGCCACCCCCGATGACCGGTGCGGCTCGCCAAGCGTCGACCAACGAGCGCCCCTCTCGGGAAGACTATATCAACTAAACAACGGGCCCGGTTGGCGTCACGTCCGGGAGTTCGCGTTACGCAGCCAATGTGGTTGATCATGCCTGCTCGCAGACAGTGCCATAATTGAATCGGCAGCCGGGAAAACGGCAGACACGGGAAACGACCATGTCTGGCGCCAGAATGTTTCCTGTCACGCCGGACCGCGATGTATTGCTAACAAGGTGTTTGCCGCTGCTGACACGGTGTTCGGCAAACACGATGTTCGGTTAACACGGCATGGCTGAACACGCGATGGACTTGATGACTCGATGAGCAGGGAATCTTTACTGGATGAACAACCCGGCGGCAACGACGCGTAAGCCAGACTGGACCGGACAGGCCCTCGAACGGCGCGAAGACGCGGCGCTGCTCACCGGCGCCGGGCGCTACGCCGACGATCTCGGAGTGCGCCCGGGAACACTGCACGCTGCGTTTGTCCGTTCGCCCTATGCGCATGCGCGCATCACTTCCATCGACGCAGCCGATGCCATCGCGCTGCCCGGTGTCAGAACCGTACTGACCGGCGCTGACCTTCGCGAATGGTCGAAACCGTTCGTCGTCGGTGTCAAACAACCCATGGAGCACTGGTGTATCGGCGTCGACAAAGTTCGCTACGTGGGGGAACCGGTCGCGGTTGTGGTGGCGGAAAGCCGCTATATCGCCGAAGACGCACTGGATCTGGTCAAGGTTGAATATGAACCGCTGGATGCGGTTGTCGATGCCGAAACCGCCATCGGCGAGACGGCACCGGTGCTGCACGACAAGGTCGGCTCAAACGTTGTCAGCGACCGTGAGTTCGTCTACGGCAAGCCCGACGCTGCGTTCGCCTCGGCGGCGCATCGCGTGCGGATCAAGGTGCGCTACCCGCGTAATTCGTGCACGCCGATCGAGACCTATGTGGTTGTCGCAGAGTACGGCAGCGACGGCGACTATGACGTGCTGTCGAACTTCATGGGACCGTTTTCGCTGCATGCCGTGATGGCGCTGGCGCTGGGAGTGCCGGCAGCAAAGCTGCGACTGCGCATGCCGCGCGACGGCGGCGGCAGTTTCGGCGTCAAGCAAGGCGTGTTTCCGTACATCGTGGCGCTGTGCCTTGCCGCCCGCAAGGCCCGCGCGCCGGTAAAGTGGGTCGAGGACCGACTGGAGCACCTGGTCGCAGCGACCTCGTCCACCGGACGCGTCACCGACATCGAAGCGGCGGTGGCGAACGACGGCCGCATCCAGGCGCTCGCCTATGATCAGATCGACGACTGCGGCGCTTATCTCAGAGCGCCCGAACCGGCGACGTTCTACCGGATGCATGGTTGTCTCACCGGCGCCTACCGGATAGCGCATCTGAGAGTCCGCAATCGCGTGGCACTGACGAACAAGACCCCGGCAGGCCTGGTGCGCGGTTTCGGCGGACCTCAGGTGTATTTTGCGCTCGAACGCCTGATGCAACGCATCGCCGTCGAGCTGAAGCTCGATCCGCTCGAGGTCTACAGGCGTAATTTCGTGCAAACGGGAGATTTCCCCTACCGGGCGGCAGCCGGTGCACTACTCGATTCCGGCGACTACGCCGCTGCGCTCGAGCTGGCATGCAAACGCGGGGACCTTCCGTCGCTATTGGAAAAACGCGACACGGCGCGCGCGCAGGGACGCCTGTACGGCATCGGCTATGCCGCCATCGTCGAGCCGTCGATTTCGAACATGGGCTACATCACCACCGTGATGACCAAAGAGGCGCGCGCAAAAGCCGGGCCGAAAAACGGCGCCATCACCAGCGCGACGGTGAGCATCGATCTGCTCGGTTCGGTGACAGTGAGCGTTGCATCGGTACCGCACGGACAGGGACACATTACCGTGCTGTCGCAAGTCGTTGCCGACGTGTTCGGCCTCAGCCCCGATGACATTACGGTCGACGTGGAACTGGATACGCGCAAGGACGCCTGGTCGGTGGCCGAGGGCAATTATTCGAGCCGTTTCGCCGGCGCCGTTGCGGGCACCGCGCATCTGGCAGCCTACAAGTTGCGCGACAAACTGGTGCGAATCGCTGCCGCACAGTTCGGTTGTGACGAAAACGATGTGGTCTTTGACGGCGGCAGGGTCTTCGCGCGCGAGGCGCCTGAAACGTCGTTGCCGTTTGCGCGGCTCTCCGCCGCACCTCACTGGGCGCCCGGCCTGCTGCCCGAAGGCACGGCGCCGGGCATGCGCGAGACCGCGACCTGGACGCCGGCGCAACTCGAACCGCCCGACGACAACGACCGGATCAACACTTCCGCCAGTTACGGATTCGCTTTCGACATCTGCGCGGTGGAAGTCGACCGCATTACCGGCCAGGTGCGCATCGACCGGTATGTCACTGCGCACGATGCCGGGACGCTACTCAATCCGGCGCTTGCCGACGGCCAGATCCGCGGCGGATTTGCACAAGCGCTCGGCGCTGCCTTGATGGAGGAATTCAGCTACCGGTCGGATGGCTCTTTCGCCTCCGGCACGTTTGCCGATTACCTGGTGCCGACGGCAGTCGAGGTGCCGGAATTGGTCATCGCCCACATGGAAACCCCGTCACCGTTTACGCCCCTGGGCGCGAAAGGCATTGGCGAAGGCAATAACATGAGCACGCCGGTGTGCATCGCCAACGCCATCGCCGATGCACTGGGATCGGATGTCGATGCCGAAGCGATCGTGCTGCCGATGACACCGTCACGCATCATCGAATTGATCGCAGCGCCCGAGACACCGCCGAAAACCACAAAACCCGCGCCGAGGCGCGATGGCAAACAGTTCTCGGCTTCGGGCAGCGTCACGATCGCCGCCCCGCCGGAAGCCGTTTATCACGCGCTGCACGATCCGAAGCAAATGAAAAAGGTGATACCGGGCTGCAGCCAGTCTCGAAGCGGTCGCATTCAATGCGTACCGCGCTGACATGTCCGTATCGGTCGGGCTGGTAAAGGTCAGTTTTCGCATCGACATGACGCTGGCTGACGAAGACCCGATGCGGCGCATACGGCTCTCCGGCAAGGGCGCCGGTGCGCTCGGCAGCGCCGAAGGCGACGGCCGCATCACGCTGAACAAGGTGGCGCAAGGCACGCGGCTCGACTACGACTATGCATTCTCTCTGAGCGGCAAGATCGTGTCGGTCGGCGCGCGCATGATCGAGAGTGCGACGGCCATGGTGCTGCGGCAGTTGTTTGCCCGGCTCGGGCGCGTCGCCAGCGGTGCAGCACCTGCCGGGAGCTGGCGGCAACGCCTGCTGCGCCTGATCGGTCGCGGCAATCATGGACAGGACAAACCTGGGCAGGACAGAAATGGGGACGCGGAATGAAACCCGCCGCGTTCGACTACATCCGCGCCGAATCCACCGACGAGATTCTTCACCTTCTCGCCGAGTATGGAGAAGACGCGCGCATCCTTGCTGGCGGACAATCGCTGATGGCGGCACTGAACATGCGTCTGGCGCAACCGAGTGTGCTCATCGACATCTCGCGCGTCGAGGAGCTGTCAACCATTCGATTGAACCGGGGCTGGATGCAACTGGGTGCGGCGGTGACGCAGCGTGCAGCGGAAATGGTGGTTCGGGACGAAAGCACGGTGCCGCTGCTGGCACAGGCGTTACCGCACCTCGGGCACTTCCAGACGCGCAATCGGGGCACGGTCTGCGGCTCCATCGCGCACGCCGACCCCAGCGCCGAATTGCCACTGTGCCTGGCAACCCTTGGCGGCAGTATCGAACTTCGCTCGCGCCGGCGGCGCCGGCGTGTCCCGGCGGGAGAATTTTTTCGGGGCGTGCTCACCACGGCACGCGAAGCCGACGAGTTGATCGAATCGGTGAGGTTTCCTCTGGCAAACAAACAGACACGTTACGGATTTGTCGAATTCAGCATGCGCCACGGTGATTTCGCCCTCGTCGCTCTGGCTGCCACCGTGTCCGCGGAAGAAGTGCGCCTCGGTGTGGGCGGCGTGGCGGACCGCCCCTGGGTGGAAACACTGCCGCTGACAACAGGCACCGACCTGGACGCAGCGCTGGACGATCTCGCCTGGAAGCTGGGCGCACAGGACGATCAGCACGCCAGTGCGAGGTACCGCCGGCATCTCGTGCGCAACCTGGGCGCGCAGTTGATCAACCGGCTGCGCGGTTAGAATTCACGCTCACGGCATTCAGGCATGCGACGATAGTACAAAGCACATGAGAACCGAATGAAGAAACGGCCGCATGGACAACATACCATCGCGCTGACGCTCAATGGCGTGGTGCGATCGGGGCAGTGTGAACCGCGCACGCTGTTATCCGATTTCCTGCGCTCCCAGTTAGGGGCGACCGGCGTGCACGTGGGCTGTGAGCATGGTGTCTGCGGTGCCTGCACCATCACGATCGACGGGGTGGCACAACGTGCCTGCCTGACGCTCGCGGTTGCCGCCGAGGACCGGGACATCCGCACCGTCGAGGGGTTGACGGATAACACCGGCAAATTATCAGAACTCCAGGCTGCGTTCCGGAGGCATCATGCGCTGCAATGCGGATTTTGCACACCCGGAATCCTGATGTCGTGCGTTGACTTTCTTTCGCACGTTCCGAACCCGGACGAAACCCAGGTCCGGGAAATGCTCTCCGGTCATTTGTGCCGGTGCACCGGCTATTCGAATATCGTGTCGGCGATTCTCGATGTCGTCGCGAGCCGGAATAAGGCTTTGTCGGATGCTTGATCTGGGCCGTTCATTTCTTTCCAGTGTCGAACGCAATCCCCATTCGACGGCGATTGTCGATGGCGACGTGCGTTTCAGTTACGAAAACTGGTTGTCGCGCATCAGCGGGCTCGCCGACGGACTTTCCACCCTCGGACTGAAACGCGGTGACCATGTGCTGGTCGTCATGAAGAACCGCTGGCAGATGGCAACGCTGCACTGGGCTTGCCAGTTTCTGGGGCTGATCGTGACGCCGCTCAACTGGCGTTCCAAGCCGGATGAAATCGAGTACTGCGCGCTCGACGCGCAAGCCCGCGCCATCGCCTACGACGAGTCCGGCGCTGAGGCGGTCGCCGCTTCACCGGCGTGCTACGAGATACCGCGCATCGTGACATTCGCTCCGATCGGCAATGAGATCGCTTTCGACGAATTGCTCAACGCCCATACATCCGAGGGAATGCTGCATGCGGATGCCGAGGACTGGTCGATCATGCTCTACACCTCCGGCACGACCGGAAGGCCCAAGGGCGTGCCCAGGCGGCACCGTGCAGAACGCGCGGCCGCGATAGCGCATATCGCACAGAACCACTACGCATTCGGCGAACGAACCCTTGGCGTGATGCCGCTGTATCACACCATGGGCGTTCGTTCGCTGTTGTCGATGGCACTGGTCAATGGCTGCTTCGTGTGCATGCCGCGTTTCGATGCAACCGAAGCACTGCAACTGATAGCCCGGGAAAGAATCAGCCATCTGTACCTGGTTCCGACGCTGTATCACGACCTGCTTGCCGCTGCGGAGTTTCGCGAAGCGAACATCAGCTCTGTCAGGCGCTTGGGGTTTGCCGGCGCTTCAATGCCGGAAGCTCTGCTGCGCCGGCTTGACGACGCCTTTCGGCCGGATCTTTTCGTCAACCACTACGGATCATCGGAAATCTTTACTTTCTCGTTTGACCAGGCCGCGATCGAAAAGCCCGGCAGTGCCGGACGCGCCGGCTTGAACTCAAGAATCCGGGTCGTAACGTTTGGCAGCACGCACCCCGACGAGCTTGCCGCACCGGGCGAGGAAGGCCAGATTATTGCCGACCTCGCAAGCGATGAAGCGTTCGAGGGATACTGGAATCGTCCGGAAGCCGACGTACGCGCGCTCAGGCATGGCTGGTACTTCACCGGTGACACGGGACATTTCGACAAGGATGGTGATTTATTCGTCACCGGCCGGGTCGATGACATGATTATTTCGGGCGGCGAGAATATCTCGCCGGTCGAGATCGAGTCGGTGCTGTCGCTGCATCAGGCCGTTGACGAAGTGGCTGTTGCCGGCCTCGCAGACGACCGATGGGGGCAGAAAGTAGTCGCTTTCGTCAAGCGGCAATCCGCGGTCGATGCAGAAACACTCGATTTGTTCTGCCGGTCTTCAGAGTTGTTTAACTTCAAACGGCCAAGAGAATACGTATTCGTGCGCGAGATCCCGAAGTCACCGGTTGGCAAGATTCTGCGCCGCAAGCTGGTGGCGGGGGAGTACGAACGCGATGAATGACACGGAGCAGAACAGATAAATGATCAGGACATCGGAATGACAAAACTGACCCACCCCGCCCAGACCTTGCTCGATCAACCAGACGGCTTCCGGATCGAGATCGATGAGGCGCAACAGCGAGCGGATATTGTTCTGGACCGACCGCCTCTGAACGTCGTTTCCATGCCGCAGCGCGACCAGCTTCGCTGCGCGTTCGAAGCTCTGGACGCGCACGAGGGCGTGCGCGTGATCGTGCTGCGGGCGGAGGGCGAGCACTTCTCCAGCGGCGGCGACATCAAGGGCTTCCTGGAAGCCAGCCCGGAGACCGTTTCAAAACTCGCGTGGAATATCGCCGCACCGGCCCGATGCGAAAAACCGGTCATTGCCGCAGGCCGCGGTTACTGCTTCGGTGTTGGCTTCGAGATTTCCCTGGCCTGTGATTTTCGCATCGTCACTGAAACGACGCGCTACGCCCTGCCCGAACAGAAACTCGGACAGATCCCCGGCTCCGGCGGTTCAGCGCGCCTGCAAAAGATGGTTGGCATTACCCGGACCAAGGATATTGTCATGCGCTCGCGCCGCATCACCGGCCAGCAGGCCGTGGATTGGGGCATCGCGACCGAATGCGTTGCCGACGCAGACCTCGAGCAAGCGACCGACGCACTGGTCGCCGAGCTCGTGCAGTTTGCTCCACTGGCGCAACGCACTGCGAAAAAGCTCCTGAACGATACCGAAGACGCGACTCTGGCGACGGCCATTGAACTCGAAGGTCACGCCTACAGCCGGTTGCGCAGCTCCGATGACTTCAGGGAAGGCGTGACGGCATTCCATGCCAAACGAAAGCCGGCGTTCAAGGGCGTTTGACGTGCGCCGCGCATGGCAGCGCAGCGAACAGGCACGAATCCCCTTGACTAACCACCGGCTTGTGGTTTTCGGAACAGATCGCGTGCACTGAGATTATGGATACGCTGTTTTTCTGGCTGTCGAAATTTGCGTGGAAACTGATTGCGCCGGACAGCCTGCTGTTGATGCTCATCCTGTCGAGTTTCTTCCTGCTTTATTCTGGCAAGGATAAAGCCGGCAAGCGTTTGCTGGGCGTGAGTTGCGTCCTGCTCGTACTGATTGCGGTGTTTCCACCGCACACCCTGTTGCTGCATCCACTCGAGACGCGTTTTGAAACCAACCCATCGCTGCCCGAAAGGATTGACGGCATCATCGTTCTCAGTGGCGCTGAAGATCCTTTTCTCTCCAATTTGCGTAATCAGGTGCAACTCAATCCGGCGGCCGAGCGAATACTGGCTTTCATGGAAATGGCACGACGGTATCCGAACGCAAAACTGGTCTTCACCGGGGGCACCGGCTCTCTGACCGGGGATCAATACAAGGCAGCCGATGTCGCCGAAACACTGTTCGAGCAACAAGGACTGGATCTTTCGCGTGTCACCTTCGAGCGTGAGGCACGCAATACCTATGAAAACGTGCTGCTGACCCGAAAAATAGTGAATCCGAAGGAGGGAGAGAACTGGTTGCTCATTACCACCGCATGGCACATGCCGCGATCGGTCGGCATTTTCTGCAAGCAGCGGTGGCCGGTGATCCCTTATCCAGTCGATCACGCCACGGCGCCGGGCGATCTTATTTCCATCCACCTCGGTCTGGCCCAGAACCTGAACAGTCTCAACATCGCGGCCAAGGAATGGATAGGCCTTCTCGCATACTTCCTGACAGGCAAGACGACCGCGCTGCTGCCTTCACGCTGCAGCTAGAACACACCAACGCGACTGCCGCAAATAGCCTAGCCCCATGGCGTGATTCACACGGCACGCCCTGCATTCCGCCCGTCGGGCAATGTCGAGCTTGCCTGGCCACCTTGCACGAGGCCGAATCACTGTTTCGCGCAGACCCGCTGGCGATACTTCGTGCGGTGCGAGCGGTTTTCCGATGTCGAGGCGTACGGTCGGAAACAGGCGCGGCAAGCGTTTACGCGCAGGATTTTTCGAGAATATGCTTTCCCACAGGCCGGATAACGACATTGGAATCACCGGCACCGGCGTGCGCTCGAGAATACGGCTGACACCGGAACGAAACTCGCCAACTGCGCCGTCCGTCGTGAGTTGGCCTTCGGGAAAAATGCATACGAGCTGTCCGTCGAGCAACGCCGCCTCCACGTCGTCATAAGCCTTTTCGAGAACATCAGGGGCAAGTTTGGCGGGGGCGACCGGGATTGCCTTCATCGATCGGAAAATGAAATTCAATACCGGTATATTGAAGATCGTGAAATACATCAGGAACCGGATCGGACGGCGGCAAGCCGCCGAAATAATCAAGGCATCGGCCAGGCTCTGGTGATTGCACACGAGGAGTGCCGGGCCTTGTTCGGGAAGATGCTGGACACCGCGAATCCGCAAACGATAGACCGCATGCACCAGCAGCCAGTCCAGAAACCGCAACAGAAACTCCGGGACCAGCGAGTATATGTAGGCGGCCACCGCGAGATTGAATACTCCGGTCAGCAATAACAGTTGGGGAACGCTCGCCCCCTGGGAGAGCATCAACACCGCCACGGCTGCCGCCGCGACCATGAACAATGCGTTGAGAATGTTGTTGGCGGCAATGATGCGCGAGCGATGCGTCGGGTCGCTGCGCGTTTGTATCTGCGCATACAGCGGAACGATGTAGAAACCGCCGAACATGCCGATGAGGAACAAGTCGAGCACAATGCGCCAGCTACCGTCGCGCAGCAGAAATTCAGTGGCGCCTATTCCTGCGGCGCCTGCTGCGCCAATTTGCTGCGCCAAGCGCGAGGAGGTCCGCGCTCGCGGGTGTTGCGAAAAACAGGTCGACTGCGAACACGCTCAGACCGATCGAACCGAAGGGCACGAGGCCCACTTCCACCTTGTGACCGGACAGGCGCTCGCACAACAATGATCCGGATGCCACACCCACCGAAAACAGCGCCAACAGTAGCGTGACGACCGTTTCGTTTCCGCCGAGCGAAACGCGACTGTAATCCGGAAACTGCGACAGGAATAGCGCTCCGTAAAACCAGAACCATGACACACCGAGCATCGAGTGGAATACCGTGTGATCCCTGGTGGCGAAACGCAGGTTGACCCAGGTTTCGCTGAAAATATTCCAGTTGATCTTCAGGCCCGGCGTTGGCGCCTTCAGACCGGGAATGCGCAAACTGGCGGCAAATCCGAAAATACTCGTCGCAACGATCAGCACACAGACGTAGAAAACACCGTCCGGCTGGGCAACCAGCAAACCGGCGATCAGGGTGCCGCCGAGTATCGCCAGAAACGTCCCGGTTTCTACCAGGCCATTGCCACCGACCAGTTCATGAGGCGCCAGCGCCTGAGGCAGCAGCGCGTACTTCACCGGGCCGAAGAACGCCGATTGGGCACCCATCAGGAACAGGGCAACAAGCAGCAACACGAGGTTGTCGAGTATCAAGCCTGCCGCGGCGACGGCCATAATGACGATTTCCGCTGCCTTGATGACGCGAATCAGCAGTGCTTTTTCGTATTTGTCGGCGAACTGGCCGGCGTTGGCGGAGAACAGGAAAAAGGGAAGGATGAACAAGCCAGCGGCAAGATTTGCCAGCACACCGGAATCGAGCGCGGAATAAGTCGCCGCGTTATAAGCAACCAGAATCACCAACGCGTTCTTGAACACGTTGTCATTGAATGCGCCGGCGAATTGCGTCAGAAAAAACGGACCGAAGCGCCGCGCGAACAGCAAGCGAAACTGACTTACGTCACGCTCGCCCCGCTCTTTGCTATCGCGTTTTTCCATCTTCCCCGTTCCGCGCCGTTTCCGGTTTTTACCCGATATCCCGCCGGCTCGCAACGCAGTCGCCGCACGATAACGCGGTTAACGAACGGAAAACGCTTGCGGAGTCGACAGCAGAGCGGACCGCGAAGGTTTTCGCGGGATCTGCCCGGGGGGCACACGTGCTACGCGCTTGTCCGGAATCCACGGCGACCGGATGGGTCATCACTGCACCGATGCTGATCGGGTTCCAGCGACCCCTCGAGATACCATCCGTGGCCGCGCGCTGACTTGCCCGGACGCGGGAGAGGTTCGGACTGTCAGTAGCGATACTTGACCGAGCAACCGTAAGGCCGTGTGTCGGATTCGCTCACCGGTTGGCCGGCCATCAGCTGGTCAAGCGCTGCGGCGACGTAGTTGTTCGCGACCGGGATGTCGCGCTGGCTGAAGGAGGGCTTGTCGTCGATGCCGCCTCGGTAGACCAATGTTCCCTGGGGATCGACGATATACATGTGCGGGGTCGTGCGAGCACCGTAGGCCTGACCGACCGTTCCCTCGGGGTCGAGCAGCAAGCCGGTCGGACTACCCTTCCAGTTCGCCATGATCTCACTCGAGCGCTTGCGGTCACGGAAATTGGAATGGTCCGGGTTGGTTGAATTGATGGTGAGCCAGACGACATTTTTCTTCGTATATGCCGCCTGCAGCGCCTGCATGTTGCCACTGTCATAGTGCTTCTGGACGAAAGGGCATTCCGAATTGAACCACTCGAGCACGACGTACTTGCCGCGGAATTCCGACAAGTTCATCGATTTGCCGTCGACACTCGTGAGGGTGAAATCAGGCGCTGCGCTTCCCGGTTCGACGGCGGCCATGGCACCGGAAGCCAGGCTCGTCATCAGGCACACTGCCGCAAGACTGCGAACAAAAGGTACAGGTCTCATCATTTTTCCTCGATGACGGGTTCGTCAGACCGATCCGGGCGGGCTGCCGTGCGTACGGAGCCGGATATCCGGTCAATCGCTTCAAGAACAATTTTCTCGGTCAGCAATTCCGGCAACAGTATGGGCGCGCCATTACCCGGCGGATACAGCGCATAGACGGGCACGCCGCTGCGACCGAGTGAATCGAGCGCGAGGCTGATTTGCGGATCGCGATTGGTCCAGTCCGCCACCATGGTGACCACGTTGCGTTCGCGAAACCGTGCTTGCACCGCTTCGCGGTTCAGTACCAGGCGCTTGTTGACCTGACAAGTCACACACCACGCCGCCGTGAAATCGACGAATACCGGCTGCCCATTGTCACGCGCGGCGGTGACCGCATCGGGCGACCACGGCTTCCAGTGTCCCGACGTCGTCGCCAGGCTCGCGTCCCGCGAACCCGGATCGTGCGGCCAACCCAGCACCACACCGGCCAACGCCAGCAGTACGGCCATCGCCCGCGCGGTCATGCGAGCCCGTGCGGTCAAAGACACGTTCCATCGCCCGTAAACCCACAATCCGGCGCCGAACAAGGTCATGCCGATCATCAACCGCGCGACGGCATCCACGCCAACCTGACGACCGAGCACCCAGACCAGCCAGACAACCGTGAGATAAAGCGGAAACGCGAGCGCCTGCTTGAGCGAGACCATCCATGTCCCGGGCTTGGGAAGCCTGCCAACGAGTTTCGGCGAGAACGAGAGCACCAGATAGGGTGCGGCCATGCCAAGCGCGAGCGCGGTAAACACTGCCATCGCCAGAGGCGCCGATTGCGTAATGGCGAACCCGAGTGCCGCGCCCATGAATGGCGCGGTGCATGGGGTCGCCACCAGCGTCGCGATCACGCCGGACAGAAACGCGTCAGCGTAACCCGATTGCGCGCGCACGCTGCCGGCAAGCTGCTGGGCACGGGTGCCGAGTTCGAATACGCCGGACATATTCAGCGCCAACACGAAAAACAACAGTGCGAGCGCAGATACCACCAGCGGAGACTGCAACTGAAAACCCCAACCCAGCGTCGCGCCTCCGGCGCGTAGCGCGAGCAAGGCGCCGGCCACGGCCCAGAAGCAAACCAGCACACCGAGCGCGAACAACAGCCCGTGACCGCGCAGGCTGGCAGGGCTGGAACGGGAGTTCTCCACGAACGTCAGCACCTTGATGCCCACCACCGGAAACACGCATGGCATGAGATTCAATATGACGCCGCCGACGAAGGCGAACGCCAGCGCGACCACCAGCGTCAACGAATTCTGTCCGCTCGCAGGCACGATAGCGGGCATCGCCGGGAGCGTGTCGCTCAGGGTGACGGCCGGCCTGATCACGACGGCAGCGCTGCCGTTCGTGAAGCCCGGCTGTGCGACCAGCACGCCGTTGAGGCTGCCCTGCTTCTCGCTGGCGCCGGTCGCGGCAGCAAAGCGCAACTGCACCGTTTCGCCCTGCTCTACCACCTGCTGGCGCGATGCGTACTCGATCCAGCCTTCGTCTTCCGGAAAAAACGACAACTTACCCACTTCCGGCAGCACGGAACGGGGCAAACTCAGTATCCATTCCCGCTCTGCTGCCAGTACTGCCGCTACTTCGAATCCGTTGGCTTCGGAAGGCAGTGCGGCGCGCACCTTCTCGATACGCCCTGCCCAGACAGGATCAGCGGCTGCCGGGCCGGCCGGCAAATCAAGCAGGAGTTCGGCATCGCCGGGAATGCAAATCTCCTCGCACACCAGCCAGAACGCAGAAGCACGGATCGGCACATTGGCGGGAATGCTGTCCGGCACCTCGATGTCCGTGAGCAGCAGGACTTCGCCGTCATAGCCATAGTTGGCGAGCGGCCCCACGTCGATTCGCTCCGGTGCCGGCCATTGAATCGGCCCCGCCCTGAAACCTTCCGGGAGCACCCAGTCAATCTGCGTCGCGAGCCCTGAATCGCCGGGATTCTTCCAGTATGTATGCCAGTGCTTGTCCGGTTTCAGGCGCAGCGCCACGGTCAGAATCCGCCCCGGCTCGACACTGGTGGTGGAGGCAATCAGTTCGACGTCGATATGATCGCGCCGGACCGGGTTGGCGGCCGCTGGCAGTGACAGAATCCCTGTCAGAACAAGGGCGATCAGAACATGTTTGGCTATTTGCATAGAGTGATGATGATTGCGACGAACCGGATCGCGCCCTGAAATGCTTGCCAGAGCCGTGCCATACCCTGCCATCCCGGCTGCGTTTTGGAGTCCCGCCCAGCACATAAGTTCGTCAGACAGATCCTTCCGCAGGCCGGGGACTGAATGGATGATACCCAACTATTCTCCCGATACGGTCCAAAAACCCCGCGAGGGGAATCCGCCGACAATATCCCTGCGCGGACAACCCCATGTACGCGCAAAACGCTGACATGGATTTCGTCAGAGCATTTCACCAAAGAATTCGCCGGTGGCCGCGCACCGGCAGCACGAACCGATGGCAAACTAGGGCCTGTTAACACCTATGTGATCGACGCGTTAACAGGCCCTAACGCCATGAAGCCATTAGCCCCCGCTATCGCTTGTCTCTTCCTGTTGCTCTCTGCCCTGCCGGCGATGTCGCGGGCCGAGGTCAGCCTGGGATCGGGATCGGTTCTGAATTACGCATCGCGTCAGACGGCAAGCGGGATTCTGGCTGCGGACGATGAATACACATCGCGCATGAGCCAGTTCGACCGCATGTTGCGGTTGAAATCATCCGCACCCGTTTCACCATCTGAGTACTTCGGGCACATGGCCGATAACGCCCGCGACTGGACCAGTGCCGACCGGGCCAGACTGGACCCGCTCTTGCAGAAACTTTCCGATGTGCTCGACGGATACCGGCTGCCGCTGCCGCCCGTTGTCCTGCTCGTCAAAACAAGCGGCGATGAAGAAGTCGGCGAAGGGCACACGCGCGCAAATGCCATCGTGTTGCCACGTCGCAGTCTTTCCGAGGATGACGACACATTGTTCTTTCTGCTCGCACATGAACTGTTCCACGTAATGACGCGCCATGACGCGCACTTTCGCCGTGCAGCGTACGCACTGGTCGGTTTTCGGATCGGACCGGAGATCCGGTTGCCCGCCGCGATTGCGCCCCTTCAGATCACCAACCCGGACGCCCCCCGCCATGACAGCTTTGTCGAAGTGCGCACCGGCGGCTCGGTCGTGGAGACTGTTCCCGTCCTGCTGTCACGCTCGGCGGTGTTCGACCCCGAAATCGGAGACGAACTGGACCGTTACTGGACGCTGCGGCTGCTGGTTGTGGAACGGACGTCGCCAGGTGACGTGCCGCTTGTGAAAATGCGTAACGGCGCACCGGTACTGCTGAGTTTGCGCGACGTGAACGGATTCATTGAAAAAGTCGGCCGCAACACGCGCTATGTCATCCATGCGGAAGAAGTGCTTGCAGAGAACTTCGCCTTCCTGGTAACGGGAGAAGCCGTCGCGGAACCGCAGCGGGTCGAAGCACTGCGGCAGTTACTGTGGGATTATGACGGCGCGTTTACCGGGCATGAGGCCGCCATCTCTCCGGAAAGCGCGAGCGCTGCCGGCAACGCGTCACGAATCCCGCAGTAAGTCGGCACCATACTTGTCCGCGAACAGCGCCGGTTGACCGCCGGTGTGCCAGAACAGCACTGTGTCCTCTCTGGCGAAGTGCTTGTTGCGAATCAGGTCGATCATTCCGGCGGCCGCTCGTCCGGAATAAACCGGATCGAGCAGCAAGCCTTCGGTTCGCGCAAACAAACGGATGGCTTCGCGCTCGGCGTCCGTCACCACCCCATACCCAGCCTGACAGTATGCGTCGGTAGCCAGTACGTCTTCCGGCGATATGTCCACCCTGCCACCCACCAGTTCCGATGCCTGCGTCGCCAGCGACGACACATGCGACTTCAGCCACTGTTCCGGTTCGTCGATACTGATGCCTAGCACTTTTCCCCCAAATCCATGCAGGCGCTGGCCAAGTACCAGCCCGGCGTGCGTTCCGCCGGACGAAGTGCCGAACACAATCCAGTCGGCGGAAACATCCTGCTGCATGAATTCCTGCATCGCAAACAGGTAACCCAGCGCACCGGTCGGACTCGAACCGCCGTATGGCAGCAGATACGGGCGCTTGCCCTGTGCCGCGGCTTCGTCTACGGTCTCCTGCAACACGCGATCGCGCTCGCTGCGTTGCTCGACGATCACGATCTGCGCCCCGAAAAACCGATCGAGCAAAAGGTTGGCGCTCGGCCGTTGCGGATTGTCGCCGGTCAGAACGAGAATACAGTCGAAACCGAACTTCGCAGCGGCGGCAGCGGTCTGCCGGCAGTGATTGGACTGGATCGCGCCGCCGGTTACCAGCGTGGCTGCATTTTTCCGGCGCGCATCGGCGACGAGGAATTCCAGCTTTCGCGTCTTGTTGCCGCCGAAGGCCAGACCGGTCTGGTCGTCCCGCTTGACCAGAATCCGCGGCCCGCCGAGGGCCTCGCTCAGACGCGGCAACGCCTCTACGTTCGTCGGCAGATGCGCGAAGCGCTCCCTCGCGAGTGGCAAAGCCGGCACCGCCGTTCAGGCTGGCAGCAACGTCGCCTGCCAGGAGACGAACTGCAAGCCCGCGTCGCGCCGGACCCAGACGGAGTGAAACAGGAGATTCAGCGTCTTGTCCTTGCCGCGCGCGGTCACTTCGAACTCGGCTTTGCCGGTGATGATCGCCACGTTGCCGAAAACACGGACTTTGGTGCCGCTTCGCTCCATGCTTCGATATACGACCTTGCCGGAGCGCAACGACTGGATAAAACTCGCTTTGGTGTCCTGCACCGTGCTTGAGTGGAAATACACCAGGTCCTTGCCAAGAAGCGCGTCGAGTGCGTCGAAATCGTTTGCGATCTGCGCCTCGTAGCGGGCATCCTCGGCGTGCAGGGCGTCTGCGACGGTGATGCCGGTATTGTTTTCCACTTTCGCCATACTGTCACCGCTCCTGGCGCCTGGCCGTTGTTTGAGGTTACCGACGGCCATGACCGCACCGGGGCGGGGACCGCATCTGAGAAGAAGTATCGTGACCCGATGACCGGCTGCCGGAACAGCCATTCCGCGAGCCCGCCGATTTTAGCGCCAGGGGTATTCGGACTGTCAATCTATTGTTGCCGTCAAAACAAAAAAACCCCGCATTCGCGGGGTTTTTTCGAGACACTGCACTCAATCACCCTTGCGCAGCTTGCTGAGCCAGTGCTCCATCTGCCTGCCGGCGGCTTCGCGCCCGCCGAGCCCGAAAGATAGCGCGAAAGCCACCGCGACCGCGCCCAGTGTCAGGCCGAACGCCAGATTGACGATGTCGTCGGCGATGCCCATGGCCCGCAGGCCCATCGCGATCACCAGACCGAGTATCGCCAGGCGCGCGACCTGCGCCAGGCCCGCCGTCTTTTCTCCGCTGGCCCGCGAAATCGCGTTGTAGGCGAGATTCGCCAGCCAGAAACCGACGATCAGGATCGCGCCGCCGAGCAGGACGTCGCCGCCGAACGCGATAAAGGTGCTGACGAGGTCACGAACCTGCCAGAAACCAAGCCGGTTGGCCGCTTCCACGGTCGCAAACAACATCGCGAAGAACACGATGACACCTCCGACAATGCCCGACGGCGTGAGCGGTGCCTTGAACGCATGGGTAAAGCCAAGCCGCTCGGGCAACGTGTCGAAACCGATGCTGGAAAGCAGCCGGCTGACCATCTCGGCACCGAACTTCGCGACGTACCAGGTGATAATCAATATCACGGCCGCCGCGAGCAGATTGGGCACGGCTTCGAGGATCATCGACAACATCTCCGTTGCCGGTGCGGCAATCGACTCGATCTGCAATGCATCGAGCGCCGCAATCAGCGCCGGGATGAACACGAAAATGAATACGATCATGCCGACGAGGCGTGAGAGCTGGACCTGGCTGCTGAGCCCGACCTCCGAGCCGAGTCGATCGATACCGACCGCCGCCAGCAGATTGGTCACCAGACCGCGTAACACTTTCGCCACCAGCCAGCCGACGAATCCGATCGCCACCGCGGCGACGACATTCGGAAACATGGCAAGTGCCTTGTCGATCATGCCCTGTACCGGTTCGAGCAAACCTTCGAGGTTGAAAGCGCCGAGTATGGCCGGCACAAACAGCAGGAACGTCAGCCAGAACAGCACGTTTCCGGCGCTCTTGCTCATTGGCTTGGTGCCGGCTTCTTCCGCCAGCTTTTCGTCCCAGTTGGTGGCCGCCAGCGCCTTGGTGCTCAGCGCGCGCAACACCGTCGCCAGCACCCACGCGAGAATCAGCAACAGCGTGCCGGCCAGCAACCGTGGGAGATACCCGAGCACCTGCGCCAGAAGCTCGTTGAACGGATTCGACACGAGCTCGAGGTTGAGCGTATTGAACACGCCGATCAGCGTGATCAGCACAATCAGCCAGAACGCGCCAACGGCGACGCCTTTCTCGACATCAATTTTCTCGTCCGTGGTTTCACCGAACCGCTCATTGACCTTTAGAGCGGAAAGCGATCTGCGAACGCCTGCCCGCACCGCAACTGCAATGAACCATCCGACGATGAGCAACGCGATCGCACCGACAATGGTGGGAACGTGGGTCCCGAGCGTGGACTGCAAGGACTGCATGAATGTCGCTGTCTCTAGTTCCATTACTATCCCCCTTCTGTGGGTCAAAAATGACGTGCGCGTAATACCGCCAGATGCGGCCAGGTATGACGCGGGGCGCGGAAAACAGCGCTTGCTGATTTACAGTGCAAAGGCTTGCGCATACGCGTTATTGGACGCTGGCGGTCATTACACTGGATAATTGGCCTGAACGACGGTAACACAGCATTTGCAACTTTCCCACTCGCATCAACAGCGCCCAGGGAGAAGTCAACATGACAAACAAGGTTTTTGTTTCGCTTTCCGAACTGACGAAAGACGTTCCAGACGGCGCAACGCTCGCTATTCCGAAAGACTCATCCGGTGTGGCGATGCAGGCGTCACGCGAACTGGTGCGGCGTGGCGTGCGCGACCTGCATCTGGTCTGCGTGCCCACCGGCGGCATCCAGGCCGACATACTGATAGGCAGCGGGTCGGTGCGCACTCTGGAGACCTCCGCGATTACGCTGGGTGAGTTCGGTGGCGGCCCGCGCTTTGCCGCCGCTCTTCGCAGCGGCAAACTGCTGATGCGCGACGCGACCTGCCCCGCTGTCTACGCTGCTCTGCAGGCCGGCGAGAAAGGCATCCCGTTCATTCCCTTGCGCGGGTTGATCGGCTCGGACGTGATGAAACACCGCAGCGACTGGAAAGCAATCGACAATCCCTTCGCGGAGAACGATCCGATTGCCGTCCTGCCGGCAATACGCCCGGACGTCAGCCTGTTTCACGCGCCGCTGGCCGACCGGTTCGGCAACGTGTTTGTCGGGCGCGAACGTGATCTCATCACCATGGCCCACGCCTCGGTCCGGACGCTGGTCACAGTGGAGAAAACAATCGACGGAAATCTTCTGGACGATGATTCGCGGGCCGGCGCCGTGCTGCCGGCAATCTACGTCTCGAAAATTGCCGTAGCCGAACGCGGTGCGTGGCCGCTCGCGCTGGGTGATCATTACGCCGACGACGAAACCGTGCTGGCGAAGTACGCCACACTGGCCCGTACCGAAAAGGGATTCACGCAATTCATCGAACAGTGGTTGAGCGAGGATTTCGCGCCGGCATGAACGCACCCAGCCGCACCGAATTGCTGATCACCGTCATCGCCCGTCTGCTGGAGGGCTGTCGACATGTTGCGGTGGGCGCTTCCTCGCCGATCCCGGGTTCCGGAGCGCTCCTGGCGCGTTCGCGTTCCGACGGCGCGATGCGCGTGTCGGTACTCGGGTCGCGACGCAACAATTTTTTCACCAACGGTGGCGTTGAACTGTTCGACCTTGCCGCGGAAGGACGCATCGATGCATTTTTCCTCGGTGGCGGACAGATCGATGGCAGCGGGAACATCAATCTCGTCGGCGTCGGCGGGTACCCGCAAGGGGACGTGCGCTGGCCCGGTTCTTTCGGCTCTGCGTATTTGTACTACCTCATTCCACGCGTGATTCTGTTTCGCGAGGAGCACACGCGCCGCGTCATGGTGCCGCAAGTCGAATTCATCAGTGCGCCGGGCACCAGTGAAGGCGTGCACCGGCCGGGCGGACCGTTTGCGATGGTAACCGGCCTGGGGTTGTTCCATTTCGACCGGGACCGCGGCCGGTTCCGGCTCGAGAGTGTGCATGCGGGGCACTCGGTCGAGGAAATCCGCGACAACACCGGGTTCGAATTCGATTGCCCGGCCAGCGTCCCGTTTACGCCGGCGCCGGATGCCGAAACGCTGGCGTCGATACGCGGACCGATCAGGAACGAAATCGCGGAAACCTACCCACGGTTCGCAGCGCAACTGGCGAGCGGCTGAATCGGCCGCTGCGCCTACCCGGTTTTCGGAAAGGCGAAGTTACGGCGCACGTAACGGGGTTCGAAACCGGTCTTGACGATGTTCTTGTAAGAGTGCTGCGGGTCGCCGGGCACTTCCTCGCCCGTGCATGTCGCCAGGGTGCGGCAACCGAGATCGAGCGCGGCCTGGATGCGCGCATGCAGGACCGCCGTCTGGCCGCCACGGCCGCGGAACTTCGGCACCGTCGCTCCAAACGAGAAATACGCGAGGTCACCGTCAACGAAGAACGCGCCTGTGCCTGCCGGCTCGTCGCCGTCAAAACTCATATAGACATGCCATCCGTAACGCCCCACCAAGCGGGTAAACAAAGGCTCTGCTTCCTTGCCGAGGTCAAACGCGTCACAACAGATGCGGGCAAACGCGCCCGCGTCGTCGCTTGTCGCTGGCCTCACGGCAAGTGACGTGGATGCCGGCCGAAGCGTTGCGCGTGCGCGGGCGAACATCATCCAGCCACGCGTCGGCATCAGGTGATGTTGCGCCAGCCATTGCGGCAACTCCGTTGGCTGGGCTTGCGGATGCAACTGTATGAAATAGCGCTGTGCGCCTGCCGCAGCATAGTGCCCGACGATTTCACTGACCTGCTCGTGCGTTGCTGCCTGTTCAAGACCGAGACCGTAGGAAATATTGATCACGATCGCGGAAGCCGGTAACGCCCCGGCGACGGACACGAACGCAGAGCCAACTTCGTGCGCGCGGAGCTTGAGCCGGTTCCTCAGTCCATCATCGGCAGCGGCATGTATGTCCTCGTACATTCGCCGCTCGATGAATTCCAGTTCGTGTTCCATGTGCACTCCCGACAAACAAGGCAACTGCTCCGGCGCCGGATGAGCCACACCGCCGGATAGCGAGCGATCCGCAAAGAATCACTGGTTTCAGTATGGCCAGTGGGCACGCAAGACAACGCCCGAAACCTTAGCGCCTGCAGCCCGCCCGATGGACACGGCCGCGCAACATCCGGAAACAGGGGATGCCGGAAAAAATATCGACGGCTGCGGCCTTTTCTGCCACGGGGCAACTGCGAAAGCGAGACAACGATCGTCTGGATCCAACCGCGAGCCGACTCCGTGACTGTGTCACTTGTGCCCGAAACGCGCCACAACCTCGCCGACGATACCTTTGCGAAACAACAGCACGTTGACGACGAAGATCGCGCCAAGTATTACCAGAACCCAGGAGCCGACCTTGTCGGCCAGTTCGTTCTGCAGAACGACAATCACAACGGCACCAACCACAGGACCCAGAACGGTACCGACGCCGCCAACAAGGGTCATCAGCACGACTTCTCCCGAAGTTCCCCAGAACACGTCAGTGAGCGTGGCGAATCCGAACGTCAGGGTTTTGGTTGCGCCTGCCAGTCCGGCAATCGCGGATGACAGAACGAACGCGACGAGTTTGTAACGGTCGACGTCATATCCGAGCGAAAGCGCGCGGTCTTCGTTCTCACGGATCGATTTCAGCACCTGACCGAATGGCGAGCGAATGATACGGTCGATCAGCCAGAATCCTCCAAGAAACACAATGCTGACGAATACATACATGGCTGTATCGTCACTCAAACTGACCAGGCCGAACAACTTGCCGCGCGGCACGCCCTGCAATCCGTCCTCGCCGCCGGTGAACGGCGCCTGAAGACAGAAGAAATACAGCATCTGGGCCAACGCCAGCGTAATCATCGCAAAGTAAATACCCTGCCGCCGGATTGCGAGACCGCCGAACACGAGGCCCAGCAACGCCGCCGCGCCCACACCCATGACCAATCCCAGTTCGGGTGTCGTCGACCACGCGGTCATTGCGTGACCGGTGAGGTAGGCGCCTGCACCGAAATACGCGGCGTGGCCAAACGACAGCAAACCCGTATAACCGAGCAGCAGGTTGAAGGCGCACGCAAACAGCGCGAAACAAAGCACCTTCATGACCAGCACCGGATAGAACAGGAACGGTGCCGCCGCAAGCGCGGCAGCCAGAGCAATCAATACCGCGTGTTTACGAACAAAAGTCATTTTTCGCGCCCGAACAAACCGGCCGGGCGAATAAGCAGCACCAGCGCCATAATCACGAACACAACGGTCGAGGACGCTTCAGGATAGAAGACCTTCGTCAATCCCTCGATAACACCGAGTGCCAGTCCGGTGGCAACCGCGCCGAGAATCGACCCCATGCCACCGATGACAACCACGGCGAAGACGATCACGATCAGGTTGTTGCCCATCAGTGGCGTGATCTGGATAACGGGTGCCGCAAGCACGCCGGCGAATGCCGCCAGGCCCGCACCGAAGCCGTAGGTCAGCATCACGAGCAAGGGCACGTTGATGCCGAATGCCTGGGTGAGCTTCGGGTTCTCCGTTGCCGCGCGAAGATAGGCGCCCAGTCTGGTGCGTTCGATCACAAACCAGGTACCGAGACAAACACTGAGCGAAGCGAGCACGACCCAGGCGCGGTAATTCGGCAGCGTCATAAAGCCGAGATCGGTCGAACCCGCCAGCAACTCCGGCACCGGATACGGTTGCCCCGAGACACCGAAGAAATAGCGATAAGTCCCCTCGATGATCAATGAAACACCGAAGGTGAGGAGCAAACCGTAGAGATGATCGAGCTTGTAGAGCCATTGCAACAGACTGCGCTCGACAAGCATTCCGAATACCGCGACCAGCGACGGAGCAAGCACCAGACTCCACCAGTACCCGATGCCCAGGTAGGTCAGAGCAATCCAGCCAAAATAGGCGCCCATCATGTAGAGCGCGCCGTGCGCAAAGTTGACGATATTCAGCAAACCGAATATCACGGCGAGGCCGAGGCTGAGAATGGCGTAGAACGACCCGTTGACCAGCCCCAGAAGAAGCTGGCCCAAAAGCGAATCAAGGGTGATACCGACTTCGCTCATATACGGATCGCTGTGCGCTTGATGTGTTTGTCCGGCAAATCAACTCGCCTAGCTGCCCTGCCCGGTCACCAGCGGACAGCGCGACTCGGAAAGCGGCTGGAAGGCCTCGGTGCCCGGGATCGTCTGGCGCACGTCGTAATAGTCCCATTCCGCCCGCGACTCCGAAGGTTTCTTTACCTGCATCAGATACATGTCGTGCAGGAGCCGTCCGTCTTCGCGCAGCGTCATGTTCTTGCCAAACATGTCGTTCTGCGGGTTGTTACGCAGCCACTCCATAATGACGTCCGCATTGTCGGTCCCGGTCGCCCGGACTGCGTTGGTGTACATCATTACGGTCGAATAGACACCGGCGTTGATCATGGTTGGCATCTTTCCCATGCGATCGAAGAATCGTTTACTCCAGGCGCGCGTCTCGTCGTTCAGATCCCAGTACCAGCCCGAGGTCACGTACATTCCCTGCGTCACCGGAAGCCCGAGACTATGAATGTCGGTGATGAACACCAGCAGCCCGGCGAGATTCTGCGTTTTCGTCAGGCCGAATTCGTTCGCCGCCTTGATCGAATTGATCGTGTCCCCGCCCGCATTCGCGAGCCCGATGATCTTGGCCTTGGAGTTCTGCGCCTGCAGCAGGAAGGACGAGAAGTCCGATGCGCTGAGCGGATGGCGGACGGCGCCGAGAACCTCTCCGCCCGCCTTCTTGACGACACTGGCCGTATCGGACTCGAGTGAATGACCGAAGGCGTAATCGGCTGTCAGGAAAAACCAGGTATCGCCACCTTGTTTGACCACCGCCGTGCCAGTGCCATTCGCCAGTGCGTAGGTATCATAGGAATGATGGATCGTGTAAGCCGTGCAATCTTCGTTGGTCAGACGGGTAGATGCGGCACCGGTGTTCATCATTATTTTCTTTTTCTCGGCGACCACCTTTGCCGTTGCCAGCGCAACCGCTGAATTGAGCGCATCGGTGACCATATCGACGCCATCGCGATCGATCCATTCGCGAACTTTCTGGGCCGCAATGTCCGCCTTGTTTTGATGGTCAACCGATACGATCTTGATTTTGTGCCCGGCAACCTCGCCGCCGAGATCCTCGACGGCGAGTTCCGCGGCAACAATGGATCCCTGACCGCCAATGTCGGAGTACAAACCCGACAAGTCGGTGAGCACACCGATCCTGATCTCGCCGTCAGTCACCTTCTCATCGACATCGTTGTCTTTGGAACAACCCGACAGCGCAATGAGGGCGCTGGCGAGCAAACTGATTACTAAGTTTTTCATGACCTTCCCCTTGATGTTCGGAATCCGCGAGTTTCGAACGCGCTCAGACCCCCAGATACTCATGAAGCATGTCCATGCGCTGCTCCAACTCCGCTTGCTGCACCGTTTCAACGATCATGCCGCGTTCGACCAGGTAATGACGATCGGCGAGTTTTGCGGCAAACCGGAAATTCTGTTCCACCAAGACGATGGTGTATCCCTTGTCCTTCAGGCTGGCAACCGACCGGCCGAGCACTTTTACCAGTGCCGGCGCCAGTCCTTCGGTAATTTCATCGAGCAACAACAATTGCGCGCCCGTGCGCAGAATGCGCGCCAGCGCCAGCATCTGCTGCTCGCCCCCTGATAAACGACTGCCCTGGCTACGCCGCCGCTCGTAGAGGTTCGGAAACATTTCGTATATCTCTTCCACACTCATGCCGTCCGGCCCGACACGCGGCGGCAACAGAAGATTTTCCTCCGCGCTGAGACTGGAAAAAATGCCCCGCTCCTCGGGACAGTAACCAATGCCAAGCCGCGCAATCCGGTGCGGCGCCATGGAGATCACCTCGTTGCCGTTGACAACGATCGACCCGGTGCGCCGGTCGGTGAGACCGACAATCGCGCGCAAAGCCGTGGTGCGCCCGGCACCATTGCGCCCGAGCAGCGTTACCAGCTCACCGCGGCCAACGTCGAAATTCATTCCGTGGAGAATATGCGACTCGCCATACCATGTATGGAGATCGCGCACCGAAAGCATCGAGGCCGCTCCCAGGTCAGTCATCAGCAACCCCGACGTAGGCTTCAAGCACCTGCGGATTGCCCGACACTTCCTCATAGCTGCCCTCGGCAAGGACCTCGCCGCGCTGCAATACGGTAATCGTGTCGCAAAGGTCTTCAACAACGCTGAGATTGTGCTCGACCATCAGTACGGTGCGGCCCTGGGCAAACTTCTTGATCAGGGCAACGACACGGCTCACATCCTCATGTGCCATTCCCTGCGTCGGTTCGTCGAGCAACATCAACTCTGGCTCGAGCGCCAGCGTGGTTGCCAGTTCCAGCGCCCGTTTGCGCCCGTAGGGAAGTTCGACCGCGTGCAGGGTCGCATAATCAGCAAGCTCGACACTGCCCAGAATCTGCATTGCCTTGTCATGCAAATGGTCGAGCGCATGTTCGGAACGCCAGAAATGGAACGAACCGCCCATTTTTCTCTGCAACGCAATGCGAACGTTCTCGAGCACCGTCATGTGCGGGAATGTCGAGGAAATCTGGAATGAACGCACCAGCCCGCGGCGGGCCACCCGCGCCGGTCGTTCGCCGGTGATGTCGGCACCCTTGTACAGAATGGTTCCGGACGATGGCAACAGGAATTTGGTCAGCATGTTGAACATCGTTGTCTTGCCGGCACCGTTGGGGCCGATAAGACCGTGAACGCTGCCTTGACGGACCCTGAGATCCACGTTCTGCACCGCCACGAACCCGCTGAACTCGCGGGTAAGCCCGCGGGTCTCGAGAATGTATTCAGCGCTCATGCGAATTCACTAACTGACGGCATGGAACGCGCGCTGCATTCCGATCCGCCTGGCTTGATAATGACCGCCAACCGCGCCGGCAAGGCGGCGAGACAAAGCCTCCGGGTGGTCCTGCCATTGCAACGTTTTCGTTCGAAGTGAGCCACTCAGCGAGCTACTCTTGCGGGCGATCCGGCGACGCTTGCCGCGAACCGGCCGTCCAGTCGGTCGTAATGACGGCATGCGTCGTGACAGGCTGCGGTTCAGCAACGCTCCCGGATATCCCCGACCCTGTTTCGCCGGCATTCGCGTTATCGAACATCACCGCCGGCGCCGAGTCGATGGTACTGACAATACCGGGCACGGCATCGTCTTGCGATGCCGGACTGCTTTCAGCACCCTGGCGTTGCAGCTCGCTATCGAATGACTCCAACAGTTCACCCGCCTGGTCGCCAAGTTCGCCTGACTTCATAATTTCCCCGGACAAACCGTCAACCGCGGCATCGCCCTCAACACCCTGGCCGGAAGAAGCGCCGGGGGCAAGGTCACCGTCCCCGGAAAAGCCACGCACATCGTCATCCTGCGCGCCCCGCTCCCTGTCCTGCAACGCCTGGATGCGCGCATCGAGATCCAGATAGAAATCCTGCAGGCGCTTGCGGCTTTCCTGTTGTTCGCGCTGCATCTCCTCAACAAGGCCACGCAATATCGTGGTTTCGTGTTGCGTCGCCTCAAGATCGCGCAGCATACGCAACATCGGACCGGAGTCGATCGCGGCGCGCGTTTGCTCGTTTTCGCGGCTTAGCTCCGTGAGTTGCGCGCGCAGTTGCGCCAGGTCCTGGTCTGTGCGCTGTAGTCTGACTTCCAGCTCCGACGAGCGGCTGCTCGTTTGCGCCAGATCGGACTGGCGCCGCTGATCGGCCTCCGTGACGCGCCCCTCCATTTCCCTGAGCCGACGGTCCAGCGCATTGGATGTCTGCATGTTGCGTTCAACGATGACCCGCTGCTCCTCGCGCGCGGCTACCAGGTTCGACAGGAATTCGGTTGCGGTAGCCAACGCCTGGTTTGATTGCGCGGATGCCGTGTCTGCCCGCGCGCGCACTTCTGCCAACTCTCTTTGCAGCGCACGGATACTTGCTTGCGACTCGAGTGCGGCAGCTTCGGCGCGTGCCGTTGCCGCCTCGGTCTGGCTGCGATCGGCAGAAAGCTGATCGCGCAGCTGTGCGATCTCACGTCTCTGGCGCCGTACTTCATCCGCCTGGGTTTGTTCCGGATCCGGCTCGGCCTCGACAACCACCACTTCCGCCGGCGCGCGTTCCGAAGAACCCAGGGAACGACTATTGTTGACGCCGGCCGGCGCACAGCCGGCGAGCCCGGAAATCCCGGTAATCAGAACCACACACAGAAACTTCTGCAAGTGAGCGCCGGCTACCGGCCCTGCCGCGACCGGGCAATTCAAGACACCTGCAATCCTGTTCCAACCGCCAAAAGCTCGCCGGAGCAGCACCCGGCAAGAAGTCTTTGATTCCAGCAACATCGGCATTTCAGTAGACAATGTCTGCACGGCGATTCAAACGGTAGCTGTCCTCGTCCTGGCCGAATGCGACCGGCTTTTCCGCCCCGAAACTCACCGTGTCTATGCGGCTGCCCTGAACTCCCAGAAGCTCAAGTGCGCGCTTGACTGCTTCAGCGCGCCGTTGTCCCAGCGCAATGTTGTACTCACGGCTGCCGCGCTCGTCGCAGTTGCCCTGAATTTCGACCTTCAGTCCCGGATTTGCCATCAGAAACTCGGCGTGCGCGACGATGACGGGTTCAAACCGGCTGTGGAAGCTGGTTTCGTCATAACCGAAATAGATGCTGAACTCGGCGGGCTTTCCGGACAAGTCCGCTTCATCGTTGCCAACCCGCGACGTCCCCCGTGCCCCATCCGTTCCGTCCGCTGCAGCCCCGCCCATCGCGTCCGCATCGTCCGGCGCACCCGCGACCGAAGCGTCTGCGTAATCGTCCTGCGGGCCTTCGTCAGTTGACGCACCGTCTGATTCTGCGCCCCCCGCCGACGAGCCCGCCTGGCTGCTGTCATAGTCCGGTTGGGCCTGCTCTTCGCGCATCCGGTCAAGTTCCGACTCGGTCGCCGCAAGTTCACGCCGCAAACGTTCAATTTCTGCTTCTGCCTCGCTATCGCTCTCCGCCGCGTCTTCTGCGTCGATTGCATAACGCTGTTCCGGAAAAACGACTGATTCCTCGACAGCGCCCGTCTCCGGCACCGCGTCCATGGATACGTCGTCAGACTCTGCGTCGAGCTGCTGTACCACCGCCGGCTCAATCGGTGCTTGCGTGTCCGATGGTGCGGCCGTGCTCTGCGCCGCGTCCGATGATTCCTGCACATCGTCGGCTGGCTGTTGTTCCGCGGCTGCGGCATCTGAAGACCTTGTCGCGCGACTTGCGCCGGAAGTCGTGCTCGTGCTCGAGCATGCAGCAAGGCTCGCTGTCAAAATCAAAGCCAGCAGCAAAACCGAATAACGACGTAATGAAAAAATCATGGTCTTTACCTTCCAAAAATTGCCGCACCCCGGAAAACCCGGGATACGCATGGATTAAAGCGTAGCGAATGCGAACAGTTTCACAGCCAGATCGCGCCGCCTTGTCAAAATCACCGCGGCGCCCGACGCGAACAGCCAGCGGATGATCCCGCAACAGTTGTCATCGCCGGCACCTGACTCAGGACTCCGCCAGGCCAACTGCAACACAGGTGCAATCTCCATTAGCCGGTCGCAGCAGCGCAGCACTGACCGATTGATCCGCTGACCGGGCCACATAAGGACTGGCCGGGATTTCGCCCGAAACCCGCCAGGTGCCTATTCTAACGCCGCGCCAGCGGTTGTCACGGGCTGGACGAGGCGGCTTGCGTATGCACTGCTGGCCCGCCGCTGTGCCAACCGCTAGAATCGAGCGGATGACGGCACCTGACCAGATGATCAAGTTCGCACTGAGAATCCGCACGCGCAGCGGTCTGCCGGTGGATAACCTGCTCGTTCAGGCGCGCGACCGGGGCGAAGCGGAACGCCGGATCACGCAAATGTACCCGCACTGTGAGATTCTCGAGTGCAGAGAAGTGCACCCTGTCGTGCGCGACGACGACATCAGCTTCGAAAACATTATTTCAATGATTTCGCGCACGCCGAAGGACAAGGCCTGACGCGGGCCTCGATTGGCAGCGGCCCGGCGCGCCGCCGGATTACCCGGTTGCTTCCGGGTGTTCGTCGCCCCCGGCGCCATCCGCATCACGACCCTCGATAAACCCGGTTGCAACCAACTCACGCATCAGGGCATCGTAATCGGCTGCGCCGCGGCTGTCCGGAGCGTGTGAGAACACGTCCTTTTCGGACGCTGGACTTTCCGCGACGGCCACGTTCTCGGAGATCCGGGTCGAACAGATCTCATCGCCATAGCGGCTCCTGAGCGACTTGAATATCTCGTGTGACATCTTGCGCCGCGAGTCAAAGCGCGTCACCACATAGCGGCGTTTCACCCTCCGCTTGAGGACATGCTCCAGAGCCTTGAGGGTTTTCTCTACGGCAATCACGCCGTGCACGGCAAGATAGTCTGTCGATACGGGGATCAGCACGCGATCGGACGCCAGAATTGCCGACAGGCTCAGAACGCCAAGCATCGGGCAACAGTCAATGAGAATCGGCCGCCCGGTGTTGAGGTTTTCCTTGACGATACCAAGATTGAGACGATTGAGAACATTGGGTCCCTTGCCGAACTTGGTGTCGACTTTGGAGAGTTCGAAATGGGCCGGGATGACCAGCCAGCCGCCGTGCGCCGGGCGAATCAACTGGGTGAGTGGCTTGACCTGGTCGAAGAAGCTGAACACCGAATCCTCAGGATTGTCGACACTGGCTCCGCAAACGTAGGACAGATGCGCCTGAGGGTCGAGGTCGATCGACAACGGGTTGTAACCCTGTCGCGCCAGCGCGGCACACAGATTGAGCGACGTGGTCGTCTTTCCGACGCCGCCTTTCTGATTGAAGATCGCGATCTTTGCCATCGTGCCTACCGTGCGCGTCCTTTCACCTGTTCAGGGCATTCCTGTTCAGGCGTTACGGTAAAGCGGCATTCGGTGCCGTCATAACCCGGTGCGATCATAAACCGATCTCCTCGAGAATCAATCTGCATTTGGATGCGCGTCGCGCGCCCAGTCGCGAGCACGCGCAACGGCACGGTGCCACATTGATTTGAGCCCGTCTGCCCGGGCTGAAGGCATCGACGGTTCAAAGCGCCGATCAAGCTCCCAGTGTTGCTCGAGCACGTCTGCATCAGGCCAGAATCCTGCGGCGAGCCCGGCCAGGGATGCTGCGCCAAGCGCCGTGCTCTCATGGTTCCTGGGACGAGCCACGGGCACACCGAGCATGTCGGCCTGAAATTGCAGCAGCAGGTCACTCTGGCTGGCCCCGCCGTCGACACGCAACTCCGTTACCTCGATGCCCGAATCCGCCTCCATGGCCTGCAGTATGTCCGCCGTTTGATACGCAATGGATTCAATCGCTGCGCGCGCCAGATGCCCGGCGCGGCTGCCACCGGTGAGGCCAATGACCGTGCCCCGCGCCAGCGGGTCCCAGTGCGGAGCGCCAAGACCGGCAAACGCCGGTACGAAATACACCCCGCCATTGTCTTCAACGCTCGCCGCGAGCTGATTGACTTCGCTCGAAGAGCGTATCAATCCGAGCCCGTCGCGCAGCCATTGCACGACGGCGCCACCGACAAAAATGCTTCCCTCAAGGGCGTAATCGATCCGCTCGCCAATCTTCCAGGCCATCGTCGTCAACAGCCTTGAACGGGAGGTAATTGGCCGGTCACCCGTTTGCATCAGCATGAAACAGCCGGTGCCATAGGTGTTTTTCACCATGCCGCTTCTGACGCATTGCTGGCCGAACAACGCCGCCTGTTGATCGCCAGCGATACCGCCAATCGGTATGGGCGCCCCCAGTACCGAACGGTCCGTCTCGGCGCACATTCCTGCAGAGTCCACCACTTGCGGCAATAGCGACCGGGGAATACGAAACAATTCCAGTAACTCGTCGTCCCAGTTGTGCGTATGGATATTGAACAACAGCGTGCGGGACGCATTGGTCACGTCGGTGGCATGAACCCGTCCGCCAGTGAGATTCCAGATCAGCCAGGAATCTACTGTACCGAATGCGAGTTGCCCGGCTCTTGCGCGGGCATCGGCACCCTCGACATGTTCCAGCAGCCAGGCCAGTTTGGTGCCGGAAAAATAGGGATCGATGAGCAAACCGGTGCGGCTCGTGATCATTTCTTCGGCGCCTTGCTCGCGCAGCCGCTCACAGGCCTGGGCGGTGCGACGGTCTTGCCAGACAATCGCGTTGGCGACCGGTTCGCCGGTTCCCCGGTCCCAAAGCAGCGTCGTTTCACGCTGGTTGGTAATGCCGATTGCGGCAACGTCGGTGGCCTTGACGCCGGCAGCTTCCAGCGCCGCGCGCGCCGTTTCCAGCTGAGTCGACCAGATCTGCCGCGGGTCCTGCTCGACCCAGCCCGCATGCGGATAAATCGTCGTCATTTCCTTTTGTGCAACGCCAACCACATGCGCCGAATCGTTGAACACCATTGCGCGGGAACTGGTCGTGCCCTGATCGAGCGCGAGCAACACCTTCATAAGGACGCGACCTCCTGTGCTAGAGTCCGCTTCATTTTTTCGCGCGCAGGTACAGCACTGGATTCACCGACCGGGAATATGAGCCGAAAACAAGCGGCGGCGCTCTTGCCAGCGGGGCGCGCGCGACGGCGCGATAGCACAATGGAACACGAAGCTTTTCTTGCCGCATTCGAGCGGACCGGATTGACCAGGACCGGTAAAGCTCCGAATCCGGCGCCGCTGACCGGCTGCGTATCCCCGGGCTTCGCGAACCTTGACCCGGCGCGCCGCCCGAACAAGCCGTCTTGCGACGGCAACGTCAACATTGACGCAACCGCTGAGGCGGGCCAAACCTTCGCGGCGACCGACGGCGCGACAGCCGCGCATTCCGAACCCGGTGCGACTGCCGGGTATACGGATGCCACAAAGGCATTTCGCATGCGCCATGATTTCATCCCGATCCGTCTCGATCCGTATCTGCGCGCTGCCACGATCAAACACCCCGAATGCGCCGGCAAACTGGAAGGTCCCGCCAATCGCACCGCCAAAAACCGAAAAGCGCTGGTCCATGACGATCCGAGTTCACAGGATAACCTCATTGGTCAGTCCGGGCCGGTTTTTCTTGCCACCGGGTACGACTGGTTCAGCGATCCGGCATCCCGCCTGGATCTCCGGTTGCGCAAGCGCGTTTGGCGACCGGACATCACAGGCAATTACCTTGCCTGTGATGGGGCGAACGATGCGGGCGTGACCCCTGGAGGAGAGCGTCGCCATCACCCATGACCACAATACCCGCCGCGGCATTACCTTCATAGTCGCCGCGGTGTTCATGTTCTCGTCAATGGACACCCTCGCCAAGTTCATGCTGCGGGCGGATTACCCGATCGGCGCGCTCATCTGGGCTCGCTACGCGGTGCACCTCATCGTTACGGTCGCGCTGCTGTGGCCGCGCATGGGCAGCAAGTTGTTTCGCGCCAAACGACCCGGGCTGCAATTGACCCGCGGCCTGCTGCTGGTTGCCAGCACGCTCTGTTTCTATTCGGCACTTCGATACCTGCCGCTGGCCGAAGCTGCCGCAATCAGCTTCGTCGGCCCGGTGATGACGACGCTGCTCGCCGGTTGGCTGCTGCACGAGCGCGCAAGCGCGAGGCAATGGATCGCCGTCCTGCTCGGATTTGGCGGCGTCTTGATCATCATACGGCCCGGCGGCGCACTGTTTACGCCGGCAGCGATCTTTCCATTGCTGACCGCGGTCCTGTTCAGCATCTATCAGATCGTCACGCGCCGGATGTCGGGCCACGACCATGCCTATACGACACTGTTCTACACAGCGCTGGTTGGCGGCATCGTCACCTCCGCCGCTTTACCGCTTAGTTGGCAAACACCCACCGTGCTGCAAGCGGCAACGATGTTCGGCATGGGCGTGCTGGGCGGGTACGGCCATTACCTGTTAATCCGTGCGGTTGAACACGCGTCACCGGCAACGCTGGCGCCTTTTTCCTATTCTCAGTTGTTGTGGTCGACCTTGCTTGGCTACATCGCTTTTCGCGATTTTCCCGATGCCGGGTCGTTCCTCGGCATGGCCATCGTCGTGATCGCGGGCTTACTTGCATTAAACTGGAAACAGATGAGAACACCGCCCGGCGGCGCCGACAAGGCGAGCGGGCGTTAATTCAAGGGCTCGGGAACACCCCGGGCGAAACGCTTCCCGGTCAACCAGTTCGGAGCCAAACGAGCAGAATGTCCCGCCCGCAACCCGCCACACGAGAACACTACCCGCATTTTCAGGCGATCCCGACGCGCTGGATGGATAACGACGTTTACGCGCACGTAAACAACGTCGTCTACTATTCCTTTTTCGACACGGCCGTCAACCAGTATCTTATTGAGCAAGGGGTCCTCGACATCGAAACCAGCGATATCATCGGCCTGGTAGTCGAGACAAAATGCAACTACTTCGCACCGGTTACCTTTCCCGATGTCGTGCACGCCGGCCTGCGGGTGGAGAAACTGGGGACCAGCAGCGTGCGTTACGGTATCGGCCTGTTTCGCAACAACGATGACACCGCGGCCGCGCAAGGACATTTCGTGCATGTCTATGTCGACCGCACCGCCCGCAAAGCCGCCGCCATCCCGGCGGACATGCGATCCGCCCTGGAACGCATCCTGGCCTGACAAACGCCGAACCTGCAAATAATGATAATCCTGATCTTCCGTTGCGTCGGCGGACGGTAGAATCATTTCTTCAGGCACTTTCAACCACCATTTGGCAAGATGGCGCCGTTACGTCACTCATGCCAGCGACGCCCAACTGGAGTGACCCTATGAAACCGAGTCGCAAACTGAAACTCTGGCCTGCCTTGTTGCTTGTATTCGCGTTGCCGGCCAGCGCAGCGTCAACAGCCGCCGGCCCCGCTGCCTGGACTGGAGATCTTCGCCCAATCGACGAATCCGACTGGAATCGGGAGCGCGCAGCGCATCTGCTCGAGCGCGCCGGCTTCGGCGGCACGCCCGAGGAAATCGACAGGCTCGCTGCAATGACCGCGGACGAAGCGGTGCGCCACCTCGTTTACCACAAGAACATTCCCAATCCGCTGCCGGATTTCGATCACTCCGGCGTTCATGATCCCGGCATCGAGCCGTTCCCGCCTTCGCGCCCGGCGGCGACAACACTTGCAAAGGAAACGGGCGAGGCCATCGGCGTCAAGGTCAAACCGAGCGGCAACCGCAGACTGCAACCGGTTGTCGACCGCTTCTTCTACTGGCTGCGGGCGAGCATGCTGGAGTCGCACCGCGTTGCGTACTGGTGGGGAAACCGCATGCTCACCACCAACCGTCCGCTGGAAGAGAAGATGACGCTGTTCTGGCACGGCCACTTCGCCACCAGTGAAGACAAGGTACGCGACTACCGGAAAATGCTGGGACAAAACGAGCTGTTTCGTGAAAAGGGAACCGCCAACTTCCGCGATCTGCTGATCAGCATATCGCAGGACCCCGCCATGCTCGCGTTTCTCGACGCAGGGGTGAACGTCAAGGGCTCTCCCAACGAAAATTTCGCTCGCGAGATCATGGAACTGTTCACCATGGGCGTGGGGCATTACAGCGAAAACGACATCCGCGAAGCCGCCCGCGCATTTACCGGCTGGAACTATGTTGATCTGACTTTCGTTATCAACAAGGACAAACACGACGATAGCGCCAAGACCGTGCTGGGCCGAACCGGTGATTTTGACGGCGTTGCGGTCATCGACATCATCCTCGATCAACCGGTGACTGCTGACTACATCGCCGGCAAGATCTATCGCTACCTGGTGCGCGAAGACCTGTCGCCGCAACTTCAGGCAAAACTCGGTGTGGTACTGCGCGACGGCAACTACGAGATCGCTCCGTTGCTTTACACGGTGTTCATGTCGCGCGATTTCTACAGTCCGGCATCGGTGGCGACGCGCATCAAGCCGCCGGTTGAACTGGTGATCTCGACCTACAGGAAAATGGGATTGACGGAGTTGCCGGGTGTACCGGACTTCAACATTGCGACGGAGACACTGGGGCAGCGATTGCTTTTTCCGCCTACGGTTGCCGGATGGGCTCAGGGGAAGAGCTGGATCACGCCGGGTCTGTTGCTGGCTCGCGGCAACTTCGTCTATGACACCGTATTCCCGGACATCAATTTCGTCCCGCCCGACCGCCACCCGACGGACAATTACCAGATAAGTACTGTCGCCGACCGTCTGGCAGAGGGGGCCGATATTTCCACTGCAACCGAGCCGCCCGGGCGTGACATGACATCGATGTCGAACAGCATGGTAGATCGCGATGAGGACTTCAATACGCGCCTTGGCAGTTATCGCGGCTGGCGAATGGCGATCGAAAAAGTCAAACCGATCCCGCGCGCGACCGCGCAACTGGATCTGACGGCCATGATTCAGAGCGCCGGCTGCAAGACGGCGCAACAGGCGGTGGATTATCTCGCCGGGCGATTTCTTTCAGTGCCGCTGGACAGCGGCACGCGCGGCGCGCTGACCGCTTATCTCGAAAACGAAATTGGCGGCAGCAATCTGGCACCGGCGCAAACCTATCTGGAAGAACCCTTGCGCGCGACATTGCACCTGATTCTTTCGCTGCCTGACTACCAGCTAGGGTGAAGGAGAAAACATGAAACAACCGATGAGCCAACTCCCGTCACATCGCAGACGCAACCTGCTCAAGGCCGGCGGCTACGGACTGGCCCTTGGCGCCGCGCAGATGAGCGGCATTGCGCCGGTGTTTTCCGGCGCGAGCGCCGCGGCCCGGCAGTCCGGCAACGGCAAGATATTCGTCGTGCTCGAACTGTCCGGCGGTAATGATGGGCTGAATACGCTCGTGCCCTACGGCGACGACGCCTATTACCGGCACCGCCCCAAGCTGGGCATCCGCGAAAACAAGTTGCGAAAGATCGATGATCACTTCGGGTTCAACCCTGACATGGCCGGGTTCGAGCGCTTGTACAAGGATGGAAAGATGGCCGTGTTCCATGGCTGTGGTTACGCGCAACCTTCTTTCTCGCACTTCACGTCAATAGCGTACTGGCACACGGCGGCGCCGAACAGTGGCGAGCAACTGGGATGGATCGGACGCCTTGCCGACGCGATTGACCCGGCTGCAACCCCGGGTTTCATCGTCAATATCGACGAGGCGCAGTCACTCGCGGTCGTTGCCCGCAACCACGTTCCGGTGGTATTTGACGACCCACAGCAATTCGGGCGCAAGGGACTGTTTCAGGAACGCGCCCTGCTGGACCGAAACAGGCAACCGTCAGAAAGCATGAATGACGCGCAACGCTATCTGATGGACATTTCACGCAGTGCGCAACAAGCCTCGGAGCGCGTACGCGAGGCTTGTGCGGCTTACAGTACGCCGGTTGATTACGGGATCGTATCCCTCGATCTGCGCAACGTCGCCGCCCTCATAGACGCCGGCATGGACACGCGGCTGTATTACACATCCTTCCGGCACAATGCGTTCGACACACACGTGCAGCAACCGAACCTGCACCAGCGCCTGCTGACTTACTTCTCCGATGCGGTCGCGGGTTTTTTCAAGGACATGGAACGCATCGGACGGGCGGACGACGTGGTCATGCTGGTGTTTTCCGAGTTCGGCCGCCGCGTTGCCGAGAACACCAACCTCGGCACCGATCACGGCACCGCGAATCACATGTACCTGATTGGCAATGCTGTGCGCGGCGGACATTATGGTGAGCTGCCAAGCCTGACCAATCTTGACGAAGGCGAGAACCTCATTCACACAACGGATTTTCGCCGCGTCTATGCCACCGCAATCGAAGGTTGGCTGGGACACACCGACACGGAAGCGTTGTTGCGCGGCAAGTTCGAGCCGTTCCCCGTATTCGGATAGCTTTCCCCGGACCGCCCGTCGTCATGCGCCGCGCTTGACGACGGGCCCTTCGCAGGAAGATGTCGTTGGTCTCCCGCCAACCGGTACCGTCAGCCGCCCGGCCCGCCACCGTTGACATAGACGATCTGACCGGTCATGTAACTGGCGGCATCTGATATCAGAAACCCGACAGCCTCGGCAATTTCCGCCGGTTCGCCGGCACGGCGCAGCGGCACCGATGCAGTGAATGCGCGCGCCTTGTCGGAGTCGAGTCCGTCGAGCGCTTCGGCCAGCATGTCGGTACGGATCGGGCCGGGTGCAACGGCGTTTATGCGAATACCATTAGGCCCTTCTTCTTTCGACAGAATCCGCGTCATGGTGTCGAGAGCGCTCTTGGAAATGGTGTAAGCGCCATAGCCGGCCGGAAAACGCTGCGTTACGTTGGAAGAAATGTTTACGATGTTGCCGCCGCCTTGCTCACGCATATACGGCAGCGCAGCCTGGACCAGATGAAAAGGCCCGTAGAGATTGGTACGGATAATCCGGTCCCATTCAGCCGCGGGCGTGTCGGCTATGGTCACGCCCGGCAGATGCGTGCCGGCATTGTTGACGAGCACGTCGATCCGCCCCCAGGCACCTATTACCGAACGCACGACTTCAGCGGCCACATCGGCGTCGGCAGCATCGGCGCGCATCGCGCGCGCCTCACCTCCTGCAGCCGCGACCGCGGCAACCACATCATCGGCCTGCGCCTTGTTGCGCAGATAGGTAAACATCACCCGATAGTCCCGACCGGCAAGCAGTTCGACAATCGCCCGGCCGATTCCTCGCGACCCGCCGGTAACCAGCGCAATTTTGCTGTCACTCATGACCTTTTCCTCCTGCCGACGCCGAAAGCCCCGGTCAACTGCTCCGTGTTTCAGCCGGTACGCTTCAATCGGGCCTGTTCAATCGGGCCGCTTCAACCGGCCATGGAACGGATACTGCGGATCGTTGAAGCCAGGCGACGATGGATGGCCCGGGCTGACCAGAGAGTCGATGAAGTCTTCATCGTCCTGGTCGAGCCGGTAATCCAGCGCGCCGTAATACTCCTCCCACTGCTCGAGCGTGCGCGGTCCGCCGATTACGCTGTCGATGATGCGATTGGCCAGCACCCAGGCAAACGCGAACTGTCCCGGTGTAATGCCCTTCTTCTTCGCATGCTCGACAAATTGCTGGGCAATGACCAATGACTCTTCGCGGAATTCCGTCTCCATCATGCGCTTGTCCTTGCGCCCGGCGCGCGTATCCGCCGGCGGCGCTTCACCGGGCTTGTACTTTCCGGTGAGCACACCGCGCGCAATCGGGCTGTAGGGAACCACGCCAATGCCATAGTTGTCGCACGCGGGCAGGATCTCGACTTCCGGCTGCCTGTTCATCGCGTTGTAATAAGGCTGGCACACAACGGGTTGCGGCACGCCGAGATCACGGCACAAGCGAATCGTTTCGGCAATACGCCATCCGCGAAAATTCGAAATTCCGAAATAGCGAATCTTCCCTGCACGAATCAGATCGCCGACCGTTTCAACCGCTTCTTCCAGGCCACGATGTTCGAAATCGCGGTGCAGGTAGAAGATATCCATGTAGTCGGTGTCCAGACGTTGCAGGCTGTTGTTGCACGCCTGCGTCAGCCATTTGCGCGACAGGCCGCCTTCGTTGGGCGACTCGCTCAACGGATTTCCGGCCTTGCTCGCCAGTACCCAGTAGTCACGCTCCGAGGCGATGAGCTTGCCGACGATGCGTTCCGACTCGCCTTTGGCATACGGATCGGCGGTATCGATGAAATTCACGCCGGCGTCCCGCGCCGACTGAACGATGCGCCCGGCTTCCTTCTTGTCGGTGCGGTCGCCGAACATCATGGTACCGATGCAAAGCGGTGACACCTTGAGGCTGCTCTTGCCCAGATAGTTGTATTCCATGGTCCTGTCCCCGGTCAATTCGAGACATGGATAATGCCGCAACGGCAATGCGCGCACAAATCGGCCTCGGGCCGACCATACGCGCAAGCGCGCGCCGCGGTAACATTCAGCGTCAAACCACGAGAATCAGACAAAGCGATGAGCCCTTCCATCCCCAAGAACATGCGCGCAATCGAGATCGTGCAACCCGGCGCACCCGATGTGCTTCGTGCAACGACACGGCCGGTGCCGGACCCGGCGCCCGGCGAAGTCCTGATTCAGGTCAGTGCGGCGGGAGTGAACCGGCCCGATGTGATGCAACGCCTCGGCATGTATCCACCGCCGCCTGGCGCGCCCGACATTCCCGGACTCGAAGTGGCCGGCACCATTGTCAAGCTCGGAAAGGAGGCATCGCGATGGAAGCTCGGTGAGCGCGTTTGTGCGCTGGTCGCAGGGGGCGGCTATGCGCAGTACGTCACCGCGCCATGGCAACAGTGCCTGCCTGTCCCCGGCAAGCTCTCGATGATTGAAGCAGCCGCGTTGCCGGAGACTTTCTTTACCGTATGGGCAAACGTATTCGAACGCGGCGCACTCGCAGCGGGCGAGACCTTGCTGGTGCAAGGCGGTTCCAGCGGGATCGGGGTCACGGCGATTCAGCTCGCGCGCGCATTCGGACACCGCGTGTTTGTGACTGCCGGTTCTGCGGAAAAGTGCCGCGAATGCGAACGTCTCGGCGCCGAGCGCGCCATCGACTACAAGAATGAAGACTTCGTCAGCGTTGTCAGGGAAGTGACAGACGGACGTGGAGTCGACGTGATTCTGGACATGGTTGCCGGCGATTACGTGCCACGCGAACTGCAGTGCCTTGCTGATGACGGCCGGCTGGTGATCATCGCCTTTCTCGGCGGCACCAAAACGCAACTGAACATGACCGACATCCTGGTGCGGCGCCTGACCATTACCGGATCAACGTTGCGCCCGCGTCCGGTTGCATTCAAGGCGAAGCTGGCGGAAAACCTGGAGAAAAAAGTCTGGCCGCTGATTGCCAGCGGAGAAGTCAGGCCGATCATACACAGCCGCTTCGCCCTGGATGATGCACGTGAGGCGCACGCGCTGATGGAATCGAGCGCGCACATCGGCAAGCTCATGCTCGAGGTCGACCCGGAAGCGAACTAGGGCCTGTTAACGGATATGTGATCGACGCGTTGCTCCCCAGGATGAGGCCAGGCAAGGCGCGAGGAGCGCAGTTTGGTTATTCCAAATATGCGTTAACAGGCCCTAGCCGCTCGTGATGTCCTCGCCAGCCTTGCTGTCGGGCAGCGGCTCAGGCGCCTGACGGCGCAATCGATGCAACGCCTTCTCTGCGCCGACTGCACCAGCGTAGTTGACGTTCTTGTCGATCTCTTCGAGATACAGGTTCCGGCCGCCGAAGTGATCCTCCGCGTAGCGGTACACACCCCCCAGTGCGCCATCCAGGCGCGACATTGCCGAGCGGTAGAATTCCGGCGTATTCGATACAAGTTCCTCGGGCGAGGAAACCTTGGCTTCGCCATTGTTATGCCGCGTGGTGTGCCGCGTTCCCGGTGTCGCCAGGCCGCCGAGGACGAATTCCGGATACAGACGGTCACGGCATTTTTCCAGGTAACAGCGGTCCGACATCTGGGCGATGATGTCGGCAGTGCCCAGCAGGCCGCCAAGCAGACGGAAAATGCCGGGTGGAATCCTGATCTCTTCTATCGGTTTTTCATAGCCGGTGAAATGCAGGATTTCGCCGGCAACCGACGCCAGATCATCCATGCCGACGAGGGTCATGTAATCCTCGATGAACTTGCCGCCTCGCGAGACGTGCGTCAGCGTGTACTCGGCGCCGTTCTGGTGGCGCGTGTCCTTGTTGTGACGGATATAGCCGATATCGTGCAGCAGGGACGCGACGACTCCGAATACGAACAGACGGGGACCGATCGGCCCGGTACGGTCTTCGGAACGCTCGTATCCATCCATCAGGCGCGCCATGGCCAGCGTGACGTCAAGAGTGTGCTGAAGATTGTGGTACTCGGTATCACATGCGCGGTATCCGGGGTACTCACCGCGATACATGCTCGCGACATCGGCAAAAACCCGATCGAGCGCGTCAGCCGGGCTGCCAGGATAGCGCTCCTGAAAGACCCGGATGACCTCTCGGCTGACCGACGCCACGTCCGTAGTGTCGATCGAGTTTGTGACATCGAAGTTGTTGCGGCGTATTTCCATACGGTCCCGGTTGCGCCGTCCGTCCGCGTGTTCTGCGGCCGCAGCAGCAAGTGATTTCCGCCGGTCAAATCCGGCAAACATTGACACTCAAGCACAAGAAATGCCTGCCGCTAACCAATCGCCGGCCCCCGCCCATGCTGGACGAGCGCCGCTTGGGACAAACGAGGAAGAAGTAAGAAGGGATGCGCGCTGCAGATTCGGCAAAACCGACGGTCGGCCGTCCCCCGTCAGCGAGAGCCTTTCATGATGGCGCAAAATCGACACGCCAGCCGGCAGCGGGCAGTTCCCGGACAAACAGGGCGTCAACGACGCGATGGACGCCCTGCAGCGGAAATAGCCGTGATCAGTTCTGGTCGTGCGGACCGGATTCGCGCCGGCGATAGGTGCGCGGGCTGCGCAATTCGAGATGGCGCGACAATTCCGTCAACGCGCGCCGATACACGTCGCGTTTGAATTCAATCACGCTCTCCAGAGGAATCCAGAAGTCGTGCCAACGCCAGGCATCGAACTCGGGACGGCTTGAGCGCCTCAGGCACACATCCGTATCCATTCCCGTCAGACGCAACAAATACCAGATCTGCTTCTGCCCACGGTAGGTGCCGCGGCTATCGCGGCGGATAAAGTGTTGCGGAACCTCATAGCGCAGCCAGTTACGCGTGCGCCCGAGTATTCTCACATGCTCGGCGTCAAGCCCAACCTCTTCCCTGAGTTCGCGGAACATGGCCTGCTCTGGCGACTCGCCGCTCTTGATGCCGCCTTGCGGAAACTGCCATGCGTGTTCCCGTACCCGTTTTCCCCAGAAGACTTCGTTCTTGCCGTTGCACAACACAATCCCTACGTTTGGGCGATAGCCGTCACGATCGACCATGTCAGCCACCCCATCAATATGTTTGGGGGGGATTTTTCCACAGAATCCGCCAGCTAGGGAAGTCAGATACGTAAGCCCTTGTCGGAGCAGGGATTAAATTCCCGAACTCCATCCAACATGGCCTGAAACTCCAGCCCGTAACGGTCTTCCAGTTCCTGCGCTCTCACCTTCAGCTTCGACCAACGCAATTCTGCAGGCCTGCGGGCGAACGCCAGCACCGCCATGTTGCCGCGACGCCGGGCCGGTATCGTCACGACGGACTCAAACACCCGCTCGATTCGTTGTACGTAAACGTCAAAATCCCGGTCGCTGGACCACAGATTCACCACCAGCACGCCGTCGCGGGACAAGGCTTTCCTGGCGTGGGCGTAGAAATCCTCTGTTGCGAGCTCACCGGCTTGTTGCCGGCCGTTATAGCCATCGATCATGAGCACATCACAGCCAGTGGCTTCCTCCGCGACCCAGCGCTCTCCCTGCCCGAGCACTACGGAAAACCTGTCATCATCGTCGGGGACTTCGAAGTGCGAGCGCGCGGCGGTAATCACCGCCGGATTGTTCTCGATTACCGTGATCCGCGCCAACGGAAAATGATGCCGGACGAACTTCGGCAGCGAGCCGCCGCCGAGCCCGATCATCGCGACCCGCTCGGGCTCGGGCACGAACAGCAGAAACCCCATCATCGCCCGCGTATACGACAAGACCAACTCGACCGGATCGCTGAGCCGCATTGAACTTTGCACAGTGGAGCTGCCCAGATGAAGACTGCGCACGCCGTCCTTTTCGCTGATATCGACCGAGTCTTCGTGGTCGAACACGCGATGTATTCGCCATTTCCCCAACATCAGCGCATTAATGATGGTGCGCATCGTGACCCATCAACCCTTCTCCACCCGTCTGACATGAATCAGCCTCAACATAAACCTCTGTAGAATAGCGCTTTTTCACGACCGACAAGACTCATGCGCGTTTCGCATTTTTTCCTGCCCACCCTGCGTGAAGCACCCGCCGAAGCGGAACTGATATCACACAAACTGATGCTGCGAGCCGGTCTGATCAAGAAGCTTGGCAGTGGTCTTTATTCATGGCTGCCCCTGGGCTTGCGCGTGATGCGCAAAGTCGAGCAGATCGTACGCGAGGAAATGAATCGCGCCGGCGCCGTGGAGCTGCAGATGCCGGCCATCCAGCCGGCGGAATTGTGGCAGGAGACCGGGCGATGGGAGGTATTCGGGCCGCAAATGCTCAAGATCAAGGACCGTCACGATCGCGACTTCTGCTTCGGCCCGACGCACGAGGAAGTAATCACCGACATCGCGCGCCAGGACATCCGCTCGTACCGGCAATTGCCGCTGAACCTGTATCAGATTCAGACCAAGTTCCGGGACGAGATCCGGCCGCGTTTCGGCGTCATGCGCGCACGCGAGTTCGTCATGAAGGACGCCTATTCGTTTCATACGGGGTTCGATGACCTGAAACGCGAATACCAGAACATGTACGACACCTACTCGCGAATATTCAGCCGTCTCGGCCTGCAATACCGTCCGGTCGCGGCCGATACCGGTGCGATTGGCGGCACCGGGTCACACGAGTTTCATGTGCTTGCCGATTCCGGCGAAGACGCCATCGCCTTTTGTCCCGGCTCTGACTATGCGGCCAACATTGAGCTCGCAGAAGCCGTGGCGCCGCAGGCAGAGCGCGTCCCGCCGGCCCAGCCGATGGAGAAAACGCCCACGCCCGGCAAGACCACGTGTGAAGATGTCACGGCGATGCTCAAACTGCCACTGGAGAAATCGGTAAAGGCACTCGCGCTGATGCATGAAGACGAGATGTTCATGCTGCTGCTGCGCGGCGATCATCAGCTCAACGAAATCAAGGCATCGAAAATTCCCGGCCTCAATCCGTTTCGTTTTGCCACCGATGAGGAAATCCAGTCGCGCATCGGTTGCCGCCCAGGCTACATCGGTCCCGTCGGGCTGCCGCCGGAGGTGCGCGTAATCGCCGATCGCTCCGTCGCAACGATGGGCGATTTCGTCTGTGGTGCCAACGAGGCAGATTTCCACTACACCGGGGTGAACTTCGGCCGCGACCTTCCGGAGCCATCGCAGGTGGCCGACATACGCAATGTCGTCGCCGGCGACCCTTCCCCCGATGGCAAAGGCAAGCTCGAAATCTGCCGTGGCATTGAGGTGGGGCATATTTTCCAGCTGCGTACCAAGTATTCCGAAGCGATGAAATGCACGTTTCTCGACGATGCCGGCAAGACCCAGCCGATGGAGATGGGCTGCTACGGCATCGGTGTTTCGCGGATTGTCGCGGCCGCGATCGAGCAAGGCCATGACGACAAAGGCATTGTCTGGCCCCTGCCGTTGGCGCCATTTGCCGTGGCGATTGCGGCCATCGGCTACCGGCGAAACGACGCCGTGCGCGAGGCCGCGGACGCCCTGCACCAGGCTTTCACGGAGGCCGGGATCGACGTGTTGCTGGACGACCGCGGCGAACGCCCGGGCGTGATGTTTGCTGACATGGAGCTTATCGGCATCCCTTACCGTATTACCGTTGGCGAACGCGGGTTGACGGACGGCAAGGTGGAAATTTACAGCCGGGGCAGCGGTGAGAGCCGCGAAACGGATTTGGACAGCGTTGTGAGTCAACTGAAATCGGACTTATGTTCAGACACCTGACAATTGGCATGTCGCTGCTTGCCGGTTTCTGCCTGAACGCCTACGGCGGCAACCAGCAGTACGAACCGCTATCGGCCAGCGTCAGCACGGTGCTGAGCCGCTCGGTGGCGGACACGTCCAGCCCGCGTCTGTCATTCGAAGACGAGATGGACGGCGCTGTATGGCTGGCCGACATGTCTACGCGGCTGCGCCGTCATATCGCCGACGAGGAAGAGCGCCGCGAGTTTCTCATCACCGTGCACTACGAAGCAACGCGCGCCGGGCTCGACCCGCAACTGGTGCTGGCATTGATTCAGGTTGAGAGTGGTTTTCGCAAGTACGCGATCTCCAAGGCCGGGGCCCGCGGATACATGCAGGTCATGCCATTCTGGCTGGAGGTCATCGGCGACGGAGCCGATCACAACCTGTTCGATCTGAGGACGAACTTGCGCTACGGCTGCGTTATCCTGCGTCACTACCTGGATATCGAGAAAGGCAATCTTTTCCGCGCACTAGGTCGCTACAACGGCTCACTGGGCAAGGCGCGCTATCCCAATCTCGTGCGCAGCAAGTTGCAACGGCACTGGACCTACGTGTACGAACAACCGGGCCTGACCAGGGTATCCGGGCAACCTGCCGCCAAAAAACCCGAGCGCGAGCAGTTCTAGGGCCTGATCACGCCGCCTTGGTAGAAGCCGCCTTGGCAGGGCCGAGGTTGGCGATTTCAGCCAGGGTCATATCGACAACGCTCTCGCTGCTCTTGACGATCCGTGCCACGAGATTGCGTATCGATTGTTCATCGGTTGCATTGGCCGCATCGGCATGCATGACGAAACTGCGCAGCACATCGACAACGTTTATGCTGTTTGCATCGCGCGCCAGCACCCAGCCATTGCCCTGCAGCTTGGCGACCCAACCGGCAACGACCAGCCTGTCCAGAATGAATTCCATTTCCTCCCATGGCAACTGCACAATGGTGCGCAACTGCTCCAGGTTGAGCACTTCGCCACTCCGGTGCGCGCGTGCCAGCAACATGATGGTTTCAAGCGCATCGACAAAAAGCGACCCGGGCGGCCCCGGATTCTTCACGCCACCGGTTCTCCAGTAAGACAACCCGGCCGTAATCACAGCGGCGAAGATAATGACGACCCACGACGCGTAAACCCACACCAGAAAGATCGGTACGCTCGCGAACGCGCCGTACACCAGCTTGTAACTGCTGAAATTGGCGATGAACTGACCGAACCCGTACTTCATCGCTTCAAAGAACACCGCCGCGAACACACCGCCGACCGCCGCATCAAGCAGCGATACCTGGCGATTTGGCACCAGGCGGTATAGCAGCCCGAAAGCCAGCGCCGTCAAACCCAGTGGCACGAGCTTGAGGATTTCGATCGCAACGATAGACGGAATCGCCATGGCATCGTGGCTCAGCCGGACCAGCCATGACCACAGGGTCAGGCTGCCGCCCATCAACAACGGCCCGACGGTAAGGACCGACCAGTAGATAAGCACCCGTTGAACCAGCGGCCGAGGCCGCTTCACCCGCCAGATGGTGTTGAATGCCCGGTCAATGGTGAGCATCAACGCAATCGCGCTGATTACCAGAACGCTCACCCCGGCCGCGGTCAGCCTGGCGGCGTTGCTCGAGAACTGTTGCACGTAAACCGAAATCACCGTGCTGCCTGCCTGCGGCACCAGATTGCCCAGCACGAATTCGCGCAGGCGGTCGGACAGTTCGCTGAACACCGGGAAGGCCGTCATGAACATCAGCGCAATGGTGACCAGCGGCACCAGCGCCAACAGCGTGGTGAACGTCAGGCTGCCACAAAGCTGGAAACACCGCTCCTCGCGAAATCGCGAATAGACAAGCGAAACGAAATTTGCCAGCAGATAGAATTGGCGCCCAAGGCTGATGGGCGGTGCTTTCTTGGGAGCTATAGCCGGCGTCGGCCCCGAACGCTTGTCGTTTTCTGTTGTCGTTTTGGTAGTCATTAAGAGGCCGGGAAACGCGCCGTGTGGTAACGTCAGACCGTTCGAGAGAAGCTAAACTCATGCCCGAAATTCTTGTTCTTTACTATTCGCGCAACGGCAGTGTCAGACAGATGGCGCAGCTTGTAGGGCGCGGAGTCGAATCCGTTGAGGGAATGTCGGCGCGGTTACGCACCGTGCCCGCCGTTTCCACCGTCACTGAGGCCGTCGAACCGGATATCCCGCAAAGCGGTGCTCCCTATGTCGAACACCGGGATCTCGAGGAGTGTGCCGGCCTCGCACTGGGTAGCCCGACACGCTTTGGCAACATGGCAGCGCCAATGAAGTATTTCCTCGACGGTCTCGGTGCCTTGTGGCTGCGCGGCACCATGGCGGGCAAGCCGGCTGCGGTATTCACCGCTTCCTCTTCGTTGCATGGCGGACAGGAAACAACACTGTTGTCGATGATGCTGCCGCTGATGCATCACGGCATGATCATGGTTGGCCTGCCATATACGGAACCCGAACTGCTGTCGACACGAAGCGGCGGCACGCCTTACGGAGCCAGCCACGTTGCCGGGATCAATAACGATCAACCCGTAAGCGAAGACGAGCGCCGCTTATGCATTGCGCATGGACGCCGTCTGGCCGCCATTGCCGGAAAACTCGCCACATGAGCGAAACGCCAAGCCGGGCGACGGAGGCCCGCCGTTTGTTGCGCCGTTTCAGAACGGGAGTGGCAGGGACACGCAGCGTGCGCTTTGAGGAGTATCCGTATACCGCTGCATTGCCATTTTGCACCGACCAGCAAGGACGCATCGTTGTGTTCATCAGCCATCTCTCAGAACACACAAAGGGTTTCGCGCGCGATGCGCATGTTTCGTTTACCGTGTCGCCCGCCAATCCGGATTTCCGCCCTGAAGCACGGCTGACCGTACTGGGAAAAATCAACGCCAGTGACGATGACGCGGTCGCGGCGCGCTACCTGCGATTCTTTCCCGACAACCGGCGTTTTCTTGAGATCGGCGGCTTCCGTTTTTACACCATCGAGCCGGATCATGTCCGCCTGATTGCCGGCTTCGGCAGTGCGCACTGGATCAAGGGGCGAGCGGCACTTGCGGAAAAATACCCGCTTGCAGATGCCGAGTTGGACATTCTCGATCACATGAACAACGACCATCGCGACGCTCTCATTCAGTACTGTCGGCATGTTCACGGGATCGAAACCACATCTGCCGAGATGGCCGGTATCGACTGCGACGGCTTCGACGTGAGTACAAACAACCGGCTCTACCGTTTTGACTTCGACCCGGTGGTACGCACCGCAAACGACGCCCGCGCAGCGCTGGTCGAACTTTCGAAATCCGCGCGCCGATGATGCGCCCGCTCTACCTCGTTGCCAACGGCAGCCTTCTGTTGCTGATCGCCCTGTGCATTGGCTGGGAGCTTTTTCTGGCTCCGCTGCGCCCCGGGGGGTCATGGATGGTATTGAAGGCCCTGCCGCTGCTGATACCGCTGCCGGGGTTGCTGCGTGGCAAACGCTATACCTGTCAGTGGGCCTCACTGTTGAGTCTTGCCTATTTCATCGAGGGAGTGGTGCGCGCGTTCAGCGATCCGGCGCCTTCACGCTATCTGGCCGCGATCGAAATCGTGCTCGCGACATCGCTTTTCTTCAGTCTGATTTTCCTGGCGCGAGAACTTGGACGGGCACTGCAATCCGGGAAACACCGCTGATGCTTCGCTATAGCGGACGTTTCGCGCCAACACCCTCGGGACCGCTGCATTTCGGCTCGATGATCGCGGCCATTGCCAGCTTCTGCGACGCGCGGGCCAGCGAAGGAAACTGGCACGTACGCATCGATGATCTCGATGCGCCGCGGGTTGTTGCCGGTGTTGCCGACGACATACTGCGCACGCTGGAAGCATTCTCCCTTCACTGGGATGGCAGGCCTCTGTACCAGAGCGCGAACACACATGCCTATCACTGCGCACTGCATCTGCTGCGCAGCAACGGGCGCGTGTTCCCCTGCGCGTGCAGCAGAAAGGAAATCAGCGAAACCGGCAGGCCTGGTCCGGAGGGGCCGGTTTACACGGGCACCTGCCGCAATGGCATTGCCCGCGGCCGGCGCGCAAGGTCGCTGCGCCTGATGGTCGACAACGACACCGTCCAGGGTTTTGCCGACGCATTACAGGGAGAGATCCGGCAGGATCTCGCGACCGAAGTGGGCGATTTCGTCGTTTATCGCTCGGACGGCGCGTTCGCCTATCACCTTGCCTGCATCGTCGACGACGCGCTACTGGGCATTACCGATATCGTGCGCGGAGCCGATCTGATTGACTCCACTCCACGCCAGATTTTTCTTCAGCGCTTACTGGGTTTGCCGACACCGCGTTATCTTCACCTGCCTGTCGCCACCAACCGCGAAGGTGAAAAACTCTCCAAGCAGACGCGGGCGGCGCCTGTCGATCCTTCCCGTGCAGCGGAAACAATTCACGCAGTGCTGCGTTTTCTGGGTCAACAGCCGCCAACCGAACTTGCCCGGTGGCCGGCAAAAACGGCACTGGATTGGGCGGTAAAAGCCTGGCGGCGCGAACGGCTTCCGGCCGCGCGCGCGATCGAGTCACCGGCAAATGTTCTTTCACTTTGTTACACCTGAAACCGGAATCAAGATGTCCAACAAAACATTGTCCCTATCCGAACCGCTTAGCGCCTACCTGCACGAAGTTTCATTGCGGGAGCCGGAGTTGCTGGCAAGGCTGCGCGACGAAACCAGCCGCCTTCCCCTTGCGGCGATGCAGATCACCCCTGAGCAGGGGCAGTTCATGCAGCTGCTGGTCAAGGCAATGGGAGTCCGGCGCGCCATCGAGATCGGCGTGTTTACCGGCTATTCAAGTCTGTGCGTTGCCCTGGCAATGCCGGACGATGGCCGCATCATCGCCTGCGACGTCAACGAATCGTGGACCGACATTGGCCGGCGTTACTGGAAAGAAGCCGGCGTCGATCACAAGATCGAGTTGCGTATTGCGCCAGCCCTGCAAACACTTGACGCGTTGATCGAGAACCAGCTGCAAGACCGGTTCGACTTCGCGTTTATCGATGCGGACAAGACCGCCTACAGCGAATACTACGAACGCGCGCTTGCCCTGATACGGCCGGGCGGACTCATCGCCGTGGACAACACGCTATGGAACGGAAATGTCGCAGATCCGGACAACCAAACCGAGGACACACGGGCCATTCGCGAGTTCAACCGCCAAATACACGACGACTCGCGAGTCGATATTTCCTTGCTACCGATCGGCGACGGCCTGACGCTTGCACTCAAACGCTGACCGCAACCCGGGTGCCGGGCCGGTCATCACTGATCACCCGGGTCCGGCGCACCAGTCCCCGACTCATTAGCAGGCAGTAATTGTTCGAGCGCATCCGGCAGCTTGTACTCGGGGTAACGCTCGCGGAAATTCCTCACCGCCGCTCGCGCCAGCTCGCGATTACCCAGCGCCAACTGTTCCTCGATATCGGCAATCCACCGCTCAGGGTCACGCGCCGTGGCCCGCGTATCGCTGCTTGCCGGCGCCTGCGTCCGCGCTGATCCTGTGCCGGGCGGCGCCGTGGCGCCTTCCTGCGCCCCGGTCACAGTCTGTGACGATGCAACGCCACCCTGCGCCGGACCGTTTGCTTGTGCCATTGGCTGCGCCGCGGAGAACGCTTGCGTTTCAGCCGTGACGGATGCGGTGGTTTGCTCCGAAGCCATGCCTGCGACTGAGGTATCTTCGGCGCGCAATGCGTCAGCGTCGCGACGCCGCTCTGCCGGCACGGCGATGTTCGCCGGCATCGATTTCTCTTCCGTTGGCCGCGCCGAAACCGCTGCCGGCGGCATTGTCAGCTGCACCACGTCGTCCTCGAGTTCCGAGAGTACCTGCTGCGCCGGCATTGCCGGGCGCCCTGCAGCGCTGACTGCCGCCTCACTTTTCGCGGCTTCTTTCCTGGCCGCATCCGTTCTGGCCGTGGTGTCTTTCGCAATGACCGCGGCGTCTTGTTCTACGGGCCGAAATGCAAGGCGCTCCGGTGCCGGCTTCGCACGCTCCGGTTGTACCTGTTCGGTTTTCGCCTGTTCCGGCTTTACGGTCTCGGGAACCGAGACCTTAGGCGAAGGCGATGCCACCATCTCGTCTGCGTCGGCCACACCACCCTGCTCAGCCATCATTCGCTCCGCAATGTTGTCCGATCGTTGGTCCGGGGCATCCGAAGCAGCGGGGCGATACTCGCGTTCAATCCGCTCGAGTTCCGGGTCACGCTCGATCATCAGGGTGAGCGTCGCGGCAATCACCACGACCGCTGCAGTGGCAAGTGGCACGCTCCATCGCAAAAACAGTCTGTCCCACCACCTCGAACCGCCATGCGCCGCGCCGCCGGGGCGGGCTGCCCTGGAACGCTGATCGCCTTGACCCGGTTCGGCTCCGACCGCCCACTGCGATGCAGCCAGGATCGCGGCATCCACCTTTGCCGGCGGCTGCTCGTCACTGGCGTCCCTGTAGCGTCGCGAAAGCACCGAGTCGCCTTCAAGAAATGACTGCAGCTCGTCGTCGTCGCGCGGATGTTCACTCACAACATTCTCCCGTTGGCGCATGCGCTTGTCACAGACTCCTGCTGCTCGCACGCGCTCTTCACAACCACTCCTTCATGCCGCTGCGCAGGCTCGCCAACGCATACCGCAAACGGCTCTTCACCGTTTCGCGGCCGGCACCGGTCACCTCGCCGATCTCCTCCAGCGTCAATCCCGCCTCTTCGTGCAACAGAAACGCTTCACGTTGCGCGGCCGGCAACGCCTCGATCAGCGCCAGCAATCGGCTTGCCTGTTGGCGGGTGTCGGCGGCATTTTCCGGTTGCAGGGCACCGGCTGCCGGCGCTTCCGGCGGGTCGTCGCCCGACGCGTCTTCAAGGTTGCGCCCGCTCGCGCGGTAGTGGTCAATCAAGCGGTTACGCGCCACCTGATACAGATAGGTGGTGAACCTGGCGCTTGGCTGATAGCGGCGCCGTGCCACGATCAGTCTGGTCCAGACATCCTGGAACAATTCATCAGCCACAGCAGGCGCACACTGGCGCCGGATGAACCGGTACAAGGCTGCGCGATGGCGGTCATACAATTGCGCAAACGCGGCAGCATCGCCATTACTGTACGCAATCATCAACATCTCGTCGGAATCGGTCGCCGCCATTCCCCCAAGTCTACCGGGTTTGGCGGCGACGTTTGCCGTTTGCGGCTGGACCGTTCCGGACATCGGCAACCAGGAGTCAATCGCCAGCCTCAGCGGCTCGCCTCAACCATTTGGCGGGTCCGCCACGAACCCGTTCGGGAACGGATCCGGGTGCGCACCTGTCTCCGGAATGATTCCGCGCGCTACCAGATTGGCGTGTGTATCGTAGTAAATCGTCACCACTTCGTTGGGCATTTCGGAGGCGCGCTCGAATTCTCCGTAACGCACCGACGAGTGTTGGCGGCGTCCGTGGCCGGTACCCAGCGATTCGCTTTCGGCGGAACGCTCCTCGTAACGCCGCGAATGCGGTGCCGGAGAGTCGGATGGCGCATCGAATTGACCGTGATAAGGCGCGCTGGCCCGCCGCTTGAACAAGGCAACGCCAATGACGCCGACATCATCGGGGCGTCCGGTACGCGCGGCGTAGGATGCGTCGAGGCTGGAAAAGTAGAACGAAGCGACCTGGTCGAGGGACTTGCGCCAGCCCTTGATATCGAAGCGCTGGTACCGGCTCAGTATGTAGCCCCCCTGGTCGACTGCTGCGGTCTCGCCGGTAACAACGTTTACGCCATCGACCGAAACGACCGCGAGCAAGTCCGTAGAGGTGCGGTTTCGAAGCCGGATCGAATATTCCCGCCCCGGCATGCCGGCGATGTAGTAACGCCCATTGTCGCGATAGACCGGCAGGGTGCCGCCCGATACCGCATCGACGACCTCTACCTCCGCCAGGCGTCCCGCCGCCAGTGCCGGACAGCTCAAAACCGCCAGGATCAGGAAAAACATCCATCGTTTCATCACAACCTCCGTTTCTGGATTGGTGATGGTATAAACGACGGGGTCAGTGAAACGGGGTTAGGGCAAGCCGCCGGAACCACTGTGGATCAGGACTGTCGATCAGGGCCGCGGGACCCAGTCGAAGCGGAGGTCATCCACACCCTGTTTGAGGAAATCCAGCGCCTCTGCCGCCTGACGCGCCTCGCCATTGATGCCCAGTTCCACGCGCCTGCCTTCGGCGACCAGGGTCGGCAGGCTGAATACCTTGCAAGCCGGAAACCGCTTGAGGCATTCGTTCATCAAATCGATTAACTGGCTTTCCGGAGCATCCTTGACAATGATGGCGATATCGACCGGAGGCGTATCACGGTGCCGGTCAAGATATTCGGCATCAAGCACCCATTCCATCATCGACCAGGCCATCGAGGGAAATCCCGGCAGAAAATGATGGCTGCCAATGCTGAAACCCGGGATCCGGTTATAGGCATTGGGAATGATGCGCGAGCCTTCAGGAAACACACCCATTTCGATTCGCCGCGGGTAGGCATCCTTGCCAAACTGCGCTTCGATCTCGGCCTTCGCGTCCGGATGCAACGCAAGGCCGACGCCGGCAGCCCGTGCCGCACACTGGCGCGTGTGGTCGTCCGGGGTAGCGCCAATGCCACCAAAACTGAAAACCACGTCATCACGCGCCATGGTGCTGGACAACACTTCGGTGATGACTTGCGGATCGTCCGGCAGGTACATGCTCCATGACAGCGAAAGTCCGCGCGCCCGGACAATCTCGATTGCCTTGGGGAAATGCCGGTCCTGACGTTTCCCGGAAAGAATCTCGTCGCCGATAATCAAACAGCCGATGGTGATGTGCCCGGAAGTCATGGTCCGAAAGTGTGTCCGCACACATCTGGCGCGTCAAGATAACGAAGGCATCACCCCGGCAGATCGCCTTCAGGGGTTTAACAGCGCGATTCGCCGCTACGCACGGATGACCCGGTCGGCGGGCTGCGCTAGAGTGCAGGCAGGAGTATCCGACCGGGAGAAAGACAATGGCGAACCTCGGGCTGCTGTCCCGTATCAAACTGGCGACGGTTACTGTGGCCATGCTGCCAGCAGTCCACGGGCAAGCGCTCGCCGAGCCTGCCTCCTACATCGTCGATCCGAAACATACTTTCGCTGTTTTCGAGATCGACCACCTGGGCTTGTCAACAGCGCGCGGCACGTTTGACCGCACGTCCGGAACCATCGTGCTGGACGCCACGAACGGAAGCGGAAACATCGAGATCGTGATCGACACCGCTTCGGTCGACACCGGGCTGGCGAAGCGCGACGAACATCTGCGGGCACCGGAGTTTTTCAACGTGGGCCAGTACCCGACCATGACCTTCTTCTCGAACGCAGTGGTGTTTGACGGTATTCGTCCGGTCAGGGCCGATGGCCGGCTGACCCTGCTGGGCAGGACGCTGCCGGTTTCACTGCGAATTACACGCTTCGCCTGTGGCGAGCATCCGATTCACAACAAACCCGTTTGCGGAGCGGATGCCGAGACGCGCATTCGACGCTCGGAATGGGGAATGACAAAGTACGTCCCGACCATCGGCGATGAAGTAACCATACGTATCGGCGTCGAGGCGTTCAAAGTGCCCTGATCACCGTTCGCGTTTGTGACAAATACGCCATTTTTCTGTGGCGCTGACCACCCGGCGCATGCGATCTGCAACGACAGGTACGAAAAACTCCTGCCGAACGCGCGCAGATAAGCGTTACTTCAAGGACGCGTTACGTGACGGTGGTGTCACTTGAAGAAGTAGCGGAAACCGACCTCGAAATTCCACTCGAACAGGTAACGCGAGTCGGTTTCTCCCCAGAGTCCGGCACCTGGTCTGGCGTACGCCATGGTCTGCGGGTTGACGAATCGACCCAGTTCCACCTCCAGCACGCCCGTGGTTTCGTTGTCGTTTTCATGATCGACGTAGATCACCGGCTCGACGAAGGTGTAATACCGGTTCTTGAGTTTGGTCAGCCAGCGCGGCTTGAGAGCCGTGTAGTTGAGTTCCTCGCGCCCGTCGTCGTGGTCGACCGAGAAGAAAACCTGCGCCTGCGGAAACAGAATGGAGTTGTACTTCGGAACGCTGATCGTCGCAGACCATGTCGGGGCCAGGAGAGTATTGCCAACGCCCAGATTCGGTTGGGCTGCCGTATTCCACTTTACCTCCAGACCAATCGCGTAGGAATTGCTGCCTTCCCTCTTGTACCGGTAGTCGAGCACGTTGGTGATGTCACCAAGCCCGTTGCTGGTAGACCCCGCCGTTGGATTGTTCGTGACATACGGTATTTGCGTCCTCAGCACCAGATCGTCACTGAGCGGAAGGTCGTACAAGGCCTCGAAGACATTGATCGCGGCGTTGTCTTCGCGCTCCCTGTACTCGTTACGAAGAAAGAAACGCCGCTTGGCCTTGTTCGGGTTCACTGTCTGGCTAATGTCTTGCTGGCCGCCCTTCGGCTGTTCAGTCTGGGAGAATGCGACGGTTGCCGGCGCCAAACCCAGGAACGCAATCGTCGCGAACGAAATCAGATGCTTTGTCAACGTGTCGATCCAATTGTTGTTACGCAGGCCTGCGCAGCAGGCCCGGTCGAGGTAACGAAAAAGCCGCCGATGTGCTCGGCGGCTCGGAATAACAATGGAATTATAAAGTATTTGCCGTCCTGGTTCAGTCGTCCCGGCCAACGGCTCGCAGCGCGACGCCCGCCTGAGCCAGCATTCGCGCCAGATGTTGCGCGAATGTTGGGGCTGTCGGAGCGTCACCATGGATACAAACGGTTTCGGCGCGAACCGCCACCTGACTGCCATCGTGCGCGCGAACGAAACCGTGCTCGATCATTTCAAGAACCTGTCGCCCGGCCTCTTCAACGTCATGAATCAGGGCGCCCGCTTCGGTGCGCGGCGTCAGACTCCCATCGGACTGGTAGCGGCGGTCGGCGAATACCTCGCTGGCGCTCTTCAACCCGAGATCTTCTGCCGCATTGATCAACTCCGATCCCGACAAGCCAAACAACACCAGGCCGGCGTCAAAATCCCGCACCGCGTGCGCAACCGCGTCCGCCAGCGCACGATTGCGGGCAGCCATGTTGTACAAGGCGCCATGAGGTTTCACGTGGTTTAACCGGGCTCCCACAGCCTGCGCGATGGCCGCTGAAGCACCAATCTGATATAGGGTCAGTTCGTAGACTTCTTCAGCGTCGACCGGCAGTTCCCGCCGGCCAAAACCGGCACGGTCCGCGAGCGAGGGGTGGGCGCCTACCGCAAGCCCCAGTTCGGCGGCCGCTCGCATCGTTCGCCGCATGACGTGGGCATCTCCGGCATGAAGCCCGCAAGCCACGTTCGCCGAGCTTACATGCGGCAGTATTGCCGCTTCGCGCTGCCCGCCTTCTTCGCTGTCGGTCTCACCAATATCGCAATTGAGGTCAATCGACCTGTTCATGCCGGATCTCCGTTCATTCGCGCACACCTGCCGCGATCGACGCGGCGATCTGCTCCAGCGCAACGGCCTGAGCATGAGCCAGCTTCTGGGCATCGGCAAGGGCAATACGCTCAAACTGCAACGCGTCACCCGGTTTGAGTTGCGCCAACAGCGGCAGATCCACACTAGCCACCTCGCCAAGGCGCGGATAACCGCCGATGGTCTGGCGGTCGGCCATCAATACGATGGGTTTGCCATCCGGGGGCAGTTGTATTGTGCCGAAAGCAACCGCCTCCGAGGCGATTTCGCCGCGTTCCCCGCTCTTGAGCCGAATACCTTCCAGCCTGTAGCCCATGCGGTCGGACGACGTGCCGACCTGGAAGCGCTCTCTCGTAAACGTCTCCCGCACGTCCGCCCCCAGATACTCCCAATGGCGCCCGGCAACGAAACGGATGCGCTGCGGCCGCAACCGCAACCGCTCGAAACGAACCTGTACCGACCAGCGCGGCGCGGCAAAACCATTGCGCGAGAAAGCCGCCGAGTCGCGCAACCCCGAACAAGCCGCCGTGGTCGTCGCGGCAACGTTGATACGGTCACCCGCCTCGAGCGCTCGTCCGTTCAACCCGCCAAGTGCCGCGCGCACATAGGTCGACCGACTGCCGAGCACCGGAGCCACGTCAATGCCTCCCGCGAATGCCAGGTAAGCACGGCATCCCGCAATACAGCGTCCGAAGGAGAGCCTCCTGCCACGCGCAACCCAAACCGGCCGGTGCATCGGTAGCGGCTTGCCATCGATCGTCGCTTCGAGGTCGCCGCCGCTGAGCGCAATCAGCGTATCGGCGGTAAACTCCAGCACCGGTCCGGCGAGGGTCGTCTCCAGAGCCGCAGCGTTGTCCTCGTTTCCCACCAGACGGTTCGCCACCCGCAACGCGTAGCCATCCATCGCGCCACTCACGGGCACCCCGAAGTGCTGCATGCCGAACCGGCCAAGATCCTGCACCGAAGTCAGCAAACCGGGACGGATCACTTCTACCGTCATTGCCTTTCACTTTGCAGGCGCCGGAACCTCGCAGCGTCGATCGGAGAGAATCGCACACGGTCGCCTGCTTGCAACAGCGATGGCTGTGTTCGCGACGGATCAAACAACCGCAAGGGCGTGCGTCCGATCAGATGCCATCCGCCCGGCAATTCGCCCGGATAAATGCCGGTGTACTGATTGGCAATCGCTACACTGCCGGCAGGCACGCGGGTTCGTGGCGTTTTCCTGCGCGGCAGCACCAGGCGTTCATCAAGCGGCCCGAGGTAGGCAAATCCGGGGGCGAATCCGATCATGTATACGGAATATTCCACAGCACTGTGCATCTCGACGATTTGCGAACGTGACAAGCCGAGCGTTCGCGCCAGGGCGGGCAGGTCGGCAGCACAATCAGCCTCGTAACAGACGGGGATTTCCCGCGCGCGGCCTTCGGACAAAACCAATGTTGCCGGGTCCGGCAATGCGGTTTGAATGTGCTCTACCAGCAGTTCATAGGACGAACGCGTTGCAGATTCATCACGCCATTCTTCCGGTTCGTAATGAATGCCGATGGTGCGCAAGGCCGGCACCAGGTCGAGCACACCGGGCAGACGCAATCGGGCGAGATAATCCGCAAGCGCCCGGACCCGAGACACCGTCTCGGGGTCGGCATCGTTACCGACTTCCAGCAAAACGGCGCGATCACCCAGCGGCGAGAAACTCAAATCCCCTTTGGACAAAACCGCCACTGGCCCGTTACGGATGCCCGAGCATTATTGTTCTATCCGCAGATCGCGCTTCATTCGCAAGGCGGTCCCATTGGCACTTCCCGGCATTGCATCCGGTCACGCTCGGGATTGCTCGCGCAGATATAGGTTTCACTGAAATTCTTGTCAGCGCAGCGAACGCACCACGTTGTCGCAGAACCATTACGCGAAAACGCACTATCGAGAATCTCGACCCCACGCGTCGAGCAACCAATTTCACTGGCCATCATCGATGACGGTGTCTTGCACGCGGGCAAGAAACAGAGCACACAAAAGGTCACGGCAACGAACCGGATACGAGACATGAAAAGCCGCACCGCACCTCAACTCATGATGTACTGTTCGAGCTGTTCGATCGTGTGTTGCTGATCGGACATCATTGCCCGCACCACGTCGCCGATGGAAATGATGCCAATCACTTTCTTTCCGGATAACACCGGCAGGTGCCGCACCCGCTTCTCCGTCATCAGTGACATGCACGCGTCGGCAGTCTGTTCAGGCCGCACGCAAACAACCCGCAATGTCATGATTTCGCTGACCGATGTTTCTTTCGAAGATTTTCCGAACAGGATGATCTTGCGTGCGTAATCGCGCTCCGAAAAAATGCCGGCCAGCTTCTCGCCATCGAGCACAACCAGAGCCCCGACATCCTTTTCGGCCATGAGCTTGAGCGCGTCCAGCACACTCGCCTCCGGCGCAATTGTCAGAAGCCGGTGCTCTTTCTCATCAAGTAATTGTTGTACGGTTCGCATCTGATTCTCCGTAGCACCATCGGTAGGGGACGTTCAGTATTCAACCACGCTCAAGGCTTGTCAACGCTCTGGCAGGCGGTTCCCCGCCGTGATAGATTGCGCTGATGCAACGTATTCTAAGCACAGTACTTTTTCTCATTGCATGCATCGGTTCGCCGGCACCCGTCGACGCCGGCGAGGTGCGCAAGCTCGCCACCGAACCGCGCCGGAGCAATGATGTCGGAGGTGACCGCTCTCCCGCCCGGCTCGATTTTCATTATGGCGACATTACCGCGTGGCTGCTGGAGGACGGGAACTGGCACATCGAGGGCAACATTCAGCATCGAGGCGCATTCTGCGGTCAATATGAACTCGGCATTCAGTTCGGCACAGGCAGCCCTGGATGTGCGAATGTTGAATGGCTCGGCCCGCCCGTCTACGTCACGAACCGCCGGCATTGCAACAGTGCCCTGCTCCACCATGCGGGTGGCGACCTCGATTATCAGGCTGCGGAGGCCTTTGATCGCATCAACTGCGCACAGCGGCTCATCCGGTGCAGCGGCAACTGCCAATGAGCCGCGTCACGCACTCGTTCGAAGAATGGACCGAGTTGCTGGAACGCGAGTACCCGGGTGTGCGCTTTCAACACACGGCGGGCCACTCGCCGGGGCTGAACGCGATCAGTGCCGGAGTGCTGGTGGGCCGGTATCACAGCGAACGCGATCCGGCATACGGCGTGGTGTTTGCACAACCGCGCAGTTGCGGCGGCCGAAACTAGGGCCTGTTAACGCAGTTTTGGTCGACGCGCCCTCAAACCGCGCCGCACGCTATCCGGCTGTGCGGCGCGGTTTTTTTACCCAGATGACCGGTTGTGCCTTGACGGGCCGGGCGGGAGCACCCGCGTTTACCAGCGCCTCGTCCAGCGCCTTGCCGGATTCGTCGGACATCGCCGACTCGCGGGCCGAACGTATTGCCCCGGCACGCGCGTCTGCGCTGTCAAATTCGGTGTCGATCAGGTGCGTCAGAACGTGCAGCAGATTTTCCTTGCCGCGTTCGTTGGTGGATCCATAGCCTTTGACCAAACGCGCACAGGCAGCCACTTCGAACCCGACCTGCCAGCCTGCACCCAGTCCGCGAATAACCCCGTCCAGCCAGCGCTCGATCATTTCCTGTTCTCGCGCAAAGCGCATGCCGCGCGGGCGCAGCCAGCGCAGGCCGGCAACGGCGCGCAGCGCAAGGAATCCGGACAGACTGTGCACCCCGACCTTGAGCGGAATTGCGAACCTGGTCTTACCCGCGGTCATGCGCCGCGTGTCCCAGCGAATTAAAGGTTGCGCCAGAAATCCGGGCAACAACCCGGCCAGTTCCGGGATTCCGGGTTTGAAAAAATCATAGACGCGAACCAGTTCACCGGGCTGCGCCTTGACCTCGCGGCGCACGCGTGCAAACCGGCTGGCACGGCACTTCAAATCGGCAACACGCACAATGTCATCGAACGCCATCCATAGCGCCAGATAGCGCGCCGCCTCGAGGGCCACGGCGAACGCATGCTCGCCGTCCGGGTCGGCGACCCTCTCGGCTTCGACGACTTTCCGGAGGCGCGACAGATACAAACGTGCATAGTCGCGCCCCTGGTACTCGACAAGACGCGCATAACCAAGGGCGACCATTTCCCGTAACGGCTCGGGAAATTCTTCGGCCTCCTGTAGCGCAAATGCGGGATTGATGCCGTCTGGCAAGCCGCCGGGCACTTCTTCCGGGGCATGGCCTCGCACGGCGTCCGCCGCTCGCGCGAACCCGGCCAGGCTGGCTTCAACCCCGCGTTGCGACTGGCGAATCGTCTTTTCGAACGCCTCGCGCGGAAACGGCAACCAGCCACTGCCTGCGATCGCCCCCATCAGCACGGCGCTGACGACGGTGCCCGCTTCGCGCGAGATCCGTGTCATGTCGAAGGCACGATACTCAGCACTGAATTTTCTGACGAGCGAAAGCAGTTCGTCGACCGCCACACGCCCGTCGCCTGCCTGCATTTTCTCTGCGGTCGTCAGTGTGCGCGAAGTGGAGGTCAGCACCCTGGTCGAGTTCGGCGACACCATGCCGTTGCCAATCTGGCGCACGGTCTCGAGCAACTCTGAGGACACCAGTATGTCGAGGTCACCGGGGACCGGATAGAGGCTGAACACCGGTTGCTTCCCCCCCAGTTCCGCCAGCGGAACCGGATAGACTTCGAGATAGTAGGTCGTCGATCCGGTGCGCTGCGCCACGCCGGGAATGGATGTGCTCTGCACCGGATAGCCAAGCTCCGTCGCGGTGCGTACCAGCCATTCCGCCAGCACACCCCCGCCTTCACCGCCGAGCGCGCAGATCAACACGGTGATCGGACGCTTCCCAGTTTTCTTTCCACTCATTGCATCAGGCCGCTTGCAACAGGCGCAACACGCTGGCGCGCACGCGAGCGATCAGGCGCTCGTGCCAGTTCGGATTGCAAACGATCTCGGCACGATAAAACGACGGGCAAAGAGTGGCGGCGTGGGCGTTCTCGCCGCACAGTCCGCAACCAACGCACCCGTCAATGACGGTTGCCACCGGATCAACTTTCAGCGGGTCGGGATTGTCTTTCAACGTCAAGGTCGGACAACCGGAAAGACGAATACAGGCATGATCACCGGTGCAGACATCTTCGTCGACCCCGTATCGCACACGCTCGACCCGCTTTCCGGCACGCAGCAGGCCGGCGATCCATGGCCTGACGCGCCGCTGACGTTCGAGCTGGCACTCGCCTTCGGCGATGATGACTTTCAATCCGTCAAACGGGGTACTGAACGCCTCGTCGAAAACCTTGCGCACCTTGTCGACATGGTAGGTGTGGACGGTGCGCATCCATTTCACGCCCAGTCCCTCGAGCGTGTTCTCAATCGTACGGTTACGATCGACCAGGCTTTGGCTCTTGAGTCTCGCACTTTGTTTTGCGTCTTCGTCCGGAGTTGAAATGATCTCCTGCGTTCCGGTCGCAGAGGTGTAACCGTTCTTGAAAATCACCAGTACCGCGTCGTCGCCATTGAACAACGCCGATTGGACGCCGGTGAGCAGGCCGTTGTGCCAGAACCCGCCATCACCCATCACCGCAAGAACACGCCGGTTCATCATCGGCGAAACCCCGGCGCGGCTCGCCAGACTCATGCCATAACCGAGTATCGAATGTCCGAAAGAAAAAGGTTCGAAAGTGCTGAACGCATGACAACCAATGTCGGCGGCGATATGCACCGGTCCGGCGTCACGTTGCGCCAGCTTCAGCGCCGAGAACACGGGGCGCTCCGGACACCCGACACAAAACGCCGGCGGACGCGCCGGCAGCGCGGAAGCCATCGCCGCCGCGACCGCATCGCGCCGCGATGCGTTACCCGCACGCCAATCCTTGCCGTTTTCAATATTCACGTCGGCAAGGTAACGACCACAAAACCGCTCGATGCCGCCTGCAATCACTTCAACGGTGTACTCGCCGCTCGCGGCAATCAGGTCCTTGCCATGTACCGGCGTGTTGATATCGCGCCGGCGCAACATCGTGAGAACATCCTGTTCGATGAAATCCGGCTGACCTTCTTCGAGCATCAACACAGCGCGCTTGCCAAGACAGAAATCAGCGATTTCCTCCGGCACCAACGGGAAGGTTACGTTCAGTACCAGAATCGGAATGTCCGTTTGACCAAAGGTATCGGCCAACCCGTATTGCTGCAGCGCCCTGATCAACGAGTTGTACAAACCACCCTGCACGATCAACCCGACGTCGTCACGCGCCCCGGCGAATAATTCATTGAGCTTGTGTTCGGCGATATAGGTGCGCGCTGCAGGAATGCGCTGCTCCGCTTTCAGCTTCTCGTGGCGAAAGGTCACCGGCGGATGCGCCAGCCGCGAGTAGTCGAATTCGGCGGGCTGTTCGAGCAATCGCCGGGTGGAAATCGCCGGCGCAAGGTTATCCTTGCATTCAAAGCTGCCGCGCACATGGCAGGCACGGATACGCAGTTCGAGTATCGCCGGCATGCTGGAAGCTTCGGAGAGACGAAACCCGTGCTCGACCATGCGAACCATGTTCGTCAGGTCGGGGCGCGGATCAAGCATCAACATGGTCGACTTCAACGCAAACGCGTGGGTGCGCTCCTGTATGACGCTAGCCCCCTCGCCATAGTCTTCACCTACCACGATCATGGCCCCGCCCTTGACCCCGGGCGAGGACAGGTTGGACAACGCGTCGGCTGCGACATTGGTGCCGACGATGGACTTCCACGTCACCGCACCCCGAATCGGATAGTGGATCGACGCGCCCAGCATCGCCGCCGCCGAGGCTTCATTGGAACAGGCCTCGACGTGAACCCCCAGTTCCTCCATGTATTCGGCCGACTGCACCATGACATCGAGCAAATGCGACACGGGGGCGCCCTGGTAGCCGCCGACGTAGGACACACCGGACTGCAGCAAGGCCTTGGTAATGGCGAGTATGCCTTCGCCGTGAAAAACCCGGCCTTGCCCCAGGCGTAGCAGCTCGATTTCGCTCTTGAAAGACTTTTCCATGGTGTACTGTGGCTCCTGCTCGCCGCCTGGCGTCGCTCACGCGATCGTAGCTACGGTAAGCACGCATGGTAGCAGGAGCCTGCTTATGCAGGCTTGAACGCAGCCGCCGCGTTCAGAACGAGTCGAACGGGATGAAACCGACGACCTCGGCCGTGGAAGCGTCCAGCAACACAGTCCAGACCAACGCCTTTCTGCCCACCAAAGGCAGATACACCAACGAATCCAGCGGCTTCTCCGAATCGATGACTGCGCGATCGAAAATCGCGGCATTGTCGGGAAATCGCTTCACCAGTTCGCGCATCGGCTTCGCTGCCCCGAGTACTTGTTCGCGCGCTTCCGGATAAGGCTGCCAAAGGTCGGGGCGCGAGCCAAGGTGCACACCCTCCAGAGCCGCCATTGTCGCTTCAAAGCTCTCCTGCGGATTGCGGAACGGCCGCACCGCGACCTGCTCCGGTCCGGCCAGGGGCAGCGATTGCATTCCGTTCGGCGCCAGCGGCAGCATTTCCTCTGGCACGTCAACTGCATGGATCACCCGGAAACGGTCAATCTCGAATGCGAGGTATACCGGCCTCGCGACGAATACCGTCCACATCCCGTAACCGAGCGCGGAAAGCTGGATCAGGCCGACCACGGCGAGGTCACGGACCAGTTCGCGCCGGGGCTTGGACGTGTTGAAAATTGCCAGTGTGATCAACGGTCCGAGGACCACGTCAACGCCAACCAGAATCAGAAACAGATCGCGTCCACCGGAGATTTCGCCGTAGGGATAGGGGTACCAGACCAGAAAAACCAGCAACGCCGCCAGCACCGCGATCGCTACGCTGATGCCGAGGTGAATGCCGCTGGCGCGCAGGCGGTTTTTCCAGAAAAAGCGGCTGTTGACGGACACGTTCCGAAATCTCCTTGAACACGGATACCGAAGAAACAAACAGCGGTTCTTCTGCTCAATCAAGAAACGGACCAGCAAACCTGGCCGGCCGTGCCGTCAAGACACCCGGGTGGCAATGCTCCGGGTTGCGCCCGACGTGCGCGCAAGGGCTTACAGGCCGGCCCAGTATTTCTCCAGGCGTTTGAAGGAAACCGGATACGGCGTCTTCAATTGCTGTGCCCATAGCGACACCCGCAATTCCTCCAGCATCCAGCGAAACTCGCTGACCGCGGGATCGCTGACACCGCGTAACCGGTCCTGTTCGATACGTGTCGTAAACATCTGCCAGAAACGTGTCAATTGCTCCTGCCAGCTGGCATCGCGCTCGGGGTTGGATGCGAGCTTGTCCAGGCGCACACCCACCGCTTGCAGATAACGGGGAAAATGCCGCAGATGCTCGAACGGTGTGGTTACTATAAATCGCTCACCGAGCAAAAAACCCAGATGGCTGCGTATATCCGCGAGCGCGCGCGGCCACGCGGCAAAGCGCGGATCGTTCAGCCTCGAGCGCAGCGCCTGGTAGTGCGCAAGCGTCTCGCCGGTAATCCGGCACAGCTCGTTGGCCACTTCGACCAACCGCACTTTCGCTTTCGCGACCCGGGCTTCGAAGGTCTTGCGGTCACGCACCGGTATCGCGTCCGTCTGCCCCGTTGCGTCCGGTCCGTTTTGGGGAGAACCGGATTTCGCAGAACCGGTATCGAGAAAGAATGCGCGGTCGCAAGTCGCCTCGATCAACTCGTCGCGCAAGCGGTCGGTCACCGAGGCCTTGTCACCGCGCGCACCCTGGTCTTCCAGGAGCAACGCGTAGCGCAGTGACATTTCCGTCAATCCGGGAAGGCTGCGCGACAGAAACTTGAACTGCTCGGGCAGCGCGAGACGCAGCAAGCGGCGCAGTCCCCTGCGCGTCAAACGCTGGGCCTCGATCTCGGTATCCACCAGCGTCAGCGCCACCGAATCACCGTCATCAACGATCGCAGGAAAGCCCACCACCCTGCCACCGGCACGATCGACTTCCATGATCTCGGGCAACTCTTCGAAATCCCAGCGCCGCAGGCCTTTGCGCTCAAACTGCGTCGCCGCGGTTTCGCTGAAACTGCGCATCGCCTTGACCCCCAGATCGCCGCGCAGGCTGACGAGGTCCCGTCCCATGGCGATCTCGTCGCCATTGTCGTCGACAATGCGGAAATTCATGCGCAGATAGACCGGCAATTCCACCGCCTGAAGCAGGTCCGCTGGCACTTCGACTCCGGTCTTGCTGTGTAGCGCCTGCGCCAGTGCCTGCGCCAGAGGACGATCATCGGGTTTCATCGAACCGAGCACGGTGGTCACCACCTGCGGTACCGGCACGAAATGCTTGCGCACGCCTTTCGGGAGACCGCGGAGCAATTCGGTAATCTTGTCACGCAACAGACCCGGCACCAGCCATTCGCAACGACGCTCGTCGATCTGGTTGAGTGCCGCCAGCGGCACGGTCATCGTGACGCCGTCCATCGGATGTCCCGGCTCGAAGCGATAAGACAGCCCCAGGCGATGACCCGCGAGCGCGATGCTGTCCGGATACAAATCGACCGTGACCTGCTCGGCGGAATGACGCATCAGGTCGGTCCGCTTGAGAAACAGCAATTCCCGGTTGCCGCGTTCGGCCTCGCGCCGCCACTTTTCGAAATCGGTCCAGCACCAGATCCCCTGCGGCACACGCTCGTCAAAAAAATCGAAAATGGCCGACTCGTCCACCAGCACGTCATGCCGTCGCGATTTGTGCTCGAGTTCGCTCACCTGTTCGATGATGCGCCGGTTGTGCTGCAAAAACGGCGCTCGCGAATTGACGTCACCGGCTGCCAGCGCGCCACGAATGAACAGCTCGCGCGCCGCCACCGGATCGATTGGCCCGTACAATACCTGGCGGCGTGGCACAACAATGAGGCCATAAACCGTCACCTGCTCCGACGCGACAACGTTGCCCGCTTCGCGCGACCAGCGTGGATCCCGGTAACTGCTTTTTGCAACATGGCTACCGAGGCTTTCGATCCAGGCTGCCTCCACCTGCGCCACGCAACGCGCATACAGACGGGTCGTTTCGGTCAATTCGGCCGCCATCAGCCATTTCGGCTTGCGTTTCTTCATCGCCGAGCCGGGATGCACGACAAACTTGATACCGCGCGCGCCCAGGTAAACGCCGGCATCATCGGACTTGAAACCGATGTTGCCAAGCAAGCCGCTCAACAATGCGCGATGAACCTCCTCGTAGCGCGCCGGCTTCTCATTCGGTCTCCATCCCATCTCCGCAGTCATTGACGCTAGCTGGCCGTGCAACTCCCGCCACTCGCGCAATCGCACATAGGACAGGAACCGCTTGTGACACTCCTGCACAAGTTTGCGATTGGATTGCTTGTGGCGGATGGCATCTTCAAACCAGTTCCACATCGCCACATAGCCAAGAAAGTCGGAACGCTCGTCGGCAAATTCGCTGTGTGCCAGGGTCGCCGCGTCCTGTTTGTCGGCCGGGCGCTCCCGCGGGTCCTGTACCGACAGCCCGGAGGCGATGATCAGTATCTCTCGCAGGCACGCGAACTCCTGTGCCGCGACGATCATTCGCGCTATGCGCGGGTCGATCGGCAATTTTGCCAACCGCTTCCCGACAGCCGTCAGATGCTTGCGCTCATCCACCGCCGCCAGCTCGACCAGTAACTGGTAACCATCGGCGATTGCCTTCGATGCGGGTGCATCGACGAAAGGGAATTCGGCGACGTCGCCAAGTCGCAACGCCTGCATGCGAAGAATCACCGAAGCCAGGGAAGAGCGCAGGATTTCGGGATCGGTGAACTCGGGGCGGGAACCAAAGTCATCCTCGCCATAAAGGCGAACACAAACGCCGTTCATGACACGGCCGCAACGACCGGCGCGCTGATTGGCCGAGGCGCGCGCAATCTTTTCCACTTGCAACATCTCGACCTTGTTGCGGAAACTGTAGCGATTGATGCGTGCCAGTCCGGAATCGATCACATAACGAATGCCGGGTACCGTCAGAGAAGTTTCGGCCACGTTCGTCGCCAGGACGACACGCCGGGGTCCGCCCGGGCTGAAAACGCGCTCCTGCTCTTGCGCTGACAAACGGGAGTACAAGGGCAGGATCTCGATGCGGCCCGATCGATGGCCGTGGGACGGATGCTTGCGCAGCGCCTCGGCGCATTCGCGAATTTCGCGCTCTCCCGGCAAGAACACCAGCACGTCGCCGCCGGCACCCTGCACGGAGATTTCATCAAGTGCATTTACCACGGCTTCGGGCAAATCGATATCGTGCGCGTCTTCATCGTCCTCATCGAATGGCCGGTAAACAATATCGACGGGATAGAGGCGGCCCGACACCTCGATCACCGGCGCATCATCGAAATGGCGCGAGAATTTGTCAGCATCGATGGTGGCCGAAGTGATGATGAGTTTCAGGTCTGGACGTTTCGGCAAGAGCTGCTTGACATAACCGAGCAGAAAATCGACATTGAGACTGCGCTCGTGCGCTTCGTCGATGATCAGCGTGTCGTATGCGTTCAGGAAACGGTCCGACTGCGTTTCGGCCAGCAAGATGCCGTCGGTCATCAGTTTGACCAGGTTATCGGGGCTGGTCTTGCCCGTGAAGCGCACCTGATACCCGACCAGGTCACCGAGCACAGTGCCCAGTTCCTGTGAAATACGATTGGCCACCGAGCGCGCCGCGATACGCCGTGGTTGCGTGTGCCCGATCTGACCGAAGACGCCGCGGCCGATTTCGAGGCAGATTTTCGGCAACTGGGTCGTCTTGCCCGAGCCGGTTTCACCGCAGACGATGACAACCTGATTCCCGTCGATGGCGCGTGCGATCTCATCACGTTTCGCGCTGACCGGCAGCGCTTGCGGATAGGAAATTGCCGGTTTGCGGGCGCGGCGCGCATCGATCTTCGCGACTGCGGCATCGACCTCGGCCGTCATTCGCGCCAGTTGCTCTGGTGAAATCGACTCTGCACGCGAAGCATCGAGAGCGCGCTGTAGCGCCCGGCGCAGGCGCCACCGGTCCGCGACCGAGCATTGGTCGAGACGATGAATCTGGGCACGAACATCCGTTCTGCTCACAGCAGTAGTTGGCGATACAGGGGGCACTTCGTCTTCTCAAAAAAAACGGCCGATGCGCATCGCATCCGGCCGCTTGCCGTTTCGGTCGGTCTGTCTGCCCGTTCGCCTGCAGCGTCATCCCGGAGGCACGACTGCATCCATCAGTAAGTTCTATTCGGTCGCGGGTGTTGATTCAGTCAAAATCGAACAGATCGAACAGCGAACTGCGCTTGCGATGACGCTTGTCATTATAGCGATCATCGCCACCTCGGTAATCGTCGCGACCGCGCTCCTCGCGGCGAGGTTGCTGCGGCTCTGTCGCCGGCACCTGGGACACAGCTGTCCGTTCGATAATCTTGTCCAACTCGCCACGGTCAAGCCACACACCACGACATTGCGGGCAATAATCGATTTCGATTCCCTGCCGCTCTGTCATTTTCAATTGCGATTCACTGCACACCGGACATTTCATACTGGTCAACCCTAGTGTGGTCTGGCCGGATCGGCGTCTTCCGCCGAATAATCCCAGCGCTTGAGGAGATAGGCAAAGAACGCGGCTTCCTGCGTCGCGACGCACCCGTCCGATTTGACCAGGTTGGCGATCAGTGCAACCGTTTTGGCGCGCAGCAAGGGATCATCCACTTCGGACAAGGCGTGGTCGAGGTAGCGTTGATCGAGCAGCCGGATGCGCCCGTTCCGGCCCGCCTTGCGCTTCAGGTCATCGCAAAAATCGGCAAGTACATCGCCGAACGCCCATTTGTTGATTCCGACGCTGCCATAAAAATCCATGCGTTCGAGCGCATCAAGTTCGCGATCGTCAACCTCGGCATCGGTAATCATTGCCATCGCCACCAGACGGGATACGGCTTCGGGACTGTTTCTTGTGTAATTGCGCATCGTGTCTCCTCAAAATGTCGGTCGCGAATCGACCACCCGATAGACCGGCGCGCAATATCGGAGTTCCGCCGGAGCGCCGTTTTTCGTGACGACAAAAACCGTAACGTGTGTCCGGGTTTCGCAAACACAGCGCCGGGTCGCCGATCGCCATGGCTCCGGCAGACCGGACACGCCTCGCTCGTCAACAGTAGCTATAAAATAGAAAAGCCGCGCGGGAACAAGCCCGCGCGGCAGACATCGCTTTGCAGCGTTGATCGAACGACTGTTTGCCGGTCAGCCGCTTTCCGCGATGCGTTTGATGTTATCGAGGCCCGATTCGTAGCCTGTCTGAACACGCCCAACCACGTCGGCCTCTCCGGAGTAGTCATGCTTGAGAAAGCTGGACCGCCAGATCAATGCCGACTGGCCCGGCTTCGGCTCAACGATATCCATGACGGCCTGATAGTCCTTCAAGCCCCAGGGCGACTCACCCACGACCTTGTAGTCGATGCGCAGTTGCGCCTGATCATGACGCGTGAGTTTTTGACGAACCGTGGTGCCGTCCTTGTAGCGGACTTCGCGCACGGTCCCCACCTCTCCTGGCGCACCCTCGACGATACGCGCCTCGGCGACATCGGGGTGCCACGCCTGCATGCCGTCGAAGCTCTCTATCATTTTCCACACCTTGTTGGGCGGTGCCTCGATGTTGATGTACCGGTAGGCATGCAATGGCGTATCCGCGAAAGCCAGGGATGGCGCAAGAATAGCTGCAGCAGCGGAAATTCCAACGAACTTTTTCATGACTTTCTCCTTTGGTTAATCAAGGGCGAACCTGGGCCTCCGAAGCGCACCGGATTTTTCAAACATATGTTAGATCGCGTTGCAGCGGCTGCTGCGGGGTGCGGGGCGGCCGCCCTGCACTTTGCCCGTGTGCCGGTCATCGCAAGGCCGGTACTTTGGCCATCCAGCGAGCAACGTCAGCGGGTTCGCGTGAATAGACCGGGTGCACCGAAACGAGTTCCCGGGAGTCGATCGATTTTCCGCGCACGCCGATGTCCACCGGTCCGTCTGGGCTGGCGGACGTGATCGCGGTCCTGGAAAAGACCGGATCCGGCTCGGGACATCATCACCATGTCCGGCAGCGGAGCACGAAGCTTTCCGGCAAGACGAGCGGAAATCCTCTCGCTCCGGCGCTCAGGCGCGCGATTGTTTCGAATCCAGCCATGTCCTGACCAGCACGATCACGATCGTCAAGATCGTGATCGGCAACACGAAGATCAGCATGACACGGCTGAAAGGCTCGAGCAGATCATGCTCCGTCGCCTTGAAAACCACAAAACAGGTATAGGCCAGGTAGTAGGCAAGAAATACCCCGCCTTCCCATCGATCGATGCGGTAGCCGGTGAACAGGATGGGCAAACACGCCACCGACACGGCAATCATGACCGGCAGATCGAAATTCAGCACCGATTGCGCGACCGCGATGCCCGCCGGTGCGATCAGCGCTGTTACGCCGAGAACCAGCAGCAGGTTGTAGATGCAGCTGCCTATCGCGTTTCCGACCGCTATATCGCGCTCGCCCTTGATTGTCGCGACAACCGACGCCGCGACTTCCGGCAGGGACGTGCCGGCAGCGACCACGGTAAGGCCGATGACCAGTTCACTGATGCCAAGCTGCCTTGCGAACTGTACCGCCGCAGCGACCAGCCAGTCGGCGCCGAGAACAAGCAACAGCAGGCCGATCAGAATCGACGACAGGTTGATGAGCCAACTCCGCGCCTTGATTCGCGGGTAGGCATCCGCGTATTCGGCCATCACGCTGGCGTCGCGCTCCTTTCGTGCCTGCCAGACGAGGAGCGCCGTGTACGCGATCACCCCCGAGAACAGCAGCATGCCGTCGAAACGTCCAATGCGCCCGTCCATGCTGATCAGCATCACGAACAGGGAGCAACCAATGAGCAGCGGCACGTCGAAACGAACGATCTGTTGCGCCACTATCAGCGGCACGACCATCGCCGACAAGCCGAGGATGAAGAGAACGTTAAAGATGTTGCTGCCGACGACGTTTCCGACGGCAATATCTGCCTGCCCGACCACCGCCGCTCCGACTCCCACTGCCAGCTCCGGGGAACTGGTGCCCACAGCGACAACAGTCAATCCGACAATCAACGGAGAGATGCCCATTGATGACGCGATACGCGACGCGCCTCGAACCAGCAGGTCCGCGCCCACAGTCAGCGCAACAAGGCCACCAAGAAATACCAATGCAGTCATCACGTCACTCAATCTCCGCAGACAAGTGCAAGCCAATTGCCTTCCGACTGGCTCTCGCAACCCCAACCCGACAACCTGCGGTTGCATGCGCTCGCATGCAGCGGCCCGGCGATACGGTGCATATTCGTGTTTTCGCGACGACCCCGATCAACTGCTGCGCAACAGTGCTCAACAGGCGCGATCGGCTACGCAAACGGATAGCTGCGCGGGCACGGCACCGGCCTGCTCACTTCGTTGCAAGCGCGGACCGGATCAACCTGCTCAGACCAAACCCTTGAATGGCGAATACCGCTCGCACCAGGCCGCCGTTGACAGCAGATAATTCTCTTCTTCGACGGCACCGACCAGTTGCAGCCCGAGCGGCAGGCCGTTCGGCCCCCTGCCGGTCGGGATAACGATGGCGGGGGTGCCCATCAGCGTCCAGATCGAGCAAAAACTCGGGTCGCCGGTCTCACCCAGCGTCCGCGGCGCTTCGCCCGGGGCAGGCGGCGTGATAATGGCGGAGTATCCGCGGTCGAGGAAAGCAGCAAGACGCTGTTGCAACTGCGTACGCAGTTTCAACGCATCGCGATAGTCGGCGTCGGCGATGGCTTCGCCTTCGTCGAGCGCGTTGTTGAGTAAATCGGAAAAGTACTCCCGGTATTGCGCGCGCACCTTGCGCGAAGCGCGTGCCGCCTCGAACAGCATGATGGTGCGGTGGACTTTGTGCGCGCGGTCGAATTCACCCGGTATCTCGATGATGTCGATCATGGCACCGGCTTTTCTCAACCGGGCAATGTCGGCATCGAACTGGGTGCGCTGCTCCACCTGCGCCCGATACCAGACGGGCGAACGCACTGCGGCAAGTCTCGGCGCCCCCTTGAGCATGGGTGCGTCCGGTTGAATACTGCTGCGCCGCTCTGTCAGGCTCCATGCGAGCAGCGCCGCATCAGCAACACTGCGCGCGAACACGCCGGGCTGGTCCAGCGACGGCGCAAACGGCATGATGCCGCGCGCGGACAGCATGCCCTGGCTCGGCTTGTAACCGACGACACCACAGAACGCAGCCGGACGCACAACCGAGCCATTGGTCTGAGTGCCGATCGCTGCCGGCACGAACCCGGCAGCCACGGCAGCTGCCGAACCGCTTGAAGAACCGCCAGGCGTGTGCGCCTGGTTCCAGGGATTGCGCGTACTTGCAGGCATCATGAACGCAGCCTCGGTCGTGACTGTCTTGCCAAGCATCAGCGCCCCCGCGCTCTCCAGCCGCAAAACGACTTCGGCGGATTCGCCCGGAACGTAACCGGCATACAGGCTGCAACCCATTTCGGTCGGAATACCCGCGGTGTAGAAGTTGTCCTTTACACCGATCGGCACCCCGTGCAGCGGGTGGGCGGCCTTCCAGGGTGCCGCCGCCGAGTCCGCCACGCGCGCCAGTCCCATGGCGCGGTCCCGGTCCAGCCAATGCCAGGCCTTGATCTTGTCTTCGAGCGCATCAATGCGCTCCAACAGGCTCGCCAGATACACACTCGGCTGAAGCTTTCCCGAACGGATTTTTCTTGCCGCTTCATGCAACCCCAGTTTGTACAGTTCAGTCATGCCCTTGCTTACCAGATAGTTGTTACAAACGCCGGCAACAGCGCAGTTCGGCCGTTCTCACCGTGTCGTTCGGCGCATGCGCACTTCAGCTACGCCTTCCCGTCATTACGGCACTCGGGATTGACCAGATTGGGCGGCGTTTCCCCATTCAGAGCGGTAACCAGGTTCATCGCTGCCGTCATTGCCATCGCGCGCCGCGTCGGCTCTGACGCGCTGGCAATGTGCGGGGACAACACCACGTTCTCGAGTTCGAGAAATCCCGGATTCACGTTCGGTTCATTTTCGTAGACATCCAGACCGGCGGCCCAGATCGTTTTCGACTTCAGTGCGCCGACCAGCGCGGCATCGTCGACGATGCCGCCACGTGCCATGTTCACCAGAACAGCCGATGACTTCATCGTTGCCAGCTCAGGTGCACCGATGTAGTGATGCGTATCGGCCGTGTACGGCAATATCAGCATCACGATATCCGATTGTTTCAGCAATTCGTTCTTGGCAACGTAACGCGCCCTGAGTTTCTTCTCGACATCGGCTGAAACCCTGTTACGCGTGTGATACAGGATGTTCATGTCAAATCCGCCGGCCCGTTTGGCGATTGCCTGACCAATCCGGCCAAACCCCATGATGCCGAGCGTGGCGCCGTGAACATCGTGACCCAGCGTTTGTTTGAGATAAGTCGCCTTGAACTGTCCCGCACGCAAATAGCGCTCGCCCTCGCCCATCCGGCGACAGGTCGCTATCATCAGGCCGATCGCGTAATCGGCAACGCTGTTGTCGAGCACGCCAGGCGTATTGGTCACCATCACCCCATGGCGGGTACAGGCGGCAACGTCGATGTTGTTGTAGCCCACAGCGGTGTTACAGACCGCCTTGATCGATGGACAACGCTTCAGGAGGTCTTCGTCGACCACGTCGCTCGATGAAGACTGCATGCCATCGGCATCGCGCAACAGTTCAACCAGATCGCCACGCGTATACAAGCGATCCTGCTGATTGGATACCACCGAAAAATGCTGTTCCAGGTATTCGATTGTCTCGTCGAATACTTCACGGGTAACAACGACTTTTTTCATATGCTGAAGATTGCGCAAAAATTCCGCCCCGCAACCCACCGGGCTACGGGGCATTGGATACTGACGGCGCCGAATCAATTACCGTAGAACACGTTCGGCAACCACATTCCGATTGCAGGGAACATCACCAGCAGCAACATCGCTGACAGCTGGATCAACATGAACGGCACCATCCCCATGAAGATGTGCGCCAGTGTAACCTGCGGCGGCGCAACGCCCTTGAGGTAGTACGCTGCCATCGCCATCGGCGGTGACAGGAACGCCGTCTGCAAATTGATCGCCGTCAACAACCCGAAAAACAACGGATCGATTCCGAAGTTCGGCAGCATCGGCAGGAAGATTGGCACAAATATGATGATGATAACGGTCCAGTCGAGAGGCCATCCCAGCAGGAAGATCAGCAACTGCGACAGGAACAGGAAGCCGCCGGGCGACAGGTCCATTTCATAGACCCAGCTCTCGAGCAGGTTTTGCCCGCCCAGCGCCGCGAACGTTGAGGAGAACACCCACGAACCGACGAGCAGCCAACACACCATGGCGGTGGTGCGCGAGGTCAGAAAAGCCGACTCCTTGAGCCGGGTGAACGTCAGGCGCCCGTAGGACGCGGCCAGAATGGCGGCACCAAGCGCTCCGACTGCAGCCGCTTCGGTAGGCGTCGCGACGCCGAACATGATACTGCCAAGCACGGCGGCAATGAGAAACGCCAATGGAAAGAACGATGTCGCCAGCATCTTGAGAATTTCGAGCTTGGGAACATTGAGCTCCTCAACCGGCAGTTTGGGAGCAAGCTTCGGATTGATAGCCGCTCTGAGGATGACATAGCCGACATACATGCTCGACAGCATCAATCCCGGAATGATCGCGCCCATGTACAACTGCACGACCGAAACGCCTGCGGTGGCGCCGTAGAGAATCAGCAGCACGCTGGGCGGGATCAGGATACCCAGGCATCCCCCCGCCGCAATGGAACCTGCCGAGAGCTTGATGTCGTAACCGGCCTTGAGCATGGGCGGCAACACCAGCAGGCCCATCAGCGTCACGGTCGCCCCGATAATGCCGGTAGCCGCAGCAAACACAGCGCAGGTGAGGATCGTCGCCACCGCCAGCGCTGCCGGCACCTTCGACATCGACAGTTCGAGACTGCGGAACAACCGGTCGATAATTCCCGAACGCTCGACGATATAACCCATGAAGATGAACAGCGGTACGGCGATGATGACGTCGAGCGTCATCACACCATAGGTGCGCAACACCATATTGTCGAACACCGGGTTGTCGAACAGCGACACGCCGGGCCGGTAGAACGCCACAACACCAAAAATAATGCCCAATCCGATCAGCGTGAATGCAATCGGAAACCCCAGCAGGATGGACGCGATGATGACGCCGAGCATGACCATCCCGAGATGTTCATGGGTGATCTGCGATGGTGGCGGCAGGAAAAGGACGTAACCCAGTACGATGAGGCCGATGATGCCGAAGCCGATGGTGCGCGCTTCGAACTTGAGGAATCTGGACCAGTTCAAGGCTTTGCTCCTTCCTTGGAGGCGCTCCCGGAGAGGAGTTCCTTGATTTGTTCAATGTCTTCTTCCTCGACATCGTGCAAACGCTGCGGCCATTCGCCGGTGCGGATACACAGCACGCAGCGAATGATTTCGGCAAACCCTTGGAGCAACAGCAGCCCACCCGCTATCGGAATGAACATCTTGTACGGATAAACGGGAACGCCGGAAGATGTGACGCTAGAGACTTCCTTCATCGACCAGGAGGCTTGCGTGAACTCGACGCCGGCATAGACCAGCGCCGCGATGCCGGGAATGAAGAACAACACGTACAACACGAGATCAAACCAGGCCTGGGTTTTCGGCTGGAGCGTGCGATAAACCATGTCCGCGCGCACATGACCGTTGCGCGACAGCGTGTACGCCCCGCCCATCATGAACAACAACCCGTACAGGATATAGGCAATGTCGAATACCCACTGGTTTGGCGCGTTCAGCACGTAGCGGAGCGTGACGTCAAAGCACACCAGCAGGGTCAGCATGACCACGGTCCATGCGAACAGTTTTCCGGACCATGCGCTGATCCGGTCAATCATGAACAAATAGTGATTCACGGCGATTCCTTATTGTGAACGCGGGCGGCCGGCTTTCGTGACAACCCGGCGACCCGACAATCCGCTTCCCACCCTGTCAAGCCGCCACGGTGTCGGCCTGGCCGACACCCCGACGGATTGCGCTCCAAGTCTCAGGCGAAGTAGTGATTAAACGCCTGTTGCGGCTCAAGAACGAACTTCGTCCGATAGCCCAGTACCCGCTTCATGTAAGCCTTTTGCGATTCGACGACTTTCATGAAGAACGGATTCTCTGCGCCTTTTTCCTCGATAATCTTGTCCCATGCGTCGAGTTGGAGTTCGAGAACGTCGGTCGGCGTCTCGATGAACTTTACGCCGTGGTTGTCGCGCAGTTCTTCGTAAGCCTTCGAATACACCTCCATGGTGCGCCAGTACATCTGGCTGTTGGCCGCCTTCACCGCAACACGCCAGATGGAGCGATATTGCTCGGGGAAACCATCCCAGACTTTGCGATTGATCAGAACCTCCAGGAACTCCGCCGGCTGGTGATTGCTCTTCACCATGCAGATCTTGGTCACGTCCGGAAAACCCAGCGCCATGTCGGAGGCAGGATTGTTGTATTCCGCGGCATCAATGACGCCGCGTTCGAGCGCCGGAACGATCTCGCCGCCTGGCAGTGCCACTACGGATGCACCCATGTTCTTGAACACGTCGATCGACAGGCCGACGGTGCGATATTTCACGCCCTTGAACTGTTCGGCCGACTTGATTTCCTTCTTGAACCAGCCGAGCGGCTGCGTTGGCATCGGACCATATGCGAGGGGCACAACGTCGAGTTTGAGCAAATCGCGATAGATTTCCTCGTATAACTCCTGGCCGCCACCGTACTCCATCCATCCCAACATGGTGTTGGCATCGTGTCCCCATGCGGGCCCGGTACCGAACAGCGACAATGCACTGTTCTTGCCGTACCAGAAGGCCGGTACTGCCTGGCTGCCATCCAGAATGCCCTTGTGAACGGCGTCGGCCTGGTCAAATGCACCGACCACTGCACCTGCCGGCAACATCTCCACCGTCATACGCCCGTCGGACAACTGCTCCACGAAGGTAAAGACCTCTGTGGCAATTTCGAAAATCGGATCCTTGGGCGAGAACGCTCCCTGGAACTTGAGTTTGATCTTGGGCAGGTCGCTGTCACCCCCGGAGCCACCGGAAGCGGCTTGTTTCTGGTCGCTGTTTCCGCCGACACCGCAACCGGACAGTGCGGCCAGGGTGGCTGCGCCTCCAACGGCGGCGGCACCGCTCAGGAATCGCCTGCGTGAACCGGTGTTTTCATCCTTGCGCTCTTCGGCGCCCTGCTTTTTGGTCATAATCAACTCCTCCTGACAATATCTGTGCATTTTTTGAAGCGACCAGCGGTCGCCCGGGTTTTCGCGCCCGCGCCCCGTTGTGGCGGCGACCGGCACCCTGTCGGCCCGGCTTCGCATTCGCGAATGCCACATGGTTACCACCCATTGTGAGCGGCCCGTCGCATTGCCGCACCGACCTCTTTTATTGGCGCAAGGCGAGATTGTATTTGGGAATCATGCCTGGAGGCCACCTTTTTTGGTTTCTGGCGCGGAGAATGTCGCGGCTGAGATCGCACCGGAACCTGAAAACGGAACGCAAGAATTGGCTTGCGAAATAGTCACGGCAGCAGAGACGAGCTGTCCTTGTGGCAGAGTCCGCGCTTGTCCGCCCCCGGCACAGCCGATAGAATTCAACGTTTGCCAAGCTCTGCGCTCGCAAACATATACGGCGCATCGCCAAGGAAACCCAATTCCGAAAACAGGGAGGAGGCGTGCGCCTCGTCAGTACATTTCTCGTTCTCTTTGCCTTTTGGCTGCTGCTTTCGGGTTTCTTCACTGCGTTCCTGATGCTGGCGGGCATCGGTTCCACGCTTGCCGTAGTGCTGTTCGCGCGCAGGATGGAAGTGGTCGACCATGAAGGCCATCCGATTCACCTTGCTCCGCGGGCATTGCTCGTGTACTGGCCCTGGCTGGTCAAGGAAATCGTCAAATCCGCCTGCACGGTCGCAAGCATCATCGTCCGCCCGTCGCTGCCGATCAGTCCGACGATGATACGGGTACGCGCGACGCAGAAAACGGATGTCGGGCGTACCACGTTTGCCAACTCCATCACCCTGACTCCGGGCACCCTGTCCGTTGAAGTGGGTGAAGGCGAGTTCCTGGTCCATGCCCTGACCCGGGAGGGGGCGAACGATCTCGCCGCCGGAGACATGGACCGGCGCGTAACCGCTTTTGAACGCAGCCTCTAGTGTCGCGCCACGATGTTTGAAACCGCCTGCTTTGCGTTGCTGCTGACCCTCGTGGGCGCCATTGCCCGGGCATTGCTCGGACCGACCGTGTTTGACCGGACCCAGGCGGTGAACACGGCGGGAACTGCCGCCATGATCCTGTTGGCGGCCGTCGGCTTCCTGACAGATCGGCCGGAGTTCCTCGATATCGCCATTATTTACGGATTGCTCAACGTGATCGGGACAATCGCGGTCCTTAAATTTTTCCAGCACGGCGATCTCGGGGATCCGGGCACTACGCCCAAAGACACCGGCAACAGCCTCAAAAAGGAGGTCCGTTGATACCTGATCCCGTAATTGACGCCGCAAGCTGGGTTCTGATCGTGCTCGGGAGCGGTTTCTGCGTCATCGGCGCGCTGGGCTTGCTGCGCATGCCCGACTTTTTTACACGCATGCACGCGGCCAGCCTGATTGACACGCTTGGCGCCTGGCTGCTGTTGCTTGGAATGATGCTGCAGGCCGGGTTTTCACTGGTCACGGTCAAGTTGATTTTTGTCGCCCTGCTGCTCTTTTTTACCAGCCCGACCGCCACCCACGCGCTGGCCCGGGCGGCACGAGCGCGCGGCCTTGAGCCGATGGCCAAAGAAAACTTCGAAAACGGCCAACCCGACGACCGGCACAACCCGTCATGACGACGACACTGATCAACACGGCTCTTCTTTTGATGATGGCCGCGACCGCGATCGGCATTGTCAGGTCACGCAATCTGTTCGCCGTCGTCATTCTTGGAAGCCTGTACAGCTTCCTGATGGCAACGATTTTTCTGGTCCTCGATGCGGTCGATGTTTCGATGACGGAAGCCGCGGTCGGCGCCGGCATCTCGACCGTCTTGTTGTTGAGCACCCTGTATCTGACGAGAAGCGAAGAGGCCAAACCGAGCCATAACCCGGTATTGCCCCTTGCAGTCGCGCTGGTGACCGGCGGCTTGCTGGGTTACGGAACCCTGGGCCTGCCCGAATTCGGATCGCCCGACAGCGTTATCCATCAGCATGTCGCACCGCGATATCTCGAGCAGGGACCGGAAGAAACGGGCGTGCCAAACGTCGTCACTGCGGTGCTGGCCAGTTACCGTGGCTTCGATACGCTCGGAGAAGTGACGGTTGTCTTTACCGGTGGCATCGGTGTCATCGTTCTGTTGCGTCGCCGCTGGCGTTCCGATCGCACAAAGGGTGAAAAATAGTGCGCGGCTATCTGGTACTTCGCGTTATTGCGAAACTGCTCATTCCGTTCATTCTCGTGTTCGGTTTGTACGTCCAGTTTCACGGCGACTTCGGTCCCGGAGGCGGATTTCAGGCCGGCGTCATTGTTGCCGCCGCCATCATTTTCCATGCATTGATATACGGCTTGCCGCGAACGCGCCTGGTTGTACCCGAATGGGTGGTGGAAACGTTGGTTGCCGCCGGGCTGCTGTTGTATGCCGCCGTTGGCATCGCCAGCATGTTGATGGGCGGCGTGTTTCTCGACTATTCGGTGCTCATGCATGATCCCGTGCACGGCCAGCATCGCGGGATTCTGTTGGTCGAACTTGGCGTCGGCATCAGCGTCGCCGGTGTCATGCTGATGATCTTCTACATGTTTGCCGGCCGGACTCGCACGCCGGACAGCGAAAAATGAACGCGCTGGATCTTATCAATTACTGGATTGCGATGATGCTGCTGGTGACGGGTCTTTATATCGTCATCGCGCGCGGCAATCTTGTGAAAAAGCTGGTCGGGCTGAGCATTTTCCAGACCTCCGTTTACCTGATCTACATATCTCCAGGCAAAATCCTCGGTGGAACGGCGCCGATCATCGCGCCCGGTCTGGAGTTGTATTCCAATCCGTTACCGCATGTGTTGATACTGACGGCAATCGTTGTCGGTGTAGCAACCCTCGCGCTCGGCCTCGCCCTGGTGGTGCGCATTCACGAAGCGTACGGCACGATCGAGGAAGACGAGATTCACGCACAGAATCAGGGCGGCGAATGATTGAGAGCAATTTGCCGGCACTGCAAATCGTGCTGCCGCTGGTGGCCGCGCCCTTGTGCGTATTGCTTCGACGAGGCGGGCTGGCATGGCTGATCACGTGGTCGGCAACATGGGCGACGGCCGCGATCTCCATCGCGATTCTTATCAAGGTGCTGGATACCGGCACCATTTCCTATACCTTCGGCGGCTGGGAGCCGCCGTGGGGAATTGAATACCGTGTCGACATCGTCAACGCCTTCGTTCTTGTTCTGGTGTCGGTGATCGGCGCGATCATCGTGCCTTACGCGCGCCGCAGCATCGGCGCCGAAATTCGCAGCGAGCAGCATTATCTGTACTGGGCCGCGTACCTGCTGTGTCTCACCGGATTGCTGGGCGTGGCAATCACCGGTGACGCTTTCAACGTGTTCGTATTCCTCGAAATTTCATCGCTGGCGACCTACATCCTGATTGCCTGCGGCCAGGATCGCCGGGCACTCGTCGCCAGCTACCAGTATCTGATCATGGGTACGATAGGCGCGACATTCATCGTCATCGGAATCGGCTTGCTGTACCTGATGACGGGAACGCTGAATCTGGCCGATATGGCGCAGAGAATCGGCGCAATGCCATTGCATCGGCCACAACTGGCAGCGCTGGCATTTCTCACCGTCGGCATCTCGCTGAAACTGGCGCTTTTTCCGTTGCACCTCTGGCTTCCCAATGCCTACGCTTACGCTCCTTCCGTTTCAACCGCCTTCCTGTCGGCGACGGCGACCAAGGTTGCCGTCTACCTGCTGCTGCGATTCAGTTATACGGTATTCGGGCAATCACACGTATTCGAGGAAGTGGGCGCAGATGAAGTGTTGCTGGCACTTTCCGTGGCCGCCATCTTTACCGCATCGCTGGTGGCGATTTTCCAGGATGACGTGAAGCGCATGTTCGCTTATTCGAGTGTGGCGCAGATCGGTTACATCACACTGGGAATCAGCCTGGCGAATCAGAGCGGCCTGACCGGGGGTATCGTGCACATGTTCAATCACGCCGTTGCCAAAGGTGCGATTTTCATGTTGCTCGGATGCGTTGCGCTGCGCATCGGACAGCCACTGATGGCGCAAATGGCCGGGCTCGCCAAGCGCATGCCACTGACTGCTGCCGGACTGGTCGTCGGTGGACTCAGCCTTATCGGTGTCCCCGGCACCGTGGGATTTGTCAGCAAGTGGTATCTGGTGTTGGCCGCAATCGAAAAAGGCTGGTGGTGGCTCGCCGCGCTGGTGCTGATCAGTTCGATGCTTGCCGCGATCTATGTCTGGCGGCTGATTGAAATCTGCTACTTCCGCGAGCCCTCTCCTGAGTTGGAAGCCGCCCGGGAAGCGCCGCTTTCAATGCTGATTCCGTCATGGCTTCTGGTCGCCGCCTGCATCTACTTCGGCCTCGATGCCTCGATGACTGCCGGCACGGCTGCAAGCGCGGCGCAATCATTGCTGGAGGCTACGCGATGAACACGGCGGGACCGGTGATCGCGCTGGCAATCCCCGCCATCGGCGCGTTGCTTATTTCGCTGGCCGGCCGCTGGCCGAACCTGCGCGAAGCGATCACGCTGACAATCGCCGTGGCGTTGCTGCTCGTCGTTGCATCCCTCGCGCCTCAGGTATTGGCCGGCGAACGCCCTTCGGTCGTGTTGTTTTCCATGCTGCCGGGTTTGTCGATCGCGTTCACCGTTGAGCCGCTCGGCATGCTCTTCAGCCTCATTGCCTCCAGCCTCTGGATCGTCAATTCGATCTATTCAATTGGCTACATGCGGGGAAACAATGAAAAACACCAGACACGCTTCTACGCCTGCTTTGCGATAGCCCTGGCTTGCGCGATAGGAATTGCGTTTGCCGGAAACCTGCTGACACTGTTTCTCTTCTATGAGGCGCTGACGATATCGACCTATCCGCTCGTCGCGCACAAGGGCGACGCAGCGACTATTCGTTCTGCCCGCGTCTATCTTGGAATCCTGCTCACGACATCCATCGTCTTGCTGCTGCCGGCAATCATATTTACCTACATTATTACGGGAACGCTCGACTTCACCCCCGACGGCATAATGGCAGGCAAGCTGGATGGCCCGATGGTTGGTGTACTGCTCGGCCTGTTCGTGTTCGGCATCGGCAAGGCGGCGGTGATGCCCGTGCACCGCTGGCTTCCGGCCGCCATGGTGGCGCCCACTCCGGTCAGCGCGCTGTTGCACGCCGTTGCCGTTGTCAAGGCCGGCGTCTTTACCATCACCAAGGTCATCGTCTACATCTTCGGCGTCGATTTTCTGTTTTCGCAGCCGAGTTCAGCCTGGCTGGTCTATGTGGCTGCGTTTACCATCATCGCCGCCAGCGTGGTCGCACTGCGCCAGACCAACCTCAAACGCCTGCTCGCATATTCAACCATCGCCCAACTCTCGTACGTCGTGATGGCCACCGCGGTCCTCAAGCCGCTGTCCGAGATCGGCGCCGCCATTCACATGGTGGCGCATGCGTTCGGGAAGATAACGCTGTTCTTCGCCGCCGGTGCCATCTACACAGCATCGAAAAAAACGGAGATCACCCAGCTTCACGGCATTGCCCGCCGCATGCCCTGGACCATGGCCGCGTTTACGATCGGTGCGTTAAGCATGATCGGCGTGCCGCCAACGGCCGGATTCGTTTCCAAATGGTACATTCTGGCCGGCTCCTTCGAGGCCGATAATTACGTGGCATTGTTCACCATCATCGCCAGCACCGTGCTGAACGCCGCTTACTTTCTTCCCATTGTTTTCTGGGCGTGGTTCGCCAAGGAAGATGTTCCTCCGGCCAAACCCCATGGCGAGGCGCCTGCTGCAATTGTCGTCGCATTGACGATCACCGCAGCGCTGACACTGGCCTTTTTCTTTTTCAACCAACCGGCGCTGCAACTAGAGGCGCAACTGGTCGGACGTCAGAAATGAAACAGAACCCGGAATCCGAAGAGCACTGGCTCGCCCGGCCGAAAACGATACGGCAGCTATGGATCGTCTTTATTGCAATTCTCGTGCTGACCGTACTCGCCCAGGCGTTCATCAAGGTCAAGGGTTATTTCGGCATAGACGGCTGGTTCGGTTTTGGCGCGGCCTTCGGATTTCTGTGCTGTGGCGCAATGGTTGTGTTCGCCAAAGTACTCGGACCATTCCTGAAGCGTGACGATCGCTACTACGATGATTGAGTGGGCCTCCCCAGCGCTGATTCTCCTTGCCGCTTCGGTCCTCATCGGACTGACGCGCGGACACTTGCGCTCGGCGGTCATCCTGGTCGCGCCGTTGATCACGCTGTGGGCCGTATGGCAGGTGCCTGACGGCGTCGTCGGCACGGTTCGCTTTCTCGATTACGCAATCGAACCCGTTGAGGGAAGCCCGTTACGGCGTTTGTTCGCCACGATTTTCTCGATCATGGCTTTTACCGGCGGACTCTTTGCATTTCGCCAGGCACGCTGGTACGAGCTGTCCGCTGCGTTTGCCTACGCTTCAGGGGCAGTGGGCGTTTGTTTCGCCGGCGACCTGATCACGCTGTTCCTGTTTTGGGAACTGATGGCGCTGTTCTCCACGGTAATCGTCTGGTGTGGCGGCACGCCCGCGGCCCGCAAAGCGGGCATACGTTACGCGATGATGCACTTGCTTGGCGGCGTCGTTCTCAAGGTCGGAATCGAGGGTGTCGTCGTGCACACCGGTTCCATCGATATCCAGCCGCTGCTGGCGACGAACTTCGACACCTGGATGATACTCATCGGCATTCTCATCAACGCCGCCGCCCCACCGGTATCGGCATGGCTGGCTGACGCCTATCCGGAGTCGAGCCCGACCGGCTCGGTATTCCTGTCAGCGTTCACCACGAAAACGGCCGTGCTTGCGTTGATACTGCTGTTTCCGGGCGAACCGGTTCTCATCGGTGTCGGACTTTACATGGTGATGTACGGCATCATCTACGCCTTGCTCGAGAACGATGCGCGGCGCATCCTCGCCTACTCGATCGTCAACCAGGTCGGTTTTATGGTCTGCGCCGTCGGCATCGGCACGCAGATGGCCCTCAATGGCGCCGCCGCGCATGCCTTTGCGCACATCATCTACAAGGCACTGCTGTTCATGAGTGCAGGCGTTGTCGTCTACCGGACAGGCAAGAACAAATGTACGGACCTTGGCGGCCTGTTCCGCACCATGCCATTGACGGCAACCTGCGGCATCATCGGGGCGCTGGCAATCTCGAGCTTTCCGCTGACTTCCGGTTTCGTCACCAAGACACTCATTTCGCAGGCAGCCATCGACGAGGGCCTTGTAGCGGTTTATTTCCTGCTGGCAGCCGCCTCCGCCGGTGTGTTTCTGCATGCCGGCATCAAGTTTCCCTGGTTCGTGTTTTTCCAGAAAGACTCGGGACTTCGCCCCAAAGATGCGCCGTGGAACATGGCAGCGGCAATGGTGCTGTTTGCAGCACTGTGCATACTGATGGGCGTGTTTCCGGAAATCTTTTACCGGTTGTTGCCTTATCCCGTTGACTATCATGCTTATTCGCCGGGCAAGGTCCTGTTCTACCTGCAGTTGCTGCTGTACTCCGGGTTGGCGTTTTTCGTCATGCTGCCGTGGCTGAAACGCACGCCAACCATCAGCCTCGATACGGACTGGCTGTATCGCGTCGCATTGCATAGGGTGGTTACGGGAATTGCCGACCGGTTGGGCTCTGCCCAGGAAAAAGCACAGCAAGCCGCAGTGCGACTACTGCAAGCGGCTCTTGCGCGGATCCAGCGTCACCATGGCCCGGAAGGCGTTCTGGCGCGGACATGGCCAACCGGAAGCATGGTGCTGTGGGTCGCGATCATGCTCGCTTCCTACCTGATCCTGTACTACTTGCTTTGACGGAACACCGGGCATGCAGTTACTAGTACTAACGGCGGTGCCGCCGCCGCCACTCGTAGCTCACAAATAACCGCCAAATCCCGAGTACGCCGAAATAGGCAGTGAAGGCACCAATCACAGCCATCAGCGACATCCCGACAATCAAGGGGCGGCCAACCGCAAGAAACTTGTCGGACCAGGTCACGAGGATGCTGCTGGACTGCTCGGCCACCTGCTGAGCAACCGTGGTATCCATCGGCACATCGTTATGGCCGAGAATAAACGCACCCAATCGGTATCCAAGCAAGTAGATCGGCGCAAATGTAAACGGGTTCGTAATGAGGGTGCTGCTGACGGCCGCAACGAGATTACCGCGCAGCCATACCGCAACCACCGCGGCAACGGGAATCTGCGCGACCGGAATCAGAAACCCGAAAAAAACGCCGATTGCCACTCCCAACGCAACACCGCGCCGGTTCAGGTGCCACAGTCTCGGATGATGCAGCGCGGGGCCGATCCAGCCAACCCACCTGTTGCGCTTCACCGATTCGGCACTCGGAAGAATGCGCCGCAGGCGCGTCCGCCATTTGCGTCTTAAATGACGTGATTCCATGACAGCAACTTGGCAGATTTGGTCATTTGAGTTGAAATAGTGCCGCTTGTTCGACTCGGTGCGCTAGTCGGAGTTCTGTGCACAAATTCACGAAGGGCGATCCGGATCTGTCCGGTGATTACCTTCGGCTTCCGCGAACCGATTGTTCAAAGACGTCCCGCGTAATTCGCCAGTGCCAGACCTTTCCTTCAACCGGATCCGACGCCTCACCGATACGCTTCATCCCAACCGCCCCTGCCAGGCGAGATTGTGGCCCCCTCGCCGGCAGCGACCAGGCCTCGACGGCACTGACCGCGGGGCGGGTAAATGCATAGGAGATCAGGCCACGCACCGCTTCGCTCGCAAATCCTTGCCGCCGAAATGCCGGCGCGATCTCGCACCCTGTTCGCACGACACCGTCGGCGTCCGGAGTGCTCTTGAAACCGCCACTACCCACCACTGATTTCAGGGCCGGACTGACGAACAGATAGTGCCACCACCCCGAATTCGGCAGTAGCGGCTCTTTCCTGAGCAAGGAAAGCGCTTCCCGATATGCGGCGGGGTGCGCGGGCCATCGATCCGGTATGGCAACCCTGAGCAAGTCACCGAGCGACTGGGGACTGTTCACCAAGGCGGCAAGATGATCGGCTTCAAAGGTTATCAGGCGAAGTCGCGGCGTATGTATCAGCATGATGCATGTTCAATAGCTTGTAAGTTCTTGCCCTCGGGCGTGGTCGACGAGTTTTTTCTCCAGCGACGCGATTACCCCGTATCGAATGTCACTGGCGGCATATGCTGGCGCTCGCAGCGTTTTTGCCAGCCGATTCATTTCTCCGGTATGCGCCGCAAACGCGGCCGCAACTTGCGAAAATCTCACCCGGAAGCGATCAGCCAATCATACCCGATGGTTGACGACCCTTCGCAACATACCAATCACTCGTCGGTGATGATGATGTGAACACGGAACGGCCCGTGGGCGCCGTACACCAGCGTCATTTCTATGTCCGCGGTTCTCGAAGGACCCGACACAAAGTTGACCTGTCTCGGCAACTGCCCCGTCTCCTTGCGCAGCAGATCCCATGCGTCTTCCATGCAAACCACCACGCGCTTGCTCGAAACGACGGCAATATGGGTTTCCGGCAACAAACTGGTTGTCGCATGTTGCCGTTCACCGGAGAGCAACAGCAGCGTTCCGGTCTCAGCCAGTGCGCAAAAACTGCCGGTCACACCCACTTTGTCATCACCGTTCGCCGGGCGTGCCTGCATCTCAAGGCCGGAACCTCTCCAGTCAAGATCCGCGAATTCCGGCCAGCAGGCACCGCGCACGGGCAGATCGTGTTCCGTGAGGTAACGAGCTGCCGCTGCAGGAACATCTTCAAGTTTATCGACCCGATCCAGTGTGGAGGCGGCGGCAATACTGCAGTCAATGAATCGTTGCAGCGGATCCCAGGCCATTGCCGGCAAAGGTCCCCGCGGGTGTTCGGCGATGCGTTTAACGGCGCTTTGCGCATTACTTTCGGACTGCAGTGACGCGTTCGCCGCGCGGATACGCGAAAGTATGTTCTCTCTAGCGGACACCAGTTCCTCCGTTAATTCTTGTTGCGAGCAGCATAGATTTCACGGAAGGTGCGGCCTCGCGGTGCCGGCAGGTCACGCCCGCGCGTCCATTCACGGCCGGCAAACGGCAAACGGTGCAGCATGCTCTCCTTGCCTCCGGCAAGCTTGCCGAGCCGGGCAGCGACTTTCGTTGCCAGACCGTACAAGGCGGGACGCGACGCGAACCACGCCCACATGCCTATGCCTGCTCGCTGAGACGTCGGACTGAGTTTGAGCTGTGTTTGCTTTTCACGCAGCTTGCGCATCAGGTCGGGTAAAGGGATCTTGACCGGGCAGGCGACGCCGCACTGATTGCACAGCGTCGCCGCATTCGGCAAATCCAATGCCTTCTCCAATCCGATGTAAGCCGGCGTAAGGACCGATCCGATCGGACCCGGGTACACCCACCCGTAAGCATGTCCGCCAATGTTCTGGTAAACCGGACAGTGGTTCATGCAGGCTCCGCACCTGATGCAACGCAGAGCCGGGCGCAATTCGGAACCCAATACCCGGGTACGGCCAATGTCGACGATGATGACGTGAAACTGTTCGGGGCCGTCGCTGTCACCTTTGCGCCTTGGGCCAGTCGTCATTGAAACGTAATTGCTGATCGACTGTCCCGTCGCAGATCGGGCCAGCAGTCGCATGATCAGCGACACATCTTCCAATGTCGGTATGCATTTCTCTATGCTGCTGATCGCAACGTGCACCCGCGGCATGGTCGTGGTCATCCGGCCATTGCCCTCATTGGTGACAATCACCGTCGAACCGGTCTCCGCGACCAGAAAATTGGCACCGGTAATGCCCATGTCGGCATCGAGGAAGTGCGGACGAAGAATTTCACGCGCCTCGTGGGTCAGCTTGGTGATGTCATCCTGCCGCGGCCGCTGGTGTATTCTTGCAAACAGGTCGGCGATATCATCCTTCGACTTGTGTGTTGCCGGCGCAATGATATGCGACGGATGTTCATTCGCCTGCTGGATGATGTATTCACCGAGGTCCGTTTCGCGAACGTCGATTCCGCCGCGCTGAAGGTAGTCGTTCATCCCGGTCTCTTCGCCGAGCATCGATTTCGACTTGATGACCTTGCGAACCGCATTGCTGCGCGCGATCTCCAGCACCACACGATTCATTTCCTCGGCCGACTCGACCCAGTGCACGACTGTTCCCGCGGCCGTCGCCTTGCGCTCCCACTCCTCGAGGTACTGATCGAGATTATCGAGACAATGATCACGCACATCGGCTGCGGCCTGGCGAATCTCCTCGAAGTTGTCCAGTTCCTTGATCGCCTTGGCACGTGCGACGACAAAACGCCCTTTGGCGTTGGCGAGCGCGGCCTGGACCTTGGGATCGGCAAGCTTCTGACTTGCGACTTTCTTGAATTGCGAGGATGTGATTTCCATAATCAGATGTGGCGACTGGTGCAGCTAGACGGGATTGAACGATATACAGACCGGCGCTCGCCCTGGTTCGCTCCGGTACAGACACGGTAATGACAGGATTCGATCCGGGATCGGCAAACCGGGATCACTGGACTTCGTCTCCGGTCATTCCGGCCAGGATTTCGGCCACATGCAGGACCTTGGTGTGCTTGTTGCCGCGCCGGCGCAGTTTCCCCTCGATGTTGAGCATGCAGCCCAGATCACCGAGCACCAGCGCATCAGCCGAGGTTTTTTCGACATCTTCGCACTTCAGGTCCGCGAGTCGCGCAGAGATATCACCGTACTTGACGGCAAACGTGCCGCCGAAACCACAGCACTGCTCGGCACCGTCCATCTCCCGGATCGTCAGCCCGGCAACCTTGGAGAGCAGTTCGCGCGGCTGGCTCTTTACACCCATTTCACGCAGTCCTGCACAGGAATCGTGATAGGTGACCGTGCCGTCGAAGCTGGCCGTCACGTGATCAAGCCCGACCACATTGACAAGAAAGTCGGTGAGTTCCCAGGTACGCGCCGCGAGCCACTCGGCCCTGGCTTTGTGATCGGGCGTTTCCGCCAACAACTCGGCGTAGTGGGTTTTGATCATGCCACTGCATGATCCGGATGGAGCAACCACGTAATCGCAGTCGCTGAACTCGGCAACGAGCTTGCGTGCCAGCGCCTGCGCCGCGGCACGCTCGCCGGCGTTGTAAGCCGGTTGTCCGCAGCACGTCTGGGTCCGCGGCACAACCACTTCACAGCCGGCCTGCTCCAGCAGTTTGAGGGCAGCCAAACCGATACTGGGGCGCATCAGGTCGGCGAGACAGGTAACAAATAATCCTACGCGCATCGTTCATGTGACCAGAGTAACAGCGCCATTGCACACACGGATGCGGGGCAGGATCCGGGAAGAGAGGGTCCGCCGCGCAGCCGTTTTACGCGGCGCAACAAGGACTTGATACTAACATAATGTGAAAACCCGCCCCGCGTCAGGTCTCGTCGTGCGCCTGCCCATCTTGTCCGCCAGCCAGGCCTCGGCTAAAATTGCGGCATTGCAACATAAATGCTGAAAAGGTGGTCAGGCTATGCCGGAAACGAATGGCAAGACCTCGATACAGGTCATTGAGCGGATGATGGATCTACTGGACACGCTGGCGCGTTTCCCTGATCCGGTGAACCTCAAGCGGTTATCCAACATGACCGGCCTGCATCCCTCCACGGCGCATCGCATCCTCAACGTCCTGGTCGAATACCGCATGGTCGACCGGGTCGAACCCGGCATCTACCGCCTCGGCATCAGACTGCTGGAACTCGGCAACCTGGCCAAGACGCGCATCGATTTACGGCAGGAGGCGTTGCCTTACATGCAGAGCCTGCATGACACACTGCAGGAAACCGTTAACCTCTCGGTACGCCAGGACGATGAAATGGTGTACGTGGAACGGTTGACCTCCGACCGCTCGGCGATGCGGGTGGCCCATCTGATCGGCGCCCGCGCACCGCTGCACGTTACTGCCGTGGGCAAGCTGTTTCTACTCGAAGACGGCGCGGAAAAGATCGAGGATTACGTCGGACGCAACGGTCTTGCCGTTTACACACGTAACACAATTCGTGATCCGGAATCCCTGTCGCGCGAACTGGACAAGGTTCGCAAGCTCGGCTACGCGTTCGACAACGAGGAAGCAGAAAAAGGCGTTTCATGCATCGGCGCCGGCATTTACGACGACGAAGGCCGATTGGCGGCGGGGCTATCCGTGTCCGCGCCGTCAAACCGGTTGGACAAGAACTGGGGAGCACAGGTCAAGGATGTTGCCGATGCCATATCACGGGCAATCGGTTTTCGCAGCGGTGCTCGCGCCGCCTGAACGACGGGGCGGAATCGCGCAGCGCTAAAACCCACGCTGGCCGCCAGTCAGGCCAGGAGCGAATCAGCCACGCACGCTCAGGTCGGAAAACTCCCTTTCAACCCAGCGCCTTATGCGATTGGCATCGCCAATGCGCGTCAGCTTTCCCCATGAATCGAGCAGGACAATGATCAGTGGCCGGCCGGCGATACGCGATTGCATCACCAGGCAGCGTCCTGCTTCGCTGATGTAGCCGGTCTTCGAAAGACCGATTTCCCACCTTGAACTGCGTACCAGTCGGTTGGAATTGACGAACCGCAGAACCGTGGTTCTGCCGCGCCGCCCGGGAGACTCGACCGCAAACGAGAGCGCCGTAGTGTAATCGCGGATCATCGGGTAAGCGTGTGCGGCGGCGACCAACAGGGCAAGATCATGCGCCGTGGAGACGTTTTCCGGACGAAGGCCGGTTGAATCGACAAACCGCGAATTGAGCATTCCCAGTTCGAACGCCTTTGCATTCATCGCATCGACAAATGCGTCCTGGCCGCCAGGAAAGGTCCGAGCCAGCGCGGACGCGGCGCGATTCTCGGAGGCCATCAACGCCAGTTTGAGCGCTTCGGCACGCATGAGCCTGGTACCGACCCGCAGCTTTGATCGCGAGCCCTTGTAACGGTCGATGTCGCGCTTGTCCACGGTAATCGTTTCCAGCAAGGGGACACCGGAGTCGATGATCACAATAGCCGTCATCAGTTTGGTAATCGAGGCGATCGGTACGACTTCGTCGATGTTTTTGCTGTAGAGCACTTCCCCGCTGTCCTGGTCGATCACGAGGGCCAGGCCCGATTTGATGCCGAGATTGACTTTGCGCACCGAACCCTGCCCCGGGTCCGCTGCGGCCGTGGTGCACAACATTGTTAGTGCGCACACACTTGCAACGCACAACTCCATGACGCGAGAAAGCCTGTTCATGCGTATCACTTGTCTCGATTTTCAGAAGGGAAGCAACCAGCCTTTATTGCAATTTTCGAGCCCAAACCACAAAAAATCAACAGCTAAGCACCTTTTTTCTAGAAATAAAAGCAAATTTCCAGTCTATCTACTGGACGTGCCGGTGTTCGCACCAGGCGAGCCATTCCCGAGCCTGGCCGGGTTGTCAGGCGCCGGAAGGCTTCGCGACCCCCGGTGACGCTGGCGCATCGACACGCCGTGCCTGCTCCTGTTGCAGCCGCCACATGTTCTCGTATACTCCGCCGGCTTCGAGCAGCGCCGCGTGCTTGCCGCGCTCTACAATTCTTCCCTGGTCGAGCACCAGTATCTGATCAGCATCCACCACCGTCGACAGGCGATGCGCAATCACCAGAGCCGTTCGTTTCGCCGCAATACGGTCCAGCTCCACCTGTATCGCCCGTTCTGAGCGCGAATCCAGCGCCGAAGTCGCCTCGTCAAACACCAGTACCGGCGGATTTTTGAGTAATGCGCGCGCGATGGCAACCCGTTGCTTCTCGCCTCCGGACAGTTTCAGGCCGCGCTCACCGACTGGCGTTTCGTAACCATCGGGCAACGACACAATGAACGCATGAATATGCGCTGCCTTCGCCGCCTCGATCACTTCATCGCGGCTGGCCGTCGGCCGACCATATGCAATGTTGTAAAAGATCGTGTCGTTAAACAGCACCGTGTCCTGCGGCACAATACCGATCGCCGCACGCACGCTTTGCTGCGTTACGTCGCGAATATCAATGCCGTTGATGGTGATTCTGCCTGCATCAACGTCATAAAAGCGAAACAGCAGGCGCGCCAGCGTCGACTTTCCGGAACCACTGTGGCCGACTACGGCCACAGTACGTCCGGCTGCGATCTCGAAACTGACATCATCCAGTATTCTCCGGCGGGCATCGTAGTAGAAACCGACATGTTCAAAACGGACTGTGGGGTTTCGGATATCGAGATTCCCGGCCCCCGGTTTGTCGCGGATTTCCCGGTCCTCTCCCAATAGACCGAACATGCGGTCCATGTCGATCAGCGCCTGCTTTATTTCCCGGTACACCATGCCGAGGAAATTGAGGGGAATATAGAGTTGAATCAGCAGTCCGTTCACCAGCACCAGATCGCCCACTGTGAGGTCTCCGGCCACCACGCCCTGCGCCGAGAGGATCATCAGCCACGTGACCGCGACGGCGATAATGACGCTCTGGCCCATGTTCAGCAGACCCAGTGACACCTCGGTTCGTACGTCCGCGCTTTCGTAGTCGCGCAAATTTTCATCGTATTTGCGCGCCTCGTACTCTTCATTGTTGAAATACTTGACCGTTTCATAGTTGAGCAAACTGTCAACGGCGCGGGTATTGGTGCGTGAGTCGATCTCGTTGGCAAGCCGGCGGATACCCATGCGCCACTCGGAGACGACGAATGTAAAAGTCAGGTAAACGACAACGGCGCCAAACGTAACCGCCGCAAAACGCCAGTCAAACCGGGTGAGCAAAACCACCGCAACCAGAGAGAACTCAAGTATTACCGGAAGGATGGAAAACAATGCGTAGGACAGCAGGGTCGAGATACCCTTGGTGCCGCGCTCGATATCCCTGGACACGCCGCCCGTTTGGCGCTCCAGGTGAAAGCGCAAACTGAGGCTGTGAAGATGGCGGAAGACGCCAAGCGCGACGCGCCGGATTGCGCGACGCGTCACGCGCACGAACACGATGTCGCGCAACTCCGCGAACAGCGTCGTCGATAACCGCAAAACGCCGTATATCAGCAACAATGCAAGCGGCAGCACCAACATCTGTCGCGACGCATCGAGCCCGTCAACGATCTCCTTCATCACCAGAGGCACGCTGACGTTGGCCACCTTTGCCGTGACCAGGAATACAAGGGCCAGCGCTACTCGCCAACGAAATTCCCAAAGGTAGGGAAGCAACATGCGGACAACGTGCCAGCCACCTCCGGCCGCGCCGTCTGAAGGAGAAATACCGCCAGGTCGCATCAGGCGATTTGCACCGGCTTATGAGAAGAAACGGCTCGGCGGCACTCGGTTCGTAGGGGCTCGGTTCGGAAAAACACGTTTCAGGGAAACAGGCGGCAAGAAAAGGAACGCATGCAGCACAGACACACCGCACCCGTTGGCGGGGATTCTACACCGCAGCCCGGCCCGGCTCGGCGATAATCTGCTGCAACGACCACTTTGGCAGGCCGCCGATATCTTCCCGATCAAGGCAGAGCGATCATGTACCTATCCGACTTGACGTGGCTGCAGGCCCGGCAGGCTTTGCATACCGACACTTTGGTGCTGCTGCCCCTCGGAGCCGCAGCGAAGGAACACGGACCGCACCTCAGGCTCGACAACGACCGGACCATGGCGGACTACTTCGCCGCACGAATCGACGAGCAGGAAGATGTTGTCATTGCACCCACGGTCGCTTACCACTTCTATCCGGCCTTTGCGGCATACGCAGGTTCGGCCTCACTGCGCCTCGAAACTGCGCGTGACGTGATCATCGACATCATTACCAGCCTGGCAGCGTTCGGCCCCCGCCGTTTCTATGTCCTCAACACCGGAGTGTCAACGGTGCGCGCCCTGGAGCCGGCGGCGCAGTCACTCGCCTCCAGAGGCATCCTGATGCACTTTACCCGAATCGACCGGGCCGGCAATGACGCGGTACAACGCGTCCAGCAACAACCGGGCGGGTCACACGCTGACGAGATCGAAACGTCGATGATGTTGTATATAGACCCTGCATGCGTCGACATGACAAAGGCGGCGAGTGACTTTCACCCTGGCAGCGGGCCACTGACACCGCACGCCGGCGCGCCGGGCGTGTATTCGCCAACAGGAATATACGGCGATGCCACACTGGCGAGCGCGGAAAAGGGGCGTGTCATTGTCGAGGCAACGGTGAACGACCTGCTGCAGGAGATCGCTGTGCTCAGGAACTGCCCGCTCCCGCCGGACACAGCCGCTGCGGCGGACACGATTCGTTGATCACGAGCGCATCTGCTACAGGTGATCGGAAAACCCGCTGAATTGCCTGCGAGGGAAAGCGAGAAAAACAGCCGCGCGGCCGGAAGAAAAACCCGGATTTTTCCGGCAACAAAGGCTACTGATATTCGTTGCGCTCGAGCAAGGCCGACAAGGCAATGTGATCGGAAATGCGGGCCCAGCGCCTGTCCTGGTGCGCATGGGCCAGGCGGACACGAAATCCGCGTGTGTAAATACGATCAAGATGCAGCAAAGGCAGCATCGAGGGAAACGTCCGCGCCGGCCGGCCGTGCACGTTCTCGAACACTTCCTGCATCCCGAGAACATGGGCCAGCTGGCGGCTGGCCTTGAGACGCCAATCGTTGAAGTCTCCGCAAACGATCACCGGGTCGTAGCGCGGCACCAGCCGCTCGATGCGGTGTCGCAACAGCTCCAGTTGCCGCTTGCGCCAGTGCCCGAACAAACCCAGATGCACATTGATGCAATGCAGGGGGCGATCCCAACCGGGAACTTCGATCTCGCAGTGAAGCAAGCCCCGGCGCTCCAGGCGGCTCATCGAGATGTCCTCGTTCGCCCAGTTTACGATCGGATATTTCGACAGAATGGCATTGCCATGATGGCCCGCATCGTAGACCGAGTTCTTGCCGTAGGCGTAATCTCTCCATAGCTGGTCGGCGAGAAATTCGTACTGCGGAGATACCGGCCAGTTACCATAGCGGCGCGCATGACGAGTATGGCTGCCGACCACTTCCTGAAGAAACACGAGATCCGCAGAAAGGTTGTCCAGACGGTCCTTCAGGTCGTGCACCGAAAGCGCGCGCTGGAACTGGGAGAAACCCTTGTGCATGTTGTAGGTAACGACCTGCAGCGTCTTCATTGGCTTGCGTTCATGTCTGTTGCGCGCCGTTCGATTTCATTGGCAACGGCATCAAGTTTTCGGTGGATAGCGGCACGGACAATCGGTGTGCCAATCACCGGGGGCACCCAGAAATCAGGCTCGATCACCGACCGATAGTCCACGACGACATGATCGCCGTCGACGCGCAGCTGGACATGGGTGTCCAATGTGCGCAAATTGCCTGCCAATGCGCGGAAACGGATTTCCGCCGGTGCGTTCTCCTCTACTTCCAGCGTCGAGTACACTTGCTTTCGAAAGAACAGCACGCCGAACTCGCCGCGCTGCTCGATGCGCAAGGGCAGTTTACCGAGGCGGCGACTCTGCGTCATTCCGGGTACGAAATATACGTAGCCCTCGTAGTCCGTCAGTACCGCCCACGCCGCATCTGTGCCGGCACGAACACGACTGGCCGCCTCGACCTCGAAAACGTCACCGTTGCGCTCAACGAAAACAGTGGTCGTCGCCGGCTCCCGGGCAGAGCCAATGCCCGGCCCCAGGCATGACAGCATGAGAAAAGCCGCCCATGCCGCGACACCGGGACGGGACACCATACTCAGTGGTTGCCAGGTGAGTCAGGAAACATCGAGCATGCGTTGCAGAGCAGTCCGCGCCATAACCTTGTCGCGATCCGGCACCTGGATCCGGTTGACAACATTGCCGTCCAGCAGATTCTCGAGACACCAGGCAAGGTGCTGCGGATCGATTCGGTTCATGGTCGAACACATACAGACCAGCGGCGACATGAACTGGACGATCTTGCCCTGCGGTCTGAACTCCTCCGCAATGCGATTGACCAGATTCAACTCCGTTCCGACCAGCCAGCGGGTATTCGCCGGCGCTTCGCGTATGGTTTCGATGATGTATTCGGTCGAGCCGACATAATCCGAGAGATTGCAGACTTCGAAACGGCATTCGGGGTGCGAAATCACCAGTCCGTCCGGATGCTGGTTTCGAAACTTCAGGATGTGCTGGGGCTGAAACATCTGATGCACCGAGCAGTGCCCTTTCCAGAGCAAAATCCTGGCCGAATCGATTTGCCCCGGCGTCAAACCGCCCATCCATTCGTCCGGATCCCAGACCTGCATCTGCTCCGGCGGTATGCCCATGGTATGGCCGCTCCAGCGCCCAAGGTGCTGATCGGGAAAGAACAGCACCTTGCTTCGTCGCGCAAACGACCATTCGAGAATCTTGCGCGCATTGGAAGAGGTACAAACGATCCCGCCGTGCTCGCCACAGAATGCCTTCAGGTCAGCCGCCGAATTGATATACGTGACCGGCGTGACTTGTTGATCGGGGTCGAGAACCTCCGACAACTCGGACCAGGCGCGCTCGACCTTGGCGAGGTTCGCCATGTCAGCCATCGAACAACCTGCGGCCATGTCCGGGAGTATCGACACTTGCTCGGGCTGGGAAAGGATGTCGGCGACTTCAGCCATGAAGTGCACGCCGCAGAATATGATGTATCGCGCCTTCGCCTCGCCGGCCAGCTTCGAAAGCTTCAGAGAGTCGCCCGTCAGATCCGCATGCTTGTAAACGTCGGCTCGCTGATAGTGGTGTCCAAGGATGATCGCGCGATCCCGGAGCGCGTCCTTCGCGGCGATGATACGGGCATCGCAATCCGTATCATCGAGCTCGCTGTATTGCTCAAAAGCGACAGCAGTTGCTTGTGTCATGCGTCCTTGCCTTCAATATCGGTTCGATTAATACTGGTTCGATCAATACCCGGTTCGGTCAATATCACTACGGCGGTGAAACGCCGATTATATGGGACCGGGCATGTTATTGAGACCCGCACATGTTGCGTTTGTTTCATTCCTGCGCGCTGGCGTGATCCGGGAGCACTCGCAGCGCCGCGGCATTGGTCCACGAGAAGACCTTGTCAATTGCATGGTCTCTGTCCACCCATTCGTAACCGAGGTGCTCGCGGGGTGAGACGGTGACCGGCACGGCGTGGGGCACCCGCAAGCCGAATACGTGCTCGGTATTGTGGGTTACGCCGGGTGCATAGCGGCCGCGCCAGTGCCTGTAGATTTCGAAACGGTTGCTCATGTGCCAGTCTTCGAGCCGGTAGTCGCTTGCCATCAGACCGGTCTCTTCCTGCAGTTCGCGTATTGCCGTTGCCTCCAGCGTCTCTCCGGCCTCCTGACTGCCTGTCACGGACTGCCAGAACCCGGGCTTGTCGGCTCGCTCCAGAAGCAATACCTGAAGGTCGGGCGTATAGACCACGACAAGAACCGAGACGGGTATCTTGTGTTTCATCCGCCCGCGCTATCCGCCGTCAGCATACGGAATATATCCCCTCACCCGTGAGGCAGTCGACCTGCGGCACCGACCGTTACCATTGCACGCCAGGCGCCAGACGATCTATTCCTGATTGCGGCCCTTGCCGCCGGGCTCGGCATTGCGCAACCTGACATGCAGTTCGCGCAACTGCTGTTCCGCCACACGCGACGGTGCGCCGGTCAGCATGTCCTGGCCACGCTGCGTCTTCGGAAACGCGATGACATCCCGAATCGAATCCGCTCCACACATCAGTGTCACGATGCGATCCAGGCCAAAGGCAATGCCACCGTGCGGCGGCGCACCCCATTGCAGACTGTCGAGCAAGAAACCGAATTTGGCGCGCTGATCTTCCGGCGTGATGCACAGGGCGCGGAACACCTTCTCCTGCACTTCCGGGCGATAGATCCGCACCGACCCGCCACCGATTTCCCAGCCGTTGAGCACCATATCGTAGGCTTTCGCGTAGGCCTGTCCGGGATCACTTTCGATGTGCTCCTCATGACCATCCTTGGGCGATGTGAACGGATGATGCCGCGCAGCCCACTGCTTCGAATCCTCGTCGAACTCGAACATAGGGAAGTCGACTACCCACAACGGCCGCCATCCCTGCTCCTGCAGCCCGAGATCGTGTCCGACCTTCTGCCGTAACGCGCCAATCGAATCGTTCACCACACCGGCACGATCCGCACCAAAGAAGATCAGATCGCCATCCTGGGCGCCGCAGCGCTCGAGTATCTGATGTGCAACTTCGTGCGGCAGGAACTTGAGTATCGGCGATTGCAGACCTTCGACGCCGCGCGCGCGCTCGTTAACCTTGATATAGGCAAGGCCTTTCGCGCCGTAGATCGAAACAAAGGACGTGTAATCGTCGATCTGCTTGCGCGTGAGTGTGCCGCCACCGGGCACGCGCAGCGCCACCACCCTGCCGTCTTGCAAATCGGCTGCGCTTCGGAAAACCTTGAACTCGACCTGCCGCATCAGGTCCGTCAGCTCCGTGAACTGCAAAGGCACGCGCAGGTCGGGCTTGTCACTGCCGTACAGGCGTATCGCGTCGTCGAACCGCATCACCGGAAACGGATCCGGCAATTCGACGTCGAGGCAGGTCTTGAAAACGACGCGGATCATTTCTTCCATGATGTCGCGTATTGCCTGCTCCTCGAGGAAGGAAAGCTCGATATCGATCTGGGTGAACTCCGGCTGCCGGTCCGCCCGCAGGTCTTCGTCACGGAAACACTTGACGATCTGGTAATAGCGATCGAAGCCGGCGATCATGAGCATTTGCTTGAACAACTGGGGCGATTGCGGCAGCGCGTAGAAGTGCCCGTCATGCAAGCGCGACGGCACGAGAAATTCGCGAGCGCCTTCCGGTGTCGATTTGTAAAGGAACGGCGTTTCTATATCGACGAATCCGGCCTCATCGAGGAAGCGGCGCACCGCCATCGCCACGCGATAGCGCAATCTGAGGTTGTGCTGCATCTGCGGGCGCCGGAGATCAAACACGCGATGCTCCAGCCGCACGCTTTCGGACGGCTCTTCCTCGTCGAGCGGAAACGGCGGCGTCAGTGCTGCATTGAGCAGGGTGATCGACTTGGCAAGAACTTCGATCTGGCCGCTGATCAGGCCCGGATTGTCGGTACCGTCTGGCCGCCGCCGTACCCTGCCCGTGATTTCAACAACGTACTCGCTGCGCAAGCGATCCGCGATTGCAAACGCCTCTTTGGTGTCAGGATCGCATACCACCTGTACCACACCCTCGCGGTCGCGCAGGTCAATGAAGATCACTCCGCCGTGGTCGCGGCGCCGGTGCACCCAACCGCACACGGTCACCGTCTGGTCCAGGTACTTGGTATCTATCAGCCCGCAATAATCAGTACGCATTTTCTGGTTTGTTTGATTGTTTGTGTGTTAACCGGCTTTCAGGCCCGGCCCGCAGGCAAGCGGGCAGGAAAAATCGAGAAGCCGGTGGGAACGTGTTTGCAGGATAGTGTCGAATAGTGGCTTTTCGCGCCATGTGCAAGCGGGCGCGAAGCCGCCTGCAATGCAGGACAGCATCGATGCAACGCAGTCCGCAAACCGTCCCGGCTCACTCGCCGGCCTTGCCGGAAGCCGCCTTTTCCTTCGGTTTCGTGTCCTTGCTGTCCGAGCCGGCACTGTCGCCCGAGCCACTCTCCTTGCTTGCCGTAGCGGTGTCGGATTTCTCCGCGTCCTTGCCCTTGGCACCGGCTGCCGGTTTCTTGTTGTCGCGAAAATCGGTCACATACCAGCCGCTACCCTTGAGTTGAAAACCGGCAGCACTCACCATTTTCGACAGCGTGGACTTGCCGCACGACGGGCAATCGGTCAAAGCCTTGTCAGACATCTTCTGCAGGATTTCCAGCTCGTGGCCGCAAGCGCTGCAACGATATTCGTAGATGGGCATTTTTCCTCCAAAAAACAGGGGCGTAAGTATACCCGATCGCAACGGTTTTCAAGCCAGCCCCGATGCGGACGGTTCGCTCGACGCATCCCGGCAAATGGCCGCCGCCACACTAGCGGCGGTCAACCTATAATTGGCCGAACATCCGGATTGCCATCATGCTGATCGATAGACCTTATTGGCCGTACCCGCGCATCATCTGCCACCGCGGCGGCGGGCTGCTCGCACCGGAAAACACCCTCGCCGCACTGCGCTATGCGCGAAACCTCGGCTTCGAAGGCGTCGAGTTCGATGTGAAGCTATCGGCCGATGACGTGCCTGTGCTTTTTCATGACGAGACGCTGGACCGCACCACTGATGGCAGCGGTCTGGTGGCAGAAGTCCTGTTCGATGTGATTACCCGGCTTGACGCCGGGAGCTGGTTTGCCAACGAATTCGCGGGAGAGCCGGTGCCTGCATTTGCTGCAGCCAGCGCGCTATGCAAGGAGGCGGGGTTGTGGGCCAATATCGAAATCAAACCCTGCCCGGGCCGCGAGCGAGACACCGGCCGGATCGTCGCCCGCATGGCAAAACTGCTGTGGAGCGGTTCGCCGGTGCCTCCCTTGCTCTCCTCGTTCTCGACCGAAGCGCTCGCGGCAGCGCTTGCGGAAGCGCCGGAACTGCCGCGCGCCCTGCTCTGCACCGATGTGCCCGAGGATTGGCAGCAGTCGCTGGACCGGCTGCAGTGCGCCGCGATGCATGTTGCGTTTGACCGGCTCGACAGGGAACTGATTGCTGCGGTCCAGGCAAGCCGGCGCGGCGTACTGGCCTATACGGTCAACGACAGCATCGACGCAACCCAACTGCTTGAAATGGGGGTCGATGCGCTGGTCACCGACCAGCTCGACGTTATCGGCCCGCACTTCGCTTCCTGACCACCAGCAAGCAGGATCACACCAGCTGCCGTCCGCTCACGGCCGTCTGAATTTAAGGACGAAGCGGTCAGACGGTGCGGAAGCCTCGCGAAAACTCTCGGTGCGCGGATCGTCAGGATTGCGCAGAAACTGCCCCTCAGCCACCAACTCGAATCCTGCAGCGGCGAACTCACTGCGCACGACGCTCTCTTCAATACGGTGCGTCGTTTTCGACTCTGACACGCCCGTCCCCGGATTGCCGGCATGGTCGACCACCACGACGTGGCCACCAGGTTTCAGTGCATCGTAAAACCGACGGTTCATCGCCGCACGGTCACGCTCCAGCCACTCCATGTCGTGGTAGACGAATATCACCGTAATCAGATCGAAGGGACCGGCACCCGGCGGGACCGGATCGTCATATGGGCGTACGACATAGGTCACGTTGCCCATTACCGGCTCGCCGAACCTCGGCGGTGTGTTGCCTTTCAGAAATTTCTCGACAATGAACGTGTCGTTCTGCGCAACGACAGTACCATCCGGCCCGACAGCACGGGCCAGCAGTTCCGCCGTGTAGCCGCGCCCGGTCCCGATGTCCAGGACGTCCATGCCGGACCCGACACCGAAAAACGCCAGCATTTTTGCCGGCTCACGCCGTTGGTCCGTTTCGCGGTCGTCTTCGCTGCGGTCCGGACTGTCGACAATGGCCTGGATTTCCGGCGTGACAACAATCTCGGCTGCCCGGGCAGGCAGCAAAACATTCGCCGCCAGGAACATGACTGGCAAGACAACAGCGGTCATCCGCTTCAGGAACGGCTTGCAGATGAGCCGACACGGAATTTCCGGCAATGCAGAGTTCATTGTGTTTCCTCCGTCGTGCATTTCTCAAACGAATACAGCCGCAACAGGCACGAAACCCGTTCGCCGAATCCGACCAGAGCAGATGATGCGGCACCATTCTACGTGACGTCAGTGCCAGCGTAATCAGCGCCAACCGTGGCGCCTTCCTTTATCCAGACCTTGCCGTTACCCGGGATAACAGGCCACTGCTCGCGCCGGGAGGCAAAGCGGTTTTCAACTACAGCCTCGTCATACAACACACGGGTGCCGTTTCAGTACTTGTCCGTTTCAGTACTTTTGCCGTGAAGCCAGCCACCCGGAAATCCAGGCCCAACCGGGCAGTTGTAGCCATCTTCCACAACCTGTCGCTGGGGTGCCCTTGGCGAAATGAAGAATTCTTCCGGGGTCCGATCCCGCGTTTCGTTGCGCGGCGAATTTGTTTACGGCCTGTCCGCCGCCCCGGGCGCGCTGCCTCTGGCGCTGGCACGCCGATATCTTGCAGTTGCGCGAACCTTCCTTACTGGCGGCCCTTCGATACGCTGTCACAAAACGTACAGTGCGCCTCAACGTTTTTCTGGAGGGATGCCCCTGATCCCGGCAGAAAAATCCGCATGGAGTTGCGGATCAACCGGTCGATAGCGGATTTCTCTCGAGGCGGGTTTTTCGCCAAGGCAATTCCCACCCTTCCAGTTGCGCGCTGGCCTGATCGGTCTCGGCGCAAATCCGCCGCCGCAATTCGGGCACACATTACCCAGTATGCCGTCAACACAGCTCGCGCAAAACGTACACTCGAAAGAACAAATGCGCGCTTCCAGCGAGTCCGGCGGCAAGGGCTTGTTACAGTGTTCACATGTCGGTCTGAGTTCAAGCATTCTGCTTCTCCCGATAATCTGATGGCATGCGCGACTGGCGCGGCGCTGACCGGCAAGCGAATCGCCGCAGTGGCGGCCAGTCACGCCCGAACTGCAATTTCCCCGGCCATGAAGGTGATTGCTCCGCCCCTGAGAATTACGCGCGCGCCGGCCATCTCGCATATCACCTCGCCACCGCGCCTGGAAATCTGGCGCGCGCGCAGCCTGTTCCTGCCGAGTCTGCCGGACCAGTATGGCGCGAGCACGCAGTGCGCCGAGCCGGTGACCGGGTCTTCGTCGATCCCGAGTCGGGGCGCAAAAAACCGGCTGACGAAATCGAATTCGTCACCTGGCGCAGTGACAATCAGGCCGCGCAGATCCAGTCGGCGCAGTTTCGAAAAATCCGGTTCCAGGGAGCGCACCTGCGCTTCGCTTTCGAACACCGCAAGGTAATCCTCCGCAGCCAGCACTTCCGACGGCGTCGCACCGAGGCCTTCAAGCAGGGGCTCCGGAAGCGCGCATGGCTTTGGCGGCTGCGCCGGGAAATTCATCGCATACAGATCACCTTCGCGTTCCACCGTCAGCCTGCCGCTGCGTGTATCGAAAGCCACCGTTGCTTCGGTGTGACCCAGTGCGTCGAACAGCACATGGGCTGACGCGAGTGTCGCATGACCGCAAAAATCGACTTCCGCCACGGGCGTAAACCAGCGAAGATCGAATCCCTGTCCGGCACGAACAAAAAAGGCCGTTTCCGACAAATTGTTTTCAGCAGCAATGGACTGGAGCAAATGATCGGGCAACCAGTCGTCGAGCGGACAGACCGCCGCCGGGTTTCCCTCGAACAGGCAGTGCGCAAACGCATCGACCTGAAACTGCCTGATCTTCATCGCCACTCCTGGTACGGCCAACCCAAAACGGGCGTGCCCTCGCTAAATCGGACTTTCGAAGGTGGGCTGAACGGAAACAGATTCCTGCCTAAGCCGCCGCCCGTTTTGGCTGCGGAGAACGGAACAGGGACAGCAATTCTGCCTGCTTTGCTGTCGCCTGCTCGAGGCTGCGTTCTTTCACATGGCCATAACCGCGGATGTCGTCCGGAATGCTTGCGATGCGCACCGCAAGCGAGTGATTGTCGGCCGAGAGCGCCGCTATCAACTCGTTCACGACTTGCTCATACTGCGAAATCAACTGACGCTCGGTCCTGCGCTCCGCGGAATAGCCAAAAACATCCAATACCCCTCCGCGCAGAAATTTCAGCTTCGCAAGAAGCTTGAATGCGGTAAACGCCCAGCCACGATATTCCGACTTCAGCAGTTCGCCGGTCTCCGGATTGCGCTTGGCAAACAACGGTGGAGCAAGATGGAAATGCAATTTGTATTCACCTTCGAACATGGAAGTGATTTTTTCCGCGAAGGTTCCATCGGTGTAAAGACGAGCAACTTCATACTCGTCCTTGTACGCCAGCAATTTGAAGTAGTAACGGGCGACCGCTTCGGAAAGACCGCTGTGCCCCTTTATTCTTGCCTCGGCATCGCGCACTTTTTCGACCAGCGCGAGGTAGCGCCTTGCGTAGGCTGCATCCTGATAGGCGGTGAGAAACTCGACGCGCCGCTCAATGATCTCGTCCAGCGTGCCCGATATCCGCAAGCTGGTCACGACTTCGGACTTTGGTGCAATCAGGCGCTCAACAGCGGCCAGATCGACGGCTGCGCGCCTCCCCCACAGGAACGCGGTCTGATTCATCTTGACTGCAGCGCCATTGAGCTCAATCGCCTTGTTGATGGCGTCGGCACTCACCGGAATCAGCCCGTTCTGATACGACATGCCCAGCATGAACATGTTGGTCGCAATGGAATCGCCCATTAATGCGGTAGCGATACGTGTCGCTTCAACGAATTGGGCGTTCCCCTCGCCGACACCTTTGGAAATCGTCCGTTTCAGCGATTCGGCAGGGAACTGCATGTCCTTGTTGCGAGTGAAATCTCCGGTCATTTGCTGATGCAGATTCACCACAGCGCGCGTTTGGCCTTCGCGCACCATGTCCATCGATTTTTCGCTGGCCGAAGTGACAAAGTCACAGCCGACCATGGCTTTGGCTCCACCCGAACCGAGCCGGGCCGTCAGAATGTCCTCGGGTTTGTAAGCGATCTGCAAATGACTCCAGACGGCGCCGCCTTTCTGCGCAAGCCCGGCCATGTCAAGCGCATTGAACGCCTTGCCTTCGATGTGCGCTGCCATGCCGAGTATGGCGCCGATGGTCACCACACCGGTGCCGCCGATGCCGTTGACCAGGATTCCGTAGGCATCGTCCAGTGCCGGCAGCACCGGCTCGGGCACCGCCGGGAACAGGGTGTCGACGTTCTCACCCACCGGCGCCGCCTTGCCCTTTTTCAACTGGCCTCCGTGCACGGTGACAAAGCTCGGGCAGAATCCCTTGACGCAGGAATAGTCCTTGTTGCACGAGGACTGGTCGATGGTGCGCTTGCGGCCGAACTCGGTGTTCAGGGGCGAGACCGAAACGCAGTTGGACTGGACACCACAGTCGCCACAGCCCTCGCAGACCAGATCGTTGATGACAACCCGCTTCGGCGGATCCGGAAACTGCTTGCGCTTGCGGCGGCGACGCTTCTCGGCAGCGCAGGTCTGGTCGTAAACGATGACGCTGATGCCCGGAATCTCCCGGATCTCTTTCTGCACTTTCTCGTAATCGTCACGGTGATACACCTCGACACCTTCGGCGAATCCTGGGGTCGAACCGTATTTGTCCGGTTCGTCTGTGACCACCACCACTTTCTTCACACCTTCAGCCGCCACTTGTTGCGTGATCTGCGGCACCGTCAGCGGGCCGTCGACGTGCTGGCCACCGGTCATGGCAACGGCATCGTTGAACAGGATCTTGTAAGTCATGTTCACGCCGGACGCGACCGCAGCGCGCAGCGCCAGCAAACCGGAGTGGTAATACGTGCCATCGCCGATATTCTGGAACACGTGCGCCGTCTCGACGAAGTGCGCTTCGCCCATCCAGCTCGCTCCCTCGCCGCCCATTTGCGTATAACCGGCGGTACGCCGGTCCATCCACTGCGACATGAAATGGCAACCGATGCCGGCCAGCGCCACGGATCCTTCGGGCACGCGCGTGCCCGTGTTGTGCGGGCAGCCGGAACAGAAATACGGGGTACGCTCCATCGCCGGCTTTTCCGGTTCCCGCGCCTGCAGGTTCTCCTGCTCTGCAACGCGGCCGGCAAGTTGCGTATCACTGGTGAATTCGAGAAGTCTGCGGCCAATGGCGACCGCAATTTCGTTCGGGTCCAGTGCTGCATTTGACTGGAACAGTTCCTTGCCAAGCTCGTCACGCTTGCCAACGACTTGCGGCATGTTGTCGAGCCCGTAGAGCAACTCCTTGAGCTGGCTTTCTACCAGGCCACGTTTTTCTTCAACGACAATGAGCTTTTCCAGACCTTGTGCAAATCGTTGAATCCCGGTCGGCTCCAGCGGCCAGGTCATCGCCACCTTGTAAACGCGCAGACCGAGGCGTCCCGCCTCCTTCTCGTCGATGCCGAGGTATTGCAGGGCCTGGCGCACATCCAGATAGGATTTCCCGCAGGTCACGATACCGATGCGGGCATCAGGCGAATCGATGACAGCCTTGTCGAGCCGGTTGGCGCGCGCAAACGCCTGCACCGCCGCCAGCTTGACCTTGTGCAAACGCGCTTCCTGCTCAAGCGGATGATCGGGAAAGCGGATGTGAACACCATCTTCCGGCATGGCGAAATCGGTCGGCGTAATGATGCGCACTCGATCGGGACTGACGTCCACGGTGGCACTGGCGTCAATGGTGTCCTTCATGCTCTTCAGCCCCACCCAGCAACCGGAGTAACGCGACAGTGCCCAGCCGATCAGGCCGTAATCGAGCAATTCCTGCACGCCGGCCGGGTTCAGGATCGGAATCATCGCGTCGACCAGGCCAAATTCGCTTTGATGCGCCGTGGTGGAAGACTCACAGGTGTGATCATCGCCCATCAGTACCAGCACGCCGCCGTTGGGATGCGTCCCGGCGAGATTGGCGTGGCGGAAGGCGTCTCCGGTGCGATCCACGCCCGGCCCCTTGCCATACCAGACGCCGAATACGCCATCGTATTTCGGCTTGCCGTGAAAACCCATCTGCTGCGTGCCCCAGATCGCGGTGGCAGCAATGTCCTCGTTGACACCCGGCTGGAAAACGATGTTGTGTTCCTTGAGGTGCTTGCCCGCCGCCCACAACTGCTGATCATAGGCGCCCAACGGACTGCCGCGATATCCGGAGATGTAACACGCCGTATCAAGTCCGGCCGCCCGGTCGCGCATGTGCTGCATGATAGGCAGACGCACCAGCGCCTGGGTGCCGGTGATGAAAATCCGGCCGTCGGTTACGGTGTACTTGTCGTCGAGCGTGACGTTGCGCAAAGCCATCCCATCCAACCTTTCGCTTGCTGATACGGGCCAACGCCCGGAAGCGGGCGCGCGGCACTGAAGATCCCGTATTCTCCCGGAAATCAGCCCTGCCATCCACCCAATAACCTCCTCATGCACAGGGAGATTCCGGGTTTTTTCTTGCCGGAAAATGTGGATGAGGCCGGGTACCTGGCCTGGGCCTGAACTCGGGTGTTGACCTTGGCGTTACAGCAAATGGGCAGCGCCTTGCCTTCAGTCTGCGGGCCGCCGCAAGCTTTGCGAAAGACGCCGACCAGAGGTCCGGTTCGGGCCTACGTTCAGAAAGCCACGCCGATGCGAAGCCCTGCCAGGAGAGCATTGTCGGCTGCGGGGTCGGTTCCGGGATCGATCATGTACTCGAGCGTCGGCTGAACCTGCAGCCAACGGTTCACACGCGCAGAATAGACGAGAACCACCTCTGTTTCGCTATCGGTCACGGGCGCGCCGGCCAGCGCCTGCGCCTGCTTGTACTTGTCACCGTTGACGACGGTTGAAAACCCGATACCGATTAAATCGTGATCGCGTCCCGGAAACAGCCCCCGGTAAGCCAGTCCGGCGCCGTAGTAGCCGGCAACCTGGTTCACGTCATCGTCCGCAACCCCGACCCGCACGACGCCGGCCAGCCCCTGCCCCGGGCTGCCCTGCTCCGGAACAATCATCCCCTCGATGAAGCCATAGATGCCGCTCGAACCTTTGCGCTGCACGGGCGAGCCATCGGGTTCCGTGTCGAGCAGATCGTCAAAGATAGTTGTGTAATGCCAGGCACCGAGAACGACCCGCCTGAAACTGCTCTCCGACCGGGTTTCCCAGTCAACCTCGCCGATGGCGAACACCCCCTGGTCACTGCTGAAATCGAATACGCCCGTGGCGGTGGGATCGTCGGGTTTGCCGGGAACACCGTCGAGCAACGCAAGGCGCGTTGTCACCTGTTCCGAAACGTCGTACCGGATTCGGGTTCCGAAAGAAGTCACCGGGAAAATCGATGGCCCGTTCAGGCCGCTTTCAGACAGGGCCAGTCCGGTGCCGAAACTGCCGCTGATAAAGACGCTCGTAGTCCGCTTGGCATCGAATTCGGAATCCACTGCGTAAAAACCCGCCAGAACACCGAACCGGTCGTCATCTGCGCTTTGTTCAACCCATGCTTCAAGCAGCCTGAACGCGCCGGCAGCGGCGATGTTGCTGGGCGCATGAATAGACCCTATGACATCCGCCGGATCATCGCCCCGCGTGTCTACCACCCACAGGTAGGCGGACCCGCCATCCATGTTCGCCAGTTTCTCCAGATCTAGTGAAAAATCAGCGCTGAACAAATTGGTGTAGGTTGCGTCTTCGTTATCGCCCTGGCGAATAAAGAATACGTCTCCGGTATTGCTGAGGTTGATTTCAATTCCCGCGTGCGCCAGCGACCGTCTGTGCCCGCCCCAATCGCCGGTCAAACCGTCGTCGCAGGGCGCGCACTGCACTTCGCCCGTTGGCTCCCGGCCCGAGTCCGCACCCCCATCCGCCGCCAGAGCGCATTGCCGAGCCGAAAAAATCGACAGCAGCAAGGCAAGGACGACACCGTGCAGAACCGTTGGCAACGGAAAAAAGATGCCGGGGTCTCGTTTCATCTTCACGAAAAAGACTTTCTCTGAGCAGTGTGCGTAAAAACGGGCAGGCGGGCGTGACCGCACCCTGTCATCGCTCTGCGGTTTCTTAACACCATCCATCGAAAATCGGCTGCTTCGATTCGCAGATACACACGGATGAACGCTTTGCCTGGTATCTCGTATCGCGATGGTCGTTGTGCCCGGGCCGGCGTTTCGCAGAACAGTCACCGACGCGCCGGGACCAGTGCGCGCATCACGGCGTATGGCCAGTTTCGCCGGGTCAGGACACAACCGGTCGCCACATGAAACGCCCTAGGAGCCTGTCGGACCTAGGTGTTCGATAGCGAAACACCGGTTCTACTTAAACGCTGGGAGAGCGAGCAAAGATTTTGCCGATTTTGACGCGCATATCGGGAATATGTAAGGAAAAATCGGTGAAATATGGGCCGCTCTGCCACCGTTGCAGCCGAATCATCCTAAGTCCGACAGGCTCCTAGAAAGGGATATCGTCCTCCATGTCATCGATACCGCCACCGGGCGCACTGCTGCTGGTCCTGTCGCTGGAGGGCGTGTCGTCCTCCGGCATCGCGCGTGCCGTTCCGCCCGAGCGTGAACCGAGCATTTGCATGCGATCGGCGACGATTTCGGTGGTGTAACGGTCCTGCCCTTCCTTGTCGGTCCATTTGCGCGTCTGCAGGCGGCCCTCGAAATACGCCTGAGATCCCTTTTTCAGGTATTCACCGGCAATCTCCGCCACCTTGCCAAGCATAACCACCCGGTGCCATTCCGTGTGTTCCTGCTTCTCTCCGCTCTTGTCCGCCAGCTATCGGTAGTGGCAAGACTGATATTTGTCATCGGCCACCATCGGGCATGTACCGGACTTCCGGATCACGCCCGAGGTTACCGATCAGAATCACCTTGTTTACAGAAGCCATTCAATCCCCCTGATCATTTCGAATTGGTTTGCGCAGTTGCCCGCAAACCCTGCCACCTTGCACGGATTCAGCGCAGCCGCTGCCTGTCGCCAGGAACCCGCCGCAAACCCGCATACTACCAATGTCAAGCAATGCCCTTTTCTTAACGCTGTCTGGGAGCGTCCGCTGGCTGCGGCACTTTCATGCCCGCAGCCATCATTAGCCAAAACAGGGCGACGGCGGCGCAAAACAGAAATACCGTCGTATTGCCGTAGTGTTGCGCAATCCAGCCGCCGGCCGTGGCGCCGACGAAAGTGCCGACGAATTGGAGCGTACTATATATCCCGATTGCGGTGCCTCTTGCGCTCGCCGGCGCAACCCGGGATACGAGCGACGGTAATGAAGCCTCCAACAGGTTGAAGGCCGCGAAAAACATCACCAGGCCAAGCACACTGAGCGCAAATACGCCCGAGCCGGCTGCCAGTAACAACTCCGACCCGGTAATGACGATCACGCCGCCAACAAAGGCTGCTTTCCGCGCGCGCCGGCGTTCCGATAGCAGCATTACCGGCACCATGATTGCCAGGCTGGCCAGCATGACGCCGAGGTACAGTTTCCACTGATTCGCCGCCGACAGATGCCCGGACAGTTCGAAGGGCAGCACGACAAACATTGCCATCAGCACCCCGTGCAGGGAGAAAATGCCAATGTTCAGGCGCAATAGCTGCGGATCGCGAAGAATTGTGCCCAATGCGACTGCAGGGCCTGACACATCGTCGTGCGCATCATGCACCGGGTCTGGAACGAAGAAACGCACGACCAGTATCGCCACCAGGGCGAGAATTCCCGTCATGGCAAAAATGCCGGGCACTCCCAGCAGTCTTTCCAGTACGGAGCCCGCAACCATGGACACGATAAACGTCGCGCCAATGGTCATGCCGATGATGGCCATCGATTTCGTACGGTGATCGGCTCGGGTCAGATCGGCGTTGAGCGCGATTACCACCGATGAAATGGCACCGGCACCCTGGATCGCGCGGCCTATGGCAACCATGTAGAGGTTATCGGCCAGCGCCGCGACCAGGCTCCCCGCCGCGAAAACCAGCAAACCCAGATAGATGGTGCGCTTGCGCCCCCAGCGATCGGACAGACGGCCCAGTGGCAGTTGAAAGCACGCCTGCGTCAGTCCATAAACACCCAGTGCGATGCCAATGAGGGTCTGGCTGGTACCACCGTGCAGATTGCGCGCGTAGGGCGCAAAAACCGGAAGAATGATGAACATTCCCAGCATGCGCAAACCAAATACACTCGCAAGTCCCAAGCTCGCTCGCAGCTCCAGGGGCGACATTCGATCCGGGGACTGCATCAACAATCGTGGCTGGGTGAGCGCTTGGGAATAAACCGAAGTCCAGTATAGTAGCAGGTTAGCCACTGGCGAATGACGCACTGAATGAACCCGGTGCACTATTGATTGCGCCAAAGGGGGCCGGTGGCTCTGGAAATCCGGCGGCCCCGGGAGCCGATGACCGTTCGCCATGCAGTGTTGCCAACTAACACACCGCAAATGGCGCTCGCTGGCGTTCGATCGACAGGCACCGGTGTAAGGAAGACACGGTGTCGCGGCCAGTCGTCGCTGGGCCACAAGGGAAGCCAAGGACGGCAGACGCCCCGGAGCGCGGCGCACGAACATTCGTGCCGGTGCGCCATATCAAGAGCATAAGCAAACGAACGGAATTCATGGACCTTATCCGCACGCGCGGTGCACGCACCCACAATCTGAAGAATATCAACGTCGACCTGCCCCGCAACAAGCTGGTTGTCATTACCGGCTTGTCCGGTTCGGGCAAGTCTTCGTTTGCTTTTGACACGCTCTATGCCGAAGGGCAGCGCCGATATGTCGAATCGTTGTCCTCATATGCACGCCAGTTTCTGGAAATCATGGAGAAGCCCGACGTCGATCTGATCGAAGGCCTTTCACCGGCAATCGCCATCGAACAGAAGGCAAGCGGACACAATCCGCGTTCGACCGTGGGCACGGTAACGGAGATACACGACTATTTGCGCTTGCTCTATGCGCGGGTCGGAGAGCCGCAATGCCCTGATCACAAGCTCGGGTTATCGGCACAGACGATTTCGCAAATGGTTGATCACGTGCTTGAATTGCCGCCGGAAACAGCGCTGATGATCCTGGCGCCGGTCGTGGTCGGGCGCATGGGCGAAAACACCATGTTGTTTGACGATCTGCGCGCCCAGGGGTTTGTGCGCGTGCGTGTTGACGGCGAGGTATTCGAACTGGAACACGCACCGAAGCTGCTGCCGCGCCAGAAGCACACGATCGAGATCGTCGTCGACCGGGTAAGGATCCGCCCCGACCTGAAACAGCGGTTGGCGGAATCATTCGAAACGGCGCTGCGGCATTCGGAAAACAAGGTGCTAGCCGTCGAAATGGATAGCGGCAAGGAACACCTGTTCTCAACGCGCTTTGCCTGCCCGGTCTGCAGCTATTCGTTACCGGAGCTGGAACCGCGGCTGTTCTCATTCAATAATCCGCTTGGCGCCTGCCCGCGCTGCGACGGGCTCGGGCAAATCACCGTATTCGATCCGGAACGCATTGTTGCGTTCCCGGGTTTGTCGCTGGCCGCAGGTGCAATCAAGGGATGGGATCGGCGCAACCAGTTCTATTTCCAGATGCTCGCAAGTCTCGCGGCACATTACGATTTCGACATCGACACACCGTTCGAAGAACTGCCCGAGAAAGTGCGCGACGTAGTGCTGTTCGGGTCCGGCAAGGAAAAGCTCAAATTCGCCTACGTTGGCGAACGCGGCAATCGCCACCAGCGCGAGCATGCGTTCGAAGGTATCGTTCGCAACCTCGAGCGCCGGTACCGGGAAACCGATTCGAGCGCGGTACGCGAAGAACTCGCCAAGTTCATCGCCGAGCGCCGTTGCCCGGAATGCGACGGCTCGCGTTTGCGCAGCGAGGCGCGGCACGTTTTCGTTGGCGGAAAAACCATTCATGAAGTCAGCAATATGACGCTGCGCCAGTCGCAGGCGTTTTTTGCGGAACTTGCACTGGAAGGCGCACGCCAGACCATTGCCGAGAAAATCAACCGGGAAATTTCCGGCCGGATCAAATTCCTGAATGACGTCGGGCTGGGTTATCTGAGTCTGAACCGCTCCGCCGATACGCTATCTGGCGGTGAAACCCAGCGAATCCGCCTGGCCTCGCAGATCGGCTCGGGACTCACTGGCGTCATGTACGTCCTTGATGAGCCTTCCATCGGTTTGCATCAGCGTGACAACGGACGTTTGCTGGACACGCTGAAACACCTGCGCGATCTTGGCAACTCGGTGATCGTCGTGGAACACGATCTGGAAGCCATTCTTGCTGCGGACTACGTGGTAGACATGGGTCCGGGTGCCGGAGAGCATGGCGGCGAAGTGGTTGCACACGGCACTCCCGCGCAGATCGCCGCTTCCGAACGTTCGCTGACCGGCCAGTATCTGAGCGCGCGGCGCCGGATAGACCTGCCGTCACTGCGCCATCGGCCCGACCCGAAACGCATGCTGAAACTGACCGGCGCCCGCGGAAACAACCTCAAGGACGTCACGCTGAATTTGCCGCTCGGCTTGTTTGTCTGCGTCACCGGTGTATCAGGCTCCGGCAAGTCGACTCTCATTAACGATACCCTTTACCGGGCCACTTCGCGCCACGTTTACGGTTCGTCAGACGAACCGGCAGCGTTTACCGAAGTCGAAGGCCTCGAACAGATCGACAAGGTTGTAAACGTCGACCAGAGTCCGATTGGGCGCACACCGCGCTCCAACCCGGCAACCTACACCGGCATTTTCACGCCGGTGCGTGATCTGTTTGCAGGCGTTCCATTGTCGCGCGAGCGCGGCTATGGGGCCGGGCGCTTCTCATTCAATGTCAAGGGTGGGCGATGCGAGGCCTGCCAGGGCGACGGTGTCACCAAGGTGGAAATGCATTTCCTGCCCGACATCTTCGTGCCGTGCGACGTGTGTCACGGCAAACGCTATAACCGGGAAACCCTGGAGATTCGTTACAAAGGCTGCAACATTCATGAAGTGCTGGAAATGACCGTTGAGCATGCGAGGACGTTCTTCTCGTCGGTGCCGGCCATCTTGCGCCGTCTCGACACACTGGTCGACGTTGGGCTCGGTTATGTACGCCTTGGTCAAAGTGCGCCAACGCTGTCCGGAGGCGAGGCGCAACGGGTCAAGCTCGCCCTTGAGCTGTCCAAGCGCGACACCGGCAAGACGCTTTACATACTGGATGAGCCAACGACCGGGCTGCACTTCCATGACATCGAAATGCTGCTCGCGGTGCTGCACCGCCTGCGCGACCACGGCAACACCGTCGTGGTCATCGAGCACAATCTGGACGTGATCAAAACTGCTGACATGATCATCGACCTCGGTCCCGAGGGCGGTGATGAAGGCGGCCGCATTGTTGCCACCGGCACCCCGGAAGAGATTGCCGAAACCGAAGCCAGCCATACCGGGCATTATTTGCGCGCAGCATTGGCCAGTCACGGTCGCGTGCTGATCAAGCAATCAGCGTGAGACGAAAAAAGCCGGCACAGGGCCGGCTTCTCTTTTACCCGGGCGGCAAGTAGGCCGATGGCTATTTAGCCGCTTCCTCCGCTTCTTCCGGGCGATCCATCAACTCGACCAGCGCCATCGGTGCGTTGTCTCCCTGGCGAAAGCCGAATTTCAGAATGCGCAGGTAGCCGCCGTTTCGATTGGCATAACGCGGGCCAAGCTCGTCAAAGAGCTTTACCACTATGTCGCGGTCACCCAGGCGCGCAAAGGCCAGGCGGCGATTGGCGACCGATGGTTTTTTGCCCAGCGTAATGATCGGCTCGGCCACACGACGCAGCTCCTTCGCTTTCGGCAGCGTCGTCTTGATGACTTCGTGCCGCAACAGGGAGTTGGTCATGTTGCGCAGCATCGCCTGGCGATGGGCACTGGTGCGGTTGAGTTTGCGCAGTCCGAGTCGGTGACGCATTGTTGTTTCCCCTTGTTTCAGTTCAGACTGATGCTGTTTCCAGGCCGGATGGCGGCCAGTTCTCGAGTTTCATCCCGAGTGTCAGTCCACGAGTAGCCAGAACTTCCTTGATTTCATTGAGCGACTTGCGGCCGAGATTCGGTGTTTTGAGCAACTCGGTCTCTGTCCGTTGAATCAGGTCGCCGATGTAATAAATGTTTTCCGCTTTCAGACAATTTGCAGAGCGCACGGTCAACTCGAGGTCATCCACCGGGCGCAACAGGATCGGATCGACCTGCGGCGTTTTCGGCGCTTCAACCGGTGCGGGCGTGCCTTTCAGATCGGCGAAGCTGGCGAGCTGCTCCATCAATATGCGCGCGGCGTAACGAATTGCTTCTTCCGGTTCGACCACGCCGTTGGTCTCGATGTCGACCACCAGCTTGTCGAGGTCGGTGCGCTGTTCAACCCGCGCACTTTCGACCGCGTAGCTCACGCGCCGCACCGGACTGAAAGAGGCATCCAGCAGCAAGCTGCCGATGCTGCGATTTTCCTGCGAGTTTTCACGCACATTGGCCGGGACGTAGCCGGTACCGCCTTCGACCTTGATCTGCATGTCGAGCTTGCCACCTGGCGCAAGATGGGCAATGACATGGTCCGGGTTGACGATTTCCACATCGTGCGAGGTCTCGATGTCGCTTGCGCGCACTTCACCTTCACCTTCTTTCTTGAGGTTCAGCACCGCTTCGTCACGATTGTGCAGCTTGAGGACAACGCCCTTCAAATTCAGAAGGATATCGACCACGTCTTCCTGAACGCCATCGATCGCAGAATACTCATGGAGAACACCCGCGATCTTTACTTCGGTAGGCGCGAAACCGGGCATCGAGGACAGCAGCACGCGGCGCAGGGCATTGCCCAGGGTATGTCCATAGCCGCGCTCGAAAGGCTCCATTGTGACTTTAGCCTGGCCGGCACCAGTAGATCGGACATCGATAATTCGCGGCTTGAGGAAGCTGCTTTGCATAGATTCGACCCTTTACAAAGTTTCGAAAATTCCCGCCCTGGAAACCATTCGTGTTTCCGGGGCAAAAACTGAAAAATTACTTGGAATAAAGCTCGACAACCATCGACTCATTGATGGTCGCAGGCAACTCGGAGCGCTGCGGGAGAGCCTTGAAGGTGCCTTTGAGCGCCTTGATGTCGACTTCAATCCACTCCGGGTAGCCACGGCTCTCGGCGGCCTCGACAGCCGCCTTGATGCGCAATTGACCCTTGGATTTCTCGGCCACCTCGACGACGTCACCTGCGCGAACCTGATACGAAGGAATATTCACGCGCTTGCCGTTCACCAGAATGCCATTGTGACGAACGACCTGGCGCGCCTCGGTACGCGAAACACCGAACCCCATGCGGTACACGACCGAATCGAGCCGGGCCTCGAGATCCTGCAGAAGGGTTTCGCCGGTAACGCCTTTCTTGCGCGCTGCCTCCTTGTAACCCTTGCGGAACTGCCTCTCAAGCACGCCGTATATCCGGCGGATTTTCTGCTTTTCGCGCAACTGCCGGCCGAAGTCGGAAATGCGAACATTCTTCTGTCCATGCTGGCCCGGCGCGTAGGAACGGCGCTCGATTGCACATTTGTCAGTGAAACATTTCTCGCCCTTCAGGAAAAGTTTTTCACCTTCCCGGCGGCACTGTCTGCACTTGGGATCAAGATTTCTGGCCACGTGTACTCTCCTTAGATGCGACGCTTTTTGGGCGGGCGGCACCCGTTATGCGGAATCGGCGTTACATCCGAAATGCTGGTGATCTTGAATCCGACGGCATTGAGCGCGCGCACCGCCGATTCGCGCCCCGGACCCGGGCCCTTGATGCGCACTTCGAGGTTCTTTACACCACACTCCTGCGCCGCGCGGCCGGCCTGCTCTGCAGCAACCTGCGCCGCAAACGGTGTGCTCTTGCGCGAGCCCTTGAACCCGCTCGAACCGGAAGTCGCCCACGACAACGCATTGCCCTGGCGGTCGGTAATCATAATGATCGTGTTGTTGAAGGACGCGTGAACATGTGCGACGCCTTCCGCCACGTTCTTCTTGACCTTCTTGCGCACCCGGCTGGTTGCTTTTGCCATCGTTGAATATTCCTGCCTGTATGTTTTGTGTTACGTCGAGTAATTACTAGCGGCCCGCGCGCAGGACGCGTTTCGGACCCTTTCTGGTACGCGCATTGGTCTTGGTGCGCTGTCCCCGCACCGGCAACCCTCTGCGATGACGTGAGCCGCGATAGCTCCCGAGGTCCATCAACCGCTTGATGTTCATCGAAATCTCGCGGCGCAGATCCCCTTCGACGGTTACCTTGCCAACCTGCTCACGCAGCTTTTCCATTTCCCCGTCGCTGAGATCCTTCATTTTCGTCGAAGGAACAATGCCTGCCTCAGCGCAAATCAGATACGCCCGCGTGCGTCCGATACCGTAGATCGAAGTCAAGGCGACCCACGCGTGCTTGTGATTCGGGATGTTTACACCTGCAATCCGTGCCATAAGTTTTCCAGTCCTGAGCGTCCCTTAGGACGATTAACCCTGCCGCTGCTTGTGACGCGGTTCACTGCAGATGACGCGCACAACCCTGTTGCGGCGGATAATCTTGCAGTTGCGACACAATTTCTTGACCGATGCTTTAACGCGCATTTCTACTCTCCTCACCGGGTCGGAAACATTCCGCCCTTGAAGTTGGCTTTCTTCAGCAGGCTTTCATACTGGTGAGACATGACATATGCCTGCACCTGCTGCATGAAATCCATTGTTACGACGACAATAATCAGCAAGCTCGTGCCGCCGAAGTAAAACGGCACGTTCCACTTCACAATCAGAAATTCCGGCAGCAAACACACCAGCGTGATGTAGACCGACCCTGCCAGTGTCAGCCGCAGGATGATCCGTTCAATGTACTTTGCTGTTTGCTCCCCGGGCCGTATTCCCGGTACAAACGCACCGCTTTTCTTGAGGTTGTCGGCGGTATCCCGCGGGTTGAATACCAGCGCGGTATAGAAGAAGCAGAAGAAAACAATCGCCGCCGCATAAAAGGCGACGTAAAGCGGCTGCCCGGGATGCAACAACCCGCCAATATCGCGCAGCCAGTACACATTCTCGCTCGACCCCAGCAACTGCGCCAGGGTTGCGGGGAACAAAATGATGCTTGAAGCAAAAATGGGCGGAATCACACCGGCCATGTTCAGCTTCAGGGGCAGAAAAGAACTTTGCCCACCATAGACCTTGCGCCCAACCTGCCGTTTGGCATAGTTGACCAGTATCTTTCTCTGGCCGCGCTCGACGAATACCACGAATGCGGTCACCAGAACGGCTCCGACGAGCAGCAGCAAAACGAGCGGAATCGAGAACGTGCCGGTGCGGGCCAATTCAAGCGTGCCACCCATCGCGCTCGGCAAACCGGCCGCTATGCCGGCAAAAATGATCAGCGAGATACCGTTGCCGATGCCACGCTCCGTGATCTGTTCGCCGAGCCACATCAGGAACATCGTGCCCGTTACCAGCGTGACAACCGCGGTAAAACGGAACGCCAGGCCAGGATCGATGACCAGGCCGCTTTGGGATTCCAGAGCGATGGAAATCCCGGTCGCCTGAAACGTGGCAAGCACCAGTGTGCCGTAACGCGTGTACTGCGTAATCTTGCGCCGCCCGGCTTCGCCTTCTTTCTTGAGCTGCTCGAGGCTCGGCACGACAACCGTCAACAACTGCATGATGATCGACGCCGAGATGTAGGGCATGATGCCGAGCGCGAAAATGGTGAAGCGCGAGAGCGCCCCGCCGGAGAACATGTTGAACATGCCCAGAATTCCGCCTTGCTGAGAACGGAACAATTCCTGCAGCTGTACCGGATCAATCCCGGGAACGGGAATATGCGCGCCGATACGGTACACGATCAGCGCGAGCAGCAAAAACAGCAGCCGGCGCTTCAGGTCCCCGAACTTACCGGCCACCCCTTTCATGCTGTCCTGAGCCAAGCCTTAACCCTCGACACTGCCGCTTGCGGCTTCAATTGCCGCGCGCGCACCTTTAGTTACACCGAGTCCGCGGACGGTAAGATTTTTCTTTTCCAGCTTGCCGGCCAGAATAATCTTTCCGGCCATAGCGTTCTTCGAAACAATGCCTGCCTGTTTGAGCGCGAGCAGATCCACTTCGTTGCCTTCGAGCTTGTTCAGTTCGGACAAGCGAACTTCCACGGTCTCGTCACGGGTCAACGACGTAAACCCGCGCTTGGGCAACCGCCGTGCAATGGGCATCTGTCCGCCCTCGAACCCGACCTTGTGATAACCGCCGGAGCGCGAATGCTGGCCCTTGTGGCCGCGTCCGCCCGTCTTGCCCTTGCCACTGCCGATACCGCGTCCGACGCGCGTACGCGTGCGCTTGGCCCCTTCTGCAGGCTGTATATTGTTGAGTCGCATCTAGGCCTCCACCTTCAGGAGGTAACTAACCTTGTTGATCATTCCCCGTACTGCAGGCGTATCTTCGAGCTCGACGCTGTGGCGAATCCGCCGTAGCCCGAGACCGCGTACGGTCGCCCGATGGGTTTTCTTGGTGCCGATCACGCTTTTCATCAATGTGACTTTCACCGTCTTCTCCGGCTTGGGCTTACTTGCGCTTGCCGCTTTACGGGCGGCAGCTGTTTTCCTCGGCGCGGACTTCGTCGCCGGTGCCTTTTTCGCCGCCGTCTTCGTGCCCGTAGTCTTTTTGACTGCCGTCTTCCTGGCTGCCGCTTTCTTCGGCGCAGCCTTGGCACCAGGTTTCTTCACGGTCGTTTTCTTCGCGGCTTTGTTCGTCTCTGCCATGCTGATTACCCCAGAATTTCTTCGACGGTCTTGCCGCGCTTGAGCGCGATTTCACTCGGTGAGTTCATCTCCGCAAGGCCGTTGAGCGTCGCTCGAACCACGTTGTACGGGTTGGTCGAGCCGATACACTTGGCAAGGATGTCACTGACACCCATCACTTCAAAAATTGCCCGCATCGGGCCGCCGGCAATAATGCCGGTACCTTCGGATGCAGGCTGCATGAAGACTTTGGCCGCCCCGTGCACACCGACCACGGCGTGCTGCAGCGTTCCGTCACGCAACTGCACCTTGAACAGCTTGCGGCGCGCTTCTTCCATGGCTTTCTGGATTGCGACGGGCACTTCGCGTGCTTTCCCCTTGCCCATGCCGATGCCGCCGTCACCGTCGCCCACAACGGCGAGCGCTGCAAATCCAAGAACGCGGCCACCTTTTACGACCTTGGTGACGCGATTCACCGCAACCATCTTCTCCCGCAATCCGTCGCCGCGGTCGTCTCCCTGATGCTGCATTCTTGCCATTAGCTGATCCTCAGAACTTCAGTCCGGCCTCGCGCGCGGCATCCGCAAGCGCTTTGACACGACCGTGATATTTGAAACCGGAGCGATCGAATGAAACCGCTTCCACACCCTTCTCTTTGGCTTTCTCGGCAATTCGCTTCCCGATCAGCGCCGCGGCATTCACGGTACCGCCGTTGCTGACCTGCTTGCGCACCTCTGGCTCCAGAGTCGATGCCGAAGTCACCACCTTGGCGTCTGCGTCGATGACTTGCGCATAGATGTGCGTGTTTGAACGGTGCACCAGCAGGCGCACGGCACGAAGCTCCGCCAGTTTGCGACGCGTCTGCTTCGAACGGCGGATTCTTCCCTGTTTTTTCTCGATCATGACGACGGACTCACTTCTTCTTCGTTTCCTTGAGCGCGACACGCTCTTCGGCGTAACGCACACCCTTGCCTTTGTAAGGCTCCGGCGGCCTGTAACGCCGCACCTCTGCTGCAACCTGTCCTACGAGCTGCTTGTCGATCCCCTTGATAACCACCTCGGTTTGCTGGGGAGTTTCGACCTTTATTCCTTTCGGCATCTGGTGCACTACCGGATGCGAGAAACCGAGTGAGAGATTGAGTTTGTCGCCCTGGGCCTGAGCGCGGTAACCAACGCCGACAAGCGTGAGCTTTCTCTCGAATCCGGTATTCACGCCGGCGACCAGATTACCAACCAGCGCCCGAACAGTGCCCGACATCGCATTGGCTTCCGTACTGTCATCGGCAGGCTCGAACACCAGCGTGTCGCCGTCGCGCCGCACGTTCACCAGCTTGCTCACGCGTTGCGCGAGAGAGCCAAGCGGACCTTTGGCCATGACTTCACCGTCGCCGATCTTGACTTCGACCCCGGAGGGGATATTCACCGGATACTTACCGATGCGTGACATTAGTCTGCTCCACTACAACTTTGTTATTACAAATTTCGGCCAGCCATCTGACCAGCCGGCGTGCCGCGCCGATCGCGCCTGTCAGCCGGTTTACCCCGGCACCCTGGCCTTATGCGACGATACAGAGCACCTCACCACCGACGCCGGTCGATCGTGCCTTACGATCAGTCATGACGCCACGCGAGGTCGAAACAATCGCAACTCCGAGTCCGTTCATCACCTGCGGAATCTCGCGAGCAGCCTTGTAAATGCGCAAACCCGGACGGCTGACACGCTCGATCCGCTCGATAACCGGCTTGCCTGCGTAATACTTCAGACCAATTTCAAGCACTGGCTTCACAGCGCTCGGGTCGTCGACCTTGAAATCCTCGATGTAGCCCTCGTCCTTCAGTACCTGGGCGATCGCGAGCTTCAGCTTGCTCAGCGGCATGGCCACGGACACTTTTTCCGCCGTTTGCGCATTGCGAATGCGTGTCAGCATGTCCGCAATCGGGTCACTCATGCTCATATTCGAATATCTCCTACCAACTCGCCTTGATTACACCCGGAATTTCACCGCGCAAGGCGATCTCGCGCAATTTGCCTCGCGCCAGACCAAATTTCTTGAATACCCCCCGCGGCCGACCAGTCAGCGCGCAGCGATTTCGCAGACGAACCGGGCTGGAATCCCGCGGCAGCTTCTGCAGCTTTTCACGCGCTTGCGCTTTTTCCTCTTCCGAGACGCTGCTGCTTTTCAATATTGTCATCAGCTCGTTGCGTCTTGCTGCGAACTTCTTGACGGTTTTGCGGCGCTTTTGCTCGCGGTTGACAATGGATTGTCTCGCCATGACTACCTCAATTCCTGAAGGGAAAGCGGAAAGCCGAAAGGAGCGCACGCGCTTCGCGATCGGTCTTCGCGGTCGTTGTAATTGTGACGTTGAGACCACGCAGTGCGTCGATCTTGTCGTACTCGATCTCGGGAAAAATGATTTGTTCCCGCACGCCCATGTTGAAGTTGCCCCTGCCGTCAAACGCCTTGCCCGAGATACCGCGGAAATCGCGCACACGCGGAATCGCCACGCTGACGAGCCGGTCGAAAAACTCGTACATCCGGACGCTGCGCAACGTCACCTTGCAGCCGATCGGGTAACCCGCTCGAATCTTGAAACCGGCAATCGACTTGCGCGCTTTGGTAATGACCGGCTTTTGCCCGGCAATCTGGGTCAGGTCACCAACAGCGTTTTCAAGGATCTTCTTGTCATTGACCGCTTCGCCAACACCCATGTTCAGAACGATTTTTTCGAGGCGGGGCACCTCCATGATGCTCTTGTACCCGAACTCCTTCATCAGCTCCGGTACGATCTCCTTGTGGTACTGGTCTGCTAGACGCGGCACCGGGGCCTTCTCCTTGACTTTTGCTGCTTCCTGCTTGGCCATGATTCCCTCTTATGCGTCCAGCATCTCGCCGTTGGTCCGGAAAATCCGCACCCTACGGCCATCATCAAGCGTCTTGATGCTCACGCGCTCGCCTTTTTGCGTTGCCGGGTTGAATACCGAAACATTGGAAACATGAATCGGCATTTCCTTTTCCACGATCCCTCCGGTTGTACCCTTCATCGGATTGGGTTTTTCGTGCTTCCGGGCGCGATTTGCACCTTCCACCACGACCCGGTCATCTCCGACCAGCCGCAACACCGCGCCACGCTTGCCACGATCCTTGCCGCTACGGATTACAACCTGGTCTCCTTTACGAATCTTGCGCATTGCCAAACTCCTCAGAGAACCTCGGGTGCAAGGGATACGATTTTCATGAACTTTTCGTTCCTGAGTTCGCGGGTCACCGGGCCAAAAATGCGCGTGCCAATCGGCTCAAGCTTGTTGTTGAGCAACACCGCCGCATTCGAGTCGAATTTGATCCGTGATCCGTCCTGGCGCCGCACCCCTGCTGCGGTACGTACCACCACAGCGTTGTATACCTCGCCTTTCTTTACGCGACCGCGCGGAGCAGCGTCCTTGACGCTCACCTTGATCACGTCACCGACGGCGGCGTAGCGCCGCTTCGATCCGCCCAGCACCTTGATACACATCACCGAGCGGGCGCCCGTGTTGTCGGCCACTTTGAGCCGGGATTGCATTTGAATCATATAGTTAACCTCGTTCCAACTTTGCCCGCCGTATCACCTGAGCCGACGAACCAGTTTTGGGACCCGTTCGGGTCATTCATTCTGGGCGCGTGTCCTGGGCCATCAATCAATGGCCCAGATCTATCAACAAATCCGGCCTGACCCGCCGGTTGGGAGAGACGGTTCCGCGCGCTTCAGCGCACACATTCCCGCCCCGGATAAAAACGCGCGATTTTACGTGTATTTACCTACGCCCGCAAGCGCTTCAGGCCTTGGTCGCTCGTTCGAGAAGACGCGCCACCTTCCATGCCTTGGTCTTGGACAGCGGACGGGTTTCCTCAATCAGCACGGTATCGCCGGTTTGGCATTCATTGGCTTCATCGTGCGCATGGTATTTGGTCGAACGGCGAACGAACTTGCCGTACAACGGGTGCGGAACCATGCGTTCGACCCGCACCGTTACCGTTTTGTCCATCTTGTCGCTGACAACCCGCCCCGTCAGCCGACGGCGATTAGCTGTCTTTGTCGCTTCGCTCATGCTTTTCCTGCCTTTTCTGTCATCACCGTACGCACCCGGGCAATGTCCCGACGCACTTTTCCAAGCTCACTGTTCTTGGTGGTTTGCTGCGTCGCAAGCTGCATGCGCAGCGAGAACTGCGCCTTGAGCAATTCGTTGAGCTCTTTGGCCAGGTCAGCTTCGCTCTTGTTTCTGAGTTCGCTCGCTTTCATCGCTTACCCCAGGTGACGTTGCACAAAGATGGTACGCAACGGAAGTTTGGCCGCTGCGAGGCGAAACGCCTCGCGCGCCACATCTTCGCGCACACCATCCATTTCATAGAGAACCTTGCCCGGCTGGATCTCCGCAACCCAGAACTCCGGATTGCCCTTGCCGTTCCCCATACGGACCTCGGCAGGTTTCTGCGACACCGGCTTGTCCGGGAAAATACGGATCCAGATCCGGCCACCGCGCTTGATATGGCGGGTCATCGCTCGCCGTCCCGCCTCGATCTGACGTGCGGTAAGACGGCCGCGGTCGATCGACTTCAGGCCAAACTCTCCGAAAGATACCTTGGCGCCGCGGGTCGCAACCCCGTAATTGCGCCCCTTGTGATACTTGCGGAATTTTGTTCTAGCTGGCTGCAGCATTGCTCGCTCCTGCTCGTCTCGGTTTTCGCTGGGGCTGGTTATCTGTGCTACCTGGTGCCGCCGGCTGCTCGCCGCGTCCCATCACTTCGCCCTTGTAGACCCAGACCTTGATGCCGATCACGCCGTAGGTTGTTTTGGCTTCGGAAACACCGTAATCGATGTCAGCGCGCAGGGTATGCAGCGGCACCCGGCCTTCACGATACCACTCGGTGCGGGCGATCTCGATGCCATTGAGCCGGCCCGCACTCATGATCTTGATACCTTGCGCGCCAAGGCGCATTGCGTTCTGAATCGCCCGTTTCATGGCACGGCGGAACATGATGCGTTTTTCCAGCTGCTGCGAGATCGAATCGGCGATCAACTGCGCGTCGAGTTCGGGCTTGCGCACCTCTTCGATATTGACGTGGACCGGCACACCCATCATTTTCTGCAATTCACCACGCAGATTCTCGATGTCCTCGCCCTTCTTGCCGATAACGACACCTGGGCGTGCGCTGTAAATTGTGATCTTGGCGTTCTTTGCCGGACGTTCGATCACGACACGCGCCACCGCCGCATGCGACAAGCGCTTGCGCAGGTACTTTCGCACCTCGATGTCCTGCAGCAACATGTCCGAGAATCCCTTGCTGTTGGAATACCAACGGGATGTCCAGTTACGCTGTACGGCAAGACGAAAACCGATCGGATTGATCTTTTGTCCCATACCTACTCCTTCGACAGGTCACCGACTGTCACTGAAATGTGGCAGGTCGGTTTGATGATCTTTGAAGCGCGCCCTTTGGCACGAGGCCTGAATCGCTTGAACACCGGTCCCTGGTCCACGAATATCCGTGTGATCCGCAACTCGTCGATATCGGCACCATCGTTGTGTTCGGCGTTGGCGATCGCGGACTCAACCACCTTCTGGATGATCCGGGCGCCTTTCTTGGGGCTGTACTTGAGAATGTCGAGCGCCTTGTCCACGGCCAGGCCGCGAATCTGATCGGCAACCAGCCTGCCCTTCTGGGGCGACAGCCTGACGCCGCGCAACACTGCAGAGGTTTGCATTTCATTCACTCCTTTGCGCTCTTGTTATCATTTTTTGCCGGTCGGAGCCTTGCGATCCGCCGCGTGACCCTTGAAAGTACGGGTCAGGGCAAATTCACCGAGCTTGTGACCAACCATGTTTTCGGTCACGTACACAGGTACGTGCTGACGGCCGTTATGCACTGCGATGGTCAACCCGACGAAATCGGGCAGCACCGTAGAGCGACGCGACCACGTCTTGATCGGGCGCTTGTCGTTACTCGCCCGCGCGGCATCTACCTTGTGGATCAGATGAAGATCCACGAAAGGGCCTTTCTTGACTGAACGTGCCATATTCTCTACCTCTTACTTCGCGCGGCGCCGAACAATCATGTTCTGCGTGCGCTTGTTCTTGCGTGTGCGATATCCCTTTGTCAAGGTTCCCCAAGGGCTGACCGGGTCTCGTTTCGTACCGGTGCGACCCTCGCCGCCACCGTGCGGGTGATCCACCGGGTTCATCGCCACACCTCGTACTGTCGGGCGCACACCACGCCAACGCATCGCACCGGCCTTGCCGATACTGCGCAGGTTATGCTCGGCGTTTCCGACTTCACCGATGGTCGCGCGGCAGTCAACGTGCACCTTGCGTATCTCACCCGAGCGCATCCGCAGCTGGGCATACGTGCCTTCGCGTGCCAGCAACTGCACCGATGCGCCTGCCGAGCGCGCCACCTGCGCGCCTTTGCCCGGGCGAAGCTCGACGCAGTGTATGTTGGTACCAACCGGGATACTCCTCAGCGGCAAAGTGTTGCCGGCCTTGATCGGTGCCTCGGCACCGTTCAACAACTGGTCTCCCACCTTCACGTCTCTGGGCGCGATGATGTAGCGCCGCTCCCCGTCCGCGTAACACAGCAGGGCAATATTGGCGCTGCGATTCGGGTCATACTCGATCCGCTCGACACGGGCAGCCACGCCGTCCTTGTTGCGGCGAAAGTCGATCACCCGGTACAGACGCTTGTGCCCGCCCCCCTGATGGCGCGTAGTTATGTGGCCAAAACTGTTGCGCCCGCCTTTCTTCAGGTTGCTTTCAACGAGCGACTGATGCGGGCGCCCTTTGTGCAGGTCCGGGTTGACGACCCTGACGACGCCGCGCCGGCCGGCAGAAGTCGGTTTGAGTTTTACCAGAGCCATTATTTCGTCTCCCCTGCCGCGAAATTGATTTCCTGACCGGCCTTGAGGCAGATATATGCCTTCTTCCAGTTGCGCCGTTGACCCAGGCGGCCACCGAAGCGTTTTTTCTTGCCCTTTACGTTGGCAACCTGAACATCATCCACCTCGACCTTGAACATCAGTTCTACAGCGGCCTTGATTTCCGGCTTGGTGGCGTCGGGCAATACACGAAACACGACCTGCTCGTTCTTGTCGGCAACGAAAGTGCTTTTCTCGGACACGATGGGCGCGATCAAGACATTCAGCAGTCGTTCCTGGTTAACCGTTTGAGCCGTCATGACAGCATCTCCTCGATTTTCGATACGGCCGCCTTGGTGATGATGGTGCTGTCAAAGTGCAACAGGCTCACCGGATCCGCCTGACCTGGCTGGACGACATACACGTTCGGCAGGTTCCGTGATGAAAGATAAAGATTCTCGTCCTCGCTATCGGTAATGATCAGCACGCTGTTCATGCCCATGCTCTTGACCTTCTGATCGAGCAGTTTCGTTTTCGGCGCTTCGATACTGAACGCATCGACCACCGCCAGCCTTCCTTCCCGAACCAACTGCGAGAAGATAGAAGCCATACCGGCGCGGTACATCTTGCGGTTGACCTTGTGGCTGAAGTTCTCGTCCGGACTGGATGGGAACACGCGGGAGCCACCACGCCATATCGGGCTGCCGGCGAAGCCGGCCCGGGCACGGCCGGTACCCTTCTGCCGCCACGGCTTGCGGTGCGAGCGGGTCATGTCGCCGCGTGCTTTTTGCGCCCGAGTGCCTTTGCGGGCATTGGCCATGTATGCCGTGACAACCTGGTGCACCAGCGGCTCGTTATAGTCCCGGCCGAACAAGTCATCGGACGCGTTCACGCTGGAGGTAGGCTTGCCCTTGTCATCAATAATCTTGAGTTCCATGGCTCAGCCTTTCTTCTTCACCGATGGCAGCACGATTACGTCGGTGCCATCAGCGCCCGGTACCGGGCCCTTGATCAACAGGAGACTGCGTTCGGGATCGATGCGCACCACTTGCAGATTCTGGACGGTGCGGCGCACCGATCCAAGATGCCCTGCCATGCGCTTGCCGGGAAACACCCGGCCGGGATCCTGATTCTGGCCGGTCGATCCGTGCGCGTTGTGCGTGATCGACTGACCGTGGCTGGCCCGCTGGGATGAGAAGTTGTGTCGCTTGATGGCGCCGGCGAAACCTTTTCCCTTGGTTGTTCCGGAAACGTCGACGAACTGTCCGACTTCGAAAACATCGACGCCGACCTGGCCGCCGACCTCGAGACTGGAGGCCTGTTCGGCATTGACGCGAAACTCACGCAAACCGCGCGCGCCTTCTACACCGGCTTTTGAGAAGTGACCGGCTGCCGCCTTGTTGATACGGTTTGCGCGCCGTGATCCGAACGCGATCTGAACGGCGGAATAGCCGTCAGTTTCTTCCGTCTTGATCTGGGTCACGCGGTTTCCGGACACGTCCAGCACCGTCACCGGCACGGATTCGCCGGTATCGGTGAATAATCTGGTCATGCCGACCTTGCGACCGACAAGTCCTAATGACATTTTTTATTTCCTCTTTAGAGGTGCCGGCTACAGTTGGCCAGCGGGTTTCCAAATTGTCAGCTAACCGGAGGGAAAGCCCCCCCGGATTGCCCTTACAGCTTGATTTCCACGTCCACTCCGGCCGGGAGATCCAGTTTCATCAATGCATCGACCGTCTTGTCAGTCGGATCGATGATATCCATCAGACGCAAATGCGTGCGCATCTCAAGTTGCTCACGAGATGACTTGTCCACATGCGGAGAGCGCAGCAGATTGAAGCGCTCTATACGAGTAGGCAGAGGGACCGGGCCTTTGACTACGGCGCCCGTACGTTTGGCCGTTTCGACAATCTCAATAGCAGACTGGTCGATCAGACGGTAGTCAAACGCTTTTAGTCGAATACGTATTTTCTGGCTTTGCATTTCAGGATCCCGTGAGGAGTGAGGTGAACGGAACAAGCAGCAAGCCCTCGCTCTTCGCCTCTCGCCCCAACTCTGTAATCAATAATTTATGTTGCTATGTGTCCCGTCGCCATTGCGCGACCAGTCATGCCCGGCCACACCTGCTGCACACTTGCTGTTTATCTACTCAAGCACCTGCTCTATTCAAGTACCTTGGCCACCACACCAGCACCAACGGTGCGGCCACCTTCGCGAATGGCAAAGCGCAATCCCTCTTCCATCGCAATCGGCTGAATCAGACTCACCGTCATCTGGATGTTGTCTCCGGGCATCACCATCTCCGTGCCCTTGGGCAACTCGATCGAGCCCGTCACATCCGTAGTGCGGAAGTAAAACTGCGGACGGTAACCATTGAAAAACGGCGTGTGACGTCCACCCTCTTCCTTGCTCAGCACATACACCTCGGCGTCAAACTTGGTGTGCGGCGTAATGCTGCCCGGCTTGGCCAGCACCTGACCGCGCTCAACGTCCTCGCGCTTGGTCCCGCGCAGCAATATGCCAACGTTGTCTCCCGCCTGGCCCTGATCGAGCAGCTTGCGGAACATCTCAACACCCGTGCACACCGTCTTGACCGTGTCCTTGAGACCGACAATCTCGATCTCTTCACCAACCTTGATCACACCGCGCTCGACCCGCCCCGTGACCACCGTGCCACGACCAGAGATCGAGAAAACGTCTTCCACAGGCATCAGGAACGGCATGTCCAGCGCACGCTGCGGCTCGGGAATGTAGGCATCGAGCGCGTCGGCCAGCTTGAGAATCGCCTGCTCGCCATGCTCACCCGTGTCGCCTTCGAGCGCCTTGAGCGCCGAGCCAATGATGATCGGCGTGTCATCGCCCGGAAAGTCGTACTTGGAGAGCAACTCGCGCACTTCCATCTCAACGAGGTCGAGCAACTCGGCATCGTCAACCATGTCGGCCTTGTTCAGAAACACCACAATGTAGGGAACACCCACCTGACGGGCGAGCAGAATGTGCTCGCGCGTTTGCGGCATCGGACCGTCCGCGGCCGAAACCACCAGAATGGCTCCGTCCATCTGCGCCGCACCCGTGATCATGTTCTTCACATAGTCAGCGTGGCCCGGACAGTCAACGTGCGCATAGTGCCGCTTGCCCGTCTCGTACTCCACGTGCGCCGTGTTGATCGTAATGCCGCGCGCCTTCTCTTCCGGCGCATTGTCAATCTGGTCGTAACCCTTCTTCTCGCCGCCAAACTTCGCCGCCAGCACCGTCGTGATCGCCGCCGTCAGCGTCGTCTTGCCATGGTCAACGTGGCCTATCGTGCCTACGTTTACGTGCGGCTTGGTCCGCTCAAACTTTCCCTTTGCCATGATGACCTCTTGTTAGCTATCTGTCGTTGCCAATTTGTGATTCAGTGACTGTCTACTTGGAAGAATCCTTGTTGATGATTCCCTCGGCGACACTTTTCGGCGCCTCCGCGTAGTGCTTGAACTCCATGGTGTAAGTCGCCCGCCCCTGCGTCAGGGAACGGAGGGTTGTCGAGTAACCGAACATCTCCGCCAGCGGCACTTCGGCGCGAATTACCTTTCCGCCGCCACCGGAAATATCATCCATGCCCTGAATATTTCCCCGGCGTGAGGACAGATCGCCCATCACGTCGCCCATCTTCTCTTCGGGCATTTCCACCTCAACCGCCATGATCGGCTCGAGCAGCACGGGTGTGGCCTTGCGCATGCCGTCCTTGAAGGCAAGAATGCCCGCCATCTTGAAGGAATTCTCCGACGAGTCGACTTCGTGGTACGAACCGTCGAACAGGGTGACCTTGACATCCACAACCGGGTAACCGGCGAGAACACCACTGGTCATCGCTTCGTTGAGGCCTTTTTGCACCGCCGGAATGTATTCGCGCGGGACAACACCGCCCTTGATGGCGTCAACGAACTCGAAGCCCTTGCCTTGCTCCGCTGGCTCCAGCTTGAGCCACACATGGCCGTACTGACCCTTGCCGCCACTTTGCTTGACGAACTTGCCTTCGACTTCGACGGGCTTCTTGATCGCTTCGCGATAGGCAACCTGCGGCTTGCCGATATTGGCTTCGACGTTGAACTCGCGTTTCATCCTGTCGACCAGAATTTCCAGGTGAAGCTCGCCCATACCGGAAATGATGGTCTGGCCCGATTCCTCGTCGGTGCGGACACGGAAGGAGGGGTCTTCCTGCGCCAGGCGGCCGAGCGCAATCCCCATTTTTTCCTGATCTGCCTTGGTTTTCGGCTCCACCGCCTGCGAGATGACAGGCTCCGGAAACTCCATCTTCTCCAGAATCAGGACCTTGTCCGGATCGCAAAGCGTATCGCCGGTCGTCGCCTCCTTGAGGCCGACCGCAGCCGCAATATCGCCCGCCCGGACTTCCTTGAGTTCCTCGCGATTGTTCGCATGCATCTGCAGAATCCGGCCGAGGCGTTCCTTCTTGCGCTTGACCGGGTTGTAGATGGTGTCTCCAGAGTTGACCACCCCCGAGTAGACCCGGAAAAAAATCAACTGGCCGACATACGGGTCGGTCATGATCTTGAAAGCCAGTCCGGAGAAGGGCTCCTCGTCCGTGGCGGCCCTTTCGGTCGCTTCGCCGTTATCCAACACACCCTTGACCGGCGGAATATCGCTCGGCGACGGCATGTATTCAATGACGCCGTCCAGCATTGCCTGTACGCCCTTGTTCTTGAACGCCGAACCGCACATCATCGGCACAATCTCGACGGCGATGGTGCGCGCACGGATTCCGGCGCGGATTTCCTTCTCGGACAGGTCGCCATGCTCGAGGTACTTGTTCATGAGTTCCTCGTTCGCTTCGGCAGCCGATTCGACCATCTTTTCGCGCCACTCCTGCGCCTTGTCCCTCAGCTCGGCGGGAATCTCGACCTCCGAAAAACTCATTCCCTGCGTCGAATCGTCCCAGAGAATGGCTTTCATCTTGACGAGGTCGATGACACCTACGAAGTTCTCCTCGGCGCCAATCGGAATCTGCATCGGCACCGGGTTCGCCTTGAGGCGGGTGCGCATCTGCTCGTACACCTTGAAGAAGTTCGCACCTTGCCGGTCCATCTTGTTGACGAACGCCAGGCGCGGAACCTTGTATTTGTTGGCCTGCCGCCAAACCGTCTCTGATTGCGGCTGAACGCCGCCAACGGCGCAATAGACCATGCACGCGCCATCGAGCACACGCATCGAGCGCTCGACTTCAATCGTGAAGTCGACGTGGCCCGGCGTATCAATGATGTTGATCCGGTGTTGCGGATAGCTGCCGTCCATGCCGCTCCAGAAGCAGGTCGTCGCGGCGGAAGTGATCGTGATGCCGCGCTCACGCTCCTGCGCCATCCAGTCCATCACTGCAGCACCGTCATGCACCTCGCCAATCTTGTGCGACACACCGGTGTAGAACAAGATTCGTTCAGTGGTCGTGGTCTTGCCCGCATCGATGTGCGCACTGATGCCGATGTTCCGGTATCGATTAATTGGAGTCACTCTAGCCATGTGGTGTTTTGCTTTTTCGTTGCCAGATAATCAGAATCGGTAATGGGAGAAAGCCTTGTTGGCTTCGGCCATACGATGCACTTCCTCGCGCTTCTTCACCGCACCGCCACGCCCCTCGGACGCTTCCTGCAGTTCGTTGCCAAGGCGCGCCGCCATCGACTTCTCGCCGCGTTTGCGTGCCGCCTCGCGCAGCCAGCGCATGGCCAGGGCATTGCGCCGCGCCGGACGCACTTCGACCGGTACCTGGTAGTTGGCACCGCCAACACGTCGCGACTTGACCTCTACCATCGGGCGCACATTCTGCAGCGCATTCGAGAACACCTCGACCGGATCGCTGCCGCCTTTCTTGGCGATGTGGGCGAACGCACCATAGACGATGCGCTCGGCAACCGATTTCTTGCCGCGCGTCATGATCACGTTCATGAACTTGGCTACTTCTTCGTTATGGAACTTCGGATCCGGCAGCGTCTCGCGCTTCGGTACTTCTCTACGTCTCGGCATATTTCCTCGTCGATCTTCCGGTTACAGGGCGCTAAAATCAGCCCGCCTTAACGCGCTTCGCGCCATACTTGGACCGCGATTTCTTCCTGTCCTTGACACCCTGGGTGTCCAGGCTGCCGCGAACAATGTGATATCGAACACCCGGCAAGTCCTTGACACGGCCGCCGCGAATCAGCACGACCGAGTGCTCCTGAAGGTTGTGCCCTTCGCCACCGATGTAGCTGATCACTTCGAAACCGTTGGTCAGGCGCACCTTGGCGACTTTTCTCAGAGCCGAGTTCGGCTTCTTCGGCGTTGTCGTGTAAACGCGCGTACACACTCCGCGCTTTGCGGGAGATCCGGCAAGCGCCGGCACCTTACTTTTCATCTCCGGGACAGAGCGCCCCTTACGCACTAACTGATTGATCGTTGGCATTTTTTTGGATCCCTAAAAAATCTGGGACGGCGTTTCCGCCGTCCCGGACCGGTATCTTGCTGGCAGTGCCGACCGCCACGGGGTTACAGCCGCAACGGGGGCAAAAAAAGACGCAAGATTCTATGGTTAGCGCATCTCAGTGTCAAGCAACCTGTTCGTCTCCGGAAGCGCCCTCCGCCGACACCTCCTGGCTCTCGCCGAAAATGCCCTCTTCGGAGAACACATCCGATTCGGACTGAACCTTGCGTGTGCGGTGATAGGCCAGGCCGGTTCCCGCCGGAATAAGCCTTCCGACGATGACGTTTTCCTTGAGACCACGCAGGTCGTCCTTCTTGCCCATGATCGCCGCCTCGGTGAGCACCCGCGTCGTTTCCTGGAAGGATGCCGCCGAAATGAAGGAGTCGGTCGACAAGGATGCCTTGGTGATGCCAAGCAGCATGTAGTCGTAAGTTGCCGGTTTCTTGTCTTCGGCGACGAGGCTGTCGTTCACCTCCAGAACCTCCGAGCGTTCAACCTGCTCGCCCTGGATGAAGTTTGAGTCCCCGGCATCGGCAATGGTGACCCTGCGCAGCATCTGGCGGACAATCACCTCGATGTGCTTGTCATTGATCTTCACGCCTTGCAGACGGTACACGTCCTGAACCTCGTCGATGATGTAACGCGCCAGCGCTTCCACCCCGAGCAGACGCAGGATGTCATGCGGATCAGACGGCCCGTCGACGATCATCTCGCCGGCGTTCACTACCTGGCCATCGTGCACCAGCACATGCTTGTCCTTCGGAATCAGAAACTCGTGGGAAACACCGTCCAGGTCGGTAATGACCAGTCGCTGCTTGCCCTTGGTGTCCTTTCCGAATGACACCGTACCAGTGACCGCGGCAAGCACACCGGCGTCCTTCGGCGAGCGCGCTTCGAACAGCTCGGCAACGCGCGGCAGACCGCCGGTGATGTCGCGTGTCTTCGACGTCTCCTGCGGGATACGCGCCAGCACTTCGCCCACGCCCACGTCCTGACCATCCTTCACGGTGATCACGGAATGGATCGGGAAAGTGATGTTCACCGGTGTTTCGGTGCCCGCGATCTTCGCTTCCACCCCGTTCTCGTCGATGAGCTTCACGCTCGGGCGCAGCCCCTTGGTCTGGGAGACACCGCGGCGTTTCGGGTCGATGACAACGAGCGTGGCAAGGCCGGTGACTTCGTCAATCTGGCGGGCGACAGTCGTGCCTTCCTCGACATTCTCGAACTTCACCTGGCCGGCATACTCGGTGATGATGGGGCGGGTATGCGGGTCCCAGCTCGCCAGTACCTTGCCGGCCTTGACGGCGGCGCCATCGGTCATGCTCAGCATCGCGCCGTAAGGCACCTTGTGACGCTCACGCTCGCGGCCAAGATCATCGGTAATGATGATCTCGCCTGAACGGGAAATGACTACCTGCTCCCCGCGGGCATTGGTGACATAACGCATTTGCGGCGAGAAGCGGATGGTGCCATTGGATTTCGACTCGATCTGACTGGCCACCGCGGTACGCGAAGCAGCACCACCGATGTGGAAAGTCCGCATCGTGAGCTGCGTCCCGGGTTCGCCGATCGACTGTGCGGCAATCACGCCCACCGCTTCACCGGTGTTGACCATCGACCCGCGACCCAGATCACGGCCATAACAGCGGGAGCAAAGCCCGTAACGCGTCTCGCAGGTCAAAGGCGTTCTGACCTTGACTTCATCAATGCCGAGCTCCTCGATCCGGTCTACCGCCTCTTCATCAAGCAGGCCGGTAGCCTCGACCAGAACCGATCCGTCATCGGGATTGATCACGTCGTTGGCAGCGACACGGCCCAGAATGCGGTCACGCAAGGGCTCGATCACTTCGCCGCCCTCGATCAGCGCCTTCATGGTGAAACCCTCGACGGTTCCGCAGTCGTCCTCCACAACGACCAGATCCTGGGTGACGTCCACCAGGCGGCGCGTCAGGTAACCCGAGTTGGCCGTCTTCAGCGCAGTATCGGCAAGGCCTTTGCGAGCGCCGTGCGTCGAGATGAAGTACTGCAGCACGTTCAGGCCTTCGCGGAAGTTGGCGGTAATCGGCGTTTCGATGATCGAGCCGTCCGGCTTGGCCATCAGGCCGCGCATGCCCGCCAACTGACGAATCTGCGCAGCCGAACCTCGCGCACCCGAATCAGCCATCATGTAGATCGAATTGAATGACTCCTGCATGACCTCGGCGCCCTTCTTGTCCTTCAACGGCACCCACTCGGCTTGCTTCTCGTCCCACTTGCGCACCGGCTCCTTGCCCAGGCGTTCCATCATCGCCTTGGCGACGAGATCGCCGGCACGGCCCCAGATGTCAACCACCTTGTTGTAGCGCTCGCCCTGGGTCACAAGACCCGAGGTGTACTGGGATTCGATATCCTTCACTTCCTCTTCGGCAGCGGCGATAAGCTTTTCCTTCTCTTCCGGGATTTCCATGTCGTTCACGGCAAACGACAGGCCCGCGCGGGTGGCGTAGCTGAACCCGGTGTACATGAGCTTGTCGGCGAATATCACCGTCTCGCGCAGCCCGCAGACACGGAAGCTGGCGTTGATCAGACGCGAAATTTCCTTCTTCTTCAGCGCCTTGTTGATGATCGAGAAGGGCAAGCCCGCCGGCAGAATCTCCGACAGCAGCGCACGCCCGACCGTCGTTTCCTGGCGCACGATGCTTTCATTAATTTTCCCGTCAGAGCCGGCAATGCGCTCCGGCAGTCGTACAAGGCAGCGGGCCTGAAGATCCACCTGCCCGTTGTCGTACGCACGCTGCACTTCCTTGACGTCGCTAAACGCCATGCCCTCGCCGCGCGCTCCGACCTTTTCACGCGTCATGTAGTACAAGCCGAGCACGATGTCCTGCGACGGAACGATAATCGGCTCGCCGTTGGCTGGCGAGAGGATGTTGTTCGAAGACAGCATGAGCGTGCGCGCTTCCATCTGCGCCTCAAGCGACAAGGGCACGTGAACCGCCATCTGGTCGCCGTCAAAGTCGGCGTTGAAGGCCGCGCATACAAGCGGGTGCAACTGGATCGCCTTGCCTTCGATCAACACCGGTTCGAACGCCTGAATACCGAGACGGTGCAGCGTCGGCGCCCGGTTGAGCATCACCGGGTGCTCGCGAATCACGTCTTCGAGGATGTCCCAGACTTCCGGCACTTCCTGCTCCACCAGCCGCTTGGCGGCCTTGATCGTGGTTGCCAGCCCCAACACTTCGAGCTTGTGGAAAATGAACGGCTTGAAAAGTTCGAGCGCCATTTTCTTCGGCAAACCACACTGGTGCAGCCGCAACTGCGGGCCGACGACGATGACCGACCGGCCAGAATAGTCGACGCGCTTGCCCAGCAGGTTCTGCCGGAAACGGCCGCCCTTGCCCTTGATCATGTCGGCCAGCGACTTGAGCGGGCGCTTGTTGGCCCCGGTCATCGCCTTGCCGCGGCGCCCGTTGTCGAGCAGTGAGTCCACCGCCTCCTGCAGCATCCGCTTCTCGTTGCGCACGATAATTTCAGGCGCTTTCAATTCAAGCAAGCGCTTCAGACGGTTGTTGCGGTTGATTACCCGGCGGTACAGATCATTCAGATCGGAGGTCGCGAAGCGGCCGCCATCGAGCGGTACCAGCGGGCGCAGATCCGGCGGCAGCACCGGCAGCACTTCCATGATCATCCACTCGGGTTTGATGCCGGACTTCTGGAAAGCCTCGAGGACCTTCAGGCGTTTAGCAATCTTCTTGATCTTGGTTTCCGAGTCGGTCGCATCGAGTTCCGCACGCAGTTTCTCAATCTCGCTATTGAGGTCAAGTTTGCGAAGCAGCTCGCGTACGCCTTCGGCCCCCATCACGGCGGAAAATTCGTCACCGAACTCTTCCACTTTTTCGAGGTAGTTGTCCTCTGACAGCAGTTCGCCGCGCTTGAGCGGCGTCATGCCCGGATGGGTGACGACGTAAGCCTCGAAGTAGAGCACGCGTTCAATGTCGCGCAGCGGAATGTCGAGCACCATGCCGAGGCGCGACGGCAACGACTTGAGAAACCAGATGTGCGCAACCGGCGAGGCCAGCTCTATATGCGCCATGCGCTCGCGACGCACTTTCGAAAGCGTGACTTCGACGCCGCACTTTTCACAAATTACGCCACGATGCTTGAGACGCTTGTACTTGCCGCACAGGCACTCGTAGTCCTTGACCGGCCCGAAAATCTTGGCGCAGAAAAGGCCGTCGCGTTCCGGTTTGAACGTGCGGTAGTTGATCGTCTCGGGTTTTCTAACCTCACCATACGACCAAGAGCGAATCTTGTCCGGAGACGCGAGTCCGATACGGATGGCATCGAACTCTTCCTCCTGTGTGACCTGTTTGAATAGATCGAGCAATGCTTTCATTGTCTGCTCCTTGAATTACGTGTTCAGTTAGTCCGTGGGCTATAGCCTGAGCCGGTTCAGCGGCGCTCGAGATCGATGTCGATCACCAGAGAGCGTATTTCCTTCACCAGCACGTTGAACGATTCCGGCATGCCGGCGTCGATCTTGTGCTCGCCCTTGACGATGTTTTCGTACACCTTGGTACGTCCGGACACGTCGTCGGACTTGACTGTAAGCATCTCCTGCAGCGTATAGGCGGCGCCGTACGCTTCCAGCGCCCACACTTCCATCTCGCCGAATCGCTGGCCACCGAACTGCGCCTTGCCGCCGAGCGGTTGCTGGGTGACGAGGGAGTACGGACCCGTCGATCGCGCATGCATCTTGTCGTCAACCAGGTGATGCAGCTTCAGGACGTGCATGTAACCGACCGTCACCGGCTGATCGAACGGCTCGCCGTTGCGCCCGTCGATCAACTTGATCTGACCGCTGCTGGGCAAGCCGGCGAGTTCGAGCATGGTCTTGATCTCGCTCTCGTGCGCACCGTCAAACACCGGCGTTGCGAACGGAACACCGTCCTTGAGCTTGTGGCACAACTCGGCCACTTCCTCGTCACTCAGCTCGTCGATGTTCTCGGCTTTGCCGCTGGAGTTGTAGATCAGCGTCAGCGCCTTGCGCAGATCAGCTACCTTGGACTGCAGCTTGAGCATGTCGCCGATCCGGTTACCCAGACCCTTTGCCGCCCAGCCAAGGTGCGTTTCCAGAATCTGGCCGACATTCATCCGCGACGGCACGCCGAGCGGATTGAGCACGATGTCCATCGGCGTCCCGTCTGCCATGTGCGGCATGTCCTCAATCGGCACGATCTTGGAAATCACGCCCTTGTTACCGTGGCGCCCGGCCATCTTGTCGCCCGGCTGCAGCCTGCGTTTGACGGCCAGGTAGACCTTGACCATCTTCTGCACGCCCGGCGGCAGTTCATCGCCCGAAGTCAGCTTTTTCTTCTTCTCGGCGAACATGGCGTCAAAGTTCACCCGCGCTTTCTCGAGGATGTCTCGCAGTTGCTCGAGCTGTTTTGCTGCATCTTCGTTACCGAGGCGGATATCGAACCATTCATAAGGCGACATCTCTTCGAGGTAGCCTTTGGTGACCTTTGCGCCCTTGGCAAGCTTGTGAGGGCCGCCGTTGGCAACCTTTCCGACAAGCAAGCGCTCGATACGCCCGAAGGCGTCGGTCTCGACGATACGCATCTGGTCGGTGAGGTCCTGCCGATATCGCTTCAGTTCGTCGTCGATAATGGTCTGCGCACGCTTGTCACGTTCGATGCCTTCACGGGTGAACACCTGCACGTCGATCACCGTACCCGACATGCCGGACGGTACCCGCAATGACGTGTCCTTCACATCGGAGGCTTTCTCTCCGAAAATCGCCCGCAGCAGTTTCTCTTCCGGCGTGAGTTGGGTCTCGCCTTTTGGCGTTACCTTGCCAACCAGCACGTCGCCAGCCTCGACCTCGGCGCCGATATAGACAATGCCGGCTTCATCCAGACGTCCAAGCTGGGCCTCGGACAGATTGGAGATGTCCCGGGTGATTTCTTCCGGTCCGAGTTTTGTGTCACGCGCCACGACTGACAGCTCCTCGATATGAATCGAGGTGAAGCGGTCTTCAGCGACCACGCGCTCGGAGATCAATATCGAATCTTCGAAGTTGTAGCCGTTCCACGGCATGAAGGCCACCAGCAGGTTCTGCCCCAGCGCGAGCTCGCCCATGTCGGTCGAAGCCCCGTCGGCAACGACGTCGCCTCGCGCAATGGTGTCACCGGGCTTGACGATCGGGCGCTGGTTGATGTTGGTGTTCTGGTTGGAGCGGGTGTATTTCACAAGGTTGTAGATATCAACCCCGACCTCATCCGAGGATGTTTCGTCGTCATTGACGCGAACCACGATACGCGATGCGTCCACGTAGTCGACCGTGCCCCCGCGCAGCGCCTGCACGGCGGTGCCCGAGTCAACCGCAACGGTGCGCTCGATGCCGGTGCCGACCAGCGCTTTCTCGGCACGCAAGCATGGCACCGCCTGACGCTGCATGTTCGACCCCATCAGGGCTCGGTTGGCGTCATCGTGCTCAAGAAACGGAATCAGCGAAGCGGCTACCGACACAATCTGCGACGGGGCGACGTCCATGAACTGGACTCGCTCGGCCGGCATCAGGCTGAATTCATTGCGATAACGGCAGGAGATAATCTCGTCGGTGAGTTTGCCCTTGCTATCGATCGCCGCATTGGCCTGTGCGATCACGTACTGCCCTTCATCGATGGCCGAAAGAAACTCGATTTCGTCGGTGACTTTGCCATCATTGACGCGCCGATACGGCGTTTCGAGAAAGCCGTAGTCGTTGGTGCGTGCATACAGCGCCAGCGAATTGATCAAGCCGATGTTGGGGCCTTCCGGCGTCTCGATCGGACATACCCGCCCGTAATGGGTCGGATGCACGTCGCGCACCTCAAATCCGGCACGCTCGCGCGTCAGGCCGCCCGGTCCCAAGGCCGACACGCGGCGCTTGTGCGTGATCTCGGAGAGCGGATTGGTCTGGTCCATGAACTGCGACAGTTGCGAAGAGCCGAAGAACTCGCGCACGGCGGCCGAGACCGGTTTGGCGTTGATCAGGTCATGCGGCATCAGGTTTTCCGACTCCGCCTGTGACAGCCGCTCACGCACCGCGCGCTCGACGCGCACGAGGCCGGCGCGGAACTGGTTCTCGGCCAGTTCGCCGACCGAGCGCACGCGGCGATTGCCCAGATGGTCGATATCGTCGATTTCACCACGGCCATTGCGCAGTTCCAGCAATATGCCGATGACGGCGAGGATGTCCTCGTTGCTGAGCGTGCTTTCTCCTTCAGTGTCGCGCTTGCCGACGCGCGCATAGAAACTCTTCATCCACTCCGCGGCCTTTTCGTCTATCTGATCGGGATAGGCCCGGCGGTTGAACTTCATGCGCCCGACCGCCGACAGGTCGTAGCGTTCCGGCGCGTAGAAGAGTCCGTTGAACAGCGTCTTCACAGAGTCCTCGGTCGGCGGCTCGCCCGGGCGCATCATGCGATAGATTGCCACCTGTGCGGCCAACTGGTCGGTGGTTTCGTCACTTCGCAGGGTCTGGGAGATATAGGCGCCCTGGTCCAGTTCATTCACGTACAGCGTCTTGATTTCCTTGATGCCCGCTTCGGTGAGCTTGGCGAGCAACTCCTCGGTAATCTCATCGTTGGCGTTGCCGATGATTTCACCGGTCTCGGTATCGACGACATTGTGCGCGAGCACGCGCCCGATGAGGAAATCCTCGTCAACGAGCACTTTCTTCAGGCCGGCCTGCTCCATCTCGCGCACATGCTTGACGGTGATGCGCTTGTCTTTCTGGACGATGAGCTTTCCCTGCTTGGTCTGAATGTCGAACCGGGCGGTTTCGCCGCGCATGCGCTCGGGTTCCAGCTCGAATTCGATGCCTTTCTTGGCGAAATGAAAGGTATCGAACACGTAGAAGGTCGAAAGAATGTCCTCGACCGTCATGCCGATGGCCTTCATCAGGATCGTCACCGGCAGTTTGCGTCTGCGATCGATACGGAAATAGAGGAAATCCTTCGGGTCAAACTCGAAATCCAGCCATGATCCGCGATAGGGAATAATGCGCGCCGAGAACAACAACTTGCCCGACGAGTGTGTCTTGCCGCGATCGTGCTCGAAAAACACGCCCGGCGAGCGATGCAACTGCGAAACGATAACGCGCTCGGTTCCGTTGATGACAAACGAACCGGTGGGCGTCATGAGGGGAATTTCCCCCATGTAAACTTCCTGCTCCTTGGCTTCCTTTACTGTCGGCTTCGCGGCTTCCTTGTCCATGATGGTCAGCCGCACCTTGGCGCGCAGCGGCGCGGCGTAGGTCAGGCCGCGTTGCTGGCACTCCTTGACGTCGAAAGGCGGGACGCCAAGCTGGTAGCTGACAAATTCCAGACGGGCATTGCCCGAGTGGCTGGAGATCGGAAAAATCGTCTGGAACGCAACCTGCAGACCCTGCGCCTTGCGCTCGTCAGGCGCGGTGTCGGCCTGAAGGAAGGAGGCGAATGATTGCAGTTGGGTCGCCAGCAAATAAGGTACCGGCAAAACGCTCTCGCGCTTTGCGAAGCTCTTGCGAATGCGTTTCTTCTCAGTAAAGGAATAAGCCATAGCATCTCCGAATCACGACGGGCAACGTGCCTGCCCTTGGTGCTCACCGACTGGTGATAAATGGCCTGGTGGTTGGCCTCTACCAACCGCTGGCTGACGACCCGGGAGAACCCCGAGTCCGACCAAACCTGTCCCCTGCAGTCGCTTCAAAGGACAAAGAGAAATCTGATAGACAGCTTCTCTTTAGCCTCTGACCGACAATGATTGCGCGGGGTGACGGGCAACCTGAGCAGCCCGCCGCCTCGCAACAACGTCCTGATTTACTTCACTTCGACCGTGGCGCCAGCTTCTTCGAGCTGCTTCTTGGCGTCGTCGGCTTCCTGCTTGGATACGCCTTCCTTGACCGGCTTTGGTGCACCGTCAACCAGGTCCTTGGCCTCTTTCAGGCCAAGCGCCGTGATGGCGCGCACTGCCTTGATGACACTGACCTTGTTATCGCCGATGCCGGCCAGCACCACCGTGAATTCGGTTTGCTCTTCGGCTGCAGCGGCGGCCCCGCCACCAGCGGCCGGCGCAGCAACCGCTACCGCGGCAGCGGCAGCAGACACACCGAATTTCTCTTCCATTTCCTTGATGAGCTCGGACAGCTCGAGGACGCTCATGCTCGAAATCGCGTCCAGAATTTCAGCTTTGGCAACAGCCATTTTCAAATCTCCTGAATATCGAATGTATTACGATCGAAAAGCCTTATGCGGCTTGCTTCTCTTTGTCATCCCTGACCGCCGCAAGCGTGCGCACGAACTTGCCCGGCACTTCATTGAGTGTCTGGACAAATTTCGCGATCGGCGCCTGCATCGTGCCCAACAGTTTTGCGAGGAGTTCTTCACGGCTCGGCATGGTCGCCAGTTGGGCGACATCCGCACGGGACATCACCTGGCCCGCCATGGCGCCAGCCTTGATTACGAACTTATCGTTATCCTTTGCAAAATCGTTGAGTACTTTCGCGACTGCTACCGGGTCTTCCGAAATACCGTAGGCAAGCGGGCCGACCATTTGGTCGCCCAGCTTCTCGAACGGCGTGCCGGCTACAGCGCGACGAGCCAGGGTATTCTTGAGAACGCGAAGGTACACGCCGTTATTACGGGCATTCACCCGCAACTTCGTCATCTCCCCCACTGCAAGTCCACGGTACTCGGCAACCACTACCGCCTGAGCCTGAGCAAGTTTGTCGCTTATCTCAGCTACGACCGCTTTCTTTTCCTCTAGATTGAGACTCAAGGTCTACCCTCCTGAAGTTTCAAAACGGGCCTCACGCCAAGCGCGAAACCCACCCGTTTCATAGCGGCCTTCGATCCAGGAATTACCGGAGCCGCGCCAGTGACTGCCACGCGATCCGGTCGCTGCAAAACCTGTTTCTTGGTTACGCTATCTGCGTAGGACAACACACAGCCTGCTGTGTCGATTAAACCCGTTTCGGGCTCCTACGGTCTTTGACAGCCCTGGCCCGCCCGAAAATGGCGGCCGGCCAGGCCCCAAAGTTCTTTCACACAAACTCGAATGACTGTTCGAACCCGTTAGTTACGACGCCAGGCTGGCCTGATCGACCCTTAGCCCCGGCCCCATCGTGCTCGAAACAGAAATCTTCTTCAGATAAATACCCTTTGACGACGCAGGCTTTGCCTTGTTCAGCGCGTCGATCAAGGCCCTGAAATTCTCCGCCAGCGCATCTTCCGCGAAAGAAGCCCGGCCGATGGAACAATGAATGATGCCCGCCTTGTCGGTACGATATTGCACCTGACCGGCCTTGGCATTCTTCACTGCCTCGGCAACATTCGGTGTCACGGTCCCGACTTTCGGGTTTGGCATCAAGCCGCGCGGGCCGAGGATCTGTCCCAACTGACCGACGACACGCATTGCATCCGGCGTCGCAATGGCGACATCGAACTCGATGCTGCCAGCCTTGATCTTCTCCGCGAGATCCTCGAAACCAACCAGATCGGCCCCGGCGTCTGTCGCCTCCCGCGCCTTGTCGGCTTGCGCAAACACGGCGACTCGAACGGTCTTGCCGGTTCCCTTTGGCATCACGACCGAACCGCGCACCAACTGGTCCGATTTCTTCGCGTCGATGCCAAGGTTGACCGAGACATCGATCGATTCGTCGAATTTCGCCGTCGCGTTCTTCTTGGCGATCGCCAGCGCCTCGGTCAGTTCATAGACTTTGTTGCGATCGACGTTCTCGCGTGCTGCTTTGCTGCGTTTTGAGATATGTGCCATTTCAGAGACCCTCCACCTCGACGCCCATGCTGCGCGCGCTGCCGGCAACGATCTTCATTGCGGCTTCCAGGCTCGCGGCGTTCAGGTCGGGCATCTTCGCCTTGGCGATTTCCTCCACCTGTGCCCGGGTCAGCTTGCCAACCTTGTCCATGTGCGGGCGCGGGCTGCCTTTGGCGAGCTTGATTGCCTTCTTGATCAGCACCGACGCCGGCGGCGTCTTGATGATGAAGGTAAAACTCTTGTCCGCAAAAGCGGTGATTACCACCGGCAACGGCAAGCCCGGCTCGTAGCTTTGCGTCTGCGCGTTGAACGCCTTGCAAAATTCCATGATATTCAGGCCACGCTGGCCCAGTGCCGGTCCGATTGGCGGACTCGGGTTCGCCTTGCCTGCAGGCACCTGCAGTTTGATGAAACCAATTACTTTCTTTGCCACTTCATGACTCCTTTAAGAGTGGGTGCCAACGCACGCCGCATCGACGCGCTCCCCGTTGTTGCAGCCAGGCCTGATCGGCCTTCGTCCGCCACGAGATAACCCGGGCAAACCGGACCCGCCACACCTGGTCCGAAAACTCAACAGCCTCTGTCAGGCCTTTTCAACCTGACTGAATTCCAACTCGACCGGCGTCGACCGGCCAAAGATGGACACCGACACGCGGATCTTGCTTTTCTCGTAGTTGACTTCTTCGACGTTGCCATGAAAGTCGGTGAACGGACCTTCCTTGACCCGCACGCCCTCGCCGACTTCGAACAAGACCTTCGGCTTGGGTTTCTCGACGCCCTCCTGAATCTGATCCAGGATGTTCTGCACTTCGCGCTCGGTGATCGGAGTCGGGTGGTGCGCCGTTCCGCCAACGAATCCGGTGACTTTCGGCGTATTTTTCACCAAATGCCAGCTGTCATCCGTCATATCCATTTCCACCAGGACATAACCCGGGAAAAACTTGCGTTCGCTGATCGCCTTCTGCCCGCTCTTCATCTCGACGACCTCTTCGACCGGCACCAGGATCTGGCCAAACTTTTCCTGCATGCCAGCGCGCTCGATGCGCTCAAGCAATGCGCGTTTCACGCTTTTCTCGAAGCCGGAATAGGCATGAACCACGTACCATTTCTTGGCCATTAAGCCTCCACGCCCATCAACACCCGGATGATTGACGCCAGAATCCAGTCAACACCCCACAGAAAAACCGCCATCACGAAAACAAACGCCAGAACCAGTCCGGTACTTTGTATTGTTTCCTTGCGCGTTGGCCATACGACTTTCTTGAGTTCTATCCACGACTCGCGCACATATGCAGCGAACGTCTTGCCGACTTCGCTGGTCAGCGCCACCAATGCGGCAACGACCAGCGAGGCGATGAACCCGCCAACCCGCACTACCAAAGGCATCTCTGCCAACAGATAGAACCCGGATATGCCGACGGCAATGATCAGCAATGCCAGGAATAACTTGATTTTGTCTAACATCCGGCGTTTCTTCGCATTCGCGCCCCAGGACACCCGCAACCGGGATTGCGCTTACCCGATGTGGCAGGCCAGGAGGGTCTCGAACCCCCAACCTTCGGTTTTGGAGACCGACGCTCTACCAATTGAGCTACTGGCCTAGGAATCAATGGCAAGCCTGACCGGCTGGCAAACCAGCCGATCACGGCATTTGCACACTTGCTGTTTATCTACTCAAGCACCCGTTTTGTTCAAGCGCCTGTTCTACTCAAGCACCTGCTCTATTCAAGTACCTTGGCCACCACACCAGCACCAACGGTGCGGCCACCTTCGCGAATGGCAAAGCGCAATCCCTCTTCCATCGCAATCGGCTGAATCAGACTCACCGTCATCTGGATGTTGTCTCCGGGCATCACCATCTCCGTGCCCTTGGGCAACTCGATCGAGCCCGTCACATCCGTGGTGCGGAAGTAAAACTGCGGACGGTAACCATTGAAAAACGGCGTGTGACGTCCACCCTCTTCCTTGCTCAGCACATACACCTCGGCGTCAAACTTGGTGTGCGGCGTAATGCTGCCCGGCTTGGCCAGCACCTGACCGCGCTCAACGTCCTCGCGCTTGGTCCCGCGCAGCAATATGCCAACGTTGTCTCCCGCCTGGCCCTGATCGAGCAGCTTGCGGAACATCTCAACACCCGTGCACACCGTCTTGACCGTGTCCTTGAGACCGACAATCTCGATCTCTTCACCAACCTTGATCACACCGCGCTCGACCCGCCCCGTGACCACCGTGCCACGACCAGAGATCGAGAAAACGTCTTCCACAGGCATCAGGAACGGCATGTCCAGCGCACGCTGCGGCTCGGGAATGTAGGCATCGAGCGCGTCGGCCAGCTTGAGAATCGCCTGCTCGCCATGCTCACCCGTGTCGCCTTCGAGCGCCTTGAGCGCCGAGCCAATGATGATCGGCGTGTCATCGCCCGGAAAGTCGTACTTGGAGAGCAACTCGCGCACTTCCATCTCAACGAGGTCGAGCAACTCGGCATCGTCAACCATGTCGGCCTTGTTCAGAAACACCACAATGTAGGGAACACCCACCTGACGGGCGAGCAGAATGTGCTCGCGCGTTTGCGGCATCGGACCGTCCGCGGCCGAAACCACCAGAATGGCTCCGTCCATCTGCGCCGCACCCGTGATCATGTTCTTCACATAGTCAGCGTGGCCCGGACAGTCAACGTGCGCATAGTGCCGCTTGCCCGTCTCGTACTCCACGTGCGCCGTGTTGATCGTAATGCCGCGCGCCTTCTCTTCCGGCGCATTGTCAATCTGGTCGTAACCCTTCTTCTCGCCGCCAAACTTCGCCGCCAGCACCGTCGTGATCGCCGCCGTCAGCGTCGTCTTGCCATGGTCAACGTGGCCTATCGTGCCTACGTTTACGTGCGGCTTGGTCCGCTCAAACTTTCCCTTTGCCATTTGTTACCTCTGTATTTTCCTGTAGTGCCTGATTCACAAATCGTGTGGTGCCCATGGAGCGGATTGAACGCTCGGCCTCTCCCTTACCAAGGGAGTGCTCTACCACTGAGCTACATGGGCGGCGTCAGTATTGAACGCGAAACCTGGAGCGGGTGAAGGGAATCGAACCCTCGTCGTAAGCTTGGAAGGCTTCTGCTCTACCATTGAGCTACACCCGCCTAGAGAAATCCGGGCTTTCCCTTGACCCAAATCATTCGACGCGCCGAGGCCGCCCGCAAAGCCCATCGAAACCCAATCGCCCCCGAAACCTTAACTATCTGATTTGTTTGGTGGAGGGGGAAGGATTCGAACCTTCGAAGGCTGAGCCAACAGATTTACAGTCTGCCCCCTTTGACCGCTCGGGAACCCCTCCGAACGAAGGCGCGGATTATGGATAATTAACTGCACTGTGTCAAACGCTTGCGTGTGTTATCGACGGCCCGGATCCGAACCGGGCCGCAATCTACAGCGCGGGGTTGGGAAAGCGCTGGTGGATGCCGTCGATTTCGTCCATAACCGGTCCGGCAAGCTCGAGATCAACCACATCGATGTTTTCCCTTAGCTGCTCCAGGGTCGTGGCGCCGATAATCGTGCTGGCGACAAACCAGCGGCTCCGCACAAAAGCCAGCGCCATGGCGGCCGGGGTCAATCCGTTGCGCCGGGCCAGTTCCGCGTAGGCCGCTGCTGCCGATGCCACGTTCGGTTTGTCGTAGCGCTGGCCAAACGGCGGGAACAGGGTCAGCCGGGCCCCTTCCGGCCTGGCGCCTTCCAGATATTTGCCTGTCAGATGGCCAAACCCGAGCGGACTATAGGGAATAAGCGGGATACCCTCCCGCCGGGTGACTTCGGACAGGCCAGGTTCGTAGCCGCGATTGAGCAGGTTATAGGCGTTCTGGATGGACGCAGCCATCGGCAGGCCCCTCTCGCGCGCGATACGCACGAACTCCATCACGCCCCAGGGACTCTCATTACTCAGGCCGATGTAGCGGACTTTTCCCGCTTTCACGACCGCGTCCATTGCCTCGAGCTGCTCCTCGATCGAAACCGTCGGCCGCTCGCTTTCCGGATCGTAGAAAGCCTGGCCAAAATTGGGCAAGTACCTGTCGGGCCAGTGAATCTGGTAAAGATCAACGTAATCGGTCTGCAAACGCAGCAGGCTGCCGTTCAACGCTGCCTCCACGCTTTCCCGGTCAATCGCCCTGGGACCGCCGCGCACCCAGGCAAAGCCCCGGCCGGGTGCTGTGATCTTGGTCGCAACAACGACTTTGTCGCGTGCCTGCTTCCTGAGCCAGGTGCCGACATAGCTTTCGGTTCGTCCCTGTGTCTCGGCTCGAGGAGGCACCGGGTACATCTCGGCTGCGTCGATGAAATTCACGCCCCGGGAAAATGCGTAGTCGAGCTGCTGATGCGCCTCCTGCTCGGTGTTTTGTTCACCAAACGTCATCGTCCCAAGACAGATTTCGGAAACCCTGAGCCCGCCGTTGCCAAGCAAGTTGTACTTCATCACTCTCCCCGTTTTCCCTTGAAAATCACTCCCCGGGCGTGCCCCGCAGTCCCCTGTGTTCGAGCCACGGACTCGGCCCATGACGACACGAACCGCTTCTCGCGTGTATGCAAGCCGGTAAACGGGTCTCGCGTCAGCGGCATCGAGGGTATCAGCGCTTCGGCGCTATCATGCACGTGCCGCGTGTTCCCAAGCCGGACATCCCGAAAGCAGCACCGGAGTGTATCGGATCGCAGAAACAGGCGCGAACCGCCTGCACCGGCCGGCGCGCCGGCTGGCACGCCGTGGCTTCAGAGCCGCGGCATCGCGGATGGGGAATAATGCAGTCAGAACGGAGTCAACCCAACCCGCCGGAAGTCAAACCGAGGAACGCCCCATGAAAATTGCCGCAATCGAAGCCATTGAAGTACGTATCCCCTACACGGCCGGGAGCGCTTCCCAAACCAGCGCGTGGGGCGGCAAGGAATGGCTGACCGCCGACGCGTTGCTGGTCAAGGTATCGACCGATACCGGCATCACCGGCTGGGGAGAAGCCTTCGGCTACAACGTGATCCCCGCGACCAAGGTGGTTATCAACGAACTGCTCGCGCCGGTTTGCATCGGTGCCGATGCAAACGACATCGCATCGCTGATGCTGGACTTGCAGCGCAAATTCCATATTTTCGGCCGCGGCGGACCGGTAACGTACGCACTGTCGGGCATCGACATCGCCCTGTGGGACATTGCGGGGAAAGCCAAGGATCAGCCGCTGCACCAGCTAATTGGTTCAAACCGGCTAATTGGTTCAAACCGGTCAATTGGCAAGAACCGGCCCGAACAGGTCGATACCTATGCCAGCCTGGTCCGCTACAGCGAGCCGGCTCAGGTCGCGGCAAATGTCGCGCGCGCCTGCGCACTCGGTTTCAGGAGCATCAAGCTTCACGAAATCACTGTGCCAGCCGTCGCGGCGGCAAGACAGGCGGCGGGGCCCGACGTGGCCATCATGCTCGACGTCAATTGCCCGTGGACGCTGGACGAAGCGCTCGACATGGCCGAGCAGTTGCGGCCATACAACCTCGCCTGGCTCGAGGAACCCGTGTGGCCACCAGAAGATCACGCTTCACTGGCCATCATCCGCGAACGTGGCGGCATACCCGTCGCGGCTGGCGAGAACGCGGCGACATTGCAGCAGTTTCACCATTTGCTGGAAGCCGGCGCGCTCGACGTCGTGCAGCCAAGCCCGGCGAAATCGGGCGGTGTCAGCGGACTGTGCGATGTGTTTGCGCTTGCACACGAATTCGGAGTGCGTGTCGTGCCGCACAGTTTCTACGAAGGACCGGGCCTGCTAACCGCTATCCAGGCCTGCGCCGCCCTGTCATCCGACCCGCTGGTCGAGTGGCGTTTCTTTGACACCGAGGCGCGTTTGTACGGTGAGCAGGTCGTTCCCGTGAACGGCAAGCTGAGAGTGCCCCAGGGCCCGGGCCTTGGATGCGATCCGGACCCCGAAATTATCGGCCGCTACCGGGTCGGCTGACCCAATCAGGTCAGTGGTGCCGAAACGCGACGATAAACTCGATTTCAACCGCGGCGCCGCGCGGCAATTCGGCGACACCGACTGCGCTGCGCGCGTGACGGCCTTTATCTCCGAATATTTCTCCGAGCAGCTTTGAAGCGGCGTCGATGACTTTGGGTTGCGCGTTGAAGCCCGGCGCTGATGCGACGAATCCGGTGACCTTGAGCACGCGTTCGACGGCATCGAGATTACCGAGTTGCTCCTTGAGCGCAGACAGTGCGTACACCGTGCAAAGACGAGCCGCTTCCTGTGCTGTTTCCAGGCTACAACTGTCACCGACTTTGCCCTCAATGACGTGCTCCGCATCCAGCCATGGCAACTGGCCGCTGACATAGGCAATGCCATCATGCGGCGCGACCGCCACATACTCGAACGCCGGCTTCTTCGCAGCCGGCAAGGCAATTCCAAGTTCTTTCAACCGTTCATCGATCAAAGACATTGCGCACCCCGCATGCATTTTCAGCCATAAGACGAGATCACCCGGCGCGAACTGCACACGCCGTTCCAGAACACACTGCTATCGCCGGACAACATCCGGCGGCTGATTGGCATTGAAGCCAAGTGCCTCGGCCATGACATGGAATATGTAGTGTTGTTCCTGTACCCCATGGAACAGGTGGGCCATCGGACCACCTGCATAAATCGCAACGTCTTCACCACCGTGCGATTCCATTTGCAAGGGCACCAGCGCTTCCTGGTGAAATCCCTCGTCGGTGGTATCGATATCGGCCAGGTCCGCGCGCCCTGCATTGATCGGCTCACGGTAACTGGTATCACCACCGCGCTCCAGCATATGAAACCCCCGGCCGTTGGCGTAAGACAGCGTTGTGTACGGCTTGTCGTCTTTCGCCAGTGCCGGCTCGGTCTCACCCGGCTCGACCACCTTGCCGAGTATCGGATTGCCCCGTTTCGGGTAGCCGGCCATGGTGAAGACATGACTGTGATCCGCCGTTACGATAATCAGCGTCTCCTCAAGGTCGACCATCTCCATCGCCTTTCGCACAGCATTCGATAACTCGACCGTGTCGGTGAGCGCGCGATAGGCATTGCCTGCATGATGCCCGTGATCGATGCGGCCGGCCTCGACGTGCAGAAAATAACCCTTGGGGTTTTTCGAAAGGATTCGAATCGCTTTTTCTGTCATTTCCGTCAACGATGGTTCTCCCGCGCGATCGTTTCCGCGATCGGCCTCGTATTCCATGTCGGAAGATTCGAACAATCCCAGCAAGTGATCCGTAGTTGCAGGATCAATTTGCTGAAATTGCGCGCTATTCCAGACATACGCTGCATTCGTGTATTGCTGTAGCCACTCACGCGTCAGATCGCGCCGGTCCTTGCGCCTGCCTTGCTTGCCCTCACCATCTGTCACCGACTCCGGCAGGAAGGCCCGCCGCCCCCCACCCATCGCCACCTCGAGACCGTCGCCATATGAAAACTCGAGCAACTGGCGCGCAATATCAGGCACATCGGTACCGAACGGCAGGTCGGCATCGGACTCCCATTCACGTTCGGGCGTATGCGCATAGCAGGCGCCGGGCGTGGCATGCGTCAACCGTGCGGTAGTGACAACACCGGTGGATAAACCGCGATCTTCGGCGAGTTCGAGCAAGGTCACCAATCGATGCGCCTGAATGTCTTCCCATCGCGTTTCCTTGCGCCTTACCGCTTCACCAAAACCGAATATGCCGTCATTGGTCTTCACTCCGGTCATCATGGCGTTCATGGTCGGCGCCGAGTCCGGCGTTTGCTGATTGGCGCTATAGGTCTTCGACAGTGCCAGATAGGGCAGCCGCTCAAAGGCAAGGAAGTTCTCCTCTCCAGGCTCACCTCTTGATTGGCCATCAAGAATACGCGCCGCGGTGACAGTGGCCACACCCATCCCGTCTCCGACGAACAGGATGACATTGCGCGCACGAGCGTCGATGGGTTGAAGACGCTTCGCCGATTCCAGCGCCGCCCGAGCGTCAGCAGACCAATCGCGAGACTGGCCCGGCAACGGGAAAGCACAGAGTAAAGCGGCAATCACAAGGCTGGCGAACCGTGCCGGGCCAATCGCTTTGCCGGCCCCTGCAATTCCGAAACGCCGTAACCACACACGCAATTGGGACATATATATTGTGTGAACAGAAAGTCGCATCGGTCAGGCGTTCACTCGAACACATGCACTTTGGTGCAGTTGCGATTGATATACCCCCAGTCATAAGTCACACCCAGCCCCGGCGCATCCGGCACCGCGAAGCAACCGTCGGCGTCTACGCTCTCCACCTCATCGGCGTATCCGCATGAATACACAGGCGGCATCGCGTTCTTGCAACGGGGGCCAACCAGCGCGACCTCATAGAAATTGGTGTTGCGTATTGCCGCCATGCAGTGCCGATGCGCCGGACCCGATGCGTGTATTTCCACGTCCAGTCCGAAACTTTCCGCCAGGTGAGCAATTTTCATCGTTCCGGTAATGCCCAGGTCGTATTCGGGATCGGCACGAACAAAGTCCGTTGCCTCGCCAACGATAAAATCGGCTTTCGGTTCAACGCCTCGCACATGTTCGGTCTGCAACAAGGGGGTCTTGATGAACTGGCGCAGCTTGCGGTGCGCAAACTGCGACCAGCCAGCGTCACGGAATGGGTCTTCGTACCAGAAGAATCCGGCCTCGTCACAGGCGCGCCCAACGGCAAGCGCGTCGGCGAAGGTGCGAAGCTCGCAGGCCGGGTCGAGCATCAGACTCATCCGGCCACCAAAGGCCTTGCCGAGGGAAAGAACTGTCGCCACTTCTTCGGACACGTTGCCGTCACCCCAGCCGTGCACCTTGAATGCGCGATACCCCAATTGATAACACCGGTCGGCAAAATCGACGTACGCTTGCGGCGATGACAGACCGCCGTTGCGGTCGCCGTGATAAGTGGACGCGTACGCCGGCAACCGAGTGCGATAACCGCCAAGCAGGCGCGACACCGGCGCATTGAAGTGCTTTCCCGCCCAGTCCCACAACGCAATGTCGATGCAACCGAAGCCCATGTGGTCGTACTGACGATGGGCCCGTTTGAAATCGTCGTAAATCTTCTCGCGCTGATGTGCGTCGCGACCAAGAAGCTGCGGCGCCAGGGCCAGGGTCTGTCCCAGGGCCATCGGTGTGCCGCCCCACAGCGCCACGTATTCACCCCGCCCGCCGTCTTTGGTACGAATGACCACGGCGTACTTGGAGAGCACAAGCGAATTGCCGGGCTGGTAGACAATGTTGAAGCCTCCGGCATCCCAACCCAGATCAACCAGCGGAAATGTGAATTCGTGCACTTCGACACGGTCGATGTTACTCATCGGCTGATATCCCTTTCACTTGAAATCGATAACGCGTCTGCACCGTGGAAGCAACTGGCGGTTGACGCCGGCCGCAATGCTCCTGTAAACCGTCTGCTCACATCCGCTCCCGAAACAGATACGCCCGGGAAGTCCTCCCGCTCCAGATTGGCAAGCGGGTACTCCCGCGCTTTCATTCGATCATCCCGGAGGTAGTTTAGGTGTCGGCCGATCCCAGGGTCAATTCCGATGAAATAGCGAGCATGGCGAATCCGGAAGATGAAGCCCCGGAACGGCCCCGCTGGTGGTTGCGCCGCCCGGCTTTCGGCATTGCCGCATCGATGTTTCTTGGCATCGCGGCTTTTCTTGTGACATCGAGCATCGGCAAACCCGGCTCCGATCCCGGCACGGCCTTTAAAAACCTTGTTGTGCTTCCGATCGCACTGCTGCTGCCCGCCATTGCCCTCGGCGCGGCCATGGTCGCCTGGCATGCCTTCGGCCGCACACGCGGAAGACAGCGCCTGCTTCTTGCGGTTCCGGCGGCGGCAGCCCTCGTTCTGAACACCGCTGCCATCGCGGTATTTGCCCGCTGGGTGGTGCAGGTATTGTCGCCCTGAATATGCCCGAGCGTCGGAGAACCGGCCTCTGCGGTAAACGACGCGTGATGCTATATTGCTGTTTCGAATAAGACATTATCGATATGCGCGTCGAACTAAACTACGGCAAGGGGCTGCTGTCCGTCGAGCTTGATGACAGCTGGGATGTCTCGGTCATCCGCAAACCTGAAATGCCGGTCCAATCCGATACCGCCCGGGCCGTTGAACAGGCCTTGTCGGAACCGGTGAAATGCCGCACCTTGCTCGAGCAGGCGCGCGGCAAGTCCAGTGCCTGCATACTCGTGTGCGACATCACGCGCCCCGTTCCCAACGCTGTACTGTTACCCCCCATCCTTCGCCAGCTTGTGGCGGCAGGCATAGCAAAAGAGTCGATCTGCATCCTGATCGCGACCGGCCTGCACCGGCCGAACGAGGGCGAGGAACTGGCCGAGCTGATCGGTGACCGATGGGTATTGGACAATTTTCGCGTCGAGAATCACTTCGCCCGTAATGATGCCGACCATGTCGACCTCGGGACAACGTCGAAAGGCACCCGGGTCAAGCTCGACCGCCGTTTTGTCGATGCCGAGATCAAGATCGTCACGGGGCTGGTCGAGCCGCATTTCATGGCAGGCTACTCCGGCGGACGCAAGGTCATTGCGCCGGGAATTGCGCACAAGGACACCATCACCACTTTCCACAATGCACGCTTTATGTCCCACCCGAAAGCGGACAGCTGCGTGCTCGATGGTAATCCATTGCACGAAGAACAGCTCGAGATCGTGCGTATGCTCGGCGACGTTCTGGCAGTCAATACGGTACTCGACGAACACCGGCGGCTGTCGTTTGTCAATTTCGGGGAAGTCATCAACAGCCATCTCGAAGCCGTGCGTTTCGCCGAACGATACACGGTGGTGCCTGTCGCGCGTCGCTTCAAAACGGTATTAACCAGTGCAGCCGGTTATCCGCTCGACCAGACCTACTATCAAACGGTAAAGGGAATGGTTGTTCCAACCGACATTCTCGAGCCGGGCGGCAACCTGATCATTGCCTCGGAATGCACCGAAGGGATTGGCTCCAGCGAATATGCGGATGCGCAGCAGCGCCTTATTGAAAAGGGGATCGACGGTTTTTTCGCGGATATCAGTGCCAAGGATTTCGCCGACATCGACGAATGGCAGACCCAGATGCAGCTAAAGCCGATGCGCGCCGGCTCGGTTCATCTTTATACCACCGGCCTGTCGGATGCCGACAAACGCAAGACCGGCGTCAGCGTGGCCGATTCGCTGGCTGATACGGTGCGGCGCTGCGTTGAAGCCGGAAAGGCGCAAGACGGCGACACCAGCATCGCGGTCATCCCGGAAGGACCGTATGTCGTGCCCGCGTATATGCCGGCGGCGTGAACGGTTACAGGGAAATAACCCAGGGAGCAGGAAGAATGATCAACGACAGAATTGACGTGAACATTGCGGGCGGGCTGAACATCGAGATGCCCAGAATGGTCACGGTGCACCAGAAATTTGATGCCCCGAAGGTGGCCGACATCGCAGGTCTGATCGGCAAGGAGTTTTCCAAAGCCGAGATCAGGTCAACAGTGAAGCCGGGGCAGGTGATCGCCGTCGGTTGCGGCAGTCGCGGTATTGCCAACATCGCAGTCATTGCCAAATCGGTTATCGACGGGCTTGTTTCCCTTGGTGCCAGGCCGTTCATCTTCCCTTGCATGGGAAGCCACGGCGCCGCAAGCGCCGAGGGCCAGAAACAGGTACTGGCGGGCTATGGAATATCGGAAGCGACCATGGGTGTGCCGGTACGCGCGACCATGGACACGACCATCGTCGGCAATCTCGACGACGGCACGCCGGTACACATGGACGCAAACGCGGCACAGGCCGAAGGCATCGTCGTCATCAACCGCATCAAGCCGCACACGGCGTTCAGAGGCGCTACCGAGAGCGGGTTGACGAAAATGCTCGCCATCGGCATCGGCAAGATCAACGGCGCCACGACTTATCACCAACACGGCATGGATATGTTTCCGACGCTGCTGCCGAAGGTGCGCGATGTCAACATCAAGGCCCGCAACGTCTTGTTCGGCGTTGGTATTGTAGAAAATGCTTATGATGAGACTGCTGCGATCGAGTTGATACCGGCCGGGCAGATCGGTTCGCGCGAACCCGCCCTGCAGGAAATGGCCAAGCGCAACATGCCGCGCCTGCAGTTCACCGAGATCGATGTGCTGGTCATCGAGGAAATGGGCAAGAACATCAGCGGCGCCGGCTTCGATCCGAACATCACCGGCCGCAATCGCCGCGCAACTGACTGGAAAAGCGACCTCCTGGTGAAGAAGATTGTGGTGCTAGGACTCACTCCGGAAAGCCACGGCAACGCCACCGGCATTGGCGGCGCCGACGTCACCACCATGCGCCTTTACCGGGACATGGATGTTGGCGCAACCTACGCCAACGTAATCACGTCAATGAACCTGGATGGCGCAGCCATTCCCCTGATCATGAACACCGACCATGACGCAATCGCACTGGCGGTAAAGACGGTTGTGCGCGTCAAGCCGGAAGAATGCAGAATCGTGCGCATTCGCAATACCTTGCATCTGGCTGAAATTGAAGTGTCAGAACCGATGCTGGCGGAAGTCAAGAGCAAGCCGGACAATTTTCGCATCGTGTCGCCGGCCAGGTCCTTTGCGTTCGATGCCGGCGGAAGGCTTGCACCGCTGGTTCACGGGGCACATCCGGAAGCGGTCGCCAGCTAAGACGCCGGACACCCAGGGCAACCGGCACGAATGTCTTTGAACGCAGCTGCTGCCTTGTGCCTGCAGCTACACTGCCCGCCGAGGGCGGGGTCGACCCGCATCCATGCGGACCCTTTTCGTTTGTCTTGCGGCATCGGCCTTGATAAAGCAGGCAAGCGAGGCCGGCGCAGGATAGCCGCGCCAGTAACACGTAACGCTTCCCAACTCAACAGCGGCGACCAGGTGCAACAAGAATTTTTTTCCTGGTCGGATCTAATGATGGATGTCAGGGATTCGTTTACTGTCCATGACAAAAAATGACAATGCAGTTTCCGTTGCGTTACATCTATCCACAATTTCTGTGGATAACCTTGTGGATTGCCCATCGGGATGAACACAAAATCTTTTTCCAACATGATGCATCCTTAGTGCTGCTCAATTTTTCATCAGCGTTGTCGCCGTTCGGAGACAGCAAATCGCAAATGCATAAAGAACGATTTACATATTAATTATGCGCATAACAGACATCCGCACCATTGCCGTTGAAGTCAAGCTTCAGCAGACCGTATTCGATGCCAACTACACAATGGCAACCAAACCCGCACTGCTGGTCGAGGTAGAAACAGACGAAGGTCTCATCGGACTTGGTGAAGCCGCGCATTTCGGCGGGCCGATGGCGTCGACCGCCCAGGTTATCGAACACGAACTGAAACCCTATCTGGTCGGCGAAGATCCAAGTGAGATCGAACGCCTCTGGGAACGCATGCACCGGCGAGCGTACAAGCACGCGCGCGGCGGCATCGTCATTGCCGCCATCAGCGGCATCGACATCGCGCTCTGGGACTTGCGCGGGAAAGCCGCCAATATGCCTGTGTGGCGATTGCTCGGCGGCTACCGCAAGCGAGTCCCCGCTTACGCTACCGGCGGTTTCTATGCTGAAGGCAAAGGCATCAAGGAACTGGTTGCGGAAATGAAAACCTATGTCAATGCAGGGTTTCGCGCGGTGAAAATGAAAGTTGGCCGCAACAGCGCGATCGAACTGTCTGCACTGCGCGCCTCCGGCGAGCGCGGTGTCGCGGAAGTCACTCTCGCCGAGGATATCGAACGGGTCGCCGCCGTTCGCAAGGCAATCGGCCCGGACATTCGCCTGGCAGTTGACGCCAATGGCGCGTGGGACGTCGCCACCGCGGTGAAGATGGGTCGCGCGATGGAGCCTTACGACATTTACTGGTACGAAGAGCCGGTTTGGCCCGACGACATCGACGGCAGCCGCGAGGTGGCCGAGAAAACCTCGATTGCAATTGCCGGTTATGAAACGTGCAGTTACGGCATTGTTGATTTCGCACGTTATATTTCGGCGCGCGCGGTGCACTTCGTGCAACCGGACGTGGCCTGGGCCGGAGGGCTCACCGAATCACTGAAAATTGCGCACATGGCACAGGCTGCGAACCTGCCGATCGCGCCGCACATTCACGGTTCCGCGGTTGCGGTCGCCGCCGGCCTGCACCTTCTTGGCGCCGTTCGCAACGGCAGCATGGCAGAAACGGTGTTTCCGGCACATGAGCTGATGACGGAGCTGATCAGGGATCCGATAGCCCTCGATCCGGCAACCGGTGAACTCGAACTGTCTGAACGGCCCGGGCTGGGCATCGAACTCAATCACGAGACGGTGGAACGTTTCAGAGTTGGCTGAAAACGCTCACCGGGCGCATTGAGAGAAAAACCCGAAAAATCCCTTTCGGGTCATCTGGCGCTATTTGCCAGGCGGAACACCCCTTTCTGCCTGTACCTCACCCACCGGCCGCGACTGCCGCAGATCTGCCGGCCTGTTATTTATTGTGTTTTCGGCTGCCAGTCACGGGCGCGTTGCTGGGCTTTGGACAACTCGGCGGGTTCCAGCTTCGACGCAATGAAATCCCGTACTTTTTCCACCCGCGCCCGCTCGTCACCGCTGAGCTGCGCTGCCGCCAGGTTGTTCCACATGTAGGCTTCGACCAGATCCTTCTTCACACCTGTGCCCTCGTAATACATCCAGCCCAGCCGGGTCTGGGCACGCGCGTCACCTTTCTCGGCAGCCAGTTTGTACCACTTCGCCGCTTGCGCTGAATCCTTGTCGACGCCTTTGCCATCCTCATACATGTAGCCCATCAGGTACTGCGCGTATGTGCCGCCCTGTTGTGCGGGTTCGCGATACCATTTCGCAGCCTGACCGTAATCCTGCGCGACGCCGTTTCCAAAGAAGTACAACGCGCCCAGCGCTTCCATCGCCTCAACGCTGCCGCCTTCGGCTGCTTCGCGATACCACCGGGCCGCGGACTCGCCGCTCTTCGCAACGCCCCGGCCTTCCTCGTACAGGTAACCGAGCATGTATTTCGCCTGCATATCGCCTGTCGCGGCCGCCTTCTCGAACCAGCCGGCTGCCTGCGCGTCATCGACCGTTGTGCCCTTGCCCTGGTGATAGGCCCAGGCGAGGCTCGAATACACGGACGTCTCGCCCTGCTCGGCTGCCTTGAGAAACCATTGCAGCGCGGCGGCATCATCCTGCGAAACGCCATTGCCTTGTGCGTACAGAAAACCGAGACTTGCCTGAGCCCGTGCCTCGCCCTGCTCGGCGGCTTTGCGGTACCACTCGGCCGCCTTGGCAGGGTCGGCTGCAAGGCCCTGGGCGTTTTCGTACATCCAGCCCATCAGGTACTGCGGATACGAACGGCCCTCGGCTGCAACTTTTTCATACCACTTGGCGGCCTCAGCGTAGTCCTGATTGACGCCGCGACCGAAAAAATACAGGGCCGCCAGCGCCTCTTGCGCATCGCGGTTGTCTTTTTCCGCAGCGATACGATAGTACTTTGCGGCTTTGGACGAATCCTGGGAGACACCCTGCCCCTGGTCATACAGATAGCCAAGCAAAAACGCCGGATACGCTTTACCATCCTCGGCCGGGCCTGAGTACCACTTGGCAGCAAGCGCATAATCAACAGCTACGCCCTTGCCGAAAAAATAAATCCCTCCGAGCGTTTCCTGGGCTTCAAGCTGTCCTTGCTCTGCGGCCCGGGTATACCAGTTGATGCCAGAGGCAAAATCCTGCGGCACGCCACGGCCGTTGAAGTAGCACTCGCCCAGATAAAACTGTGCAAGGGCTTCGCCCTGCTCCGCCGCCTTGCGGAACTCGGTCACGGCGGTTTGGTAATCCTCTTTCTGATAGGCCTCATAGCCCTTGAGCATGTCAGCACCGGCATGAAGCGATACCGAAAACAGAATCAAAAGGGCCGATAAGCGACGCATGCGGATCTCCTTAACTGTATTGCAACGACGTTGTACTGCAGCAACGTTTCTGGTGGGCAGCCAGATCAATTACGCAAAATTCACACCCCGGGCAGCAGGGTGTGTATCGAAGTTTAGCAGCCTGCTCTGGAAAAGCCCCGAAAACCGGTCCGCGTTGCAGCGTGGCCTGTGCCGGCAATCTGCTGCTGCCGATCGACAACTCCTGCAAGGGTCACCGTTACTCAGTCGGGCTCAAGACCCCAGCCGACGCCAGGCGTAAGGTAACCGGCGCAGCAGAATGTCCGTGAGGTAAAACAATAGCGCCGCGAATGCGAGCCATGGCCATAGCGCCGTGGCCCGCTTGCCGATGTCGTCACCGGGGTCGAATATTTCCTCGGATGAAGGACCAAGCTTGCCGCCGGTTTCCGCAGCGATTGTTTGCAGCAAGGCGATATTCGGCGGTAATGAACGAAACTCCGCGGGAAAGCCGGGAAAGATCGTGCGAGTGCCGGCACGCTCAACGGTGCGCGTGTCGATGCCCCCGCCCGTCTTGAGATCCGCAGTGATCATCTCCGCCCCACCAAAGCCTGTCCTTGCGTGATAAACGCCTGGCCCGACCTGGCGCAACGGCAAGGTCTGTTCGTCCTGCGCGCCGCGCTGCACGCGCACAACTGGCGACAGCCCGTCGCGGAAAAACCCTTCCTCGGTCAGTAATGTCAACTCGATCACGGCATCGTCTCCATCGTGTTCGAGCGAGAACGCAACCGCTTCCGAACCCTCCTGACGCATCACACCGCGCACCAGTTGCGCCCACAATTTACCGTAATCCTTCCACTCCACCCATTGCGCCGACCAGCGATTCTTCACGTCCGACGAAAAAAGCACGGTCTTGCCAAGTCCATATTGCCACCGCGTCAGCAACGGTGCGCCTTGCTGCGTCGCCAGCAGCACTTCCGCAGTTTCCCTTGCTTTCACCGAGATGTGGCCGCCCAGCGCTGGCGCATCCGCGAAATCGATTCCGGACAACGCATGCGAGCGTTGTTTGACGACAGGCAGGATCGCCTCTTCCACCAGGTTGGTACCAACGACTTTTTTCGTCTCTTCGGTAAAGATTTGCGGTATCGATTCCGCATTTGCGGCAATGTAGTTTCGCCCTTCTCCCCACATGGCAATATCCTGCATGAGCCCCGGGTTGCCGCCATCGCCGATGGTCACCGTTGAAACGACGATGTCTTTTTCCCGCATGCGCTCCAGTAATCTCTGGAAATCAGCCGGATGGGTGTCGCCGTCGGACAGCAGAATCACATGCTTGGTGCGCGCATCGACTTCTCGCAGCAGCCGGTAAACAATCCCCATCGCCGGATAAATGTTGGTCTGGCCACTGGCCTGTATGCGGCTGATCTGTGCTTCGGCCTTGCGTTTGGAGCGCACCTGATGCATCGGCACGGCGACGTAGGGCTGCGAATCAAAAGCGACGACGGCGAAATAATGTTGTTCCTCGAGCAGATCGAGAGCTGCCCGTGCCGCCTCTTTCGCATACTCCATCTTGCGTCCCTTCATGCTGTAGGAACGGTCAATGGCAATCACCAGCGCGATGTCCTTGCGCTTTTCCTGCGCCTTGAATTCCACCGGGAGAACGGCTTCCATGGACGAGCCACTGTAACCCTGCTCGCCGAACGTATTTTCGCCGCCTGCGAAAACCAACCCGCCGCCGTGGTCGCGCACATACGACTGTATCGCCAGCATCGTCTGCGCAGAAAACTCGCTCGCCGGGACATCGGAGACGATGACCGCATCGTAACGAAGCAGGTTCTGCAGGCTGCCGGCGCGTTGCACTCCGGCAACGTCAACCTCAAGCCCCTCCTTGCGCAATGCATCGGCGAGATATCCCGAAGTCCCCTGCATGCCTTCGATATAGAGCACTCTGGCCTTGTCGCCAACCCACGCCGATATTTCCAGACTGTTGTTGTATTCGACTGCGTCACCGTCAGCTTGCACCAGTGCCGTAAGCGTCACCGCACCGGGCTGCGGCATGCGCGCGTCGAAGTTGACGCGGTTTATTCCTTTTTTCAGTTGTGTGCGCTTGCGCGCCAGAGTACGCCCTCCGCTCGACAGCGACACCTGCGCAGACGTGCTATCCGGACTGAAAACGCGTACTTCGATCAACACCGGTTCGTTACTTCGCAGACGTTCCGGCACTTCGATGCCGTCGAGCCAGACGTCACCCGAGCCGTAAGGCTTCGCCGGCAGTGCGAATACGCGCACGCCAGCTTGCTTGAGCCTGGGAAACACGTTCGCGACCGACCCGTTCGTTTCATTTCCGTCGCTAAGCAGCACAATACGCTTGACGCTGTCGCGCATCAGCGCACCCAGCGATTCGTCCAGAGCGGCTTCGACATCGGTCGCCGATTGGACAATGCCACCAGCGCCCTGCCCGTTCATGGCACCTTCGGTGGCGGCCTCAACAATCTGCAATTCCCGCGCCGCCGCTGTATCTGCAACGACCGCAGGTTGCTTCGCGAATACGACCAGACGCGAATGCGCCGGCTCGTGCTCTTGCTCCGCCGCATCGATCCATTGCAAGGCATCGTCGACAAAGTCCGCAGCGACACTGCGCGATACATCGAGCGCATACACGACCGATATCTCCCGCGTGCTACCGTGCCAAACGGGTTGGGACAGCGCCACAACGATCATCGCAAGCGCCAGTGATCGGAACGTCGCGACCACCGCGAGGTGTCGCCGCGAGAGATTGGTGCGCGTGCGAAACGCAACCCCCCAGACCAGCGGAAGAACCAGTAGCAGGGCGAGTACCCACGGAGCGTCGAAACTGATATTCATGGCAGCAGGCGGGTCACACGGTAATACGACGGTGATAAGCGAGCCATTCGACGCACAGCAATCCGGCCACCAGCATCAACAGCAGCGCTGACAGGCTAAACGGAACTGCGCTAACCGTCCCGGCTTCGGCGGGTGCAGCAGCAGTGGGCACAGCGCTCTGGTTTACGTTGCTGATACGCCGGTCCAGCAAGTTGACGGTAATGCGCAGCGGACGGTCATGACCGGTCGCCGTATACAGGCCTGGTTGCGCTGCCTCGAAAAAACTGCGGCCGTCGACTGTGGTGACCGGTAACGCCGCACCGTCCATCGCCAGTACACGTGCATCCTCGAACGGCACCGCTATGATGCCGGGTTGCGCGCGAACGATTTCCGGTTCATCGGCCAGCCAGTTGATGCTGTTTCCCAGAAACAACGGGAAAGCGGGCAGTAATCCGAAGTTGGAATCGGCAACATCGAAACCCAGCGCCACCCAGCGCTTCGCGCCATCATGCGCGACCGCCAGCGCCTTGCCATCGCCGCCACGCAGCAACACCGTTGTCGAGCGATCCTCCGCCGCCTGCAGGTAGTTACCGGTCTCGATATAGAGGTCGCGCAGCGACAGGTTGCGCAAGACCGGGTGCCTGCTGTCCGTTGCCAGTATCTCCGGGTAGCTGGCGTCACCCGCGCGCGCCGGCAGCCAGCCCGCCGGTTTTGCCGCAATCACAAGAGACGGCACTGCGGGCGGCTCCGCTGGAACGAAACGGTCGAACACATAGATATCTGTTCCCGCCGTGTCGCCCACTGCCTGATCCATGTAACGGCGCGGCGATATGACATTGAGACGCACGCGCGGCTGAGCCCCCAACGACTTGGAAAAATATTCCAGCCCCGGTCCGCTCACCAGGGTGACGCGAACGATGCGCCTCGAGGCGAGGTAGCCATAAGCGACATCATCGCCCGGATAACCGTCTTCGGTTGCCGTCAGCGCCGCGCGTATCGGCCCTCCGGCAAAGTCCGAAAGGTCAAAAACGTGACTGGAGACGCTGTTTGCCGGAACGGAGATTTCGCGAGCCACCCTTTGCTCACCGATGCCGCTGATGACAATCTCGGTCGTTCTGCTTTCGCTGCCGGCGTTGAAAACCTCTACGAACGCTTCGCGCCGCGCCGTATCACCCGGAACATTGTCGAAATCAAAAGCGGTGATTCCCAGGTTATTCGCCGGTTCGAACACGGAAACGGGAACAAAATCGGAAGGCGGGGCGCCCAACAGCACCCCGTCGGTGACCAAGTAGCGGTGCTCGGCCGGAACAAACGCAATGGCCGAGGGCACAATCGGCTGGAACGACTGACCCAACTGCAAGGCAGTCACTGTCTCGACAGCATCCTTGCGCGATTCGAATGCTGGCGTAACAAGCCGGCGTTGCGTGTCGACCACCATCACCTGTGTCGCCGCAGGAAAATCCTCGATCAGCGAGACAGCGCGCTGTTTGGCGACGTCGAAACGTTGCGCACCGCTGCTGGTACGCGTCGCCATCGTCGGCGCATTGTCTACGACGACAATCGCCTTTCCGCTGCCCGCGTTGGCATCCGTTCCAGGCCGCACCACCGCAAGCACGATGCACACGCAGGCAACCGATGCAATCAGCAGCGACAGCCACCAGCGCCAGCGATCCGATACGCGCCGATAGGTCTTAAGTACCCGTTGCCAGATCAGATTTGACGATACGCTCTGCTGCCGCGCCGGCGGACGAAGCAGGTATAAAAGCACGACTGCCGCGACTACCGCCGCAACTGCCGCGCCCACCAGCAGGGGAGACAGGGTGAACGCGTTCACCGCAGCAGGCCTTCATGCCGCAGCGCGTGCATCATCAACTGCTCGAACGGCGCATCCGTGTCGGCACGCAGGTAGCCCCACCCATGGCTGCGGCAGAATGCTTCGATTTCGGTGCAGTACTTGGCAAAACCCTTGCGGTAGCTATCGAGAAGCTCCGGCGTCAGATGCGCCTTGAGACTGGACCCGTCTTCCGAGTCCACCAATACGACATCGTCTCCGAACGGCGGTTCGCGATCTTCAGGGCTGACGATATGCGCAGCGAAAACGTCATGCCCAAAGCGGCGGATCACCTGAAAGGCGGGCTCGAACCCGGCCGCATCAAGAAAGTCCGACGCGACAATGACAAGGCCGCGGGTGCGCCGCGCGCCGAAGAATTTGCGAAACGCATTCTGCAGGCTGGTGCCGCCTTGCGGCTCAAGGCGCTCGAGGAAGTGCAGTGTCCGCCACATCTGGTTCTTGCCGCGCCGCGCCGGCATCTCGCTGAGAACGCCGTCCGAGAACGCGACCAGACTGACGCGATCGTGATTGATCAAACCCACATAAGCAAGTGCCGCCGCGAAGCGGCGGGCGAAATCGAGTTTCACCGGTTCGCCAAGGCCCATCGACTTGCTGACATCGACAAAAATGTATATCGGCAGGTCGGCTTCTTCCTCGAACAAGCGCAGGATAAGCCTGTCGAGGCGCATGTAAGTGCCCCAATCGAGGTTACGCGTGTCATCGCCTTGCGAATAAGGCCGATAATCGGTAAACACCATGCCTACACCGGTGCGGCGCGAGCGATGATGCCCGCGAAGATGCCCCGCGACCGGACGGCGCGTCACCAGAGCAAGATGCTCTAGCTGGCGAAGAAAGTCTTCACTGAGAATGACCGACATCAGGGTGGCGCTCGCCTAGACGTGACGAACGAAAAACACGCCGCCACGGTTGCGCTCGTCAAAACTGTTCGACACGCTCAACCCTTCGGCTCTTCGACCGACTCAAGGATGGCTTGCAGAATCGCGTCCGTTTCGATTCTTTCGGCTTCGGCCTCGAAGTTCAGCAATATGCGGTGGCGCAGGGCAGGCTTCGTCACGGCACGGATATCATCGCAGCTCACATGCACCCGGCCGTTCATCAGCGCATTGACTTTCGCGCCCAGAATCAGCGACTGCACGCCGCGCGGGCTTGAACCGAAACGCACATACTTTCTCGCCTGCTCATGGCCCTTGTCGCTTTCCGGGTGCGTGGCCAGGGTAATGGCAATCGCGTACTCCATCACCGGCTTGGAGACGGGCACCGCGCGGGCCGTGCCGCGCATTTCGAGGATCTGTTCTTTTTCCAGCACCCGCTTGACGTCCGGTTCCGCCTGCTGGGTCGTGCGATCGACAATGCTGTAGAGCTGATCGGCGCCCGGAAAATCAAGTCGCAGCTTGAACAGGAAACGGTCCATCTGGGCTTCGGGCAGCGGATAAGTGCCCTCCATCTCGATCGGATTCTGCGTGGCCAGCACGAAGAACGGTTGATCGAGCTTGTGCGTTTCGCCGCCCGCCGAAACGCTGTTCTCCTGCATCGCCTCAAGCAACGCGGACTGCGTCTTTGGCGTGGCGCGGTTGATCTCGTCGGCAAGCACCATGTTCGCAAAGATCGGACCTTGCTGGAACTCGAAGAATTTCTGTCCGGAGGCGTCCTCCCTGACAATATTGGTTCCGATGATGTCGCCAGGCATCAGGTCGGGCGTGAACTGGATACGCGAGAAATCCAGATGCATGACGTCGGCGAGTGTTTGCACCAGCTTGGTCTTGCCAACACCGGGGATCCCTTCCAGCAGGACGTGTCCCTTTACCAACAGGCATGTCATGACGCTGGCAACGACGTCCTCATTTCCGACGATGATGCGCGAAACTTCATCGGTAACCTGCTTGAATCGATCCCGGAATTGCTCGACTTGCCGCTCCACATCGTTACTCATTTGTTATCGCCTTCGTGAACATTGATAAAGTAATCACGCACCGCTTGTCGCTGCTCTATCGGGACGCGTCCCGTTTTCATCACGTCAGCCCCGGAATAGTCGTCGCGCCCGCGCACGTCCGCAAACCCGGTTTCTGACTGCTCCTGCTGACTGGCAGAGTAAAACCACTCGGCCTTCTGTTTGTCTTTTTCTTTCGCTTCCTCGCCTGCGCTCACGCGCACCCGCTCGAGTTGCAGCATGGCGTCGAGCCGTTTGGTCGCCCTGCCTTCCAGGGCCCTGGCAGACGAATGCCCGCTCGGCCCGCCGGTCCTGCTGCCCTCGTCGTCCTGGTCGTTGTCGCCGGGCATTGTCGATGCCTGCCGGTACATGGTTGCGCTACGAAGATCAGTCTGCCCGGTATCGGGCGAAGGCGCACCCATCGGCGTTTCGCCCTGATTGGTGAATTGCTGGGGGGCAAGGTCGCTGTTCTGGGCAGTCAGACCAACCATCTCGCCCAGTTCGTCCATGCGCCTGCGCGCGGTGTTGGCGCGCTGCTGCCGGCGCATTGTGTCCTGGGCGTTTTCGAGGTTCTCCAACAGGCGGTTGACTGATTCCGGATTCGTGCTGCCGGGCATGTTGGTCACATCGCGCTCGGTTTCGCCGGTCTCCTGGGCGGTCGCGAGTTCCTCCCGCGCCGAGCGCGCTGAGTTTCCCTTCCCCGATCCTTCTCCGTCACCGTCCCCGGGCGACGCCGCGAATTCGTCGCGCAATTCCTGGAGCATGGCAATTGCGTCGTCCGTGCGCCCTTGTGCAATGGCTTCGGCAACCTGTTCCATACCGGGTTGATCGCGGATGGCTTGCGCCATTCGTGCCAATCCCTCCCGGGTCACGGCGGCCTGCATGTTCAGCTGATCGACCGCATCGCGCGCCCTGACCATCGCTTCGAGCCGTTCCTGCCGGGTCGCATTGCTGTCCTCAAAAGTGGCCAGAGCCCGGTCCAGTTCGGCAATCTCTTCGTCGTCAGCGGCCGTTGCCGAGAGCAGCGAGCGCGCACTTTGCCCGCCCGAATCCACCTGCGCGACGCCATCGCCAGCCTGCATTCCAGCCCGAACCAGGTCAGCCCTGCTCCAAATTGCGCCGGCAAGTACCAGCCCGGGCAAAACGGCCAGCAGCAACGTTCTCGGCATTTTCAACGGAACGATGCTCGCGCCTTTCAAATCGTGTGCCGTGCGGGCCGCGTTGGCCACATGCGCACGAACGAAAGCTGCACCCGTGCCGTCCGCCGGCTGTGGCCGCGAAGCGAACCAGTAAGCGCTCTTCAGCTCGTCGTGCAGCGGCAATCGCGCATCGACCAGACTCGCAGCCTGCGCCATCGAAATCCGCCTGAACGCGCGCCAAAGCACGGCGGCACAGAAAACCGCCAGGCCCGCGACCAGCACGTAGCGGTGGAAGTCCGTGAGGATGCCAGTCAGAGGTATGCGGATCAGTTCGAATACGGCCAGCGCGAACAAAACAACGCACAGCGCAAACCCGGCCTCGTGCAGCACACGCGCAGCACGCATGCGACCCGCGACGGTGCCTAACAGCCCGACGATATCGTCAAGATCCTTCATGATGGCAGAGATTGTAGCGCACGCCGGACTGACGGCGAGAGTCAGGTAAGATTGACGCCAATTATCATGATTATCATGAAACTGACGGGGTCAACGATACAGATGCTGCCGGGCAGGCTGATCCTCCCCGCCGTTCTGGCGCTCGCGGCTATGCTCGCCCCGCAAGCGCTGAAAGCGGCAGATGCCCCCCACATCGTTTACATCCTTGCCAACGACCTGGGATGGAAGGATGTCGGTTTTCATGGCGGCAATGCGGCAACCCCGCGCCTCGACGAACTTGCCGCCACGGGCGTTCGCCTGGAGCGATTCTACACGCTGCCGTATTCAACCCCGACCCAGGCGGCACTGATGACCGGGCGCTATCCGATGCGCTACGGGCTGCAGATGCTGTCAATACTGCCCTGGAGTACCTACGGTCTGCCGCTGGACGAGCGTCTGCTGCCGCAGGCGCTGAAGATGGCCGGGTACCGCACGGCGGCTTTCGGACAATGGCAGCTGGGCCACGCATCCCGCGATCTGCGACCGACGCACCGCGGCTTTGACTACTTCTACGGCAGTCACGGAGCGCTGGGAGATCACTTCAGGAAATCCGACCGAACGGGCAAGCGCGATTGGCACCGGGGAGAAAAGCGAGTCAATGAACGCGGTTACGCGACCACACAGATTGCACGTGATGCCGCCGCCTTCATTGCGGGCCACGACGCGGCGCGTCCACTGTTCATGTACGTGTCCCTGCCGGCGCCGGGGACGCCGCTGCAAGCGCCGCGTGACTACCTGTCCCGTTACGACAACGTTGACGACGAACAACGCCGCGCCTACTACGCCATGATCAGTGCGACGGACGACGCGGTAGGCACTATTGTCGATGCGCTGAAAGAAAAAGGGATGAGTGAAAACACGCTGCTGGTGTTTCATAGCGACAACGGCGGCGCAGTGAAGAACAAGTTTCCAACCGGCGACGGCGACGTAACCCGGAACGTCGCCAGTAACGGCCCTTTCAGAAACGGCCGGGGGTCGTTGTATGAGGGTGCCGTACGCGTCGTTGCCCTGGCAGTCTGGCCCGGCCGTATTGCGCCTGCCGTCGTGTCGGAGCGTATTCACGTGACCGACATGTATCCCACGCTGTTGAAGCAGGCTGGCGCGCCCCTCGACAGTGCGCATCAGGTCAAGCCAATCGACGGCATCGATGCGTGGGAGGTTATTACCGGCGAGAAATTGAGCAAACGCGACGAAATACTGATTAACGTCGACGAGTTTCGCGGTGCGGTGATGGTTGGCAACTGGAAACTCATTGTCTACGCCACGCTGCCCTCAAGGGTCGAGTTGTACAACGTGGCTGACGATCCATCTGAAGAGGATAACCTGGCCGAGCGCGAACCCGAGCGCGTGCAACAGTTGCTCTCGCGCTTGAACGACTACGCGTGGGAAATGGCGCCGTCGATGTATCTGGATGATCTTGCTGGCGCCCGATCCCACGATACGCCGATTTTTTGGGGCGAAAATCCGCAACGCCCCTAGCATTAACCGGATAACCGGGCGAAGCCGGTGACGTCACCTCGCCAGGCGGCGGCCTTGCGAGAACACAACACACAGAAAATCACGAAATCGTCGATCCAAACAAATCATGAACGCCATCAACATAGAAGATCTGCGACAGCTTGCTCGCCGGCGCTTGCCGCGCACCGTGTTCGAATTCATTGACGGCGGCTCCCAGGATGAAGTCACTTTGCAGGCGAACCGCGATGATTTCTCCGCGCTGCGCCTGATCCCCCGGGTACTGACCGACATCGAGACACGCAATCAGTCTGTTGCGCTGTTCGGCCAGCGCTACGCCGCGCCGCTGGTGCTGGCGCCGACAGGTCTGGCCGGCCTGCTGGCAAGACGTGGCGAATTGCAGGCAGTACGCGCCGCTCACCGGGTTAATGTTCCTTACTGCCTGTCGACCATGGCAACACGCAGCATCGAGGAGATTTCGGCAGAAGTGGATGCGCCACACTGGTTCCAGCTATACGTCCTGCGCGACCGCGGACTGACCCGCGCATTCATAGAACGCGCCCGCGCCGCTCGCTGCTCCGCTCTGGTTCTGACCGTGGACACAAAAATGCAGGGGCCGCGTGAGCGCGACATGCGTAACGGATTTACGGTACCGCCGCGCTTCACCCTGTCGACGCTGATTGACTTCGCGACACACCTGCGCTGGCTGTTTGACGTCGGCCTTGGCCCAAAGATCAAGTTCCGCAATTTCGAGAACACCGGCATCGACTCGGACAGTGCGCTGACCATCACCCAGTTCATCGCCAACCAGTATGACCTTTCGGTGAGCTGGCGTGATGTCGAATGGTTCAAGTCCGAATGGGGTGGCCCCGTGTTGCTAAAAGGCCTGCTCTCGGCCGACGATGCGTCTCAGGCGGTTGAAGCCGGCCTGGACGGAATCATTGTTTCCAATCATGGCGGCCGGCAACTCGACGGTGCCATATCCGCCATCGCCGCGCTGCCCGCCATCAGTCGCGCGGTGGCGGGCCGCATCCCGCTCATCCTCGACGGCGGGGTTCGCCGCGGCGTCGACGTGGTCAAGGCGATTGCGCTCGGAGCGAACGCGTGCATGATCGGACGGGCCTGGCTCTATGGGCTTGCCTCCGGCGGCGAAGCCGGTGTCGAAGCCGCGCTTGAGATGCTGCGCAACGAAATCGATCTTGCCATGGCGCTGCTTGGCTGCTCTGAACTATCGCAGATCGACGATCGCGTACTGGTCAAACGATAGCCGTCGACGCGCTACACGACGCTAGGTCCCGTCCCTGCTCCGGTTGAGGAACTGGTCGGCAAGCGCCTTGTACAGCGGGCGATGGCAAACGATGCGCGAACAACCCGCCGCAAGCAGCGATGCCGCCATCAGCGGCACGATCATGTCATGGTTATCCGTCATTTCGATCACGATGACGAAAGCCGTTACCGGCGCCTGCACGACCCCGGCGAAATAGGCCACCATGCCCAGCACGATAACCGCGCCGGCCGGTGCGTAAGGCGCCAGTTCCGCCAGGTTGTGCCCTAGCCCGGCGCCGATGGCAAGTGACGGCGCGAATACCCCGCCAGGGATTCCGCTGACATAGGAAACGAGCGTGGCAAGCAACTTGAGAGCACCGTAGGACCCCGACAACTCGCCCGTTCCCTCGAGAATGCTCCGCGCCTCGTGATATCCGGTGCCGTAGGTCGTCCCGCCGGAGATCGCGCCGATCAACGCCAGCGCAAAACCGCAGTAGGCAGCAAACAATACCGGTCTTTTTTTGGCGTATGCGCCCAGCCTTCCCGGAATCCCGCGCGAACACACGATGAGCAACTGGCTGAAGGCGCCACCGGCAAAGCCGCCGACGACACCGCACATCAACACCGGAATCCACGCCGTACTGCCCTCGAGAACGGCCGAGGTACGGCCGAAATAGGTGTAGTCGCCCAGCCACCAAAGCGAGACGATACCGGCGACGATCACGGCCGTAAGGACGGTGCCACTGGTTCGACTCTCGAACGAACGGCTCATTTCCTCGATCGCAAACACAATCCCTGCCAAAGGCGTGTTGAACGCCGCGGCAACACCGGCCGCGCCACCGGCCAGTATCAGGCCACGCTCAGCCTCCACCCGCGAAAAACGCGTCAGGCGTCCGAGCGAATGCATGATGGAAGCGCCGATCTGCACCGTCGGCCCTTCACGCCCCACCGATGCGCCGGAGAACAGAGCCAGCACCGTGAGCAGGAATTTGCCGAGCGCCACTCGTGGCGAGAGCAACTGGTTTCGCGTCTTGTCGTCGTTTACGCTCAATGCGGCGATGGTTTGCGGAATGCCGCTTCCCTGGGTGCCCGCAAAGAAACGCCGGGTGATCCAGACGACCAGCGCCAGCCCCGCCGGACCAACGACGAAAGGCATTAATGGAGAGATTTCCACCATCTGCAGATGAATGCCGTTGGCAAACTCGGCACTGATGGCGAACGCGATGGCCGCCACGCCAACAGCAACGGCCCCGACCCACAGCACGATCCGCCGCAACCACAAACGCGGGTTCGCCAGCGCATGGCGCCCCCGGCGCAGCAGGCTTGGAGGAACGACGCCGTTGGCCATGCGCTCAGCCTGCCATCCGCAGACGAGACATTAGAAACCGTGAAGACGCCGCGAAATCTATGAGGTCATGGCCCGCTATCGGGCCGCGTGTACTCGGAAATTGGGCCGCCGAAAGGCCTACCGTACTGGACTTGATGTAATGGGGTCTTGCCATGAACCTCTCGAAAACCGGCGGGAGCGCTGAGCCGAAATTCAAAGCACCATCCGTTCCCAGCGGACATTGCAATGTAACCGATGCGCCGCCATCCGCAAAGCGGCAGTTCGTCGGCAAATGCCGACAGTCGCGCCCAGAAGCCGAAGACAGGCGCATTCTGGAGAACCGGCATCTGACGCGGCCACTGCAGATCACCCGGCGCGATCCATGACAGGAGATTGCCGCCGACCCGCCGCGATCTGTGCCCGCTTTTCATCGCAAGCACCTATAATAAAAGCGTAACTCGATATACGGGATGAGAAGATATGCCCAGTGAACTGTCTATCACCTATTACGTTTCACACGAGATGCTCGGCGTTCCCTCAGACGACGAGATCGAGCGTTTCAAGGATCTTCTGCTGGAAGCACTGCAGGACGAATGGCCCGAAGCGCAGATAACGATCGCGGACGATGAAGACGAACGGGCTGAAATTGACGGGCCCAGCGGACAATTCCTGCAGGATGTCGAAGACCGTGTCGATGACATCGTCGATGAAGTTCTGGAGGGTGGTGACTGGCGCGACGACGAAGACCTGTTCGCCGAAGAAGAAGATGTCACAGTGGACGACGACGAGGATCTTTAGGGCCTGTTAACACTATGTGGTCGACGCGCCGACGTTCCCGCTTGTCTTCAGGACCCGATGTACGCAATGGCCTCGATCTCGACGCGAAACGCCGGATCGACCAGTTGGCTGACTTCGACCAGTGTCGAGGCCGGCCGATTCTCGCCGAAGTACTCGATTCGCAACGGATTGATGGCGGACCGTTCGCTGATATCCGTCATGAAGATGCTGACCTTGACCACCTGTGCGGCGCTGGCTCCGGCCGCACGAAGACATTTGTCGACGCTATCGAGCGCGACGCGAAACTGTTCTACCGTCCCGGCGGGTATGGTACCGTCGGCTTTGATGCCGACTGCGCCTGAAACCCACACGTGATCACCGCCGCGTACAACATGGCAGTAGTGGCTGTATGGTTTGGGTTGTCCGGGAACAATATGGCGTTCGATCATGGCAGCAGGTCCTTTTCCTGGAAACTTGCGAATGGAAACACCGGGAAGCACCCAGCAGCACGTTCCGGCGTTGGCTGCGGCGGCAATCACGGCGTGACGCATTCAGTCGAGATTTTGCCCCGCCCATGAAAATCTACACGAAAAACCGGTGCGCGCGCTTTTTCGCCGTGGTCCTCTTCGCGCTGCTGTCTACCGGGCCGGCCTGGGCGGTACCCGAAATCGGAGAACCGGCACCGGCGCTCAAAGGCACACTGTTTTCCGGCGAAGCCTTCGACCTCGCGCAGATGCGCGGCAAGGTCGTATTGATCAATTACTACTCGAGCTACTCGAAGCAGTCGGCCTTCGAAATCGGCAGCATCGAAGCATTTGTCGAGGAAAACCGCGACAAGGGACTGGTGGTCATCTATATCGGAGTCGACCGGCCGCAGGACCGGCATCGCGTTGAGCGCATGGTCCGGCTGTACAACCTTGACGGCATCATGAGTAACGAACTCGACGAAAATGGATTCGGCGAAAAATTCCGCGCTCCGCGGGCATTCGTGATCGACCGCAAGGGCGTCGTGCGTTCACGCGAATATGGCAGCAAAACGCCTTTCTACTTCCAGAACTACCTGGCACCGATCCTGGAAGAGTGAGAAACCGCAACAACGCCCGCGCGAGCCGTTCGGAACCCGGCTTCGATCAGCGCAGTATCGATAAGCGCAGTATCGATCAGACCGGTTACACCCGCACCCGTCACGTCCCGGCAGTGCAATTTTCCGCTACGGAATCTCCCGCACCACCCTGAAGCCGAGATCGTTTTCGCGGGCACCGAGGAACTTGAACCGGCTGGACTCCACAAGATAATAAGGTTCGTTGGTAATCCATGAGGCGCCGCGGTAGCCACGCAGCGAGCAATCTCCTTCGACCCATGGCGCGCCATTGCCCGGCGCGCCACGCCAGTTGGGACTGGCGCAATCTTCGGTCCACTCGAAGACATTGCCAATCACGTCGTACAATCCAAACGCATTGGGCAAAAACTGGCCAACCGGAGCCGTGACCGCCTGCCCGTCCTTACATGGCATGGGCTGCCACTCGAATTCAAACTCCGCATGCGCGGTCTGGTCGTATACGTTGCCGTGCTTGCAGACTTCCGCGGGCGGAATATCGAAAAAACGGTTCATGCCACGGCCAGCGCGCGCGGCGTACTCCCACTCGGCGTTGGTCGGAAGGCGATAGATCTTTCCGGTCCTCGCAGACAGCCACTTTGTGAACTGGACTGCCTGCGCCCAGCTCAGGTTGATGGCAGGTCGCCTGCCCCGGCCCCATCCGGCATCATCCAGCACCTCGCACCGGCCCTCACTGACACACTCGTCCCATTCGGCGAACGTAATCTCGAACTTGCCGATCGCATAAGGCCCGGGAAACGTCACCGGGTAGAAATAGCCTTCATTGTGCGGATATCCAGGCCCCCAGGGTGCCGTTCGCATTTCGAACGAGCCGGCGGGAATCACCACCATCTCGGGGCAGGTTTCACAATCGCGAAAAGTCGCACCCGGCTGCATGGTCTCCCCATGTGCCCCGGCGGCAATGACACAGGACACCAATAGCGCGGCGAAACGAAACACATAATTCGACCGGCCCAGCGAGAATCTCCGCAACCAGCCGCAAAAACACTGTACGTGTGTCAAAACAATCCAACCCCTTCAACAATCGGCGATCAATTCACCGTCAGTGTAACCAATAGCGCCGCACCCGTAAGAATTACATGCGCGGCAGCATTCGGCCACGTGTTGGCAGTCACCCTTTTATGTCGCGGCTCACCGCGCACGCCCGGGCGGCATTCAATGCAGCGACAAACCGACCCTGAACCCCAGATCATCAGATGTGGCCCGATAGTAGCGGTAACGATCCGGCGTTCTGAGGTAGCGTGGCTCGTTTGCCAGCCACGAACCGCCGCGGTAGGCGCGCAGCAAGCAGTCCCCCTCAAGCCAGGCGCTGCCGTCCAGTTTGGCGAAACGCCAGCTCAGGTTATGGCAATCCTGCGTCCACTCCGATACGTTGCCAAGCATGTCGTGCAAGCCGAACGCGTTCGGCCGCAAGGATCCGACCCGCGCAAGCCCGGCATGGCCATCGTCGCACTCGATATGCTCCCAGTCGAATTCGTATTCGGCTTTGGAACGCAGATCGTAAAGGTTGGCAACACGGCACAACTGGTCGGGGCTCATACTGAAATTCCGGAATCGTGGCAGGCCGGCACGCGCCGCATACTCCCACTCGGTCTCTGAGAGCAAGCGGTAAGGCTTGCCGGTGACATCGGATAGCCACTCGGCGTAAGACACCGCCGCCGCCCAACTGACGCCGGTAGCCGGAAGATCGCCGTTCAGCCGGCCGTCCTCTGCACTCTCACACCGGTCTGCCGCCACACATGCGCGCCACTGCGCCACCGTCACTTCGTATTTTCCCACCGCAAATGGCCTGGCGATCGTGATGGTCCGAACAACACCTTCGTTGTGAAAATGCCCTGACGCCGACGGCGGCGGACCTTTCTCGAACTCGCCGGGCGGCACGACCTTCATGAGCGGACAATTCGCACAATCGCGAAACTCATCGCCGACCGCAGGTAAGGCATCGCCCCACGCCGGGCAACCAAGCAACAGACTGGTTGCCCAGAACCCGAATGTCAGCAAAGGCGGCAGCGGGAAGCGGGGCATCAGTGCCGATCGGGCCCCCAAGGCTCGCACTCGCGACTTGTGCCTCGGGAAAGAACCGGCGCCGTGGACATCAATATCCCGACAGCCAGCCGCGGCGCTTGAGCAACGGATGAATACGTATGCTGTCGCGATCCCATATGCCAAGCTTGAAAAAAGGATCGTCGCGATTGAAGGCTTCCGCTTCGGCGCGATCCGCTGCATCGATGACGAACATGCTGCCCACCGGCGTTTCCCCGTCTTCGGCTGCAACCGGACCCGCGAGCACGATTGTCGTGCTGGTGCCATTCAGATGCGCCCGATGGGCAGCGTAATTGTCGAGCCGGTCCTGCAAGGCGCCCTCCCGATCCATGCAGTGGATGCAGAACAACATAACGATCCTCGCCTTTCGAAATGCCCGCAACATCGCGTGCAAAAAAATGATAACAACGGCTTGCCTGTTCGCCACCTGATGCGCTCTTCCGTGATCCCGGTTGCTTCGTCCAGGGCACTTGCAACCCGGATACCCGGCATACGTATCAGGGTAATACGAAACAATCCGCCATGGGATACGAACAGGAAACTTATGCGCTCGTCTTTCATGTCAACGGCCAACCCTGGCCGGATTCCGCATCCCAAAAGAGATCACAACTCGCGCAGCAAGACGACACCAGATCCGCCTGACGGTCCAATGTCATGCCGGCTCCCCGCTGCGGCGCTCTCGTGTATCGGTTCAGCGACTTCGCAGCCGGACCGGGTACCTGATACGATAGCCTTCGGTTAGCGGATTTCGTCTACTCGTTCTTTCAAGGGGGCACTCATGCAACAGGCACGCATCGAGACCTTGCAGAACATGCCGATCTTCGGCGGCATGCGTTCCGATACGCTGGAATTTCTGGTCGATTCGGCACAGATACGCGAAGTTTCCAAGGGCGATTATTTCTTTCGTGAAAGTGAAGTGCCCGACTTCATCTACGTGCTGGAATCCGGTTCGGTCTCGGTGCTGAAATCCTGGCTCGGCAAACAATACAAGATTCGCCACCTGGGACCGGGCGATTGCTTCGGTGAGATGGCGTTGATCGACCTGTCTCCGCGCAGCGCGTCGATTGTCGCGGTTTCGGATTGCTCGGCGATCGCTCTGCCCCCTGACAGCGTTCATCAACTCTGTGAGCGCGACCTCGAGCAGTTTGCCCTGATCCAGATGAACATGGCCCGGGAACTAAGCCGCCGCCTGCGTGTTGCCGATGAACGCATTTTCAGCTTCCGGATGGGTGAGCCCTTCAACGACACGGAAGATCATCCACACGCGGCCTAACGCAGCGCTGCAGTTTCCTTTCCAGGCCGCTCAGGTACGTTCTGGCGAATCAACCGGGCTCACGCCGGTCTTGCATCACTCGACCGACGCACCCGCGTGGCGCCGGATGCATAGGCATAATCACGGTTCTGCTGCTTCGCGGCGTATCGCCCGGCTATCTACTTTTGAGGTATCTACTTGAAACTTTCTCCCGGACTTTCCGCATTGTTTGTATCCGCCTCGCTACTGTTTCCAGTCCCTTCCCATGCGGCGGATGAAGGCGGGCGACAGTTCGGCCCCTGGGTCTGGGGCATCGACGGTGGAGCGGTACACCAGTCCGACACCGACCTGTCGGGCACCAACGGTTCGTTCGGCGTAGACCGCTATTTCATCCAGCCCAGCGTTGCCTATATGCGGGACAGGCGCAACACGGTTTCGCTGACAATCGGATTCGGTGACTCCGATTATGAATTCTCACCCGGTACGACAATCGGTGGCCAACAGACTTGGGGCCGCATACATGACTACCGTATTGCGGTGCCCATTCGGTTCTCGCCCTCGGAACGGACCGACGCGATCATTATCCCCAGCGTCCGGACGAATGTGGAATCGGGCGCCAGCCTGAACGACGGAAGGACCGAAGGATTGCTCGCGGGCATTGGATGGAGAGTGTCGGATACTTTGTTCATCGGACCGGGCTTCGGCTGGTTCAGTGAGCTCGGCGGCGGCTCCGACGCGTTTCCAATCGTTGTGATCGACTGGGCGATCACTGAAAAATTGTCACTTGCGACCGGGCGTGGACTGGCCGCGTCCCAGGGCCCGGGGCTGACTCTCGAATACGAGTTGAACAACAAGTGGAAACTGGGACTGACCGGCCGCTATGAAAAAATCCGTTTTGCGCTGGACAATGACCCAGCGTCTTCCGTGCGCTATGGCGAGGATAGATCTCTGCCTCTGGTGTTGAGCGCGCAATACACGCTGTGGCCGATGACGACAGTCGGCGCCTTCGTCGGCGGCGAATTCGAAGGAAAACTTTCCGTCGAGGACATCGACGGGCGCACGATCGCAAGCTCGGAGTACGACACCCCTGGTTTGATTGGTCTCGTGTTCAGCAGCCGCTTCTAGATCGTTGTTGCGCGTTCCGGCCCCATGACGATGGCTCGCAGCTGTCTCGAGGACCATCACAAATGCGCGTCGCACGCTGCGCCGGGGTTGACGATGTTCAGGCCAAAACCGGAGCGCCGTGATCGGGCGACATCGCGACCGGTTCATGCCGTCGCCCTGACACCGAATGGATGCAACGCCCCGACGCCGTTGATTGGCAAGCATCGGGGCGTTCCTAGTCGACGGCACGACTCAGTTACCAATATGAACCTGGTACATGGCACTGTCGGAGAAGGTGCATGTACCGGCACCCATCCTGGGGCTGCTCATCTGGTACTCGCATTTGGCATACCTGCCGCTCGGGCCGTAGGCGCTGGCAATGCCGCGCCGCTCGTCGTTCGCTACGCGCGTGGCTTCTCCCACCAGCGTTTCGCCCTGGTAATTGAACACAAAACGGCCTTTGCCGGTCATCATGTTCGTTACCTGGCCGGTGAGCACGCCAGTCTGGTTCGCCAGGTCGTTGATGGGGTACAGTTTGACGTCAAGTGCCTGAGGCATTGCCGGACCGGAAACCGGCGCGGACCCGGGCGCACCCGTCCCGCCCTGCACCTGGGACGGCGCAATCGCCGAGTACGCGTAAACGGTATTCCCGCTTGTGTCCTGGCCCACAGGCATGACGTAACAGCCCGTTAGCGCCAATGCCGGCAGAACTGCCGCAACGGCCAGACGCCGAGCGCGTCGCCGGTTGCGAAACGCCTCATTCGCATTGATCGCCTTGCTGCCCTGCACTACAAATTGTGATTTCATCATGTGTCCTCCTGTTGAATCGCCGATGCCGCATCGTTTCGTTTCTCAAACGGCCGGTCTGCGATGCATCCATCCTGAATGAGGGTTGGTTGCGAATGGGGTACCGGAGGATTACGGATCAGTTACACATGCACTTTTTCCTGCGATGGCACGCCATGCCGCGAGTAAACCAGGGAATAGCTTGCTGACCAGGGATCGGCCAGCAAGATGTCAGGTCGCTTGCGTGAGCTTTTCGTACAGTGCGGTGGTTTCGGGAGAAGGATCAACCTGCAAGGTTGCGGCCAGCATCTTGCGGCAGCGGCCGTAAGTGTCCACTGCTTCGGCGCGGCGCCCCAGTGCCGTATAGCATTCCATCAGATTACGGTAGATGCCCTCGCTGGACGCATCGAGTTCGATTGCCATTTCGAGCAAGTCGATCGCCCTTTCTGCCTCGTCCGAGTGCTGCCAGTAATGAGCAAGATTCACGACAACACGCACGAAACGCTGGTGCAGCCGTTCGCGCAGAGGCAGACTCCACGACTGTTCCGCCTCACCGGCCAGAAATGGCGCTTTGTAGAACTCGAGCAATCGTTTGCCCAACGCACTCAGTATCGCCGTGTCGACCGTGTTGTCTTCATTGTCGGGACGCAGGGCCTGATTGATTCGGGAAGTGGTTTGATCAAACGCCCAGGTATCGAGCCAGATGAGCCGGCCGTTTAGCGTGAGTTTTCCATCGGAGAGCTGGATTGCCTGCTCTTCTCCCAGCAATTTACGCAGACGGTGCAGAGTCGTGGCGAAGGACCGGTGCGCCGAGTCGCCGTCGATCCGGGGCCAAAGTGCCTCGACCACTCTTTCCTCGCTGACGTCCCGGCCGCCGAAAGCGATGACCACCTTGAGCAGATCGAGTGGGCGGCGCTGTGCCTTGCCCGTGAAGGCGATCGGTTCGCCGTTTCTGAAAACCCGGAATTGTCCCAGCGTCTGTACCCGCAATGGCCACGGCCAATTCAGCAACGCCGAATGAGCGGCATCGAGTTGCAAGGATCTCTCGTGAATCAGCTCGGCGACAAAGTCCGTTTCGATTCCTGCTTCGAGTGCAATGCTGCACAATTGCGCCAGCATCTCCGGTCGCCAAAGGGGAAACGACAAATAGTTTCGCGGCTTGCCCTCCGCAAATGCCTGGCGCAGTGCGCGCATGCCGGAGCGCGGGCGCCGGCCGCTGTCCAGCGCAACGTAGGCGTAACACAACAATGCCGAGTACTCGAGCAGGTGATTGCGAATGTGGCGGGCGGTGTCATACACCTGTTGGAGCTGCAGCCACGCCGCCCGTGACTCGCCGCCCTCATAGTGCACGTGCGCCGACGCGACCCGGCACATCACTTCGAACACGGGGCAACCGACGTCGATTGCCATTCTCAGCGCAAGTTTTTGTTGCTGGTACGCCCGCAACGCGTCATGCCGGAGCATCGCAAGCCATGTCGAGAACAGATGCTGCAGACAAAGATCGAAACGGGCGGGTATACCCGGCAACGCTTCGATTTCGCTCGAGAAACTCCGCTGCCTTGTCAAGATCACCGGAAAACAGTGCACCACCGGCGCCATAGGCAAGCAGTTGGCGTGAAAGAATGTTGACGCCCTCAGTGCGTTCGATCTCAAGCCCTTCGCGCACTGCGGCATAACAGGCTTCGCCCTGTGCGCTCAGCATGAAGTAGGTCGCCTCCACTGCTTTTAGCGATGTGCGCGCGAAGGACGTCACCTCGTGTTTCATTATCAGGTTTCGCACACCCTCGATGATCGACCACGCCTTGGGGAAATGGCCGCCATAAGCCACTCCCAGCGCAATACGCGTCTCGACCGAAACACGCACATTGATGTCCGACTGTGCAATGGATGTGCGGTAGGCACGTTCCGCCCAGTATTCGATCTTGGGGTTATGCGGCTGCCGCATGACCAGTGACGTGAAAAGGCTGCATACGATGCGCGACTCTACCGGTCCGGACACGATGCCGGGATGATCGCGCAGGAGGCGATCCATCACATCGATCCAGCGGTCCACGAGAGAAAAATCATCCAGTTCATACATGATCGCGTCCATGGCTCCGGAACACGTGAGCAGCAGGCCACGCAAATCGGGCTCAACCTGGCGGCCGAATAGCTCGAAGGCCCGCTCGTGCAACCGGCGGCTTTCGCGGGGAGATGACTCCGTGCGCGCCACGGCCATCCAGTAGATGGTCCACGGATTCTGATCCTGAAACGGCTTTGGGAGTGATTCGACCCATTGCACCAGGGTCTCGCTGCGCCCCGAGTCAAGCATTTCCCGCGCATGGTGACGAATGATGTCCTTGATACGTTCGTGGTCACCACCGGAGCGTGCCAATCCAACGGCTTCTGCAACCAGCCCCTCCGATTCGAGCAGATCCGCCGCAGTGCGGCGCAACGCCTGGCGTCTTCCCTTGGGCAGCAATGCATTTGCCCGGGACGCCACGAACTCACGCATCATCGGGTGATACTCGTAGATGGAGTGCGGAGCCGCCTGCTTCAGCGTGACGAAATAATTATTTCGAAACAGATGGTCCAGCCGTTCTCCGGCATCAGGCTGACCCGATAGGGTTCTCGCCATATCTGCGGTCATTTGCGGCAGGAATGCGGTGGTAAGAAGAACCTCACGCGTTGCTGCGTCGGTTTTCTCAAAAATTTCTCCGGCCAGGTAATCAAAAACCAGTTGCGGCGTCGACAAGTCTGCCGGAGCGGCCCAGGCAGTAGCCGTCGCCTGCTCGAGCACGAGGATCAGGCCCGCTGCCCAGCCTTCTGTTTTCTCGTTGAGGTCTCTCAAACGCTCGGCATCAAATTCAAGTCCGCGCTGCGCAACAATCGCGTTGGATTCTTCCGATGTCAGTTTCAGTTCCTGCCAGCCAATGACTTCAAGAATCCGGTTGGCACGCAATCGCACCATGGACGCCGGCGGATCGGTGCGGCTGATGATAATGATCGACCCTCCCGGCGGCACTTCTGTAAGCGCGGTCGAAATGACGTCATGCAGTGGTGACTGCGGTGCAATCTCGTGATAGCCGTCGAGCACGATTGCGAAGGACTTGCCGAGTTGCTGGTACAACGCCTGGAAATAGCGGCGCGTAAACACGGCAAGGCTGGACAAGTGCTGCGTCGTAAATTGCGGCAAGCGCACCGGCTTGCGCGTGGCCCGCGCCTTTGCCGCCGCTTCGAGGTGAAAGAAAAAGGAAGCGACGTCGACATCCGTTTCGTCCAGCTGGTACCACAATGAGGCCAGCTTGCGCTCTTCGAGATAGCTTGCGGCGAGTGTCGTCTTGCCCGATCCGGGCGGGCCGGTCACCCATATGACAGGGTTCTGCCGCGCTTTGTCGAGAACGCCGAACAATCGTTCGCGAGGCAAAACACCCGACACACTTGGGCGCGTCGTCTTGGCAAAAAGAACGCGAGGCTGGCTCATTAGAAAATCACCCCCTGTGACAAACGCATTCTAGCCGAGTGGCATTTTGGCGCACTGCCGTTCCCGCAAGGGCAAAGCCAAGCTGGAGCCTGCACTGGAAACACAACATCATTATTCGACGGATCACCGGAGCCGGACGCGATCTTTGCTTCACGAATCGACCTCTCTTCGATGACGGCTCATGCCCACAGGCTGCCGTGCGCTTGGGCAACCAGCACATCGGGATCAACAGGATTGCTGACATACGCAAGCCCGATGAAATCTTCCGCGATCCTCGCGCCTTTGACCGCACCGACAGCCCCTGTTTGTCGGCTACCGAATTTCGGCATAGTCACGCAAACCTCGTTACTCGACGCATCGAACGTTCCACTCGGCCCGCGCGCCCGCACGACGTAGCAATATCGAGCCCCTGCAAGCAAGCCGCGATCTGTGTAGGCAATATCTCCCTTGGCGTTGATGATCTGTTGCCCATCGCGAACGACCTGGTAGGTATTGGACTCCGGGTAGGACGACCACACGACCATGGTCTCGCCCGGATTGACAACGTCTACCGTGAGACGAAAACCGCTTTCCGCACTGCCACCACCGCCACATCCCGCGGAAAACGCTGCGATCAGTATCGCGGAAAGTATCACTCGACCTTGACGCACGATCGCCGGTCGTGAGCATCCGATTGGTGCAACCATGACAGCTCCCCCTATTGTTGCGATGCAAAGAGAATCGGCCCATCAACAACTGCCGCTTCTGCATACCGACATGGTGGGGAACCGTCTCTTACCTTTGGCTTACACCCCGGTTACTTATTGGATACAAATTCATCCCCGCTGAGATGGAATGAGAATCGAGCCCGAAGGGATTACGGCGTGACGTGCTCACCGGGGTGTCGTTTCACTTCGTCGGCCGCAATGCCCTGACACTCCAGTAGCGCCGAGTATCCGAACAGCGTCGAGTAAGAGACACGGTGCTCGCTGCCAACGAGCGCCAGAAAATGCTCCTGAATCGCGTAAGCTTCTTTCTCACGCCGGTACCAGCGGTCGCAAGACTCGTGATTGTCCGTCGCGGCCGAAACATCCTGCACGTAGTGAACCAGTTCGTGAAGCAATACAGAGCGCGCAAAGACATTCGTCTCTGGCCGCAGCGCCTCGTCCAGATAGATTCCGTCCCCCGGTTTGTACGCGCCCAGTGCCGGGCATTTCCTGCCACAGGCAAGTTCTTCAATCTTCTCGTGAGGAACGCTAAACACCCTTGGCAACGTGTCGGGAACCCGGTAATTGGACAGGTTCTCGATCGCATCCATCAACTCCGGCAGCAGATCGTCCATCTGAATCGGATATGCCATGCCCAGGCTATCGCTGAAATAGCGAACGCGCTTTTCGACATAGGTCCCGTACATACCGTTGCCGCCAGACGCATTGCGCCCGGTTTCTTCTATCTGCGCGCCGTTAGCTCCCCCGCTTGTCATGCCAAGCGGTACGCCAAGACCGATCAACACCCCAAAGAATGAGGTTCGCACTGAATTCAACATGCGTCTGCTCTAACTGGAAGACCCGTTACAGACAGAAAGTCCTTCCGCGAGTTCAAAGAAACGGCTATTCGCCGGAATACCGGTTCCCGTAACAACGCGCCGGGCAGGCCGGCACCCTGAAACAAGTGGTTCTAATGCACGGAGTGCTGGCACCTTCCTTCCCCCTGTTTCCGGAGAGCACTGAAAACGCCGGACGCAATGACATGCTTCTCACGCAACGGCGCTGATGGGCAGAGTGGCACTTCTTCACGATTTCTCTGTGGAAGCCTCCGCTGTCATTGACGTCACGTGTGCTTATCTTTGAACGTGCACGGCTGGAAAACTCAAACACAAGGATCCTTAACCCGGGATGCCCCAGGAGGCGTTATGAAATTCACGACATTTGCCCTGATTCTCTTCGCAGTTGCCGCCACCAAAGTTTCCATGACCAACTCGTACGCAGGGGTCCATACCAACAACTTGTCCGAATGCCTGGTCGACTCCACTTCGCGACTGGACCGACTGGCGCTGGTTAACTGGCTGTACTCAGCCGCCTCATTCCATCCAGCGGTCAAGTCCATTGCCTCCGTTTCGAGAGATCAGCTGGATACTGCGAACAAGAACTCGGCCGAGTTGTTTGTGAGGCTTCTGACCGAGTCGTGCAAGGAAGAATCCGAGAGGGCTCTGAAGCTCGAAGGCCACGCTTCCATACGAGACAGCTTTAATGTCCTTGGACAGGTTGCGAGCGAAGAACTGTTTTCCGATTCCGAGGTTCTCACTGCGGCATCCGGTCTCGACAAGTACCTCGACAAACAGCGTTTGCGGGGCTTGGTCCAGACGGAGTAGTTCGAACGTTTCCAAATAAACAGTTCTTGTCGGGTCGCGCCACGGATGCACCGCTAGAACAGCCCGTCATTGTCCAGGCTCGAATCATCCAGACGCCGACAACTGTTTCTTACTCTTGCGCCTCCGTGTCCGGGGAAACGCCCGCCACCGGCATACTCGCTGCGTCAATGCGCGCAGTTCCCATCAAAGCGACTACCCGCTCGAGGGACTCTGCGATCTTGACTTGTTCCTCACCGGGAAGAAGGCGTAGCGCCTCGGTCAGTGTGTCCTGAAGAGGCGAGGGTGCACTGCGGGCCAATCGGCTACCCTTTTCAGTCAGGCTGACAGAAACTACCCTTCTGTCATTTTCGTCCCGCTCGCGCCTGACCAACCCCTTGGCTTCGAGCCTGTCAAGGATTCCGACGATTGTGCTCGGACTGAGAAAAACCTCGCGCCCCATAATCGTCGCGGTCGTTTTCCCTCTCTCCGCCACAGCAAGAAGGCAAACCAGCTGCGGCGAAGTTACACGCACCTTTGTCGCCAACTCCCTGGAATACAGCTCGAAGCTTCGAATGATGCAGCGAATTGCGCTCAACACGCGCAAATCGACCTGACCAGCAAGCCTCGGCGAATCCTCGGGGGGGGCAGGGTCAATGTCTGGAGAAGAAACGCCGGCATTCAGGTTAAATGTTGGGCTTTCACCCGGCGCTATCGGCAGCTTCCGACGTTTCAAGCAGGGCCTTTATTGACTCTGGATCTTAGGTCTGGAAATACTAGCACCGGGAATATTTACACTCAATACGCCAGACAAGGGCCGCGCAACGCCGTCCCCATGGCTGGGACCAGCGGTCGACTGAGCCGGCCCTGTTGCATGGGGTCGGCAGATCGCCCTCCTGGCGCCAACGCACGCACGGTTGCGGCAAGTCCCGGCCCTCAGCCGGCAGTGGGGGCGCGACTGCATCCCCCGTGATTGCCGGGGCATTGAGGACGGCAAGATTTTGCTGTTTAGCGCTCGCGGGGTGAGCAACCACGCGACCGCATGCAGGAAGACGGATGCTTGGTGGGCCCGCTGGGACTCGAACCCAGGACCAAAGGATTATGAGTCCTCTGCTCTAACCAACTGAGCTACAGGCCCACCGTCGGCACAACGAAAAAGCCGGCCGGGAATCCGGCCGGCTTTCTTTTAACACACTTCAGATCAACCTTCGTTGCCCATGAAGCTCTTGAGCCGTTCAGAGCGCGACGGGTGGCGCAGCTTGCGCAGTGCCTTGGCTTCTATCTGGCGAATGCGCTCGCGCGTCACGTCGAACTGCTTGCCGACTTCCTCGAGCGTATGGTCGGTAGACATCTCGATGCCGAAACGCATGCGCAGCACTTTGGCTTCGCGCGAAGTCAGCGTATCCAGCACTTCCTTGGTGGCGTCCTGCAGGCTGGTGTAAATCGCCGCTTCGACCGGCACCATGGTCGAGGTATCCTCGATGAAATCACCGAGATGCGAGTCATCGTCGTCACCGATGGGCGTTTCCATGGAAATAGGCTCTTTGGAGATTTTCAGGATCTTGCGGATCTTCTCCTCGGGCATTTCCATTTTCTCGGCCAGGGTCGCCGGATCCGGCTCCAGACCGGTTTCCTGCAGAATTTGCCGCGAAATACGGTTCATCTTGTTGATGGTCTCGATCATGTGCACCGGAATACGAATGGTGCGGGCCTGATCGGCAATCGACCGCGTAATGGCCTGGCGAATCCACCACGTCGCATAGGTGGAAAATTTGTAGCCGCGGCGATACTCGAACTTGTCGACCGCTTTCATCAGACCAATGTTGCCTTCCTGAATCAGGTCGAGGAACTGCAAACCACGATTGGTGTACTTCTTGGCAATCGAGATTACCAGCCGCAAGTTGGCCTCGGTCATCTCGCGCTTGGCGCGGCGCGCCTTGGCCTCGCCGGTTGACATGCGCCGGTTGATTTCCTTGAGTTCCTTGAGCGGAATGCCGACCCGTTCCTGAACGTCTAGCAGCTTGCGCTGGAACTCGGTAATGTCGGGGGCATATCGCGCCAACACTTCCGTGTACGGCTTTCGCACTTCAAGTTCGCGCTCAACCCATTCGAGGTCAACCTCGGAGCCCGGGAACGTCTTGATGAAGTGCGCGCGCGGCATGCCCGACGTATCCATCGCCAGGTCCATGATCGCCCGCTCGTAGGTGCGCACTTCCTCGACGACCTGTCGCACGCTGTCACATAGAAACTCGATCTGCTTGGCGCCAAAACGGATCAGCATCAGCTCATCGGAAATTTCCTGCTGCGCTTTCTGGTAAGCGCGGCTGCCGGTGCCGCTGCGCGAGAGCGCCTTGAGCATTTTGGTGTTGAGCGAACGGATGCGGGCGAAGCGCTCGAGCGATTCCATCTTGAGTTGCAGCAGATTGGCGCGCTGAATTGCGGCCTGCTGCTCTTCGGTCGGCTCTTCGTCTTCGTCGTCGTCTTCGTTGTCCTCGTCGCTGTCGTCGCTGAGATCACTGGCCACCTGCTGCGGCGAAGCCGGCTCTTCGTCTTCTTCCGGCGCGTTCGGGTCGATAAGACCGTCAACGACCTCGTCCGCGCGCATTTCGTCGCGTTCGATCTTGTCGGCCAGGTCAAGGATTTCGGCGATCGTCATGGGGCAGGCGGAAATTGCCTGCACCATGTGCTTGAGCCCGTCCTCAATGCGCTTGGCGATCTCGATCTCGCCCTCGCGCGTGAGCAGTTCGACCGAGCCCATTTCACGCATGTACATGCGAACCGGGTCGGTTGTGCGGCCAAATTCGGAATCTACCGTTGACAGGGCCTGCTCGGCCTCTTCCGCCGCATCTTCATCGGCAACCGGCGCAGCCGGTTCGGTCATCAGCAGGGACTCGCTATCCGGGGCCTCGTCATAGACCTGGATACCCATGTCGTTGATCATGCTGATGATGTTCTCGATCTGCTCGGCGTCGAGCATATCGTCAGGCAGGTGGTCGTTGATCTCTGCGTAGGTAAGGTAGCCACGTTCCTTACCGAGCACGATCAGCGTCTTGAGCCGCATGCGGCGTGCTTCGGCATCCAGCGGCTGCTGGGCCGAAACCTGCTTGTCGTCCTTCTTCTTCCTGCGCTTTTCCCGAGCCACGCGTGCCATGTGTTTGGGACCCCTAATTATTTGAAAAACCTAAAAGCCTGAAATTTATAGCGAAGTTGCCGCGACACGTTCCGCGGCGTAAAAGAACCGAGGATTATATCGTGTACGCGGGCTTTCTTCACCCGGGTGACGCATGATCGCCCGCCGCATTGCCCATCAGACTTCTGTAGAGCGCCTTGTCTTCCTCGGAAAGACTGCCTTTGCGGCTCTTCTCCAGCAAAGCATCAATGCGCGACTTGCTGAGCCGCTGCTCCATCGATTGCCAGGCGCTTAAAAAGTCCTTTTTGAGCGCATCCTCGTCAGGTTCACGCCCTTCCCAGGCAAGCAACCCGCTGGCCTGAAAGCGCCCCACCATCGACTCGAGAGGCTTGCCACGGAAACGCTCGACAACGACTTGTACATGGGGGCTTTCCACGCCCATCTCAAGCAACTCGGCGACCAGATCCACCTCGTTTTGCGTGAATTCCGGGACAGCGATGCCGGCAAACGCACGGAAACGCTCGATATCGACGAAGCGTGCAAGTCCCGGCGAAACAAGCAGCATTTCGGCAAGGTGGCGCAGCAGTGACGGCCTTTCTGCAACCTGGCGTCGCGGCACCCTGGACGTTACCGGTGTTTTGATGCCATAGCGTGCATCGAGTTCCGCTTGCGAAACATCAGCGAGCCCGGCGATCTGTTTGCGCAGTACCAGCGACAGCATCGGCGCCTTGATCTGGGCCAGCAAAGGTTTCGCATCCTGAAGGAACTTGGCCCGCCCTTCCGCACTGCGCATGTTCACCCGCGAGCCGAGTTCGTGCAGCATGTATTCGGACAACGGCTGTGCTTCGGCAAGCAAGGCCTCGAAGGCTTCCTTGCCGCGAGAGCGTACGAAACTGTCCGGGTCTTCGCCCTCGGGAAGAAAAAGAAAACCGATCTGCCGGCCGTCGACCAAATGCGCGAGGCTGTTTTCCATTGCCCGCCAGGCCGCGCGCTGGCCTGCGACATCGCCATCGAAACAGAACACCACCCGATCGGCCTGCTTGAGCAGCTTCTGCACCTGCCAGGGCGTTGTCGCCGTGCCCAGTGTTGCCACCGCGTACTCCACACCGGCTTGAGCCAGTGCGACGACGTCCATGTAGCCTTCGACGACCACCACCACGCCGGATTGGCGGATTCCGGCTCGCGCCTGAACCAGCCCATAGAGTTCCCGCCCCTTTTCAAACAAGGGTGTTTCAGGTGAATTCAGGTATTTGGGTTCGCCCTTGCCGATCACCCGGCCGCCGAATCCGATGATGCTGCCGCGCTGATTCTGTATCGGGAACATCACCCGATCGCGAAAGCGGTCGTAGCGACGGCCTTCGTTACCGTCAATCACCAGCCCCGCCTTGGCGAGCGCAGTGGATTTTGCATAGTCAGCAAACTCGGCTTCGAGCGCCTGCCAGTTATCGGGCGCGTAACCGAGACCGTAGCGGGCGGCAATTTCGCCGCTCAGGCCACGACCCTTGAGGTAGCCAATCGCCTTCTCCGACTCCTTGAGTTGCTGTTTGTAAAAACGCGCTGCTCGCGCCACGACACCGATGAGATCATCGTCGGCGCCGGCAGTCTTTTCTTTCGGTGTCGAGGGTTCAGGCACCGTCATGCCGACGCGCGCGGCCAGATCCTTGACGGCATCGATAAACCCCATGCCCTGATATTCCATCAGAAACGAAATGGCAGTGCCGTGCGCGCCACAGCCGAAACAGTGATAGAACTGCTTGCTCTGGCTGACGGTGAACGACGGCGTTTTTTCGTTGTGAAACGGGCAACGCGCCGAGAAATTGGAGCCCGAGCGCTTCAACGGGACATAGGATTCCACCACGTCGACCACGTCCACCCGTGCCAGAAGGTCCTCGATGAAAGATTGCGGAATCATCTTCTGCGTGCCCGGTGTTCCTCGAAGAGGGTTGTCATGCGCGGTGAAAACCGGAATTGCCAGTTCCGAATGAACAGATTAACTCACCGGAACCGACGCGACGATTATAGGCGAGATTGCCCTGACAGCCGGCAGCGACCGCGAATTCAGATCAGAATAGGGCGCACCAGGTCGCTGGCCGCCACTGCCCACCTTCAGCGGCCGAGCGTTACGCGTCCAGCCTGGACTTGACCATCGACGACACCGCCGACATGTCCGCTCGCCCGGACAGTTGCGGCTTCAGAATCGCCATCACCTTGCCCATGTCGCGCATGCCCTGTGCGCCCGATTCGGCCAGCGCGACCGAGACGGCGGTTTCGATTTCGGCATCGGAGAGTTGCTGTGGCATGTAAGCTTGCAGCACCTCGAGCTCAAACTTCTCTGCCTCGACCAGGTCGGTACGCGAGGCTTTTTCGTACTGGCTGATCGATTCACGGCGCTGCTTGATCATTTTCTCGACAACGCCAACGATGTCATTGTCGTCAAGCTCCTTGCGCTCATCGACTTCGCGCTGCTTGATGGCGGCAAGCAACAATCGAATGGCCGACAGACGAGAAGCTTCCCTGGCGCGCATCGCCGTCTTCATATCGTCATTGATTTGTGTCCTGAGACTCATATCGCCCCCTTGTTGCTGGCCTGCGCCACTCACGCATTCCTGCCAAAAAACGCCGACGTGCCAAGCTGGTTCCTGAAAACGAAAAAACGGTGAATGGCCGCTCGCCACTCACCGTCCGATGTACTGCGCGCTTTGACCGCTTCTAATACATTCTTGGCGGCAATACCTGGCTGCGAAGGCGTTTGTGGTGGCGCTTGACGGCAGCCGCGAGCTTGCGCTTGCGTTCTGTGGTCGGCTTCTCGTAGAACTCGCGAGCGCGCAACTCGGTCAGCAGCCCGGTCTTCTCTACAGTACGCTTGAAACGCCGCAAAGCGACTTCAAACGGCTCATTTTCCTTGACTCGAATGGTCGGCATAGATATTCAGGTTTCTCCGCGCTTGTGCCCGGTTTTGGCGAAAGGCGCGCATTCTAACAATAATCGACTGATTTGCAAACCAAAGCAGCCAAATCCACGGTAATCTCAAGCGATGTTGATATTGGGGATCGAAAGCTCGTGCGACGAAACCGGCGTCGCGCTCTATGACACCGTTTCCGGCCTGCTCGGGCACCGCGTCCATTCCCAGATAGCACTGCACGCCGAGTATGGCGGAGTCGTGCCGGAACTGGCCTCGCGGGATCATGTCCGGCGCCTGCTGCCAATGATCAAGTCCCTGCTGCAGGAGCATGGTTACACCGTCCGTGACATCGAAGGCATTGCCTATACCGAAGGTCCGGGTCTTGCCGGCGCCCTGCTCGTAGGCGCCTCTGTGGGGGCGGCACTCGGTTACGCCTTGACTGTGCCGGTAGTGGGCATTCACCATCTGGAAGCCCACCTGCTCTCTCCCTTGCTGGCCGAGCCGGCGCCCCAGTTCCCCTTCGTGGCCTTGCTGGTTTCCGGTGGCCATACCCAATTGATGGCAGTCAAAGGGCCGGGTCGCTACCAACTGCTGGGAGAAACACGCGACGATGCAGCCGGCGAAGCCTTCGACAAGACCGCCAAGCTGTTGGGGCTGCCCTATCCTGGTGGTCCGGCACTGGCGCAACTTGCCGAGACCGGTGACTCCGGGCGTTTCAGACTGCCGCGCCCGATGCTGGACCAGGACAATCTGGATTTCAGTTTCAGCGGACTGAAGACGGCCGTATTGACCTTGACCGAGCAACTTGGCGAGGACGCCACGCAAGTGAGCGCGCGAGACAAGGCCGATATAGCAGCCGGCTTCCAGGAGGCAATCGTCGACGTCCTGGTGGCCAGGTGCGCGCGGGCAATTACGCAAACCGGCATGTCGCAATTGGTGGTGGCCGGCGGCGTCGGCGCCAACCGGCGACTGCGCGAGTGCATCGATCTGGCCGGGGAAAAAGCCGGATTCCGGGTCTTTTATCCGCCAGTAGAACTGTGCACCGACAATGGCGCCATGATCGCATTTGCGGGCGCGATGCGAATTGGGCAGGGATCGCGCGGCGCGTTGCCCTTCAATGTGCGCCCGCGCTGGGAGCTCGGCTCGCTAGCGACCATCGGGCAATGAGTCGACACCTCTGCGCTTCAGCCTGATACGGCTTTCCGTGCCAGCCAGCAGCTTGGCAATGTTGCCGCGGTGACGCCAGACCAGCAGTGCCGCCATACACAACACCGCCAGCGTAAACCACGATTGTCCGAACGTAACCAATGCCGCAACAGGGGCTACCAGTGCCGCGGTAATTGCTGCCAGCGAGGAATAACGCGTCACAAGGGCGACCAAGAGCCACACACCGAGAACGACGGCGCCCATCGCCGCATTCATGACGACCAGAATCCCGGCTGCGGTGGCGACACCCTTGCCGCCGCGAAAGCCGAAGAAAACCGGGTACAAGTGGCCAAGAAAAGCGGCGAGCGCCACACCCGCGAGCGTAAAGTCCCCGATCTGATGAGACGCATCGCCCATCGTCATGCCCACGCGCTGGGCAAGCCATAGCGCGAACCCGCCCTTTAGCGCGTCGCCCAACAAAGTAAGGATCGCCGCCTTCTTGTTGCCGGTGCGCAAGACGTTCGTTGCACCGGGGTTGCCTGATCCATAGTCATGCGGGCTGGGCAAACCCATCGCACGGCTAACGACCACCGCGAACGAGATCGAGCCGATCAGATAACCGGCGAGGATGAAAACAAGGCTTGAAAGCATCGGACTCCTTTAGCCGCGCGGATGATGCCGGGCGTGCAATTCCTTGAGACGCTCACGCGCAACGTGCGTGTAAATCTGCGTCGTCGAGATGTCCGTATGCCCGAGCAGCATCTGCACTACGCGCAAGTCGGCACCGTGATTGAGCAGGTGCGTTGCGAAGGCATGGCGCAGGGTATGCGGTGAAACCTTTTTGCGAATGCCCGAGGCCTCGGCGTAGCGCTTGATCAGATTCCAGAAAGCCTGCCGCGTCATGCGCTGGGCACGCGCTGTTACAAACAGTGCGTCGCTGGTGCGCGCCCCCAGAAGCATCGGTCTTGCCTCCGCCACATAGCGCCGAATCCAGTCAAGCGCCTCCTCTCCCACCGGCACCAGGCGCTCCTTGGACCCCTTGCCCAGAACGCGCAATACCCCGGCATCACGATTAAGCTGGCCAATCGTCAGAGACACCAGTTCGGACACGCGCAGGCCGCTCGCGTAGAGCGTCTCAAGCATCGCCCTGTCGCGCAAACCGCGCGCGGTGTGAATGTCGGGTGCGAGGATAAGTGACTGGACATCGTCCTCGGTCAATACCCCGGGCAGGCTTCGCGGCAATTTGGGCGCCTCGATCTCGAGGCTCGGATCAACGCTGATTCGCCCTTCGCGATGCAAATAGCGATAGAAACGCTTGAGACTGGACAGCAAACGCGCTGCGGAGCGCGGTTTGATGCTGTTCTTGAAACGCGCCGCGAGATACGCCAGCAAATCACTGCGCCCGGCTTCCAGCAGCGACTTCTGCCTCGACTCGCCGAGCCACTCCGAAAAGATTCGTAAATCACGGTGGTAGCTGTCAAGCGAGTTACGCGAAAGGCCGTCCTCCAGCCACAGCGCATCGCAAAACTCGTCCAGCAACTCGGCGTTGTTACTCATGCTTTGAACGTTAACCGTGGCCCGCGCTTCTTTCGTGCGCAAGCAGCCAGCGTTTGATGTTCAATTCCCGTTCGCCGGTGGCGTGCATAAACCCGCCAATGCCATTTCGCGCAACAATGCGGTGACAGGGAATAATGAGAGGAATTCTGTTGTCCCCGCAAGCGACCCCGACCGCGCGCGCTGCGGAGTCAAGCCGCTTCGCAACGTCGCCGTAAGTCAGTGTCTTACCGACGGGGATCGTGCGCATGACTTCCCAAACCCGTTTCCGGAATTCGCTGCCGTCAATTTTCAGCGGAAGGTCGAACCGGAATGTCGGATCGGCAAGATAGCAATCGACCTGATGGACAACTTCGCGAGCCAGCGCACTTTCGGCTTCACGCGTCCCGACGCCCGCCGGCAGGTAGTCGATCCCGGTTACCGAATCGCCGTCCGTCCTGATGCCAAGCACGGCAAAGGGCGTCCGGTGCAGGGCGTCGAAACGTGCAGCGTCGAAACGTGCAATCGATTCATGCGGCGTCATCGTGTACGCAACCAATGCAAGCCTCCCCCGATGGCCATGATGACAAATCCGGCGAAGTCCGTCGACACCGCAGGATAGGTCAACAACAATCCGCCCGCGACCAACATAATGCGCTCATGCAACTGCGTTTCCTGACGCAGCCAGTTCTGGGCGCCGGCAGCAAGACCAAGAATCCCCACAACCGCCGTAATAACCGTCAACGCGATTGAGGCAGGCTCGCCTTTGAGCAGCAGCCCGGTTCCGGCGGGGTTTAGCACGAGCATGAACGGTACGATGAACGCGGGAAGAGTGTACTTCCATGACTGCAATGTCGTGCGATACGGATTGCCCCCCGTGATCGCGGCAGCGGCAAACGGCGAGAGGGCGGTTGGTGGCGAGACCTCCGACAGGACTGCGTAATAGAAAATGAACATGTGCGCCGCATAGTCGGGAACACCCACCTGAATCAGCGCCGGCGCCGCGATTACGGCGCAGATGATGTAGGACGCGGTAACCGGCACCGCCAGCCCCACGACCCAGACGACCAGTGCGGTAAACAAAGCCGTCAGAAAAAGACTGCCTCCGGCGTAACCCACGACAATGGATGAAAATTTCAGACCCAGTCCCGTCAGGGTAACAACGCCGACAATAATTCCGGCCGCAGCACAAGTCACCGCTACGTTGACTACGCCGGTCGAGCCCGAAGCCAGCGCCCGGGCGAGGCGCGGCGGGTTGAGCCTCGAATCGCGGCGGATAAAACTGACCGCGTAGGCCACAAGGATTGCCCAGAACACCGCCATGATGGGCGAGAACCCGACAAGCAACATCGCGACAATGGCCACCAGCGGCAGAAAGAAATAACCATGTTGCGCGAGGTGATGCCAGACAGTGCCAGCGGATTCCGCGGTTACCGTGCCTTTGCCGAAGCGACGCCCGTCGATATCCACCATGAAGAACAGTGAAAGGTAATAGAGGCACGCCGGCAAAATCGCCATTCGTAACACTTCAAGATATGGAATCTTGAGAAACTCGGCAATCAGAAACGCTGCGGCGCCCATAATCGGCGGGCACAGAATGGCGCCCAGCCCGCCGGCGGACAACAACCCTCCCGCCTCGTTCTTCGGATAACCCGCCTTGGTGAGCATCGGATGCGCCACCGAGCCGATGGTCACTGTCGTGGCAACGCCACTACCCGAGGCACCGCCAAGCAGGAAAGAGGACAACACTACGCTGCGCGCAGCAGCGTTGCGCGAACGCCCCATTGCCGCAACCGAGAAATCGATGAAAAAACGCCCTGCGCCGGAAGTCGCAAGAAATGCGCCGAAAATCGTGAACAAAATGATCAGCGTCGACGCAACATCCACCGCCGAACCGTAGATTCCCTCAAGGGTAATGACCATGTGGCCGACGATACGGCCGAGGTCATAACCACGATGCGCCCACGGCGCGGGAAGATAGGCACCAAGCATGGCGTAGGCGAGGAAGGCGCCCACCACGACGGGCATTATCCAGCCCGACGCTCGCCGGACTGCTTCCAGCACAAGGGCAATGGCGATCACGCCGATGACAAGATCGGCAAGGTTCGGCGCAGTCGCGCGATCGTATAAAGCGTCGCCCCCGGAGATGAGATACACGGCGACACTCACACTCGCCGCCATCAACGCCCAGTCCCACCAGGCAATGCGGCCGCGAAACCGCGCTGCGAACGGAAAAGTCAGGAAACAAAGCGACAGAATCAGCGAGACGTGGGCAACGCGCAATACCGGAGCGGAAACCACCTCGTAGGCGGCATAAAGATGAAACAGCGACGTGGCAATTGCCAGTACCATGACGGTGTGCCGGGCCCAACCCCGCAGTGAATCGGCGCTGCCCTCTTCCTCTTCGACAAGTCGTTGCGCGCTTGTCTGTTCTTCGCTCATTGCTCAGCCGGCTTCGAATCAGCTTGCATGTTCTGCGGTCACGCCGCGCTCACGATAGAACTCTATTGCAGCGGGATGATAGGGAATCGGTGAAATCCCGAGAGCCTGGTTCTCGATGCGAATCTGGCTTGCGTCCTTGTGCACGCGCTCGAGCGCATCACGATTGTCGAACATGATCGCAAGAACTTCCCGCACCAGTTCATCGGGCATGCTGGCGTTGGTAAACATCACGTTCCATACATCGACATTCTTCGCGTCAGCAACCATCCCGGGATAGGTTTCCTTCGGAATAATGCCTGGCGCATACAGGGGGCCGTATTTCGCGTTCATCTTCGGCACGGCGTCGGCGTGGTCAAGCAGATGTATGGTCAATCCCGGCGTCGCCGCCAGGTCGGTTGCTGCCGCAGTGGGAATACCCGCGGCAAAAAAGAACGCCTGGATTTTTCCGTCCTTGAGCGCATTTACCGACTCAACCGCTGACAGGCGCTCACGCTCGACCGACTGGTCGATACCGTAGGCTTCGAGGATGCGCATCGCCATTACTTCGGTCGCGCTGCCGGGCGAACCGACGGATACGCGCTTGCCCGACAGGTCACCCAATTCCCGAATCCCTGATTGCTGCACCGTCACCGCATGCATCCGGTTCGGGTATAACACCGCCAGCGCGCGGATCGGCAGCGGATTGCCGTCGAAACGATCACGGCCGTTCAAGGCGTCAAACGCGGCATCGACCATTGCGAACCCCATATCGGCCTGGTTGCTGCCGACCAGCTTGAGGTTATCGACCGATCCGCCAGTCACCTCCGACGTCACCTGGAAGCCGGGCATTTTCCCGGACAGGACATTGGCCAACGCGCCGCCTAACGGATAGTACACGCCACCCGTGCCTCCCGTAACTATAGACAGCATCTGCTGCTTCTCTCCGCAACCGGCTGCAAACAGAAGCACAATTGCGCAAGCCGTAACAAGATTACGCAGGCTCATACCAGTGACCTCACCGTCTTTTGTCAATGGAAACATCCAGAGAATCGCGCAGTCAGACCAATGCCGTCACACGTTGATTGCCTGCACACACGCCCTCGCATTGTAGCAAGCGAATTTTCAGAACCACGCATGCCTTGATCCACCGTTCGCACCAAAGAAGCACACGTATCGAAACGGGCCGGAAACAAAAAAATGGCGACCGTCTGGTCGCCATTTTTCGAGTCTCGCAGTGCGCACCGCGGCGCGCCCTGCATGGCTGCTGCTTATTCAGGTGCCGAATTCTCTTGCACGCCACCAGCATCGGCAGACGATTCAGCCGCGGCTTTGTCCGCTTGCGATCGCTTGCCGGACATGGAGAGCTTTTCCCGAATACGCGCTGACTTGCCCGAGCGATCGCGAAGATAATAGAGCTTGGCGCGCCGCACTGCGCCACGGCGCTTGATTTCGATGCCGGCAATCAATGGTGAGTGGGTCTGGAAAGTACGCTCCACACCTTCACCGGAGGAGATCTTGCGCACGACGAAGGAAGAATTCAACCCGCGGTTGCGCTTTCCAATGACCACACCTTCAAATGCCTGAACGCGCGTGCGCTCGCCTTCGACAACGTTCACGCTCACAACGACGGTATCGCCTGGGAAAAAGTCGGGCACAGTCTTGCCTAGCCGTTCAATTTCTTCCTGTTCCAGTTTCGCGATCAAGTTCATCTTTTACACTCCTGTTCCTGTCTTTTCCGCCTTGCCGTATTCGGCCTGGTATTCCTTCAGCAACATCGCCTGCTCGGCGTTGAGCTGTCGTCCTGCGAGCAGGTCGGGCCTGCGCCGCCAAGTTCTTCCAAGTGCCTGTTTCAGCCGCCAACGCCGTATGTCCTCATGGTTCCCGGACAACAGCACTGGTGGCACGGACAGCCCATCAACTACTTCGGGTCGCGTGTACTGGGGGCAATCAAGTATCCCATCAACAAACGACTCTTGCGCCGCCGATTCATTATCGTTCAACACGCCCGGGATGCGACGAACGATGCTGTCAATCATCACCATCGCCGGCAACTCGCCCCCGGAGACCACATAGTCTCCTATCGAGACCTCTTCATCGATTTCCAGCTCGATGAGCCTTTCGTCGACGCCTTCGTAACGCCCCGCCAACAGCACCAGGCCCTCGGCTTCGGACAATTCGTCCACCAATGCCTGATCGAGCCGTCTTCCCTGCGGCGACAGGTAGACGACACGGCTATGACGCACACCGCAGCTCTTCTGGCGCGCCTTCGCCGCCCGAAGCGCCTTGATCAGCGGTTCCACCAGCATGACCATGCCTGGCCCGCCACCATATGGCCTGTCGTCCACGCTACGGTAGGCATTCACCGCAAACTCGCGCGGATTCCACATCACGAGTTCAAAATGCCCGCGCTCCCGCGCCCGCTGCGTGATGCCGTGTTCCGTCAGCGCATCGAACATGCCGGGGAACAGCGTCACCACATCGAAGCGCTTCATCAATCAGGCACCTCTAGCAACCGCGATTCCGATAACCGGGCTCCTGCTGATGGAACTGCTAGTAATCGAGTTCCCACTCCACCAGGAGTTTTCCCGCGTCCAGGTCGACCTGCTTCACCACGGCATCCACAAAGGGCACCAGGCGTTCCCTGTCGCCAGTCACCACCAACACCGGATTCGCACCGGATTCGAACAGGCGCTCGACATGACCGAGCGACTGCCCACGCGTATTCTCTACTGCCAACCCGAACAGATCCGCCCAGTAAACTTCCCCTGGCGCAGCAGCCGGTAACTGGTTTCGCGGAATCGCGACTTCCCTGCCCCTCAGCTTCGCTGCCTGTTCCCGGTCATCCATTCCGGCGAAACGCACCAGCAGCACGTCCCCGTGGACTGACTGCTCGTCCACTTCCATGGCATCCCATCCGCCTGATGCAGCAAGCCACCATTTGGGATATTGGAAGAGGCTGTCTACTTTTTCCGTATAAGGCTGCACCTTGACCCAGCCTTTGACACCGAATGGAGCGCTGACGCGCCCCATCACTATCATTTCGTCAGGAGGCCTTACTGCCAAATTGCTTCACCAGGCGCGCTGCCGTATCCGACAGCTTCGCGCCCTTACCTTGCCAGTAAGCAAGCCGCTCCATGTCGACGCGCAACCCTTCGCGCCCTTCAGGCGCCTTGGGATCATAAAACCCGACCCGCTCGATAAATCGCCCGTCGCGGGCATTGCGCGAATCGGCAACCACCATGTTGAAAAAAGGCCGCTTTTTGGCGCCACCGCGCGCCAGTCTGATAACCACCATTGAATTCACCCCGATTTGAGGCCTGCCGACGTCGGCGGCCCCGAAAAAGCCAAGCGCGCGATTTTACGCCTCTTTTTCCGCCTCGCGCAAGGCCGCTTATGCTCTTCTGAAGTGCTAAGGGGTGCCGCTTTCGGCAGCGTGCCCCCCGCCGTGGAAAACCGAATCGAGAAAGTCCACTATCGCTTGCGTCAATTCGTCTTCCTTGCCTTCAAAGAAATGCGGGGCGTCTTGGAGTACCACCTGTCTGGAACCAGGCACCTTCATGATCTGTTGCTTGCGCTCGTAGCCGCCGACCTGGGTGATCACCCAGTCCTCGCTCCCGTAGACGTCCATGACCGGGATCTTGATCCGGAACATCTCCTGTAACCCATTGATAATACTTATAAATACCCACGCCTTCACGAGTGTTTCGTCGGCTGCAATGAGGTATTGGTTGGCCATCGTCGCGCCGAGGCTGTGCGAAACAATGGCGATATCGTCAAAACCTTTCTCATTCAGGAACCTGGCTGAAAGATCGTAGCGCTCCGAGGCATCCTCATAAGTCGGTATGTAGTCACCGACCTTTGCTCCCGGGCCAAGTACCGGCAACTGTATGGCGAGGGTGCTGTAACCCTGGTCGGCCAGTTTCATGCGCAGGGTGCCATAGAGTTCGAAATCCGGATTCCAGCCGCGGCCGTGCCCGACGATAATCGCGCCACGCGGATTCTCTGCTTCCGTATAGATGGCCAGAAACTTGTGCCCGTTGGGCTGTTCAATCCACAGCGGATCCCCAACAAGGATGGATGGCAGTACCTGTTCGGCCCAGCGATTCTCCCGCTCGTAGTCCAGATCGATGGCAAGCACCGGGGACACGAAACCGGGTAGCACGGAACACACGAGCAACAGGGGAAGAATTAGCGCCGGAACGCGCAATCCCGACATCAATAAGCGAATGATCATTGCAAACTGTCTCCAAACTCGCATTCTCGCAAGCAAATGCGGACAAAAAATCTCAAAGTGACGCGAGGTTACGACCGAACAGACGATTCAACGTTCCAGAAGGCTTGTGGATGAAGCGGTTATCAGGGTCACTGGCATCGCCAGCGAGGCGGGTTCGACAGGCAGCCTAGCCACGCCCAGGAAACATGCCGCGGGCGCCACGCATCATTTTCTGCAAACCGCCTTTGCCCATCATTTTCATCATCTTTTGCATCTGGGCGAACTGCGAGAGCAGCCGATTGACCTCCTGAACGCTGACGCCGGACCCGCTGGCGATGCGCCGCTTGCGCGAAGCTTTGATGATCTCCGGTTTGGCGCGTTCACGCCGTGTCATCGAGTCGATGATGCCGATGGTACGGCCGATCACACGCTCATCCATCGATGCACCCTGGGCTGCCTGCGCGAATTGCGCTGGCAGCTTGTCGATGATGGCGCCCATGCCGCCCATATTCTTCATCTGCAGCATCTGTCCGCGAAAATCCTCCAGGTCGAAGCCTTTCCCCGACTTGACCTTGCGTGCAAGCTTCTCCGCTTCGGCGATATCGACGTTACGCCGCGCGTCATCAACCAGCGAAAGCACGTCGCCCATGCCGAGAATGCGCTCGGCTACGCGATCAGGATAGAACGGCTCCAGTCCCGACAGTTTTTCGCCGGTGCCGACAAACTTGATCGGCTTCCCGGTGACGTGACGCACCGACAGCGCGGCTCCTCCCCGGGCGTCGCCGTCCATTTTGGTCAGAACCACTCCGGTCAGCGGCAAGGCCTCCCCGAAGGCTTTCGCGACATTGACCGCATCCTGGCCCTGCATGGCGTCAACCACAAAGAGGGTTTCGCTCGGAGCGAGCGTCTGGTGCAGAACCCGTATTTCTTCCATCATTTCCTGATCGATTGCCAACCGGCCCGCCGTGTCGACAATCAGCACATCGTGGAAATGGCGCCTGGCATGATCGAGCGCCGATGCCGCAATCGCCTGGGGCCTGGACCCGGGATCAGCCGGAAAGTATTCGACGCCGATCTGTTCCGCCAGAGTCTTGAGCTGCTCCATGGCAGCAGGCCGGTAGACGTCGCAACTGGCCAACAGCACCTTCTTCTTCTGCTCGGTGAGCAAGCGCGCGAGCTTGCCGCTGGTCGTGGTCTTTCCGGACCCCTGGAGGCCTGCCATCAAGATGACTGCGGGGGGACGCACCGCCAACTCGAGCGCATCGTTGTGTGCGCCCATCAGTGCCGTCAGTTCCTCGCGCACGACGCCGACGAACGCCTGTCCCGGCGTCAGACTGCCAAGAACCGACTCGCCAATCGCTTTTTCCCTGACCCGATCGATAAACTCCTTTACGACCGGCAATGCGACGTCTGCTTCCAGAAGTGCAACGCGCACCTCACGCAGCGTGTCCTTGACGTTGGCATCGGTCAGGCGCGCCTGACCCCTGAGCGATTTGACAATGCCGGCGAACCGGCCTGTGAGCGTTTCAAGCATTTCGCAGCGACGGGTGTTGAGGGGAACGGGATGATGTAGACTGCGCCTGACTTTCAGCCGCACATGAGCCTGATTCTACTTCATCTGATCGCGAGCCTCGCTTACGTGGCACTTGCCGCCTTCGTCTGGAAAGACTTGCGGCACGGCACGCAGACGCCCGCCAAAGCGCCGGTTCGCGCCACACACCTGCTGGTAGCGATTCCGCTGCTCATCCATCTTTGGTTGCTCTCGGCAACGATGTTTCACGCGGGCGGACTTTATCTCGGCGTTGGGAATACCGTGTCCCTCGTCATCGCGATCGCCGTGTTCATCTACTGGGTTGCAGGTTTTTTTTACCGGCTGGAAGCGCTCAACGCATTGGTTTTGCCCAGCGCCGCCGTTTTGTCCCTGCTGCCTCTGCTTGTCCCGGCAACGCAACCGCTCGCCAACACGCAACTGCCGGTGTTCAAAGCACACCTTCTGATCGCAATGCTCGCCTACAGTCTGTTCACGATCGCTTCACTGCACGTGCTTGTGATGGCATTCGCCGAGAGACATCTGCACTCGCACGATGTCCCGCCGTTGCTTCAGACCTTGCCACCGTTACTCACAATGGAATCCGTGCTGTTCAAGATCCTCGGCAGCGGATTCGTCTTCCTGACCCTTACGCTGGCCACGGGCGTGCTGTTTTCGGAAGAATTGTTCGGCAAACCTCTCACGTTCACGCACAAGACCGTTTTTGGCTTCATGTCATGGTTTATTTTCGGGGGGCTCCTGCTGGGCCGCACCTTGTACGGATGGCGCGGCCGTGTTGCGTTGCGCTGGACGCTTGCAGGCTTCATGGCGCTGGTGCTGGCATATGTCGGCAGCCGGTTCGTGGCAGAAGTCATCCTGCAGCGTTGACCGGCGCCGAAGACCCCCGAACCATGCCCCTGCAAACCGAAATCGGACCGTCCAACCGGGCCGGCATTTGTTTCTCGAGGTACTGATGCCATGACCGATATTCCTTTACGCACGCTTCTCATCATATTTCTGGTCCTGATCGTTTTCTCGGCATTTTTCTCGAGCTCCGAGACGAGCATGATGGCGCTCAACCGTTACCGGTTGCGGCACCTTGCCAAAACGGGAAATCGCAGTGCCCGGCGAACGATCTACTTGCTCGAACGTACCGACCGCCTTCTTGGCTCGATATTGCTCGGCAACAACCTCGTCAACACTGCCGCCGCCGCTCTGGGTACCGCCATCGTCTTCCGGTTGCTCGGGGAAAGCGAACTCTCACTGACCATCGCGACGCTGACCGTCACCGCCATCTTTCTGGTTTTCAGTGAGATTACGCCCAAGATTATCGGCGCCAGCTATCCCGAAAAGATTGCGTTCCCGGCCAGTCTGGTGCTCAAGCCGCTGATGACACTTACGCATCCCGTTGTCGTGGTGGCAAATCTCTTCGTCAATGGATTGCTGTACGTATTCAAGCTCAAGCCCGCCGGTGCGCAAGCACAGACGCTAAGTTCAGAGGAACTGCGCACACTGGTTCTGGAAGGCGGGCATTTCCTGCCGCAAAAGCACCAAACGATGCTGCTCAACCTGTTCGACCTGGAGTCGATTACGGTTGAAGATGTCATGACGCCAAGGAGCAAGATCGAGGGAATCGATCTCGATGCCACTACCGAGGAAATCCGCCGCGAAATTTCCACCGCTAACCACACGCGCTTGCCGGTCTATCGCGGCCGCCTCGACGAACTGATAGGCGTCGTTCACATCCGGAAAGTGCTGAATCGTTCGGATCGCAACGAAATCGACGCGCAAATCATCTCCGAAGTCATGAAAGAGCCGTATTTCGTACCGATCGACACCGGCCTGCTCGACCAATTGCAGAATTTCCAGGACCAGCAGGACCGGATGGCACTGGTCGTTGACGAATACGGTGAACTGATGGGGCTGCTCACGATCGAGGACATCCTTGAGGAGATCATCGGCGAATTTACTACTCAGTCGCCATTCCAATCCGCTGACTGGAAGCGCCTGGAAGACGGCAGTGTCGTCGTCGATGGTGCGGCCTCCTTGCGCGATCTCAACCGACAGCTCGGTTACGACTTTCCTGTCGACGGACCGAAGACCCTGAACGGGCTGATACTGGAACATCTGCAGGAAATCCCGGAACCCGGGACGTCGCTCAAACTGGCCGGGTTCCCGGTCGAGATACTGCAAACCCAGCACCGCTCCATCAAATCGGTCCGACTGCCGCCCTTTGAAAAATCGATATAAAACAGTTAGTTATTTGTAAAATCTCAATCTTTACAAGAAATCCGGGAAAAGGCATCATGCTGATTGCAAAGTCTTGTGAAGTCGCATGAAGCTTGCTTAATAACTAAAGCATTGGTTGGCTCGCTCCTCATAGATTGTCAAACAGGGCGAGCTGAAACGGCAGGGAAATGCGTTTGACGTCCGAGGGCACCGCCTTGTTGGCAGTGTCCGCCGGCGTGCATAGCGCGGGCCCGCCCCACAGACTTCCGGCTGTTGGTGCGGTGCGAGACAGTCCCGGCAGCCCTACAAGTATTCAAAGGAAACTGGCAATGGCAACTGCAACCGCGACAGCGCGACGGGGACAACAGGTCAAGGAGTACAACTACGTCTGGGAGGGGCGCGACAGGAGCGGCAAACTCGTCAAAGGCGACATGCGTGCCGGGGGCACGCACGTGGTGTTGGCCGCCTTGCGGCGCCAGGGCATCTCCCAACCGAAGGTCAAGCGCCAGCGCGGAGGCGTCGGCGGCAAGGTTACGGACAAGGACATCACGTTTTTCACCAGGCAACTGGCAACGATGATGAAATCCGGGGTGCCGCTGCTGCAGGCCTTCGACATCGTCGGCAAGGGACATGCCAATCCCGCCGTCGCCAAGTTGCTGATGGACATCAAGACCGATGTCGAAACCGGGACCAGCCTGAGCGCCTCGTTTCGCAAGTACCCCATCTACTTCGACGCACTGTATTGCAATCTGGTAGGGGCGGGTGAATCCGCCGGTATTCTCGACAGCCTCCTGGACCGGCTTGCCACCTACAAGGAAAAAATCCTTGCGATCAAGAGCAAGATCAAGGCTGCCATGTTCTATCCACTCTCGATCGTCGTTGTGGCCTTCATCATTACCGCCATCATCATGCTTTTCGTTATTCCGGCGTTTAAGGAATTGTTTACGAACTTCGGCGCGGACTTGCCGGCACCGACCCTGATGGTAATGGCCATATCGGATTTCTTTGTCGCCTACTGGTGGGCCATTTTCGGGGGTGTTGGCTTCGGCCTCTGGTTCTTCTTCTATACGTGGAAGCGCTCGGTGAAAATGCAGCAAGTACTGGATCGGCTATTCCTGAAAATTCCGGTATTCGGTGAACTCATTCGCAAAGCCACAATCGCGCGCTGGACGAGGACCCTGTCGACCATGTTCGCGGCTGGCGTTCCGCTGGTAGAGGCGCTGGATTCAGTCGCCGGTGCGGCTGGCAACTACGTCTACTACGTCGCAACCAAACAGATTCAGGGCGAGGTCAGGGGCGGCACCAGTCTCACGGTCGCGATGCAAGGCAGTGAGGTTTTTCCCAACATGGTGATTCAGATGGTATCGATCGGCGAAGAATCCGGCTCGCTCGACGCCATGCTGGGCAAGGTGGCGGATTTCTTCGAACGGGAAGTGGATGATTCGGTCGATGCGTTGTCGAGCCTGATGGAGCCAATGATCATGGTTGTCCTCGGCGTTCTCATCGGCGGCATGGTGATCGCAATGTATCTGCCAATCTTCAAGATGGGTCAGGCAGTCTGAACCAAAGCACCCAACCAAGACGCCCGGGGACACACTCGGGCGTTTTTTTTGAACCCGGCACGAAGCCTCGCTGCTTTGGCCAAAAAAGGTAAATTCGCGGCACTATGACCGACGTGCTTAACTTATTGCATGACAGCCCTTTCGCGTTCACGGCAACTGCGACAGTCGTTGGACTGATGGTCGGCAGCTTCCTCAACGTCGTCATTCATCGCCTGCCGAAAATGATGCAGCGCGACTGGAACGAACAGGCCGCGATGATGCTCGAGGACGCCGAGCTCACGGACTGTGCTGCCAAGATGCGCGGGAAGAGCGAAACACCGCTTCGTTACAACCTCGTTATCCCCCGTTCGGGCTGCCCGAAATGCGGCCATCAAATCCGTGCACATGAAAACATCCCGGTGCTCAGCTACCTGGCGCTTCGCGGCAAGTGCTCACAGTGCAACAACCCGATCAGCCTGCGCTACCCGGTGGTAGAGGCGGCCAGCGGCCTCGTCACTGGCTATATCGCCTGGCATTTCGGCTTCGGCATGGCTTCCGTCACGGCGATTCTATTCGCATGGTCACTGATTGCGTTGACCATGATCGACGTGGACACGCAGTTGCTGCCAGACAGCATCACCTTGCCTCTGCTTTGGATTGGCTTGTTAACGAACATTCCGGGAACATTCACCACACTGAACTCGGCTGTTATTGGCGCCGTTGCCGGCTATCTCTCTCTGTGGTCTGTTTACTGGCTGTTCAAACTGGTGACAGGCAAAGAGGGGATGGGTTTCGGCGATTTCAAACTGCTCGCAGCGATTGGCGCATGGCTGGGCTGGAAGCTGTTGCCAATGGTGATATTGCTCTCGTCACTCGTCGGCGCCGTCGTCGGCATCTTGTTGATCGTATCGCGGCGCCAGGGCCGAAACGTACCCATTCCCTTTGGGCCCTATCTTGCTGCCGCCGGCCTGATTGCGATGCTGTGGGGCGACGATATCAACACCGTTTATCTCAACCTGTTCCGCTAGAATCTGTTTCACTAACGCATGCCATTCACGGTCGGGTTGACGGGTGGAATCGGTTCGGGAAAATCCACGGTCTCCGACCTGTTTGCGGCGCTGGGCGTCGATGTCATCGACACTGACGAAATCTCGCGGGCGCTTACGGCCGCCGGGCAGCCCGCTGTGTCGAAGATTGCGCAGGAATTCGGGCCGGAGGTGGTGCAGGGCGACGGCGCTCTGGACCGCAAGCGAATGCGGGAACTGGCTTTCTCCGATTCGACCGTCAGAGAAGCCTTGCAGAGGATTCTGCATCCGCTGATTCGCGAAGAAGTGCAGCGCCGGTTGTCTGCAACCGACGCACCCTATGCGATTGTCGTCGTCCCCCTGCTGGTCGAATCGAAGGGCTACAAGTTCGCCGACCGCATCCTCGTCGTGGACTGTTCCGAGCAAAGTCAGATTGAGCGGGTTATGCGGCGCAGCGGGCTGGCGAAAGACCAGATCGAGGCGATCATGGCAACGCAGGCGAATCGCAGTGACCGAATCGCCGCCGCAGACGATGTGATCCGTAATGAGGGTGGAATTGCGGACCTGCGCGCCAAAGTGAAGCAACTCCACGAAAAGTACCTTACGCTCGCGCGTTGAACGCTCTTCGCCGGGGATTCGGCGATGGACTTTTCTTTTGGCATCGAATCAGCAATACTAGAAGCGGCCCCGGACAAGAACCCTCCCAGAAAATTCACCGACGTGATCGTCTACGAGTTCCCCCTCAACGAACGAGTGCGCACACTGCTCAGAATCGAGAGCCTTTATCAGCGCGCCGAGTATTTCAAATCCAGGAATGATGCGCAGGAGCATCATGTCGCGATTCTGTCGTTATTCGAGATTCTCGATGTGGCTGGTCGTGCGGATCTGAAATCTGAAATCATGCAGGAACTCGAACGCAAGAAACATCAACTCGATGGCCTTAGGGGCAACCCGTCCGTCGAACAGGCCAAGCTGTCTTCGATTCTTGACGAAACCGAAAAAGCAATTGCCAGGCTGTTTACCACATCAGGCAAGACAGGGCAGGAACTCAGGGAAAACGAATGGCTGATGGCCATCAGGCAACGCACAGCGATCCCCGGTGGCGTTTGCGAGTTTGACTTGCCTTCCTACCACCACTGGATGCATTCACCTGCGGAAAAACGCAGGCACGATCTCGAAGAATGGCTCGCACCGTTCGAGCCGATGCGCATTGGTGCGAATCTGATTCTTCGGCTACTCAGGGAAAGCGGCAAGACTTCCCGACAAACCGCTGAACAAGGGAAGTTCCAGCAAATGCTGGGCGGACGGCTCGCGCAAATGCTGCGATTGAAACTCGATGACAGCTATTCCTGCGTGCCGGAAGTCAGCGCCAACAAATACGCAATCAACATTCGTTTTGCAACCATTGTCGATTCTCACCGAAAGACCAGCGAAGAGAATGTCGACTTTGACCTGACCTTTTGCAACCTGTGAACGACACTTCGCCAAAAAATCAGGGGCCGCTCGTTCACTGCCCGCAATGTGACGCACCGCTGCTGTGGGATATCAGCAACCCGTACCGCCCATTCTGCTCGGAGCGGTGCAAGATGATCGACCTGGGGCAATGGGCGTCGGAATCGTATCGAATTCCCGCGAACGTCAATCAGTCGTCTTCTTCGGATGACACTGACGCCTGAACAGCAGCAGCCTCAATCGGACAAGGCCTGATCCGGCCGTTTTCAGTCAACCCAGGCACCTCGCTGCATGGCGATACCGTGCGCCGAGTTCTTCCATGCTTCTTCTAGATCGCCTATCAGCATTCCACCAAGTGCATACACCGGAATCGATGCACCCGACGCGAGCTCGCGGAACCCTCGCCACCCCATCGGCGTTGCCTGCGGATGGCTTGCGGTACGTTTTACCGGCCCGAGCACGATGAAATCCACACCGATCGCTTCTGCCCATTCGATCTCCCGCCGGTCGTGGCAGGATGCGCCATACCAGTAGAAGCCGGGCGGGCGGGCGGAAGCCTCTATCAAGCGCGCCGCTGGAAGATGAACACCATCCGCGGCAACTTTGGCGGCGAGGTCCGCATCGCTGTTGATGATCACCCGCGCACCGTAATCGTGGCACCGCCGCACGACTTCAGCCGCAAACTTCTCCAGCGCAGATTGTTTTAGGTGTTTCTCCCTGACCTGTACCAGCCTCAAGCCACGTGACAGTGCCGTGTCGAGCCGTTCGAGCGCCCGTTGTTCGCCCGATTCACTGGCGTTGGTAATTGCGTATTGCACCGGCAATTCGAGCGCTTTTAGCACAAAAGTATTGGCTGGCAGCATCGGACTGACATCGGGCGCGCCAGGTTTCTGCCAGGCAAATGCCTGCGCCTCTCGCGATCGTGGTTCGCCTTGCCATCGCACCACCCTCTGGAAATGCAGTCGTACCGTGGCGTGCGGGTAACTGAACACGCGTGTCAACCAGGGATAGACACACAGAGCCGTGACGCCGAGTTCCTCCTGCAACTCGCGCCGCAACGCTTGTGAGGGGGTTTCGCCGGATTCGACCTTGCCACCGGGAAATTCCCAGTATCCCGCACAAACCTTGCCTGTCGGGCGCTGCGCGAGCAGGAACGACCCGTCAGGGCGCTGCAACACTGCCGCAGCCACGTCAACGATCTTGTCCGACAAACCCGGGGTTACTTGCTTTTCCGTGCGGATTGCATTTCCCGACGTCCCGCCCAGTCGCGCGCGAACTGCCAGGCGACACGCCCGCTGCGGGATCCGCGCAGCAGTGCCCATTGCAATGCCTCCTGGTGCACTTCATCCCTGGCCCCGCTATCCTTTTTTGACGCCTGTTTACTGGATCCCCTGGAGCCAGTGGCGTCAGTCAGCTTTGCCACCCAATAATCAACGATGGCGAGATACTCGTCCTGATCAAACGGATAGAAGGAAATCCACAATCCAAACCTCTCGGAGAGCGAAATCTTTTCTTCCACGCTTTCGCCAGGATGGATTTCCTCGCCGAGATACTTCGTCTCAAGATTCTCCTGCATGTATTCGGGCATCAGGTGCCGGCGATTGGAGGTGGCGTAGATCAGCACATTTTCGGATGTCGCTGATATCGAACCATCCAGCACAACCTTGAGTGCCTTGTAGCCTGGTTCTTCAGCGTCGAAAGACAAGTCATCGCAGAAGATGATGAAACGGTAGGGTGCCTTGGCAACCATGTCGACAATATCCGGAAGGTCGTGCAGGTCATGCTTCTCGACCTCGATGAGTCGCAGCCCCTTGTTCGAGAACTTGTTGAGAACTGCTTTGACCAATGACGACTTGCCGGTGCCCTTGGCACCCGTTAACAGCACATTGTTTGCAGCAAATCCTTCTACAAACTGACGCGTGTTCTGATCCACCAGCTGTTTTTGCTCAGACACCCCCTGGAGATCACTCAGCCTGATCTTGTGCGGGTGCAATACCGGCTGCAGGAATCCGCTGCTTGCCCGCCGCCGCCAGCGGTAAGCGGTCGCCGCAGACCAATCGGGCGGTTCCGGCAACTGCGGGAGAATGCGCTCGACACGATCAAGCACGTTCTCGAGCTTTTGAAAAATCCGCTCCCAATCCGCCACTGCTAGCTCCGGTAATCCGCGTTGATGCTCACGTAATCGTGTGACAGATCACAGGTCCAGACCGTCAAGGCAGCGCCACCCCGGTTCAACCGGATTCGAACAGTGATCTCCGGCTGGTCCATGACTGCCTGCGCCTGCTCTTCTCTGTAACCCGGCGCACGGCCGCCGCCTGTTGCAACCAACACATCGTCAAGATAGACATCCAGCGTCGAAACATCGAGATCTGCAATACCTGCATATCCAATCGCCGCAAGAATTCGACCCAGATTCGGATCGGAAGCATAGAACGCGGTCTTGACGAGCGGGGAATGAGCAACCGCGTATGCAACCGCGCTGCATTCCTCTTCATTCCGCCCGCCTTCGACCCGCACCGTAATGAACTTGGTCGCCCCTTCGCCATCGCGAACTACCATCTGCGCAAGCTGCACACACACATCGGTAACCGCGTCGCGCAAAGCGATGTAATCGGCAGAATCAACGTCAGCGATCTCCGGGCACTTCGCGGCTCCGGTAGCAATAAGCATCAGGCTGTCATTGGTCGAGGTGTCGCCATCGACAGTAATGCAGTTGAAGCTTCGCTTGGTGGCATATTGAATCATCGCTTGCAGCGCATCGGCGGCAACCGCCGCATCGGTCGCGACAAACGAGAGCATTGTCGCCATGTCCGGGCGTATCATTCCCGAGCCCTTGGCAATACCGGTTACCGTCACGCGCTGACCGCCGACACTCAGTGTTCGGGAGGCCGCTTTTGGCACGGTATCCGTTGTCATGATTGCCTCAGCCGCGTCGAACCAGGCGCTGGCTGAAAGCGTCTGAATACACGCTGGCAGCGCAGCGCTGATCTTGTCAACCGGCAAGTCTTGCATGATTACGCCGGTCGAAAACGGCACGACAGCGGTGGTTTCGCAACTCAGCAAACGGCCTACGTGTTCGCAAACCTGCCTTGCGCGGGCCAACCCGTCCTCGCCCGTGCCGGCATTGGCACAGCCGCTATTGACAACCATGGCGCGGGCGGGAGTGGACGCGATATGGGTACGCGCAATCGTGACCGGGGCGGCACAGAAGCGGTTGCGGGTAAACACGCCCGCAACATTGGACCCCTCATCCAAAGAAATCAGCAGCAGATCCTTGCGGCCGGTTTTCCTGATCCCTGCGCAAGCGATGCCGAGGCGCACTCCGGCAACCGGAAGAATGGAGGCTGAGTCTGTAGGGGGCATGTTAACCGGCATTCGAACACGCGCACCCGCTCAACCGAGGCGGCCATGACAATGTTTGAACTTTTTGCCGGACCCGCACGGACACGGCTCGTTTCGCCCGACTTTCTGGCCCGAGCGCACAAAAGGCTGCGTTTTGTCGGCCTCTTCCGGCTGATCGTTCTTGAGCGCGGCGTCGTAATCCGTGTGCTGATAGCGTACGTTAGTCATCTCCGTGCGCTCTTCCGCCGCCTCGTCAGCTTCTTCGGCGCTTCGAATCCGGACCGTCATGAGGATACGGGTGACCTCATTACGAATTGCCTCGAGCATCAGCGAGAACAATTCAAACGCCTCGCGCTTGTATTCCTGTTTCGGGTTCTTCTGCGCGTAACCGCGCAGGTGTATTCCCTGACGCAAATGATCGAGTGCGGCCAGATGCTCGCGCCAGTGTCCATCAAGCGTTTGCAGCATGATGGCGTGCTCATAGTGGCGAATCGCTTCCGGGGGCACATCCTTGATCTTTTCTTCGTAGCGGGCGTGGGCTGCCTCCACGACACGCTCGCGCAAGGCTGCCTCGTCAAGCTTATCGTCCCGCTCCAGCCACTGCTTCACGTTCAATTCGAGAGAGAACTCCGAGGCAAGCGCCGTTTCCAACCCGGCAACGTCCCACTGCTCTTCAACGGTCTCGGGGGGAATATATTCAACGATCACCGCTTCCAGCGCTCCCTCGCGCATCGAACGCACGGTCTCGGTCACATCGTCGGATTCGAGCAACTCATTGCGTTGCTGGTAGATCACCTTGCGCTGGTCGTTTGCAACGTCGTCATACTCAAGCAATTGCTTGCGCATGTCGAAATTGCGCGCCTCCACCTTGCGCTGCGCGTTCTCAATTGCCCGTGTGACCCAGGGGTGCTCGATCGCCTCGCCCTCGGGCAGCTTCAAACGATCCATGATCGCAGCCACCCTGTCGGACGCGAAAATCCGCAGCAGGGGGTCTTCGAGCGAGAGGTAAAAACGCGTTGAACCCGGGTCACCCTGGCGGCCTGCCCGGCCGCGAAGCTGATTGTCGACCCGTCGTGACTCATGCCGCTCGGTGCCGACGATATGCAAGCCCCCGGCCGCCACAACCTGATCGTGCAAGACCTGCCATTCCCCCCGCATCGTACTTTCGCGCGCGCTTCTTTCCTCGTCGGTGAGCTTGTCATCGTCACGAACGCGTGCAATTGCCGGCTCGGGATTCCCGCCCAGAACAATGTCCGTTCCACGCCCTGCCATATTGGTGGCGATCGTGATCATCTTCGGACGTCCCGCCTGCGCCACGATTTCCGCTTCGCGGGCATGTTGTTTTGCGTTCAGCACCTGATGCTCGAGCTTCGCTTGCGTGAGCTGGTTAGATATCAGTTCTGAATTCTCAATCGACGTCGTCCCCACCAGAACCGGTTGCCCCCGTTCGTAGCAATCCTTGATGTCTTCAAGAACCGCGCCGTAACGTTCCTTACTGGTCTTGAACACCTGGTCCATGCGATCGTCACGGATCATCTTGCGGTGGGTCGGCACGATCACGGTCTCGAGACCATAGATTTGCTGAAACTCGTACGCTTCGGTGTCCGCCGTACCTGTCATGCCGGCAAGTTTGTCGTAGATACGGAAGTAATTCTGGAACGTGATCGATGCCAGCGTCTGGTTCTCGCGCTGGATCTTGACGCCCTCCTTCGCCTCCACAGCCTGATGCAATCCGTCTGACCAGCGTCGGCCCGCCATCAGCCGGCCGGTAAATTCATCGACGATCACGATGTCACCGTTCTGGACAACGTAATGCTGATCGCGGAAAAACAGGTTATGTGCGCGCAGCGCGGCATACAGATGGTGCATCAGGCCGATGTTGGCTGCGTCGTAAAGGCTACCGTTTTCGGGAAGCAACCCGGCTTTCACGAGCAGCTTTTCCGCGCGCTCATGACCCTGCTCGGTCAGCAGCACCTGATGTGCTTTCTCGTCAACGTGGTAATCGCCCGGCTCTCCCTCTCCGGCAGAGCGCTCAAGTTGCGGCGCTACGTCGTTCATCCGGTAGTAAAGATCGGTGCTGTCGTCGGCCTGCCCGGAGATGATCAGCGGCGTACGCGCTTCGTCGATCAGGATCGAGTCGACTTCGTCGACAATGGCGTATGACAGCCGGCGTTGCACTTTTTCCGACAACTGAAAGACCATGTTGTCGCGCAAGTAGTCGAACCCGAATTCGTTGTTTGTGCCATAGGTAATGTCAGCGGCATACGCTTCCTGCTTGGCGCCATGCTCCATCTGCGAAAGGTTTACACCGACCTTCAGCCCCAGAAACGAGTAAGCGCGGCCCATCCATTCGGCGTCACGGCGTGCCAGGTAGTCGTTTACCGTAACGACGTGAACACCCTTTTCGGTAAGCGCATTCAGGTAGGCGGGCAACGTGGCGACGAGGGTCTTGCCCTCACCGGTACGCATCTCGGCAATCTTGCCGTTATGCAGCGCAATCCCGCCGAGAAGCTGAACATCGAAATGCCGCATGCCCAGCACGCGTTGACTCGCTTCCCTGACAACGGCAAATGCTTCCGGCAACACCTTATCGAGAGTTTCGCCGTCGCGAATACGCTGGCGAAAGGCATCCGTTTTGCCCCTTAGCTCGGCGTCAGTCAGCGCCTGCATGGCAGGCTCGAGTTCATTGATGGAACGAACGTCTTGCGAATACTTGCGCAACAGGCGGTCGTTGCGGCTGCCGAAAACTTTTTTCAGAAGGTTGGGAATCATTTACCGCGGCTTGCAGCTATTTTGTCTGTTAAATAATCGCGGAAGTCTAACACGTCAGGGGGCGCCAAATCGCCCCCGCACCCCAACACAGCGAAGCAGCAGAAAATGTGAAGTACTTACTCGACCAACTGGGGCTCAAGATCTGCCGCCCGCAACCAGCGACGGTATGCAAGGTAACCGGCGTCGCCCTCGAGGGGGCCAGACAGTAACTTTCCTTCGATCTGAAGCGGGGACATTTGGGACAGATCATTGAGCAGATAAAGCGCCCGGCGTCTCGGGTCGATTTCCGGCAAGTGCTCGCCCGTGAATCGAACCGGATGAAACTCTGCCCGTCTCAGCCATCCGTCTTCATCAAGCGTGATATCGAGGATGACCGATATTGCGGCAGCTCGCTTGGTGGAAAACGCCTGATAACCGACAAAATTACCCAGCGAGTAAACGATCAGTTTTTGCCAATAACATTCCATGCCGCGCAGCACGTGCGGACCGTGTCCCAGCACCAGGTCGGCACCCGACTCGACCGCCGTGCGCGCAAACCGCACCAGATTACCCCTGTTTTCTCCAAGGTATTTTTCCTGCTCATCGCGCACGCGCAGCGCGTCCGAGCCTTCGGCACCACCATGGAAAGTCACAATCACCAGCCTGGCGGACTGCTTGGCTTCGGTTACCAGCCGGACAAGCGCGCCCAGGTCGTGAATTGAGTTATGCAGACCAAGGTAGCTGAAACCTATCCATGCGACCCTTATGCCCCGGATTTCCTGATATGCGATCTTGTTCTTCATTCCGACGGCAACCATGCCGTGGGACTCGATTGCACTCAGGGTATCTTCCAGGCCATCCGGCCCGAAATCGGAGCTGTGATTGTTCGCCAGGCTGAGGACATTGAAACCCGCATCACGCAGAATTCCGGCGTACCGCGTCGGCATTCTGAACGCGTACTGCGTGCCTCTGCTCGGGTCCTTGGTCGTTTCACCGGCATCAGTCAGCGCACCTTCGAGATTTCCGAAAACGATGTCGCCCCCTGATAGCTGCTTCGCAACACCGGCAAAGAAGCGGGGTTCGACATCCGGCGGGATACGATCCTCTGGCCAGGTTGTCCCCAGAACGATATCGCCAACCGCCTTGATCGTGATCGTTTCCCGTGAAGGGGCGAACGAGGGACTGGCGCCGCACTCCATCGCCTGCACAGGATCGGCAGCACCGAGTAGGACCGCCGCCAGAACAACTACGAGAATCGGCAAACGAGAAAGACCGGTCGTCAAAGGGGCCACTCACCAGGTAACGCGCAAGGGAAGCTCAGGCGCTCAGGGTCTCTACGCATCTGATTGATTTCATAGGGATTATTGTCGAACCGCAACGAGACATCGCGGCGACCTCGCCCATCGAAAGGAAACCTCAGCAAGCGGAAATCTGCGCGCCTAACGGGACGCGAGGCGCGGCGTGTGCGAGTTCTTTTGCAAATACTTGCTCGGGTTGACCGCGGCGCCTCGTACGCGCACCTCAAAGTGCAGATGGGGTCCGGTCGAACGGCCGGTGCTCCCGACCTCCGCAATTTTCTGTCCAATGACGACAACGTCCCCGACTTTGACGTCGAGCTGGGAGGCATGCGCATACCGTGTCACGAGGCCATTGCCATGGTCGATTTCGACCATGTTGCCGTACTGGGGATGATTTGCGGAATACACGACCACTCCGGCGCCGGCAGCGCGAATCGGACGGCCCGTGGGCGACATGAAATCGATACCTTCATGGAAAGTGCTGAAACCCGTGAAAGGATCGATGCGCCAGCCGAAATTCGAGGAAAACCAACGGGTTTCGACCGGCAGTGAGGTGGGTACGAACTGCTGCTTGGCATAATCGAGAAACAGGCGCGATTCCAGCGCACCGAGTTTGTCGGACCGGTCGTCCAGATCACCTGCGAGAGCGTCCAGCTCCTCCCCAAGCTCGACAAACGAAAGAGGCTTCGCTTCATGTTCGGGCGAAGGTCCGCCACGTGCCGGCGTTTGCTCGAACATGAACTCTTTCGGATCCAGGCCGGCCAGCTTGCTCAAGCGCTCACCAAGCGTATCGAGACGCAAGAGCTTGGCCTGCATTTCGCCAACGCGCGCCGCCATCGTATTCAGGCTCTCGCGGACATAGGACTGGGTGCGCTTTGTTTGCTCCTCCTGGACCGCGGTGAGCAACGATTGAAGATACGGACTCTTGTGAGTAACCGCGTATCTCAAGGAGAAATAGTTCAGGAGAACGGACAGCGAGACCACCATCAAAAGGAACAGAAGGCCGAGAAACAGCACATGCGGCATACCCAGCTTGAAGCTGCGCGCTTGTTCAAATCGATCGGATACGAGAATAATGTCCATCTGGGCCCCTTAGGATCTACCGCTTTACATTGCGGTCCGGCGTTCCTGCGATAAAAGCATTTTCGTACCGATAAGACATGTCAGCGAAACCAATCAAAAATATCCTCGAAAGTGCGCCCGAAGTACGAGACCTGACAACACAGACCCGGCGCTTGCTGCGGCTTCAGAAAGCGCTGAGAGCCGCTTTGCCGGCTGGTGTCGCTTCCCAAGTGTCCGTCGCCGGACTCAATTCGGGTACGCTCAGCGTCACCGCCAGCAGCGGCGCCGCCGCCGCAAAACTGCGCCAACTCGCACCGCGCTTGATCAAGAATCTCCGCCTTGATGAGCGCGAACTTAACGCATTAAGGGTTTTGGTGCAAGTTCCAGTCCACCATAACCCCTTGCCAAAAAAACAGATTTTCCTCGGTCACACAGCCCGACAGGCCCTTCTTACTCTGTCTGCCCGCCTTGAGTCCGAGTCTCTGCGCAGCGCCATCATCCAGCTAGCGAACCGCAGCACTCCCCTAAATAACAAGCAAGAAACGCTCAAGAAAGTAGATTCCAATGAAGACCAGTGTGATGACAAGCCCGACCAGTAGGACACGGCCAAAATAACGCAACCACCTGGGTTCCCTGGTGACAAGGAACATAACCAGCATCACGCCGAGCGTAATAACCAGCAATGCCCCCAGCAGTCGCGCTATCAGCATCGCCGGGCGTAGCTCACAACCAAATGAATTATTGTATGAAAAACCCGGTCAAGCGGCCTGACTCTGGACACGCAGAAATTGCGGAGCGTCGTTCTTGGACTGGAAGCTGACCTCCTCCCATGCGTCTTCCTGCTCGACCAGGCGGCGCAATAACTGATTATTCAGCGCATGGCCTGATTTGAAAGCCGTAAACGCGCCGATGAGCGGATGCCCTAGCAGGTACAGGTCGCCAATGGCATCGAGCGCCTTGTGCTTTACGAACTCATCTTCGTAACGCAAGCCGTCGGCATTGAGAACACGGAATTCGTCCATGACGATCGCGTTCTCCATACTCCCACCCAAAGCCAGTCCCTGCGAACGCAGGGTCTCGACGTCCTGCATGAAGCCGAAGGTCCTGGCGCGGCTGACTTCCTTTACAAATGACGTATCCTCGAAATCCACCACCACGCGACGGTTGGTCTCGGCAAACACCGGGTGTTTGAAGTCAATGCTGAAATCGACCCGGAATCCCGCAAAAGGCTCGAATTTGACCCATTTGTCGTCAGATCTGACCTCAACCGGCTTGAGAATGCGGATAAATCTCTTCGCCGCTGCCTGCTCTTCGATACCTGCAGACTGAATCAGGAAAACAAATGGCGACGCCGAGCCGTCCATGATCGGTACCTCGCCGTCACTGAGGTCGACAAATACATTGTCGACCCCGAGGCCGGCAAACGCGGACATCAGATGCTCCACGGTCTGAATCCGCGCACCGTCTTTTTCCAGGCAGGACGAAAGACGGGTGTCCTTGACGGCGTAGGGATCGGCCTTGATCTCGACGACCCGAGCAAGATCGACGCGGCGGAACACGATGCCCGTATTGGGTGCCGCCGGACGCAGCGTAAGATAAACCTTCTTACCTGTATGCAGGCCGACTCCGGTTGCCCGGACAATGTTCTTTAGTGTTCGCTGTCTGATCATCATGAAAACGGCTGGGCCGTTCCTCGCTTGTCGCAACACAATTCATGCAGCGCTTTCAACCTTGGCGGTCCATTGCGATACAGATTCGTTCTCCGATGCCGCGTGCTGCAATGCGGCATTCCATAACCAACTGATTACTATATCAGAACCGCAATGCCCCGCCAACGCTGTGCTGCATCCCTAAATGCCTAATCGGCCTGCTTGCGCAAGAAAGCCGGAATATCAAGCATATCCACACCGGATTGCTTCATCGCCTGAACGGCAGCATCGCGGCCACGCCGGCGAATGACAGCGGGCGCATCAAGGTCGCCATAGTTGACACTCAAGGGCGCTTCATCGGTTCCGGTCCTGACAACGGCCAACGGCTTGCTCTGTTTTCGGTTGTTAAAACCACCCAAACCTGTCGCCACCATGGTAACGCGCAGACGATTTTCGAGAGCCTCATCGATCACCGTGCCAACAATGACGGTTGCATCCTCGGCGGTAAATCCCTTGATCGTGTTCATGACCTCATGAACTTCGCGCATCTTCAGGCTCGTTCCCGCAGTGATATTGACCAACACGCCGCGCGCACCCGCCAGGTCGACATCTTCAAGCAAGGGGCTTGCCACGGCTTGCTCTGCAGCAATTCGCGCCCGGTTGTCTCCTTCTGCCGACGAAGAACCCATCATCGCCATTCCCATTTCGGACATCACTGTGCGAACGTCGGCGAAGTCCACGTTGACCAGGCCCGGGCATTTGATGACTTCGGCGATACCGGCGACCGCGCCATGCAGAACAGAATTCGCAGCCTTGAAGGCATCGAGCATCGACACGTCATCACCGAGTACATCCATTAGCTTGTCATTGGGAATCACAATCAGCGAATCAACATGGGAGGCGAGCTCTTCCAGACCATCCGCAGCAATCTTCTGCCGCTTGCCCTCGAACGCAAAAGGCTTGGTCACTACCGCGACTGTCAGAATGCCAAGTTCCCGCGCTGCCTGGGCGACAATCGGAGCAGCACCGGTGCCGGTGCCTCCGCCCATACCCGCTGTCAGGAAAAGCATGTCAGCACCTTCGATCAACTCGATGATTCGCTCGCGGTCCTCAACCGCTGACTCGCGGCCAACCTCCGGGTCCGCACCCGCTCCAAGGCCTTTGGTGACAGCCGCGCCCAACTGCAGGAGCGTTTTGGATTTGGTGCGCTTGAGCGCTTGCGCATCGGTGTTGGCGCAGATGAATTCCACACCTTCCACGCCTTCCAGAATCATGTGATCGACGGCGTTGCCGCCGCACCCGCCGACGCCGATGACCTTGATAACGGCTTCCTGTGCCTGTGTGTCCACGATTTCAAACATTTCCATTCTCCTCTGCTAATGCACCTGTAGTTTGTGAATACCCGAATCTGCAGTTGTGGAATCCATCGCCGGATTCACTAGAAATTTGTTTCAAACCACTTTCTCATCCTCTCGAAGACGTGTTTGAAAGAACCGTTCTGCATCTTTTCAATCTTCTGACGCTCGTGCTGGGACACGCCTGCCATCAGCAACCCGACACCCGTTGAGTACCTTGGATTGCGAATCACTTCAGACAAACCCTCAGAGTAGGACGGCAAGCCGAGCCGCACGGGCATATGAAAAACTTCCTCGCCCAACTCGACCATGCCCTCCATCGCGCCACTGCCCCCGGTAATAACGACACCGGAGGAAAGCAACTCTTCAAATCCACTACGGCGCAGTTCAGCCTGCACCAACGAATACAACTCCTCGACCCGCGGCTCGATCACTTCGGCCAGCGTCTGCCGAGACAGCTTTCTCGACGGGCGGTCTCCCACACCCGGCACTTCGATCATCTCTTGCGGATTGGCCAGTTCCCTGAGCGCACAACCGTGATTGCGTTTGATTTCCTCGGCATCCTTGGTCGGTGTTCGCAAGGCCATCGCAATATCGTTGGTAATCTGATCGCCGGCGATGGGAATCACGGCAGTGTGGCGAATCGCACCCTGGGTGAAGATCGCCAGATCGCTGGTGCCCCCTCCAATGTCCAGCAGACATACACCAAGATCTTTCTCGTCCTCCGACAACACTGCCATCGCAGAAGCAAGCGGCTGCAAGATAAGGTCATTGACCTCCAGCCCACAACGGCGTACGCATTTCATGATGTTCTGTGCAGCTGAAACCGCACCTGTGACAATGTGGACCTTGACTTCAAGGCGCACACCGGACATCGCGATCGGTTCGCGCACGTCTTCCTGTCCGTCAATCACGAACTCCTGGTTCAGCACATGGAGAATCTGCTGATCGGTCGGGATGGGAATGGCCCGCGCCGTTTCCACCACGCGGTCGACGTCGCTTTGCGCGACTTCGAGATCCTTTATCGCCACCATGCCGTGTGAGTTAAAACTGCGAATATGACTTCCCGCAATCCCGGTCCAGACCTCGCGAATCTTGCAATCGGCCATCAACTCGGCCTCTTCAAGTGCGCGCTGGATGGCATTCACCGTCGACTCGATGTTGACGACAACGCCCTTCTTGAGCCCCCGCGATGGCGCACTGCCCATACCGATTACCTCGAATCCGCCCTCGGGGCGAAATTCAGCGACAATTGCCGCAATCTTTGAGGTTCCGATGTCGAGAGCGACAATGAGGTTCTTGCTCTCGCGTGCCTTCGCTCTCGGTACTCCCCGATTCCATTCGACAGGTTTCATGCCCGTTTATCACCCCGTTTGTTATCTTCCACCCGCACCGCAAAGCCGTTGACGTAACGCAAGTCAACGTAGCGGATCTTGCCTTTCAACTCGGCGACACTGCGCCCGTATACCGCGACGAAGCCGCTCAGCCTCTCAACCACTCCATGTCGCCCCAGCTCAATGACCGTGCCGTCATCCAGGTCCAAACGCCACGCACGCCGTTCCGACAATCGAACACTCCTGACCTGACGGCCAATCTGCGCAAGCGATTCATTGAAACGAAAGTAGTTGCGGGTGACTTCGATGTTGGTCCCGGCCGGGCCTTCCAGTAATGGCAATCGGCTATTGCTCGCACCCTCAAACACTTCACCGGCTGTATTGACCAGCGCGGTGCTGCCCCAGCGCGCCAGCTCGCGATGCTCCTCGACGACCACTTCAAGCCGGTCAGGCCAACGACGACGCACATCGACGCGACGAACCCATGGCAGTTTTTCGAACGCTGCCTGCGCACCTCGCAAATCGACCGTGAAGAACGTGCCATGCAGTTGGTTGCCGGCAATCGTCTGCACCTGCTCGCGCGTGATGTGCGCAACATTTCCGACAATGTCGATCGTGCGAACGGAAAACATGTCCAGGTGTGCTGCGCGCCAGATAACACCACCAAGCAGCATGGCAATGGCAAGGACGAACGCTGCATTTGATACGCGCGTCAGGACTTGCACGTTATTCCACACGCGCGCCCTCCAGTATCCGCATAACCAGCGCATCGAAGGATATCCCTGCCGCCTTTGCTGCCATCGGCACCAGGCTGTGCGCGGTCATGCCGGGAACGGTATTGACCTCCAGAATCCAGGGCTCGCCGTCAGCATCGACCATGACGTCTACCCGTCCCCAGCCACTGCACCCGATCGAGCGGTAAGCTTCGGCACACAGATGGGTGATTCTTTGCTCCAACCCCGTATCAATTCCTGATGGGCAGAAATACTGCGTCTGGTCGGAAAAATACTTGGCGTGGTAATCGTACTTATGCCCCGGCGCCTCGATCCGGACCAGTGGCAGCGATTGTTCGCCAAGTATGGCCGCGGTCAGCTCCGGCCCGTCGACGAACTCCTCGGCGAGCACCAGTGAGTCGTACTTGGCCGCCTCGAGATAGGCACCTTGTAGCTCGCTCGCATCGACCACCTTGGTCAAGCCGATGGTGGAGCCCTCGCGTGCCGGTTTCACGATCAACGGTAATCCCAGCGCCTGCACGCACGCCTCGAAATCGGAACTCTCCGACAACATCTCGAAACGCGGCGTCGGAATGCCCACGGCCTTCCAGATCAACTTGGTTCGCCACTTGTCCATTGCCAGCGCACACGCCAGAACACCGCTGCCGGTGTAAGGAATGCCCATCAGATCCAAGGCGCCCTGCACCGTGCCATCTTCGCCGTAACGACCATGCAAAATGACGAATGCCCGGTCGAAACGCTCAGCGGCCAGATCAGACAGACTGCGCTCGCCGGTATCGAATGCGTGCGCATCCACCCCCTGGCGCCTGAGCGCCTCAAGGACCGCCGTGCCCGACATCAGGGACACCTCGCGCTCGGAAGATTTGCCGCCCAGCAACACGGCCACCTTGCCGGCATCGCGTCCGGTCATCGAACCACCTCGCCGATGATGCGTACTTCACGCTGCAAATCGATGCCGCATTTCTCCAGCACTGTTGCGTGAACATGGTCAATCAGCGATTCAATATCCGCCGCGCTCGCACCACCAGTATTCACAATAAAGTTGGCATGCTTGGGCGAAACCATCGCATTGCCGCGACGAACGCCCTTCAAACCGCAGTACTCGATCAGGCGCGCAGCATGATCTCCGGGCGGATTGCGGAAAACCGAACCGGCGTTTGGGATTTGAAGCGGTTGGGAAGCGATGCGCTTTTGCAACAGACTCTTGATCTTATTGCGCGAACGCTCGCCGTCACCCGGTTGCAGGCACATCCAGGCGCCAACAAAGAACTCTTCTGTATCGAACAGCGGTGTCACGCTTCGATATCCGATCTGGTAGTCCGTGCGCCGCCGCTCACGCAGTTGGCCGACACGGTCGATTGTCAGAACCTGTTTCACGATGTCCCAGGTTTCGCTGCCGTAACAGCCGGCGTTCATCGCCAGCGCGCCACCAATCGTCCCGGGGATTCCGGTCAGGAACTCGCCGCCCTCGTAACCGTGCATCGCCGCGAACCGCGACACTTTCGGACTTGCCACGCCAGTCTCTGCATATATTTCCCTCCGGCCTTCGCGCTCTACAAGTTCCAGTCTGACAAGGGCTGAATGCGTAAAAATAACGGTGCCGCGAATACCACCGTCCCGAACCAGCAAGTTGCTGCCGAGACCAACGAACGTTATCGGCTCGCCAGCAGGCAAGTTGCACAGGAATACCGACAAGTCGGCAAGATCCGCCGGCGTATAACACTGGTCCGCCGGACCGCCAACGCGCCAACTCGTGTGGCGCCGCATTGGTTCATCGTTTCGCAACACGCCCCGCAATCCAAGTGCCTCCTTCGGTATTCTCTCCGCCAGGTACATGTTCAGCACTTCACCCCTTCAGCCTTGCTCACCGCAACCGGTACCAGACCGATCGATCCGGCACCCATCGTCACCACGACATCACCCGCTTGAGCAACTTTCGCAATCGCGGCCGGCAATTCGCTAACGTCATCGACAAAAATTGGCTCTACCTGACCCGCCACCCGAACTGCCCGCGCAAGAGCGCGTCCGTCAGCTGCAACAATAGGTGTTTCACCCGCTGCGTACACCTCGGTCAACAACAGCACGTCGACACTGGATAGCACCCGGACAAAATCCTCAAAACAGTCGCGCGTACGGGTATAGCGGTGCGGCTGAAATGCGAGCACAAGACGCCTTTGCGGAAATGCGCCACGCACCGCTGCTATGGTTGGCGCCATCTCGGCAGGGTGGTGTGCATAGTCGTCAATCAGAACGAAGGACTTGCCCTCACCGAGCGATATATCGCCATAGCGCTGAAAACGCCGCCCCACGCCGCGGAAGCCTGCCAGGGCGCGCACGATTGCGTCGTCCGACACGCCCACTTCCATTGCCACGGCGATCGTGGCCAACGCATTGCGCACGTTGTGTTCGCCCGGCATATTCAACGTGATCGCGAGATCCTTTAATCTGGACTCATCAACAGTGGCGCGACGCGTAACGCGGAATCGCATCTTCCCCGCCGAGTGCACGATATCAACTGCACGTATGTGCGCCGCCTCGTCCAGACCGTAAGTGGTCACCGGCTTGGTAATAAGCGGCAGCAAGCTGCGCACGTTTTCGTCGTCCACGCACACGACCGCCGTGCCGTAGAAAGGAAGATGCTCGACAAATTCCAGAAACGCGTGCCGCAATCGCCCGAAATCGTGGCCGTAGGTGTCCATGTGGTCGGCGTCGATATTCGTCACAACCGCGAGCACGGGTTGCAGGTAAAGAAATGAGGCGTCGGACTCATCTGCTTCCGCGACGATGAATTCGCCAGTACCCAGCTTTGCATGCGAGCCAGCCGCTTCAAGGCGTCCGCCGATTACGAATGTCGGATCCATTCCTGCTTCGGCCAGCACGCTCGCTATCAAACTGGTTGTGGTGGTTTTTCCATGTGTTCCCGCAACGGCGATGCCCTGTTTCAGGCGCATCAACTCGGCAAGCATCATCGCGCGCGGCACAACCGGAATACGTTTCGACCTGGCAGCTGCCACTTCCGGGTTATCGCTTTTGACTGCTGTCGATGTCACCACGACGTCAGCACCGGCAATATTTTCGGGATTGTGACCAGTGGTGACCCTCGCTCCGAGCGAGCGGAGGTGCGCAACAGCTGCGTTGTCGACCAGATCCGACCCGGAAACGTCAAAGCCAAGATTGAACATCACCTCGGCGATTCCGCTCATACCGGCACCCCCGATTCCAACAAAGTGGACATGTTTGACCTTGTGCCTCATCCGGCAACCGCCACACAGTGATCCGCCACATCTCGCGTGGCGTGCACTTTTCCAAGCGCCCGCGCCCTGCCCGCCATTTGCGACAAGCGGTCGCGGGTCAAACCCTGGAGCACGTCCGCCAGACGCCGCGGCGTCAGGTCTCTCTGTTGAATCAGAATCGCTGCATCGCGATCGGCGAGGAAACGCGCGTTCACGGTCTGATGGTCGTCCACTGCGGAGGGAAACGGCACCAACAGGCTGGCTACGCCGGCGACTGCAAGTTCCGCAACCGTGGTCGCTCCAGCGCGGCACACCACGATATCGGCCCGCGCGAGCGCGGTTGCCATGTCGTCGATAAACGCCACTGTGCTGGCATCGACACTCGCGTTGCGGTAAAGCGCCTGCAGCGCTGCCAGGTGCTGGCGGCCTGATTGGTGCGTGACGTCCGGGCGAACGTTTTCCGGTATCAACGCGAGGGCCGCAGGCACCGTTTCATTCAACGCCTTGGCCCCCAGACTGCCGCCGATCACCAGCAGTCGCAGCCGGTCCGCCGTCTTTGCATAACGTGTTTGCGGGTCCTCGATTTCGGCGATGGCTTTTCGCACCGGGTTTCCGGTGCAAACGGCACGGGACAGCGCTCCCGGGAAAGCTTCGAGAACTCGGTCAGACACCATTGCCAGAACCCTGTTGGCAAGGCCGGCGACAGCATTTTGCTCATGCACCACCAGCGGGCGCAGGAACAACGCCGCCATCATGCCGCCGGGGAAACTGACGTAACCGCCCATTCCCAGCACCACGTCCGGGCGCACTCTGAAGATGACTCGCGCACTCTGCCAGAATGCAATCAGCAAATTGAGCGGCAGAAGCGCCATGCGGATCAGGCCCTTGCCGCGCAAACCGCCAAAGCGCAGCCACTCGATTTCATAGCCGTGATCCGGAACGATGCGCGCCTCCATACCCGCCTTGGAACCGAGCCAGACTACACGCCAGCCACGCGACTTCAGCTCATCCGCCACCGCCAGCGCGGGAAAGATGTGTCCACCTGTGCCACCGGCCATGATAAGGATCGTGCGACTCACGGATGCGCTCCCGCAAACGCTTGCGCAAAATCTTCAGTGCAGGCTAATGCCCGCGCAGCGGGCGTTACGCCGGAACTAAAGATGTGTCCACCCGTGCCACCGGCCATGATAAGGATCGTGCGGCTCACAGTGTGTAGCCCTTCATCAACTGGCGGTTCTCGTAATCGACACGCAGCAACAAGCCCAGCGCCATGCAGATCGCGACGAGGCTGCTTCCGCCATAGGAAATCAGCGGCAGGGTAAGCCCCTTGGTCGGCAGCAGGCCCATGTTCACCCCCATGTTGATCATCGCTTGAACCGCTAGCCACAATCCGATGCCCTGTGCCACAAGAGCGGAGAAATAACGGTCCAGCCGGGCCGCCTGATTGCCGATCGAAATCGCACGCATCGACAACCAGACGAATGCACCGATCGTCGCCACCACGCCAGCGAACCCCAATTCTTCGGCGATCACCGCAAGCAGAAAATCGGTATGCGCTTCGGGCAGATAGAAAAGCTTTTCTATGCTCGCGCCGAGTCCGACACCGAGCCACTCGCCGCGGCCGAACGCAATGAGCGCATGCGACAACTGGTAACCCCGGCCGAACGGATCCGCCCAGGGGTCCATGAAACCCAACACGCGCTCCATCCGGTACGGCGAGGACCAGATCAATATCACGAACCCGGACAGGAGCAGCACAACCAGCAAGGCAAACAGTCTCCAGTTCATGCCGCCCAGAAACAGAATGCCCATGGCAATGGCCGTGATCACGGCAAACGCGCCGAAGTCGGGCTCCTGCAACAATAGGGCTCCAGTGAGCAACATCACCGAGAACATTGGCAGGAAGCCTTTTCGCAGGCTTGCCATGTGCGCAGCCTTGCGGACCGTGTAGTCGGCCGCGTACAACACGACGAAGAGCTTGGTCAGTTCGGATGGCTGCAAGCTAAGGCTGCCGTATCCGAGCCAGCGTTGACTGCCGTTCACTTCGCGCCCCACTCCCGGGATCAACACAATCACGAGCAACGCCACACAGATCATGAACAGGTAGGGCGCTGCAACCTGCCAAAAGCGCATGGGCACCTGGAACACCGCGACCGCTGCAGCCAAGCCCACCGCCAATGAAACGAGATGGCGCAAAAAATAGTAATGAGCCTGTCCGCCGGAAGAAGTTGCTCCTTCCGCTATCGCTATCGAGGCCGAGTAAACCATCACTGCGCCGAGTCCCAACAAAGCAGCCACCAGCCACATCACCACAGGATCAAGATCCGGCTCGCTCGACTGGCGTCCGGCATCCCTGTTAGCGACCAGCGTATTCATTGCAACCGCCCCAGTCCCGCGACTGCATCGGCAAACACCTGGGCGCGGTGCAGATAGTCACGGAACATGTCAAAACTTGCGCATGCGGGGGACAGTAATACCGCGTCACCCGGTTGCGCCAGTCTGCGAGCCCGCGAGACTGCATCGGGTAAATCGGTCGCGTGTTCGATCGTCACTCCCGCCGGAGCGATCGCTCTTTCAATGAGGTTGCTGTCCCGGCCAATGAGGACGGCCGCGCGGGCCTTGCGCGAAATCGCGGGCAGCAGCGGCGTAAAGTCCTGCCCCTTTCCGTCACCGCCAAGAATCACGACGCTGCGAGCATCCAGCCCTTCCAGCGCCGCGACTGTTGCGCCGACATTGGTGCCTTTCGAGTCATCGTAGTAACTCACGCCGCCAAGCTCGGCGATTTTCTGCATACGATGGGGCAGGCCGGCAAAATTCCTTAGCCCGTCCAGCAGCCGCGGATAAGGCAATCGTATGCCCCGGCATAACGCCAATGCCGCCAATGCATTGGTCAGATTATGTTTTCCGGCAACCTTCAATTCGGACGCCTTGATCAGATTCTCGGCGCCCTGTGCCAGCCACAACTCTCCGTCAAGCTCTCGCAGCCCCCACTCATGCCGGCCTTCAGGATCATCGGAACCGAACGTGAAGACGCAACGCTCACCAATCGCCATATTTCGCGACGCTCTATCGTCGCGATTCAGCACCTGTACACCGTCACCGGCGAAGATTCGCGACTTCGCCTCGGCGTACTGATTCAAGTCGTTATAGCGATCCAGATGATCTTCGCTGAGGTTTAGCACTGTGGCCGCTTCCGCGTCGAGAGATGCCGTCGTTTCAAGCTGGAAGCTTGACAGCTCCAGTACGAATACGTCCGGCACACGGCGCTTGCCGGCGTCGATGTCACTCAACACATCGAGAACGGGAAGGCCGATATTGCCTGCCACCTCGGTACGAGCACCGGAGGCCTTGCACATCGCCCCGACCATCTCCGTCACCGTGCTCTTGCCGTTCGAGCCGGTAATCGCGATGACCTTGCTGTGAACGTACTGCTTGCGCGCGTGCGCAAACAATTCGATGTCGCCCAGAACCGGTATTCCCTGGTCCCGCGCGCGCTTGACCAGCGGTTGCGCAAGCGGCACCCCGGGGCTGATCGCAATCACGTCGGTGCCGGCAAACACCTGCTCGTCAAGTTCCCCTGCGTGCAAGTCAACGTCCGGGAAATTCGAGCGCAGTTGGCCGGCAAATGGCGGCAGCAAACGCGTGTCGGCGACACGCACGATTGCGCCGCGGTTGGCCAACCAGCGCACCATCGACATGCCACTAATACCCAGTCCAAGCACCAGAATTCTCTTACCTTTCGGGTTCAACTATCTGTTTCTCTTTCATCGCGGCCTGCAGCCTCATCAACCGCAGTACGCCCACGTCCTCTTCCTCATCGAGAAACTCCTCTTCACTCGACTCGATCGGTGAAACACCCGCCGGTTCCGTCTCTTCCTGGCGACGCGTCATCCCAATTGCCTCCTCCAGGTTCATCGTGCCCTCCGGCGCTGCGTTGATTGTTCGCTTGCGACTGTCATCTCAACTTCAACGTCGACAAGCCAATCAGGACCAGCATCATGGTGATGATCCAGAACCGCACTACAACCTGATTCTCTTTCCAGCCTTTCAATTCGTAATGGTGATGCAGCGGCGCCATTCGAAACACGCGCTTGCCGGTCAGCTTGAAAGATGCCACCTGAAGAATCACCGACAAGGTCTCCACCACGAACACGCCACCCATTACCAGCAGCACGATTTCCTGGCGAACGATGACTGCAATGGTTCCGAGTGCCGCTCCGAGAGCAAGCGCACCGACATCACCCATGAACACTTCGGCCGGATACGCGTTAAACCAAAGGAAGGCCAGACCCGCGCCCGAAAGTGCAGCACACAGCACCGTCAACTCTCCGGCGCCGGGAATATGCGGAAATCCAAGGTAACGGGAGAACACGGCATTACCTGCAACATACGCAAACACCGCCAGCGCGCTGCTGATCATCACCGTCGGCATGATGGCGAGACCGTCAAGGCCATCGGTGAGATTGACTGCGTTGCTGGTGCCGACGATCACGAAGAAGGTCAACACCACGAAACCGAACAACCCCAGCGGGTAGGCAACCTGTTTGAAAAACGGCACAATCAGTTCCGTTTCTGCCGGCAGGTCGGCACTCCAGGCAAGATAAAGCGCCGCGGCCACGCCGATGACCGACTGCCAGAAAAATTTCGCGCGCGCCGATAAACCTTTCGGATTGCGGTGCACGACTTTGCGATAGTCATCAATCCAGCCAATCGCACCGAAGCCGATGGTCACGACAAGAACCACCCACACGTACCGGTTTGACAGATCTGCCCACAACAGCGTCGTGACCGCAACCGATACCAACACCAACGCGCCGCCCATGGTAGGCGTGCCCGCCTTGGACAGATGGGATTGGGGTCCGTCATCGCGCACGGATTGCCCGATTTTGTACGTCGTAAGCGCGCGGATCATCGTCGGACCGACGATGAACGAGATCACCAACGCGGTCAGCGTCGCCATCACCGCACGCAAGGTAATGTAGTTGAAGACGTTGAACGCCCGGATGTCCTCGGCCAGCCATTGCGTCACCAGCAGCAACATCAGGACGCTCCTCCCGGTGCGGTCACCGCCTCGCCAGTCAGCACCCTGACGATGCGCTCCATGCGCATGAATCGCGAGCCCTTGACCAACACCGTTGTTGAACCGTCGAGGTGGGGGCGTAACGCTTGTAGCAAACCGTCCACGTCCCTGAAATGCTCGCCCCCGGCACCGAAGGTGCGAACCGCTTCCGCCGACAATGTTCCCAGCGCCAGCAGATAGTCGACACCGGCCCGGCGAGCGAATCCGCCCAGTTCCGCGTGCATGCTGGCAGCGGCATCACCCAGCTCGCCCATATCGCCCAGCACGAAAATCTTGGTCCCGGCGCTTGAAGCCAGCACCGACAACGCGGCCTGCGCCGACTCCGGGCTCGCGTTGTAGCTGTCATCTATAAGAATGTCACCGCTCGCCAGTTGGCGCCTGTGCAGCCGGCCGGCAACGCCCTCGTAGTCAGCGAGCCCGGTCGCAATATGCTCGGCGTCAATACCGAGGACATAGGCAACCGCCACTGCGGCCAGCGCATTCTTGACGTTATGGACACCGGCCACGCGCAGGGTCACTGCGAAACGCGCATCAGGCGTTTTCACGGTAACAAGGCTGCCTGCTTCGGATAACTCGTAGTTTGCAGATACGCTGGCATGGCGCGTCAGTCCGAAATCGACAATCCGCTTGCCTGTCACCAACGAACGCCAGTAATCCGCGTAGGCATCGTCGGCATTGATAAGCGCGATCCCGTCTGCGCCGAGTCCGGAGAAAATCTCGCCTTTGGCGCGCGCGATGGCCTCGACCGACCCCAGTTCGCCAATATGCGCCGTGCCGGCGTTGTTAACCAGTGCCGCCGTCGGGCGGGCGAGCCGGGTCAGGTATGCGATCTCTCCAGGATGATTCATGCCCATCTCGATTACGGCAAACCGGTGACGCGGTTCCAGTTCCAGCAATGTCGAGGGCATGCCAATATCGTTATTCCGGTTTCCACGCGTCGCCAGCACCGCGTCCGGGCCCGCGCTCTGGCGCAAAATTGAAGCCAGCATTTCCTTGACCGTGGTCTTGCCGTTGCTGCCGGTGACCGCCACCAGAGGAATCGAGAACATCGAGCGCCACCATGCGGCCAGGCGCCCGTAGCCGAGCCGCACATCTTCTACGACGAGCACCGGGGCATGGGAATTCTTGCAGCGGGCCTCGTCGGATACCATGGCCGCGACCGCCCCTTCAGCAACCGCCTGACAGACAAAATCATGGCCGTCGAAATGCGGGCCCCTGATGGCAACAAACAGATCGCCAGCGCGAACCTGGCGACTGTCGGTCGTCACGCGCCCGATTTGCGCATCTTCGCCCTTCAGTTCCGCGCCGATTGCACGCGCCGCTGCGGATAACCTAAACACGCGTGCCGCCTTTCGATGCCTGTTTTGCGGACTCGCGTTTCATCATGACGGCACGCGCTACTTCAATATCGCTGAACGGCACGCGTTCGCCGCGAACTTCCTGATAGTTTTCATGCCCCTTGCCCGCAATGAGCACGACGTCGTTGGCGCTTGCGTCCTTGATGGCCTGCCGAATCGCCGCAGCGCGGTCCGGCTGGACCCGGTACCCGGAATGCGCTCCGGCAACAATGGCGTCGATAATTTTTCCCGGATCTTCAGAACGCGGATTGTCGCTGGTAATAAAACTCTGATCCGCCAGCCTCGTCGCGATTTCACCCATGACCGGGCGTTTGCCCGCATCACGGTCGCCGCCCGCCCCGAATACGCAATGCAATCGCGCTCCCGGCTTTAGCAGTTCACGCAGCGACTCGAGCGCCTTTTCCAGCGCGTCCGGCGTATGTGAGTAATCGACAACGACCAATGGGAAGCCGGCCACCCGTAGCGTCTGCATACGCCCCGGGACCGGCTTTAATTCGGCAATCGCCGCGACGGCATCTTTGAGTGCAATGTCGGAACACATGAGCACGCCCAGCACGCCCAATATATTGTGTGCGTTGAATGCCCCCAGAACGCCGCTTTGGACTTTGGCCGCCCCCCACGGTGTTGCGACTTCGAGTTTCAGGCCACGCGTGGACAGATCGGGCTTGTGACCGGCAATATCGCCTTTGCCAAAACCGTATCCAATGACGTTGACACGTTTGCGGTCAATACGCGACGCGAGCTCGGCGCCGAATTGATCGTCGAGATTTACCACCGCATGCTTCAGACTCGGCCAGGCGAACAATTGCGCCTTGGCCTCGCCATACGATTTCATATCGCCGTGGTAATCCAGATGGTCTCGTGAGAGATTGGTAAACATCGCGACATCGAAATCGACACCGTTCACACGGCCTTGTTCGATACCATGCGAGGAGACTTCCATCGCGACCGCTTGCGCCCCCTTGGCGCGCATCTGCCCGAGAAATGCATGAAGCGATACGGGATCCGGCGTGGTATTCACCGCCGCGTGATCCGTGCCGTTCTCGCCAATCAATCCCTGTCCCAGCGTTCCGATCACAGCGCACTTGCGTTGCAGCCGGTTTAGCGACTGGGCAATCCACTGCGTGCTCGTTGTCTTTCCATTGGTGCCGGTAACACCGGTTATCCAGAGATCACGCGACGGATGTTTGAAGAAATGCTCTGCGATATAACCGGCGTGGTAACGCAGGCCGACAACCGGAACATTTGGCACATTCCAGTCCGGATTCCATTCGAATCCGGTCGATTCCCATACCACAATGATCGCGCCTGCAGCCACCGCCTGGCCAATAAAATCCCTTCCATCGGCAGCTTCGCCGGGGAAAGCAATAAACAGGTCGCCCGGTTTTACCTTGCGGCTGTCGATGGCAACGCCGGTGTACCTGACACCCAGCGCGTCGATCGCGGCCTGCGTCGCGGACGCCTGTAGCACCCGGTCATTGCACTTCAGCACGGGGGATACTGCCGGGCCAGCTGTTGTCGCCATCTGACTCAAACCTCCTCCCGCGGCAATTCAACGTGTTGCGGCAGGATGTCGTCCACGCCGTCAGGAGGAATGCCAAGGATGCGCAATGCCCCGGCAGTCACTTCGCGGAAAACGGGTGCTGCCACCTCACCGCCGTAATAATGGTTACCGCGCGGCTCGTCGATCATGACGGCGACGACCAGCCGCGGATTGGAGGCGGGGGCAAATCCGACGAAAGACGACATGTACCGGTCGGGCGAATAGCGTCCATCGACCAGCTTGTGGACCGTTCCCGTCTTGCCCGCAACACGATAGCCCGTCACCCGTGCCTTGACGGCGGTCCCGCCGGGATGGGTGACGCCTTCGAGCATCGTTCGCACAAGCCGCGCGGTTCGCTCGGATATGACACGCTGCCCCGGCACGGGCGCATCCCGGCGAACAAAGGTCAATGGTGCAAGGATGCCGTCCGAAGCGAATACCGTGTATGCCCGCGCGAGTTGCAACAGACTCACCGATATACCGTGACCATACGACATGGTTGCCTGCTCAATCGGCTTCCAGTTATCGAAATCACGCACGAGCCCGGAGGCCTCGCCGGGAAAACCTGACTTGGGCGTGGCACCGAATCCTGCCATCGTAAGTACCTGCCACAGGTCCTGCGGCTCCATCGACAAGGCAATCTTCGCCGATCCGACATTGGACGATTTCTGAATGACTTGCGATACGGTCAAAATGGGTTGATCGACGTGCACATCATGTATGGTTCGATTGCCGATGCGCAGCCGGCCCGCTTCAATGTCGATAGTTGTTGCCGGATTGAGCAAACCGGCATCGATTGCGGCTGCCGCCGTAAACGGCTTGAGCGTTGACCCGGGTTCGAACAAGTCGACGACCGCGCGATTGCGGGTGCGTTTGGCCTTGAAGGTTTCGCGGTTGTTGGGGTTGTAACTTGGCCAGTTCGCGAGTGCCAGCACTTCGCCGCTGGTAACGTCGAGCACCACGATGCTCGCCGCTTTCGCCTTGTGCTCGAGGGCTGCCCGTTTCAACTCGCGATAAGCCAGATACTGAACCTTCCGATCAATCGACAGCGCGAGCGGACGTCCATCCTCGACTGCGCTGTTTCGCTCGACGTCCTCGATGATGCGTCCCAACCGATCCTTGAGCACGCGGCGGCTGCCGGGCTTGCCGGCAAGCCATTCCTGATATGCGAGTTCAATGCCCTCCTGACCGCGATCGTCAACGCTGGTAAAACCAATCACGTGTGCAGCCACGTCACCAGCGGGGTAATAACGCCGGTACTCGCGTTGCAAGAACACGCCGGGCAAATTCAGGGCTACGACTTTTGCGGCCAATGCGGGTGGGAGCTGGCGCTTGAGGTAAACGAAATCGCGTTCTTCTCCCGACAACCGCTGGTCGAGCGCCTTGCTTGACATGTCCAGCACGCGCGCGAGTTTTGCACGCTGCGGTCCGGTCAGATTTGCATGCCGCGGCGATGCCCACACAGACTCAACCGGCGTACTGATCGCGAGCGGGTCGCCGTTGCGGTCTGTGATCGTGCCACGATTGGCTACAGCAGCGATGGTGCGCTCATAACGCGACTCGCCACGGGCCTGAAGAAAATCCTTGTTCAGACCCTGTAAATAAAGAGCCCGCGCCGCCAACGTCATGAATCCCGCGCACAGCAACAGCACCAGAACGCGTGCACGCCACACCGGCAAGCGAACGCTCAAGGCTGGATGCGCGCGGGATCTCATGGGTTGGACAGCGCGGGAGGGGGAGGAACCACTCGCACGCGAGCCACCGAGGGCACACGCATACCCAATTTCTTCGATGCGACCTGCTCAATGCGCGACTGCATTGCCCAGGTACTCTGTTCCAGCTGCAACTGGCCGAACTCAATCTCCAATTCCCGGCCACGTTCCTGTTCGTCCTGCAATTCCACGAACAACTTGCGCGCCTGATGCTGCGAGGTGACAACGCTCAGCGCGCATAACAGCAAACCGGCAAAGAGCATGACATTCAGGCGCGTCACGCTGCCAACCTTTCCGCAGTCCGCATGATTGCGCTACGCGCCCGCGGGTTTGCGTCTATTTCCGTTTCACTCGGGCGCACGGGTTTTCCGACCACACGCAACACGCCCCGGGGCATTTCGCTTTCGCGCAACGGCAAGCGCTTGGGCACTTCGGGCTTTGCCAATCGAACCATGAAGCGCTTTACCATGCGATCTTCCAGTGAATGGAAACTGATAATGACAAGCCGTCCGCCCGGTTTTAGGCAGGCGACACACTGCGGCAGCGTCATTTCCAGCTCTTCAAGCTCCTGATTGATGAAAATCCGTATAGCCTGGAAGGTGCGCGTCGCCGGATCTTGCCGTGGTTCACGCGTGGGAACGGCTTTTGCCACGATCTCGGCAAGTTCCCTTGTACGTTGGAGAGGCCGCTGCGATCGAGCCGTAATAACCGCTCTTGCAATCTGCTTAGCAAACCGTTCTTCGCCATAAGTCCTGATGACCTCCCCGATATCCTTCTCTGAAGCCTGCATCAACCAATCGGCCGCACTCGGCCCACTGTCCGGGTCCATCCGCATGTCAAGCGGCCCGTCATGCCTGAAACTGAATCCGCGTTGCGCCTCGTCAACCTGAGGCGATGACACGCCGAGGTCGAGCAGCACACCGTCTACCCGGTCCACGCCCATCTCGCGCAACTCCGCCGCCAACGCACTGAAACGAGCGCGGCGAACGGTTAACCGCGCGTCGCGCAGATGCGTCGCTGCGGCAAGCGCCTGCGGATCCCGATCGAGCGCGACGACCCTGCCGCTCGTCCCAAGGCGTGCCAGTATTTCGCGACTGTGTCCGCCTCGACCGAATGTTGCATCAACGTAGATTCCATCGGCTTTGATATTCAACGCGTCGACAGCCTCCCTGAGCAGTACCGTCTTGTGCGAGCCTTGACTCACGGCGTTAACGAACGCGAGCCCGGCCTCACGATGGCAACCCTTGCGAGCTGCGAATCACAATGCGAAGTTCTCCATCCCTGCCGGCAACTTGCCCGGCTCGGTCTCGATTTGATCGAGCTGCCGATCCCAGGCATCCTGGCTCCACAGTTCGAAATGGCTGCCCTGGCCAACGAGCATCAACTGCTTTTCCAGACCGGCGAATTTGCGAAGCGCTGGCGAAATAAGCAGCCGGCCCGCGCCGTCAAGCTCAAGCTCTTCTGCAAAGCCGACAAGCAAGCGCTTCCACAAAGTCAGCTGTGGATCGAAGCTAGAGAACGTCATGATTCGCGCACGTATCGGCTCCCAGGCCGATGCGGGATACAGCAACAGGCACTTGTGCGGATGCGCAGTAAGTACTAGCTTACCGTTTGAACCTTCCTGCAAGGGCTGTCGATGCCTGGTCGGCACCGCGAGTCGCCCCTTGGCGTCGAGGTTGAGTCCTGTCGCTCCCTGAAACATGGCCCCCTGATCCGGAAGTATCCGTTTTTAAAGTGTTTCCCACTTTTCCCTACTTTTACCCACTCTAGGTTAAATGCATAAGCAGGTCAAGCTCAAAAAACTGGGTTTCTTCAGGCAGGACAAGGACTTATCGGCCAATCTTTAGTCGCCAATTGACGACACTCAATAATACCCTTTGAAACAGAGTGTTATAGGCATTACTTAATTTGGAATAGCAGAAAGAGGCGCGAACATGGCCGTTGCGCCGATAACACACGGGACAGTTCGCCACACAATCGATGGCGAATTGAAAGCTGGCCTGTAAGCCGGGTTCTGTCTGAAGGCTTTTCAACCTTCGAGGCAGTCATTCATCTGGGCCGGCAGTTACCTGCCGGCTCGAGCGACCTACCCGGGAGCGGCGCGAGCCACGCCGTTGCCCCCCTATTTGGTCTTGCTCCGGATGGGGTTTGCCATGCCGCGCGTGTTGCCACGCCCGCGGTAAGCTCTTACCTCACCATTTCACCCTTACCCGCACCTGCTCGCGCAGGCCGCTGGCGGTATGCTTTCTGTTGCACTTTCCATCGCCTCGCGACGTCCGGCAGTTAGCCGGCATCCTGCTCTGCGGAGCCCGGACTTTCCTCTGCGCAACGATCGTCACGCAGCGACTGCCCGGCCAGCTTTCCGGTTGGAGTATCGCCCATTTTGCCTGGCTCTGCGGAAACATTCGTAATACTCCGGCCAGTTCGTTCGACTGCGACCTCAAGGATCAGAACAATGCCTGGTGCCGAAATCGCCAGCGTCCAACGGCAAAGCGAGACCGTGAAACGACAGTTGCGGTCCCAAACCAGCCAAGGGAGCATCAATCCCTTGTCGAGAGGCATCCGCGAAGCGATCGGCACTGCATGACAACCCGTTCGAACCGGTCTGCCGGAGGTGTAATTACGCTCCGCGTCCAGCAATGTCTCCGCAGCACATAGCGCACAAGCCTCGACGCGACAAGAAGGCCGCAGATATCAAACACGCCCTCGCCACCGCAAGCGTCTCCGTAACCACGAAGCGAAACACGTTATCGGACCCAGCGGCTATCGTCGTCTGCGTTTGCAGGCGCTCGAAAAAGCCATTGCTGCCGATCCGATGCACCAGGTTTCCGGCCAGAATCTGCCTGTTTCGCGGTTTGTGCCTGAGTCGGACCCGTAGCGTCACCAAACTGTCGCAAAGACGTAATCAGCCTGTCACCTGACCGTAGTTTCATACGCGGTAATGAAAGAAACAGGAACCACGCCCTGAATCTCAACGAAGACCCGGAAATAGGTGCTCATCGCTACCGCAGCATCTGGATATCGGATATCCACCTCGGGACACCGGGCTGCCAGGCCGAGCGCCTACTTGATTTCCTCAAGGCGCACGAGTGCGACCGCCTTTACCTGGTCGGAGACATCATCGATGGCTGGCAACTGAAACGCCGCTGGTACTGGACCCAAGCCCACAACGATGTCGTACAAAAAATATTGCGCAAGGCACGTAAGGGAACGCATGTAACCTACATTGCCGGCAACCACGACGAAGCCGCCCGGCAGTTCATCGGGCTCGCCTTCGGCGGTATCGACATCCGCGATGAAGCGGTTCACACCATGGCCGATGGCCGCAGATTTCTGGTAGTACATGGCGATTTGTACGATGCGGTCGTGCTTTACGCGAAATGGCTGGCAATCGTCGGCGACCATCTTTACGCATTGATCCTCAAGCTCAACAGGTGGTTCAACCACATTCGCGCCAAGCTCGGATTTGACTACTGGTCGCTTTCGCAATACCTCAAGCACAAAACCAAGAACGCCGTGAATTTCATGGCCCAGTTCGAAACAGCCATCGCCCGGGAAGCCGGCACGCGTGGCTTTCAAGGCGTGATCTGCGGGCATATTCACAAACCACAGATCAAGGAAATCGACGGCATCACCTACTGCAACGACGGCGACTGGGTGGAGAGTCTGTCGGCTCTCGTTGAGACCTACGAGGGCGAACTGAGGATCGTCGAATGGCTTCGAGATCCCGCGATCAATGCGCCGACCACAGAGCCGGAAGCAAGAATGGAAACAACAATATGAAGATCATGATCGTCACGGACGCCTGGAAGCCGCAGGTCAACGGCGTCGTCACGACGCTGGGAAAAATCGGCGAAGGGTTAAGCAACATCGGACACGAAGTGCGATTCGTTACGCCACTGGATTTCAGATCCGTTGCGTGTCCCACTTACCCGGAAATACGGCTCAGCCTGTTCGCCTCGACAGGCATCAGAAAGACAATCGAAGAGTTTGCGCCTGATGCCATTCACATCGCCACCGAAGGGCCGCTCGGCATCGCCGCGCGGCGCTACTGTCTCGCCCATCGGCTGGCATTCACCACCGCCTTCCATACGCGTTTCGCCGAGTACGTTCACGCCCGCTTTCGCATACCGGTCAATTTCACCTACCGTTGGTTGCGCCGATTCCACGCGCCTTCGCGCGCGGTGATGGTGCCGACCCCGGCGGTATGCCGCGAACTGGAGTCGCGCCATTTCAATAACACTGTGCTTTGGACACGGGGCGTGGACACCGAAACGTTCTACCCTGTCGAACGCAACAAGCTGGGGAACGAACGGCCGATTTTCCTGTATGTCGGCCGCGTAGCGGTCGAGAAAAACATCGAAGCATTCCTTGACCTCGACCTGCCGGGTCCGAAATGGGTAGTTGGCGAGGGGCCGAGCCGCACGAAGCTGGAACGCAAATACCCCGATGTCAGCTTCGAAGGCATCAAGACACCGCGGGAACTCGCCCGGTATTACAGCGCGGCGGACGTATGCGTGTTTCCAAGCCTAACCGATACTTTCGGCCTGGTCATGCTCGAGGCCCTGGCCTGCGGTACCCCGGTTGCCGCGTTTCCGGTGCACGGACCTATCGACGTCATCGGCGACGGCGGCGCCGGAGCTCTGGACAACGACTTGCGCGCCGCCTGCCTGAAAGCGCTGGACATCGACCGCGGTCACGCCCGCGCCTACGCCGAGAGGTTTTCCTGGCACGAATCCATCCGGCAGTTTGAAAGTTACCTCACCCCCGCTGGCACCGCATTGGCAGGTCTGGCTGCCTGAAATTTCAGTGTGGCGGAATAAACCATGCAACTGATCATCGTTGCGACTCCTCCGCCCGTGCCACTTTCTCGTTAAGCGGCCTTCCAGCCCTGGGTTACGCACCAGGCTCCGACAGCCGCCACGCTGTCGTGCCGCCTGCGCGCAAGGGAACCAGCTCGCCGCCAGCGTAAGGGTAGCTTGCCGGCACCGGATACGGCCTCTTCTCCAACGTAATGCTGGTGCTGTTGCGCGGCAGCCGGTAAAAGTCGGCCCCATGGAAACTGGCGAAGGCCTCCAGCCTGTCGAGCGCACCGGCCGCTTCGAATACTTCGGCATAGAACTCAATCGCGGCATGCGCCGTGTAAACACCGGCGCAACCGCAATCCGTTTCCTTGGTGCTGCGCTCGTGCGGCGCACTATCGGTACCCAGAAAGAACTTCTTGTTGCCCGAAGTGGCGGCTTGCACCAGCGCCTGGCGATGTTGTTCTCGCTTCAGCACGGGCAAGCAATAGTGATGGGGGCGGATGCCGCCCTGGAATATTGCATTGCGGTTCAACAGGAGATGGTGCGCGGTGATGGTTGCGGCGACGTTGTCCGGTGCACCGCGCACAAAATCGACTGCGTGCGAAGTGGTGATGTGCTCAAGCACAACCCTCAGGCCGGGAAAGCGCGCCACCAGTCCGGTCAGTTCGCGTTCAATGAACGTCTTCTCTCGATCGAAAACATCGACAGCGGCATCGGTAACTTCGCCATGTATCAGCAACGGCAAACCTTCCTCCGCCATCGCCTCGAGCGCAGCCGCACATTTTCCGATATCGGTAACCCCGGAGTCCGAGTTGGTGGTAGCGCCTGCCGGATAATACTTTACCGCCAGGACAACGCCACTCGCCTTCGCACGCCGGACCTCCGCCGCCGTCGTATTGTCCGTAAGGTAAATTGTCATCAGCGGCTGGAACTTACTGCCGCCGGGCAGCGCGCCCATGATGCGCTCGCGATAAGCCTGCGCAAGACCGGTGTCGACAACCGGCGGCTTGAGATTGGGCATGATGATGGCACGCGCGAACTGTGCAGCCGTATGCGGCACAACCGTGCGAAGCGCGTCGCCATCGCGCACGTGCAGATGCCAGTCGTCAGGCGTGGTAATGGTAATTCGATCCATAAGCCGTTTCCGATTCAGTGATCGCGCGCTGCAAGCCAGCAATGCGGGCACTCGGGCAGAACGAGCCGCCGCCATGACGCGAGAACGCAAAGATACACAAAAGTTTTCTGAAAAATCTCCCGAATCCATCCGAATGCCACCGAACCCCCGGCAATTCTGCGGCGCTAAACCGTCCGGGAACGGCGGACCCCGTCCCGCTCTGCCGGTCATGATTGCGCCAAACCCGCGCACTACTCACCGGCGTTCTTCCCTTCCTCGTGAGCCAGCTGCAGCGCGCGGCGATAGAGCGCGTTCTTGCGTCCCCCGGTGATTTCAACCGTCAGCGCGACAGCTTTCTTCAACGGCAGTTCGCGCACCAGGAGGGCCAGCACGCGCTCGCCCTCCATTACCTCCTTGTTTTCCAGCGGTTGCGCGCGATCCACGACCAGCACGAATTCGCCCCTTACGCGCTCGGGATTGCTTTCAAGCCAGGCACGGGCTTCTCCCAGCGCGCAGGCGTGAACTTCTTCGTAAAGCTTGGTCAGTTCGCGGCACATCACGATGTGCCCGTCGCACCCGAGAATCTGCGCCAGATCATCGAGGGTCTGGATAATCCGGTGCGGCGCTTCATAGAAAACCAACGTCGCCGCCACATCTGCAAGCCGTTCGATCGATTTGCGTCGCTCACCGCTTTTGGCTGGCAAGAAACCGCAGAACAGCACCTGCGACAACCGCCTGCCGCTGATTGACAAGGCCGCCGTCAAGGCACTCGCGCCCGGAACCGGCACCACCGTGAAACCCTGTTCACGCGCCCTCGCTACAGCCTCCGAACCCGGATCGCTGATGGCCGGCGTGCCGGCATCGGTAGTCAGAGCGACAGAATTGCCCTCGGCAAGCAATTTGACGATGCCTGCGGCCGACTGGCGTTCGTTGTGCTCATGCGATGCGATCACGCGTGCCTTGATGCCAAGCTGGCCGAGCAACCTGGCGCACACTCGCGTATCTTCGGCAACGACCACGTCTGCGCTGCTGAGTATGTCGAGCGCGCGCAGTGAGATATCGCGCAGATTTCCGATCGGCGTTGCCACCACATATAATGTCCCATCTCTTGCTTCTTCAACCACCTTATGCAACGTCGTCTTGTCCCCCGGGTGCTGCTCACGGCGCTACTATACTTTGCGGCCACCGGCATATCCACTTTCGACGCCCAGGCGATGGGGTGGCAGCTTCCCCGGAATCAAACCCCGCAAGTCACGCAGCCACTCGACGAAGAATCAGTTGAACAAGCTTCTCCGCAACCCGGAGAACAAGAGGTTGAACGGGACGCCGGGGAGACTGCAGGACAGCCACCGGAATCAGGCGTCGGGCAAAACTACGGCCCATCCGGAGAAACATCCACCGGGCGCGCCCCGGTGGTCGAGCGTTCCGTTTTTGCGCGATCCCACATCGCGGTCATACTCCCGCTTCAGTCAAGCGAGTTCGGGCGCCTGGCCGAACAGGTAAGGCTGGGCATCGTAACGGCATCGGATGTCGCGTCACACACCGCACTGCCGATCACCGTGTACTCCACAAGCGCCGATACGCGGCGCATACTCGAAGCCTATGAGAAGGCAGTGGCGAGCGGCGCTCGCGCGGTCATCGGTCCACTGACCCGTGATGGCGTATCCGCGGTGGCGCGCAATTCCATCGTTTCGGTCCCCACAATCGTCCTGAACGCACCTGACGCCGGCATCATAATGCCTCGAGAGATGTATGTATTCGGACTGCAAATCGAGGCGCAAGCCGAACAGGTTGCGCAACTGGCCTTTGACCATGGCGGACGCAAGGCGCTGCTGGTAACCGGAGAAACCGCACTTGGACGGCGTATCGCCGGTGCATTCACGCAAAAATGGCAGCAACTTAAAGGTGACATCGCCGACGAATTCGTCTATTCCACCGACGCCAGCGCGCTGACCGGTTTGCGGGAACTCATCACTACTACCGCTGCTGATGTCGTATTTCTGGCGATGAACGCACCTCGCGCGCGGTTCATCAGGACTTATCTGGGCACACAATTGCCGATCTATGCGACTTCGCTCGTGTACGCATCGAATTCGGACAGACTGCAACTCTACGACCTGGATGGCGTTCGCTTCATGGACATGCCCTGGTTACTCGAACAGGACCACCCTGCCGTGATGACTTATCAGCGCATCAGAATGGAGTCGAACGCGCTCGACGAAGAACGCTTCTACGCGCTCGGGATCGACGCTTATCGCATCGCCCAGGCGCTGTTGACAGCGAACGGCGTCAAACCGGAGATTGACGGCGTCACCGGCAAGATCACTCTCGAAGGCCAACAATTTTCACGCGCGCTTACGCCGGCTTTCTTTTCGTACGGCAGAACACGCCTGTTTACCGAGGGACCCGGCTCGGAACAATGACCAGGCGCGGTCTGGAAGCCGAAGAACTGGCTTTCGATTACTTGCGGCGCCAGGGCCTGACTGGTGTCGAACGCAACTACCGTTGCCGCTTTGGCGAAATTGACCTGATCATGCGCGATGGGCAGACGCTGGTGTTCGTCGAGGTTCGCATGCGCGCTTCCAAAGCCTTCGGCGGTGCGCAGGAAAGCATCGATGCACGCAAGCAGCGAAAGCTTCTGGCCGCCGCGCGCCACTACATTGGCGCGCTGGGCAGAATTCCGGATTGCCGCTTCGACGCAGTGTTGCTGAATGGCGACAGTCGCGTTCAATGGATACGAAACGCATTCGGCGAGTGAAATCGTATGCGTCTTATGCGCGGCTTTATGCAATAATCTGCGCCGACAAGAACTTTCCCGAATCACGATGGATCTCGTCGCCAGAATCAACAATCAATTCACCGAAAGCGCTCAGGTCAAACTGAGAGCGATGGAAGTGCTCGCGCAACCACTCGCCGAGGCCGGGCGGTTAATGGCCGCTTGTTTGAAAAACAAGGGAAAAATACTCGCGTGCGGAAACGGCGGATCGGCCGGCGATGCGCAGCATTTCTCCGCCGAACTGCTGAACCGGTTCGAAATGGAGCGGCCGCCGCTTGCCGCGATCGCCCTGACGACCGACTCGTCAACGCTGACCTCGATCGCAAATGACTACAGTTACGACGAGGTGTTTTCGAAACAGGTGGCCGGACTCGGCCGCGACGGCGACGTGCTGCTCGCCATTTCCACCAGCGGAAATTCACCCAATGTGCTGAGAGCCATCGAGGCCGCCCACTCGTGCGGCATGAAAGTCGTCGCGCTGACCGGCAAGCAAGGAGGAAAGATGACCGGCTTGCTGAAAGAGGGCGACATCAACCTGTGCGTACCTGCCAACAGCACGGCACGCATACAGGAAGTCCATTTAATCTGTCTGCACTGCATGTGCGACGTAATCGACTGTCTATTATTTGGAGTCAAACAATGAAAGTGGCTTATTTATTGGCATCATCTCTGGCGCTCGCGGCGCTGTTGCTCCTGCAGGGGTGTCCAGCCATTGTAGTAGGCGCCGGCGTAGGAGCCGCTGTAGTCGCTAACGATCGCAGGAGCAGCGGCACGCAGCTCGAGGACCAGGTCATCGAGACAAAGATCGCGAACAGCGTTGCCGAAACCTACAAGCAAGAACAGCTGCGCGTGAGTGCGATCAGTTACAACCGGGTTGTGCTGCTGATAGGTCAGGTACCCAGCGAAGCGATAAGGGACGATATTGGTTCAATGGCACTTGAAACACCGAACGTGCGCTACGTGCAGAACGAAATCGCGATTGCCGGCGCAAGCTCGTTTGTTTCGCGCAGCAGCGATGCGCTGCTGACCAGCAAGGTAAAGAGCCGCCTGGCGAGTAACGACGATGTGGGGGCGAATCACGTCAAGGTTGTCACCAGCAACAGCACCGTATATCTGATGGGAATGCTCACACGCGCGGAAGCCACCGCCGCTACCGACACTGCGGCGACAACCAGCGGCGTACAGCGGGTGGTAAAGGTGTTCGAGTACCTGGACTGATTGGCGCCGGGACGTCACCCGCTCTGCATCAGCCGCGAGACCGATCCGGCGAGCGCACCGCGGAATAAATCGCCAGCGTCTTCTTTCGCGCAACGGCATGGTCAACGACCGGGGCAGGGTATGACGCTCCGATCAGGCAACCACTCGAGCGCTGGATATCCAGCGGCATTTTCCACGGCTCGTGGATATATTTGTCCGGCACGCGGGCAAGTTCCGGCAACTGCATGCGGATAAAGCGGCCTTCCGGATCAAACTTCCTCGACTGGGTCACCGGATTGAAAATTCGGAAATAAGGCTGCGCGTCACAACCCGTCGACGCACACCACTGCCATCCCCCGTTGTTGGCCGCAAGATCAAAATCGTTGAGATTCCGCGCAAAATAGCGCTCGCCCCAACGCCAGTCGACATGCAGATCCTTTACCAGAAACGACGCGCTGAGCATGCGCAGACGATTATGCATGTACCCGGTCGCGTTGAGTTGACGCATGGCCGCGTCCACCAGCGGATAGCCGGTCGCCGCTTCGCACCAGTGTTGGAAATAGCTTTCCCGGTTGTCAAACTTCAGCGCGTCGTACTCGCGCCGAAAGGCGTTCCCGGCCACATGAGGAAAATGAAACAGTATCGAAAAGTAAAACTCCCGCCAGATCAGCTCGGATAGCCAGACGCTGGCGCCGGCCCTTGCCCGGGCATCGGCGTCCAGCGTGATTGCCGTTCGCACCAGTTCACGGATCGATATGGTGCCGAATCTCAGGTGAACCGATAATAGCGAGGGTCCGGCCATCGCCGGAAAGTCACGACGCTCGGCATAAGCGCCGATCCGGTCGAGAAAATCCTCGAACAGCATCCTGGCGCCGCCCTCACCGGCCGGAATGCCAAGGTCGGCGAGGTTGGTACGGGCGAAACCGATGTCTTCCAGACCCGGGACCGGTGGCGCTTGTTCCGGAGAAAGCGCCTGCGCGCGGGCGGCGACGGGATGAGGCTCAGTGTCGCGATGCCCTATCCTCGCCAGCCACGCTCTCTTGTAAGGCGTAAAGACGACGTAGGGGCGGTCTTGCGCGTTCAGGATTTCGGACTTCTCGAATATCACCTGGTCCTTGAACGTGTGCAGCGTCCGCTGTTCAGCAGCAAGACGCTTGGCGACATCCTGGTCGCGCGCAACAGCCAATGGTTCGTAATCGTGATTGAAGTAGACGGCCTCTACGTCATGGCTGCGCGCGAAAGCCGGCACCTCGCAGCGCGCCCGACCATGCACGACGTGCAAATCCCCGCCCAACCGGCGCAGAGTCGATTTCAGCTCAACAAGACTGTGCCAGATGAAGTCAACGCGGCGATCGTCCTTGCGCTCGAGCGCATCCAGTATTTCGGTATCAAACACGAAGAGGCAGTACACCGCTCTTGCCTCGGCCAATGCATGGCTCAAAGCGGCATGGTCTTCAGCGCGCAAGTCGCGCCGGAACCAGACGAGAGCCCGATCGTAACGCTTCATGCTACGGTGGTGTTTGAAAAGCGGTGCGCCTGGTCAGCCTCACAGAGGCGGATCACGCCTGCTCCGGAGTTGCGACACACATCAAAAAGTTCAGCCCGGGCCAGCGCCATTACCACTCTTTCGAGCAGGCAATGACCGCGTTCAAGCCGGGTTGGGGATGGGAACGCCCCGGATCGAAACCATCGAAATGCCTGCCGGCCCGGGCTGAGAAAAATCCACTCGCGCGAACGGGCGCTTCTGCGAGTCCAACCAGGACTACGCACTGCGCCCGGGTTCGGATTCGCTTTGCCATCTCCACCATGCCTACGCCAGCTTTTTCCGTAACCAACCGATCAGCCAGCCAATGACCGGAAGTTTTCCGTATAGCTCCTCACCGGTATCCCAGTAGTCCCGATGATAGTTGGCCTTGCCAGCAGCATTGAATCGAATGTGGCTGACACCGCGTATCAACTGATCGGGACCGCCACGCATCAGGCGGCTGCGAAAGCGCATATCCCAGACGAGAAATCCGTCGTGGTCCGAACCGGACCATTGATGAACTACAAAACGGGGTTCCTCGATTCGACGGTACATGTCGCGAAAAATCTCCTTGATGTGATCGATGCCATGCACCTCGTTGAACGGATCCTTGAAGTAGGCGTTGGCCGCGTACACTCCGTCCAGGCCATCCACTGTCTCCGGAGACAAGCCTTCGTAGGCGGATATCAGCGCATCAACGTGTGCGGCCCGCATGTCTACAACCCCGTGATCCGGTGAACAAGCGGGAAGAATAACCGGTACGGAAGCAGGCGCAACAGCTTCATCATCCTCGTGAAGCGCTTCGGGAAATGAATCTCGAACTCGCCACGTTCAAACCCTCGCACCATTTGATAGGCCGCCTCTTCCACGGAAATCAACGCCGGCATATCGAATGCGTTCCGGTCAGTGAGCGGCGTGCGCACGAATCCGGGGCTCACCAGATAAACACTGACGCCTTTGGGCCTCAGATCGAGATAAAGTGTTTCGCAAAAATTCGTCAACGCTGCCTTACTGGCGCCGTAAGCAAGACTGGTCGGGAGCCCGCGATAGCCAGCAACGCTCGACACAACGGCGATGCCGCCTTCGCCGCGCGATACCAGGTCCGGAATGACCCGCGCCAACGTCCGGAAAACGCCGAACACGTTTACCCGGAATAACGCTTCGGCCTCGTTCGCATCAAGCTCCCAGGCCCTGACCGGAGAATGCGTCCCCGCCAGAAGCACGACCAGATCGATGCCGGACCATTGTGCATTGACCCGGGCATAAGCTGCGTCGATGTCGAACTGATTGGTAACGTCGGCCGGCAACACCAGGGTTTGCGATGCGCCGTATTCGTGCGCCAGAACTTCGAGCGCCTCCTTGTTTCGCGCGGTAAGGGCCACACGTGCACCGCGCTCGAGCAAGGCTTTCGCAAGCGCCTTGCCGATACCGCTGCTTGCGCCAAGCACCCAGACACGCTGATCGCGCCAGTCACGGATGCGTTTATTCAATGGCATGGAGACTCAGTCCTTCTTGCGGAACGAAAGCGTGACTTCGCCGAAACGGAAACCGAACTTGCGCATTTCCGAACGGTTCAACATCACCTTGTCATCGACCAGAAACATCCAGTCGTCGAAATCCATGTGCCATGTTTTGCCATCGACTTCGAGCGCCAGCACATAACGCCAGCGCAGCGCATTGCCGAAAGCCTCTCCTCTGGCCTCGCCAACGACGTCTCCCGCTGTACCAATGTAATTGTGTTCGTCGATCCTGGTGATAGTCCACACCCGCCGCTGCGTCGTTCCGTCCGAGTAGACGAAATCTTCCTCCAGCGTACCTACATCTCCTGCCCAGCTACCCTTGATCGCGACATTGAAACGCCTGACCACCTTCCCCGCGCGATCCTGAAATATGCCCTGCGCCTCGATTTCCCCATCGAAATATTCGCGCAGGTCGAGTACCGGTTTCTCGTCACGATAGCTGTCGACACGCGGCGCCGCGCATCCCGCGATCACAGTTACCGCTGCCAGCAACAGCACCGGCAAGGTCATCTTCGTCATATTTTTCCTTCCATCACAAGTGCCGCCGAATCAGTCCGCCGGAGATCAATCGGCGCCACCCACAACACGGCACCGCCCAACAGTTTTATCGCGCAAGGTAACAGCGCATAGGTTGCAGAAAGCGCGACTACCGCCTTGCCGGACGAACCGGGCTGATAACCAAGGAAGGCCAGCAACGGCAAGGCAATGCCTGCTGCAGCGGCGAGATTGAGCTTCTCTATCATCTGCCAAAGGCCGAAGTACGCACCGTTAGCTCCCGGCTCATTGCCGCCCCGGTCAACCAGATCGGCAAGAATTGACGGTGGCAAGGCCAGCTCGGCGCCATACGCAACGCCCGACATCGCACATACGACAGCAAACGCGAGTACATCGCCGGGGCCCAGCGCAAATGCCCAGACGAACGCGGCCACGGCTAACAGCATGCCAAGCAGCCAGGCATTTTTCTTTCCGGTTCTGCGTGAGACGGCGACCCACGCCGGCATGGTGAGCGCGCCGGACAGAAAATAGACGGCAAGAAACAACCCGGACAGGTTGGACGCGCGAAGCACGTCATCGACAAAAAACAAAATCAACGTTGCGGGTATTGCCCCGGCCACGCCACTGGGTATGGTTACCGCCAGAAGCCAGCGGAACTCACGGTGCCGGAAGGGCGCAAACATCGCGCGCCAGGTTTTCTCGCCACCGGCATTCACCGGCGCCGGACGCGGGGTCAGCTTCAACGTCAACAGCGAACAGATCAACAGCACGGGAACGAACACCAGGCTGAACTGCACTACGCCTGCAGCGGCACCGCCCGCCTCGCCCCCTAACGAGGCTGCGGACGGGCGTTGCGCCAGCACTTCGGGCAAGGTCGCCGCCAGCATCACACCGACGATGCCAAACGCGGCACGCGCCGCGCTAACCCGGGTCCGGCCATGGTAATCAGCCGACAGTTCCGCTCCGATGGCGAGATAACTGATCGAGGCAGCACTGAAGCCCAAATAGACGACGACCAGCGAGATCGCCAACCACATGGAAACTGCAACGGGCCCGGAAACCGGCGGTTGAAACAAGGCGACGAAGCCGATCGCCAGCAACGGAACACCAAGCAGAATCAGTGAGAACCTGCCTTGCCATGCACCGGCGGCGCGATCGCTCAGGTAACCGAGCACCGGGTCCTGTACCGCATCAAGCAAACGTGCGGCAAACAGAATGATCCCGATCCATGCAAGCGGGGCACCAAGTGTTGTCGCGTAGTAGTTCGGAACGTGTACATAAATGGGCAACGCCGCCATCGCCAGCGGCATGGCAAGCAACGAGTACCCGAACAAAGCACGGCGCGGCAGCATTAGCGGCCGCTAGTGAACGCGATTCGGTACAGAGGAACGCACAATCCCCCAGATGACCCGTAATCCTGTGTGGTTCTGTTTCTCATGCTTTGGCCGGACCTTGACACCGTCTCAGTTCTGGCCGATGAGCGATTCACGCAAACCGGGTTCGCGCGTTCTCGGATCCAGCCATATGGAGAAAAAGGCGTCCGCGAAACCGGTATCTGTAACAGCGCCGACAAAACGTCCGTTGTGATAGAACTCTGCGCCGACACCCGGTCGGTTGACGCCAGTCAGCCGATCCCCCTTGCGGATGTCGGGGAAAACCCGCGCCATTTCGCGCGACCACCGATCGATCTGCGCGTCGTTATCGAACCCCAGCCTTTGCATTTCCTTCAGACTGGTGCTCACGAGGCGGTGGGCCGGGATGTTTCGGGCATAACGAATGTCGAGCGCGAATTCGCTGCGCACGCTCACAGGGTCATCGCCCGTCCACAAGGCGGCATCGTAAATATGTAATCCGAGCCACCGCAGACGTCCTTCTCCAACCGGTCGCAGTTCCGGAGATTTTCCGATCACTGCTTCAGGCAAGGGCGGTATCGCCTGTGAATATAACGGAATGAAAAGCGCCAGCGCGACGAACAGTCTAGTCATGGGTCAACTCCAGTTGAGCAACATCGATACTTCCTGCGCGAAAGCCTGCTTCGCAGTAGGCGAGATAGAAATTCCACAACCGCTCGAAGCGCTCATCGAACCCGAGCTGCTTCAGTGACGGCGCGGCCTGCTTGTAGCGCTCGCGCCAGATGCGCAGCGTTTGCGCATAGTCCAATCCGAAGAAATATCGATCTCCAACACGCAAACCCGCGCCCGAGGCATGTTTCGCAAACTCGGTAGGGGACGGCAACATGCCCCCGGGGAATACGTACTGCTGAATGAAGTCCGTGCCACGGCGATAACTCTCGAACAATTCATCGGCAATGACGATGGTCTGGATCAGGGCGCGTCCTCCTGGCCGCAACCTGTTCCTGACAACGCCAAAGTAGTCCGCCCAGTACGCTTCGCCTACGGCTTCGAGCATTTCGATGGAAACGACGAAATCGAACTGTCCCTTCACGTCCCGGTAATCGCAAAGCTGTGCGGATACCTGCTTTTCGATACCCAAACGCTCGAACCGCTGTCGGCAAAACCTGAGTTGCTCGTTTGACAGCGTGATGCCATGGACCGACGCACCCCGGTCGCGCGCGGCAACCTCGGCAAAACCACCCCAGCCACATCCGATCTCGAGAATGCGGTCGCCCGGTTGAACGCCAAGACGGTCGAGGATTCTGCGATATTTGGCGATCTGTGCCTGTTCGAGGCCACGTTCCGGCTCGCCCTCGAACACGGCGGATGAATAAGACATCGTCTCATCCAGCCACGCCTGGTAGAACTCGTTTCCCAGATCGTAATGCGCATGAATATTGCGGCGTGCATTTCCACGAGTGTTGCTGCGCATCAAATGGCGCAGCCGATACAGCAGCGTGCCCCACCACTTGCCGTGCATGGCACGCTCGAGTGCAGCGCGATTTCGCGCTGCCACTTCAAGGAGCGCAGCCAGGTCCGTTGTTTGCCAACGGCCTGACAGGAATGCTTCGGCAAAGCCGATGTCTCCGGCCTTCAGGATGTCGGCACAAACCTCCCAGTCGTTTATTCTCAACGACGCTTCGCGCCCCGGTGCCTCTCCGTTGAAAACAAAGCGGTCACCCTCGGGGGTCGTCAGCTCGACACGTCCGAATTGCAGCCGGGAAAGCAATGAAAAGAGAATTCGTCCGGCTCGCGGCATAACCGGCAATCTGCGCCCAAGTAACAGCTCTCCCGGTTTCATCTCGTCGTCTCCTGTTCCGGCGGCAGTGGCTTGGCCACAAAGGGCACACCGCCAATCCAGAGTTTGAATGCCTGCCAGTGAATGCGGGCCATTACACCCAGCGTCATCCACGGATAAAGCAGAAAAGCCCTGAGCAATCCACCGACACTAAACGCCGACGCGCGCCCCCAGATCGAGGTCAGCAACAGCCGGCCGTCCGGATCGTCATAGTCGATCTTTACGTCACACCTGGAAGCTTGCGACCTGAAGCGAAAAGCGTATTTTCCCGACACCTCGCAGAACGGCGACACGTGAAACACCTTGCGCGCTTCGAGAATATCGTCAGGGCCGATCCGCGCGCCGTCCGGATGTGTCAGCAAATAGTTGTGGTGTTCGCCGAAAGTGTTGTTGACCTCGCACACAATCGCACGCAATCCACCGTTGCGATCATGGCACAACCAGAAGCTCACTGGATTGAAGACATAGCCAAGAATCCTCGGAAAGGTCTGCAACACTACTTCGCCATCTGCGGCTTCCACACCCTCGCGCGCCAGTAATCTGCGAATCCAGGCTTGCGGTGGCGACCCGTCCCGAGCCCCGTGATCGGCGAAATGAAACGAGAAAACGTTCCAGCGATTGACGGAGAACAGCGAATTGCGGACACGGTCGAGTTGCGACAACGGCAAGCGCATGAAGAAAACGCGGTAACGAAATTCGTTTCGACGCGGCCGTAAACGCGCATGCATGACACCACCGAAGTAGATCTGCGGTTTCACGCTGCGCCTCTGAGCTCGGAAACATCCGGCTGTCGGCCCTGCCACGGCGCGCTCACACCCATTGCGTTGACCACGTTCAATGCAGAACGCAATCCGTCTTCGTGAAACCCGTAGCCGGTCCAGGCACCACAAAACCACGTTCCGTTAACCCCTTGAATCTTTGGCAGTGCACGCTGCGCATCGATCGCCGCGCCGTCGAAAACCGGGTGCGCGTAATCAAATCGGCGTATCACCGAAGCGGCCCGCGGTTCTTGAAGCGGGTTAAGCGTTACCAGTAGCGGTTGCGTAAACGGAAGCGGCTGTAACCGGTTGATGAGGTAACTCACGCTGACCGGACGGCCATCCGGCCCGCTGCGCCCGGCGACATAATTCCACGCTGCCCATGCTTCGGGAGAGCGGGGCAAAAGGGAAATATCAGTATGCAGCACTGCGTGATTCTGCTGATACCGGACACGCTCCAGGATCGCTCGCTCGGCCTGCGAGGCATCACCGAGCATGCTCAACGCCTGATCGCTGTGGCAGGCAAACACCACCTGCGAGAACTCTTCGGTTCCGTGTCGCGCCGTCGAGATACGCACGACTTCGGCAGTGCGTGTTACCGAGGCAACCGGCGAACCGAGGCGCACGTCGTCGATGCCGGCAGCGAGCTTGCGCACATACACGCGCCCGCCCCCGCGTACCGTTCTCCAGACAGGACGGTTCGAAATACTCAACAAGCCGTGGTTGTGACAAAAGCGAAAGAATGTCTCTGCGGGGTATTCGAGCATCTGCCGCGTGGGGCACGACCAGATTGCGCCACTCATGGGCAGCAGGTACCAATCCTGAAATGCGCGCCCGAACCCGCGACGGTCCAGAAACTCTCCTAGCGAACCGTCGCAACCGCCACCAGCCAGCAGTGCCTGTGTGCTCTCGCGATTGAAGCGCAGGATTTCTTTCAGCATGCGCCAGAACTCCAGGTTGACCAGGTTTCGCTTCTGCGCAAAAACCGCTGCCAGATTGCTGCCCGCCCATTCCAGCTTTTCCTCATCGACGCGGACGCTGAAAGACATTTCGCTGTTCGAATGCGGCACACCCAGATGCTCAAACATCGCGACCAGGTTCGGATATGTCCGATCGTTGAACACAAGAAACCCGGTATCTACCGGAGCAGTAATTCCGTTTACTGTCGCGTCAACGGTGTTGGTATGTCCGCCCAAATAACTGTTCGCCTCGAAAAGCGTCACCGGATACTGCTTCGACAGCAGCCACGCTGCGGACAAGCCTGAAATCCCGGCGCCAATCACGGCAATTCGTTTCTCACTCATGACTGCTGCAACCCGATCGCCGATTCGGCTTTCTTGCAGGTTGACCCGCCCCGCGACACAAGCGTGCCATCGTGCGCAACCATGCCGCCGCCCAACGACGAATCGAAGATTCGTTCAGGAACAGGCATGACCGGCCTCCGGAAAACGCCCATACCCATGGTGTCCGGCCGGCTGCTCACCGGCTTCGGGCAGCGTCACCTCCAGCACGGGAAGGCCTTCGGCTGCTCCGACGGGGTGCAACTGAACCCACGGGTTCATGCTCGCTGCGTCGTTATCGCTGAGTGCCTGGGCATGGGAATCGAGGTAGAACTGCAGATTTGCGTCGCTTGCAGGGCTCTGAACTGCCGGGAGGTCTCCTGCATCAGGGGCAGAACTGAATTGCCTGCTTGCCATCGGGCGTGCCTGGGCAAGCGCTATCGAGGGAGTGGTCAGCCCGAGGGGAACAAAATGTCCGGTCGGCGGCGATACGGGACCGCAACCGAAGCCCGGCTGCGGAGCAATATACAGAAGCCCGATTAAAAGAATACTCACTGTTTGTCCTAGTCAAAATTGCATTTGAATGCTAAGATAGCCCTTCAATTAGAGAATGTCAATTATTTGTCTAGGACAATGAGCGTATGACTGTTAACACAGACCAGCATCCGGAAATGATCCTTCTCAATATCAGTGCGGTCGAACGCGACACGGGTTTGTCAAAAGACACGCTGCGAATCTGGGAGCGCCGTTACGGCTTCCCGCACCCGCTGCGCGACCAGAACGGGGATCGCGCTTACACACCGGAACAAGTTGCAAAGCTCCAGTTAATCAAACGGTTGCTTGATCAAGGTCATCGTCCCGGCAAGATCATAGGGCTCGACGACGAACAGCTTTCGCAACTCGCCGCGAAGCCGGCTGCCAATGCCGCGCCGCGCCAGGATATCGAGCTCTACTTGCGGCTGGTCAGGTCGCATCAGTCTCGGGAACTGCGGCGGCAACTGTCCCAGGCCATGGTGCGGCACGGCTTGCAGCGATTTATCGTCGATACGGTTGCACCACTGACTGAGGCAGTTGGAGACGCGTGGATGCGCGGCGAGATCGCCATTTTCGAAGAGCATCTCTATACGGAGTTGATGCAGGGCCTGATCCGGAATTCGATCACCGCGCTGCAATCCCAGGGCAATGCGCCGCGCGTGCTGCTGACATCACTGCCAAACGAACCGCACAACCTCGGCCTGTTGATGGTGGAGGCCATGCTCACGGTGGAGAATGCGCATTGCATTCCGCTCGGGACAGAGACACCCGTGACCGAGATCGTGCAAGCAGCCCAGGCTCACAGGGCGCATATCGTAGCCCTGTCGTTTAGCGGTGCGTACCCGGAATCGAAGGCCGTCGAGGCCCTCAAGGAATTGCGAGCGATGCTTCCCGGTCCCGTACTCCTTTGCGCCGGCGGCGCGGGCGTCGCACGCATCCGGCGTCGCCTTAATGACATACAACTCATTGCCAATCTGGAAAAGATATGCGAAGTTGCGAAAAGATGGCGGGCCGAGCATGCGAGTTACTGAAAATGGCATCGCGTAGCTAATAGCGGCGAGACTGCGCCGTACAAGGAATCCCGGCCCGTTTTCGTTGTCAGAACCGGCTGACACGAGATGATGGAACGCGAACCGGTAACAACCACTTCTATGAATACAAACATGCTTTATCCGGAATTGTTCAGACAATTCGAGGCGCTGCGGTGGAATCTCGACAGCGACATTCCATGGCCTGACTTCCAGAGCGACAAGCTGTCCGAGGAACAGGCACTGACGATCAAGATGAACGCCATCACGGAGTGGGCTGCCCTGCCTGCTACCGAGATGTTCTTGCGAGACAATCGTGACGACAGCGATTTCTGCGCCTTCATGTCGGTGTGGTTCTACGAGGAGCAGAAGCATTCGCTGGTGCTGATGGAGTACCTGCGCCGCTTCCGCCCGGACCTAGTTCCGACCGAGGAGGAATTGCACGCGGTCCGGTTCGAGTTTGACGCCGCTCCGCCGCTCGAAACCCTGATGCTGCATTTCTGCGGCGAGATTCGCCTTAACCACTGGTACCGCTGTGCAGCCCAGTGGCATACCGAGCCGGTCATCCGGCACATTTATGAAGTCATTTCCAAGGACGAGGCGCGTCACGGCGGAGCCTATCTGCGCTACATGAAGAAAGCTGTCGAACAGGCGGGAGATGCCGCTCGCGCGGCGTTCGCGAAAGTCGGCGTACTCATGGCATCGAGCAAGCGAAACCGCAAACCCCTGCATCCGACCAACCTTCACGTGAACAAGGGCTTGTTCCCGAACGACACGGTTCAGAGCCGGCTACCGGACCCGGGATGGCTGGAAGTCTGGCTCGATCAGCAAATTCGCTTCGACGAGGCCTGGGAAACCCGTGTAGTGAAGATGATCCTGCACAATCTTTCGAGCCTCTTTGGCACCACTTTCTCATCGGTGCAGGAGCTAAACCGTTTCCGCAAGCAACTCGCGCCCGCGGCTGCCTGATCCGATATCGACCCCTGGTCCCCTATTGAAGATGGCCTGGCCGTTACGTATCTGCCATAGTCAAACATTGGTTGCGTAACGCGATGCAAGCAAATTTCGAAAAAAAAATCTGTAACCCGGAAAATCTGACTTCGCAAGCCGCAAATCTGGCGCGCCCGCTGGTATTCACCAACGGCGTGTTCGATATTCTGCACCGCGGTCACGCAACCTATCTGGCCCAATCGAAACAACTCGGCGCAAGTCTCGTTGTGGCGCTCAATTCCGACGACTCGGTTCGCCGCCTCGGCAAGGGGCCGGACCGGCCCATCAACACGCTGGACGACCGCATGGCTCTGATAGCCGCGCTGGGAATGGTTGATCTGGTTACATGGTTTGACGATGACACGCCGATCAAGCTCATCACCAGTTGCAGACCCGATGTACTGGTGAAAGGCGGCGACTGGCCAACAGAAAAAATCGTCGGCGCCAGGGAGGTGCTCGGCTGGGGCGGCAGCGTTCACTCGATTCCGTTCGAGCACGAACGTTCGACGACCGAAACACTGTCACGAATTCGCAACGGTTGAGGCCAGACGATGCCAGACCGGCGCCACATGTCGCACCAGCCAGCTGAATCACCTTTTCTTTTCGATTGTCTGACGCGCGGGCGCCGCCTGCTGATTGCAATCGCGTTTGGCCATGTGTTTTTCGGCCCGAACGCGGCCGCCGGGACTCATCCGGCGCATGCGATTGCGATGCACGGCACGCCGAAATACGCTGCGGACTTTGCGCACTTCGATTACGTCAGCCCGGACGCGCCGAAGGGCGGAATCCTGCGCATTGCCGTACAGGGCACGTTCGACAGCTTTAACCCGTTTATTCCGAAAGGCAATGCCGGCGCCGGCGGTTCGTTCGAAACGCTGCTGACCAGCAGCGCGGACGAACCGTTTACCCAATACGGATTGATTGCCGAAAGTATCGAGGTCCCCGAAGACAGATCATGGGCCATATTTACGCTGCGCTCCCAGGCGCGATGGCACGACGGCAAGCCGATAACCGTCGAAGACGTCATCTGGTCGCTGGATACCCTGAAAAGCAAGGGTCAGCCGTTCTTCCGCTTCTACTATGGCGGCGTGGCCCGTGCCGAGAAACTGGGTCCGAGGCGCGTGAAGTTCAGCTTTTCCGACAAAGGCAACCGCGAACTGCCGCTGATTGTCGGACAGCTTCCAATACTTCCGAAACACTACTGGGAGACACGCGACTTCGAGAGCACCACGCTCGAACCGCCTCTGGGAAGCGGGCCATACCGCATTACGGATTTCGAACCCGGACGCTACGTCATTACCGAACGCGTTAGCGACTACTGGGGCAACAATCTGCCGGTGAGCGTCGGGCAGAACAATTTTGATCGTATCCGCTATGACTATTATCGCGACGACACGGTCATCCGCCAGGCCCTGATGAGCGGCGAAGTCGATTTCCGTATGGAGAATCAGGCAAAAGCCTGGGCTCTCGACTACGATGTGCCGGCCGTCGAGAACGGCTGGCTGAGGAAGGAAGAGATACGCCATTACAGCCCGACCGGGATGCAGGCTTTCGTGTACAACACGCGCCGTGACGTATTCAGCGACCGCAGGGTACGCGCCGCGCTTGCCTACGCGTTCGATTTCGAGTGGACCAACAGGAATCTGTTTTTCGGCCAGTACACGCGTACCCAAAGCTACTTCTCGAATTCCGAACTGGCGGCGACCGGTTTGCCGGCGGACCATGAACTGGACATTCTGAATCGCTTTCGGGGACGCATACCCGAGGCACTTTTCACACAACCTTATCAGGCACCGTCAACGAACGGCAGCGGCTGGCCGCGGGAGAATCTGGCGAGTGCTTTCGAATTGCTCGAACAAGCCGGCTGGACAGTACGCGACATGCGGCTGGTAAACAAGCAGTCCGGTCAACCGTTTACGTTTGAAATCCTGCTTGTCAGCCCGGCATTCGAACGCATCGTGCTGCCTTTCGTGCGTAATCTGAAACGCCTCGGGATCGACGCACGCGTCCGGCTGGTAGACCAGTCCCAGTACATCAATCGCATTCGGGACTTTGACTTCGACATGATCGTGTCAGGCTGGGGCGCGTCGGAATCTCCCGGTAATGAACAGCGCAGTTACTGGACCAGCGCCGCGGCTGATTCACCGGCAGCCAGCAATTATGCCGGCGTGCGTGATCCGGTCGTCGACGAACTCGTTGAATTGCTGATCAGCGCGCCGGATCGTGACAGCCTCGTCGCGCACGCGCGCGCCCTGGACCGGGTGTTATTGTTCGGTTATTACGTGATTCCGCAATGGCATTTACGCATGCAGCGCGTTCTCTACTGGGACAAGTTTTCGCGACCGGCAGTCACTCCGCGCAACGGCACCTCGATCGATTACTGGTGGTTCGACGAGGCGAAAGCCGCCCGATTGGAGAACGCGAGGAAATCACAGCCTGACAGCACAACGGAACAAGCCGGAAGCGGAACCAGCCTCACCATGGTACTAGGCGTGCTGGTCATTGCCGGTGTTGGGGTGATTGTGGTGCTGAAACGCAGACGACAAGGAAAAGCGCCGCAATGAGCGCATATATCATCAGACGCCTGCTGCTCATGATCCCGACCCTGCTCGGAATCATGCTGATCAATTTCGTTATTGTTCAGGCCGCTCCGGGCGGACCGGTGGAACAGGCGATCGCCCAGCTCACCGGCCAGGGCTCTCCCATCACCGAACGCGTAACCCGCTCCGGAACGGGTGAAACACTTGGCCCCGCCACGCAAGGCGAAGGCGCGTCCGGCCGCTATCGCGGCGCCCAGGGACTGGACCCCGAGTTCGTGAAAGAACTCGAGCAGCGCTTCGGTTTCGATAAACCAATGCACGAGCGGTTTATCAAGATGATGGGTGATTACCTCACCTTTGATTTCGGCGAGAGCTTCTTCCGCGACCGCGATGTCGTCGATCTGGTGCTGGACAAAATGCCGGTGTCGATCTCGCTCGGCGTATGGACAACGCTGATTGTCTACCTCGTGTCCATTCCCCTGGGCATCAGCAAGGCAGTTCGCGACGGCAGCCGCTTCGATGTCGGCACCAGTTTCGCCCTGGTCATCGGCACCGCGATTCCGAGCTTCCTGTTTGCGGTCTTCTTGCTGGTGGTTTTTGCCGGCGGCAGCTATCTCGACTGGTTCCCGCTCAGGGGCTTGCAGTCGGAGCAGTATCTCGGGCTCGGTTTCACCGGCTGCGTCGCCAGTGCCGCGTGCATCGCAGATTACTTCTGGCACATTGCGTTGCCGGTGCTGGCAATGGTGATCGGCGGTTTTGCCGGGCTCGCCATGCTTACCAAGAACTCGTTCCTCGACCAGTTGCACCAGCAGTATGTGCTCACGGCACGCGCAAAGGGCCTGTCCGAGAAGCGCGTGCTCTACGGCCACGTCTTCCGTAACGCCATGTTGATCGTCATTGCCGGCTTTCCCGGCGCGTTTGTCGGCATCCTGTTTACGGGCTCAGTATTGATCGAAATCATCTTTTCCCTGGACGGTCTGGGTCTCCTGGGCTTCGAAGCCGCTTTCAGCCGCGATTATCCGTTGATGTTCGGTACGCTGTTCTTCTTCTCGCTGCTCGGGCTGCTGATGAACCTGATTGGCGATCTGATGTACATGATCGTGGATCCGCGCATTGACTTCGAGAGCCGTAACGCATGACCTCGGGAGAGAACCAGAGCAGGGCGCATCAGAAAGAGCCGGGAAATCCCGTCAAGGCGTCGCGTTTGTCGCCGCTCACGCGCCGCAGGTTGCAGAACTTCTGCGCCAACCGGCGAGGGTTCTGGTCACTGTGGATTTTTTTGGCACTGCTCGCCGCCACCTTGCCGGCCGAATTCATCGCCAACGACAAACCCATTCTGGTGAGTTACGGGGGCGATCTGTACATGCCCATCTTCCGCGCTTATTCGGAAACCACGTTCGGCGGCGAATTCGAAACCGAAGCCGATTACCGCGATCCGTACGTTGCCGGAAATATCGACAAGGCTGGCTGGATGGTCTGGCCTGTCGTTGCGTACAGCTATCGCACTGTCGCCTGGGATCTGCCAGTGCCCGCTCCCTCGCCTCCTGACGCGGGACATTGGCTTGGCACCGATGATCAGGCGCGCGATGTGCTGGCACGTGTGATCTACGGTTTTCGCATCTCCGTATTGTTTGGCTTCATTCTCACCATCGTCAGCGCCATCATCGGTGTTGCCGCCGGCGCCATTCAGGGTTACTTCGGCGGTTGGGTCGACTTGCTGGCTCAGCGGTTCATCGAGATCTGGGCAGGTTTGCCAACGCTCTATCTGCTCATCATCCTTGCCAGCGTGGTCGAGCCGACTTTCTGGTGGTTGCTGATACTGCTGCTGATGTTCAGCTGGATGGGATTCGTCGGCGTAGTGCGGGCCGAGTTTCTGCGCGCGCGCAATTTCGACTATGTGCGCGCCGCGCGCGCTCTGGGTCTGGGAGACCGGATGATCATGCTGAGACACGTTTTACCCAACGCCATGGTGGCCACCATTACATTCATGCCCTTCACGCTCGCCGGTTCGGTGACCGTGCTCACGTCGCTGGACTTTCTCGGCATTGGTTTGCCGGCCGGATCTCCATCACTGGGCGAACTCCTGGCACAGGGCAAAGCGAACCTGCAGGCACCATGGCTGGCACTCACCGGTTTCTTTGTCATCGCCCTGATGCTGAGTTTGCTGATATTCATCGGTGAAGCGGTGCGTGATGCATTCGATCCGCGCAAACTGTTTTCCGGCGGCACCGCGCCTGAACCGGACAACCCGCCCGCAGTCAGCGAAGCCGCGACAACCGCTGCGGCAACACGAAGCTGAAAGCCTTGCGATGAGCGACAAGCTGCTCGAAATTGAGAATCTGGGCGTGCGTTTCCGCCAGGCAGGCAGTGCTGTCAACGCGGTGTCCAACGTGTCGCTTCAAGTCAGCGAAGGCGAAACAGTGGCGTTGGTCGGCGAAAGTGGCTCTGGAAAATCGGTCACAGCACTGTCCGTCCTGCAGTTGCTGCCTTATCCGACTGCGGTACACACCCGCGGCAGTTCGATCAGGTTCCGTGGCCAGGAACTGGTTGGCGCCAAACCGGCAGTCATGCAAAAGGTCAGGGGCAACAGGATTTCGATGATCTTCCAGGAGCCAATGACCTCGCTCAATCCATTGCATGTGGTTGAGAAACAGATCAGCGAAGTGCTGATGGTTCACAAAGGCATGTCGCGACAGGCAGCGCGTGCGCGTTCTCTCGAACTGTTGGAACTCGTGCGCATTCCGCAAGCCGAGCAACGGCTCAATTCCTACCCGCACCAGCTCTCGGGCGGCCAGCGTCAGCGCGTCATGATTGCCATGGCCCTTGCCAACGAACCCGATCTGCTCATTGCCGACGAGCCAACCACCGCTGTTGATGTCACGGTGCAGGCCCAGCTGCTTGAACTGCTTGATGATCTGCGATCGCGCCTGAACATGTCGATGCTGCTGATCACCCATGATCTGCGCATCGTTCGCAAGATGGCCGACCGGGTCTACGTGATGCATGGCGGCGGGGTGGTTGAGGCCGGCCGTGTAGAGCCCGTATTCAGTCGACCGCAACATCCCTACACACAGAAACTGCTCGCGGCGCAACCGAGCGGCAATCCAGCGCCGGTTGCAGCAGATGCGCCGACGATCATCGAAGGGCGGGACATCAAGGTCTGGTTTCCGGTCCGCCGCGGCGTCATGCGGCGCACCGTTGATCACATCAAGGCGGTCGACGGAATCAGCGTGACCGTGCGTGAAGGCCAGACGGTGGGTGTGGTCGGGGAAAGCGGATCGGGAAAAACAACGCTGGGCCTCGCCCTGCTTCGTCTTGAACAAAGCCGTGGCAGCATCGAGTTTCGTGGCCAGGAAATACAACACCTGCGATCGAAACCGTTGCGACCACTGCGCCGCGAAATGCAGATTGTGTTTCAGGACCCGTTCGGCAGCCTCAGTCCGCGCCTGTCAGTCGGACAGATCGTCGGTGAGGGCCTCGAGGTGCACCGGCTCGCCGAATCAGCAAAGCAGCGCGAAGCGCTGATCGTCAATGCGCTGAGGGAAGTGGGCCTCGACCCGGACAGCCGCCACCGCTATCCGCACGAATTTTCCGGCGGCCAACGCCAGCGCATCGCCATTGCCCGCGCCATGATACTCAAACCGCGCTTCGTGGTGCTCGACGAACCGACGTCGGCACTGGATATGTCCGTACAGGCACAGATTGTCGATCTGCTGCGCGAGTTACAGAACCGTTACCGGCTTGCGTATCTGTTTATCAGTCACGATCTCAGCGTCGTCCGCGCACTGAGCGACGAAGTGATCGTAATGCGCGATGGCCACTTGGTCGAGCAAGGTCCAGCGCAACAAATCTTCGACAATCCGCGGGAAGGCTACACCCGTGCGCTCATCTCGGCGGCGTTCGATATCGAACTGCCTGACGCCATCGAGACCGCCACCTGAATCCGGAGTCGCCGGACCCTTCCAGGCATCCAGGGATAACACGCACCGCGGCTAGATGAAGAGCCTGGCCGCTAGCCTCCGCATCGCGTTGCCCGCATTTCGCTGCCGGGAAACCGGGTAGCCAGTTCAACCAGCCTCGTTGATTCCGTCGGCGTGGGGGCACTGATCACCAGGGTCGTTTGCATCACCTGCTGTTCGCGTTTGCCCAGATCGCCGGAACGCACGCCCTTTGACCTGAGTTGCGCAAGATACTCGCGCGCACTCCGTTCTTCACGGAACGTACCCAGAGAAATCGCATACTGCCATTGGCCCTTCTCCGGCATGAGAATGAAGTCGGCAATCCCCAACTCGACCAACTCGTTTGCCTTGCTCTCCATACCGGCACGCGAGCGTTGCGGAGGCATGTAAACCCACCAATTCGCTGTCACTTCTTCCTTGCGCATAGCGACCCTGTCACCCAACTCCAGCGAAGACAACGCGTCGCGCACGCGCCGCAGCTCCAGATCGCCAAAGCTGCCCCATTCCAGACAAGCGGTCGGTTCTTCAGGAGCTGGCTGCGGCACGGGCGGCGGCTCGGCAAGGATGCGCACCTTGTCGGCATTCATCTGGAAATCGGGAATGTTCGCGTCGGGATGAGGGCGGTTGTTCTGAACGTACCCATAGGCGCCGAGTGCAATATTGACCATCACCAACAGTATGAACACCCACTTCATTGGCGAACCCGCTTCACACCCGGACGTCTTTCCTGGCAACCGGTCTCTGTCACTATCGCCGGTCCCGGCTGTCAGCCTCGCCAATGCAGACCAGCCCGCGCAGGACCAGCTTTTCACGCAAGATCATCGAATGTTTGCAGGCCGAGGAAAACGATGGCGCCGCACCGCCAGTCGAGACGACGACCACATCTTCGTAGCCAGCGAGCCGCATTTCCTCGACCATATGCCCGATCGCACCGCAGGTTGCACGCATCGCACCGGTGGTAATCGCGTCCTTGGTAGCGTGCGGGAAGGCGACCAGCTCGCCGCGTTCTTCGCCAAGGCGCGCGGTTCGCGCTGCAAGCGAAGCGTGCATCATGTCAACACCGGGCAATATCATCCCGCCAAGAAACGTACCCGTGGCGGTCAGCGCATCGATAGTCGTCGCGGTCCCCATGCACACGACAACGCAGTTGCCAGTCTGCAACGCATGCGCTCCAATCAATGCTGCCCAGCGGTCCGGGCCAAGCTGGGCCGGGTTATCGTAAGTGTTGGTAACACCGCACTGAGCCTCCTGGCCTTTTGCCCAGACCGGCACCAGGCCCCAGGGTTTACAGCAACGCCCCAGATACGCGCCTATTGCATCACCGGCAACGTTTGCAATGACGACCGCGTCAGGAGGTTCCAGCGACGCCCAACACGTTTCAATTCGCTCCAGTTCATCATGACCGCACGAACCCTCGCTAACGAAGGAACCGCCCTCGTCCAACGCCCACTTGACCCGGCTATTGCCTGCATCGACGGCCAGAATACGCGATGATCGCGGCACGCGTCAGCCTCCGGCTACACGCAATGACAACTCGCCACCGTGAAACGCCCGCCTGCCGGACGCAGTATCGAGCAACAGTGCGCCGTGTTCATCGACCCCGATCACTCTTCCCTCCACATGCTTCTCATCCGCCATATCAAGGCGAACCATTTTAGCTTGGTAAGCATGCAACCGCTCCCACTCGGGCCGCAGAGCGGCAAAACCTTCGCGGGTGAAACTCTCCAGCACGTCATGGAGATCGATCAGCACACGGGCCAGCAATTCATTGCGCCCGGCCCGGAGTCCGGCGGCCTCGAGGTCCGCCGCAGGCTGGCCGATGCGTTCGGCAATAGCTGGAGACAAGCGCAAATTCATGCCAATACCGATGACTGCACTGACCTTGCCACCCGCTCTGGCGCTTGATTCGATAAGGATGCCACCGAGTTTGCGCCGCTGCCACAGCAAGTCGTTGGGCCATTTGAGCTGTACGCCCTCCAGGTGAAACGCCTGAAGACTTCGAACCAGCGAGACACCGACCGCCAGCGGCAAGCCGGACAACGCCCGCGTGCCACTTGAAAAAACCCAAAGCACGGAGAACGTCAACGCGCCGCCAGGCGCAGAGTACCAGCTCCGTTCACGCCGGCCCCGCCCGGCCGTTTGCAACTCGGCAATGCGCACGAGACCGCCGGGTGCTTCGTCCCTCGCTTTCACCATCAGGTCGTCGTTCGTTGAGCCTGTCTGGTCGACAAGGTCTATGGTGAAAGCGCCAGCATGCCCGCCAAGATGTGAGCGGATTTCATCTGCGTCCCAGGGGTGAAAACTTGAAATCAGTCTGCAGCCGCGCTTGTTCACCACTTCTGCCTCGATGCCCTCGCTCCCGAGATACGCCAACGCAGTGCAGACCGCCCTTTCGGAAAAGCCCGTTTCCTTTTTGATTTCATCAAAGGAATGAAACTGCTGGTCCGCAATAAAACGCAGAAGTGGAAGCACGGAAACGGTCACGTCTTGATGATCAGCTGCGATTGGCCGCAGACTATAGTTGAAACGGTTGGCGCCCGGTGCCCGCATGTTGACACAGGTCAATGGGCCGAGCCGTGAGCGGAAGAAGATATTTTCTTTCCATCGATGCGGTTTTCCCGGCAATTTTACAAAGGAGTGGAACATGTACAAACACATACTGATACCGACGGACGGATCGCCCGAGTCGCGCAAGGCAGTTCGCCAGGGGATTGCTCTGGCCAAGAAACTCGGGGCTCGGGTTACGGGATTCTATTCCCCGGAGCAGTACGAAGTGCTGGCGTACGGCGAGTATTTCCCTCCCAATCTGATTTCCAAGGCCGAATGGGGCAAACGCAGCAAACAAACTGCAGAAAAACATCTGGCGGCGATCGAAAAAGCGGCGGCGGCGGCGGGAGTGCGATACCAAGGCTACTACAAGGAAAGCATTGCTCCCTGGCAAGCGATCGTAGATGCAGCGCGCGCAAAGAAATGCGACCTGATTTTCATGGCATCGCACGGACGAACCGGTCTGCCGGGAATCGTATTGGGTAGCCAGGCATCCAAAGTCCTTTCCCATTCCTCGATTCCCGTTCTGGTTTACAAGAGCAAGAAGACAAAGTAGATGCACGCCGCCAGGCAGGGCCTGGCAACACCCGCTGCGGGAACGGAAGTGTCGCCGAACGACGACATGCAGATGATTTATCAGCTTTTTTTTCGTGCACGACTACACAATCGAACGCTCGGCGGCTATCATTCGCGGCCTCTGGGTCAGCTGATGATTCACGAGTGTGTTGACGTTGTTTTTCCGAAACAGGAGTGAAAGATGAGAAAGTTGATGTTGCTGGTCGCCATTGGAGCCTCGCTCATTTCGGGCGGTGTGCATGCCCAGTCGTCACAGGGGTTGATGTGGGGTGGCAAGGCGGGCTTTGCCAAGCCGCATGGGTCGAACAATGACTCGGGATTCAATATTGCGGGCGTGCTCGGCGCACAAATCCAGTCCAACGTCTACTGGGAAGCGGAACTCAGTCTCGGCGTTATTGACGGGGAGGTGGGCAAGAACAAGGACTGGAGCATCAATTCCCTCGCCGGATATGGCGTCTATCGCACCAATGGTGACGTGCATCTCAAGGCGAAGCTCGGTGTCTCATACTGGGACGATGACTTCGACGATGATTTGAACCTCTCAGCGGGAATCGGCCTTGGCATCCGCGCCGGCCGCGGCGTAATCGACGTTGAGTACACGCAGATCAATCCCGATACCGATTACATCACCGTCGGCTACATGCTTCCATTCTGAGCACGGGTACCGAAAATGAAAAACCGCGCGGTCTTTTCAGACCGCGCGGTTTTTTATTGGCCAGCGAACGAGCCTGATCAGGTCAGCGTGCCGCCCCGCGTTTCGACGTAAACCGCATACAGCGAAGTCGAACCGGTCATGAACAGCCGGTTGCGCTTGCTGCCCCCGAAACAAACGTTGGAAACGATTTCCGGCATGCGGATCTGGCCGATGCGCGTGCCATCGGGTGCAAAGCAGTGCACACCGTCGTATCCGTCGCCAACCCAACCCATGCCAGCCCAGACATTGCCGTCTTCGTCGCAGCGAATACCATCGGCGAAACCGACTTTGCCGTCCATCTCCATACTCGAGAATACACGCGGATTGCGCAGCTTGCGGCTGCTGTCGACGTCATAAACCCAGATCACGCTCTTGGCATTGTTGTAGTGAGACAGAGCCGGTGTCGGCAACGTAGACCTTCTTGAAGTCCGGCGAGAAGCAAAGGCCGTTCGGCTTGAACGGTTCGTCGGCCACCTTGATCGCCTTGCCAGCCTCGTCAATCCGGTAAATCGCCTCCTTCTGAATTGGCTGCGGAGATCCGGTGTTGAGCCTCTCACCTTCATAATTCATCAGGCCACCATAACCGGGATCGGTGAAGTACATCCAGCCGTCCGGATGGCACATGCCGTCGTTTGGCGCATTGAAGCCCTTGCCATTGTCGGCCTTGTCGGCCATAACCGTCATCGAGCCGTCGTACTCGTAACGTACGACACGCCGATTGCCGTGCTCAAACGCGATTTGCCGGCCGTGATAATCAAACGTGTTGCCGTTGGAGTTGCCCGAAGGATAGCGGAACTGCCGTGATACGTGCCCGTCTTCCTCAATCCAGCGCAACTGCTCGTTTGCAGGAATATCACTCCACACGAGGTAGCGTCCGACACCGTTCCACGCCGGACCTTCGGCCCACAACGTGCCCCGATACAAACGCAAAATCGGCGTGTTTCCGAGTTTGTACTTGAATCGCTTGTCATGAACGATCACGTCCGGGTTGGGGTAACGCGCGATCGGACCATCCGCATCGTACTTGTCGATAAAGTTACGGGCGAAGGCTTGCGGCGCCATCGCCGTTAGCGCAGCAATTCCACTTGCCTTGCGAAGAAAACTGCGCCTCGTCGTGTCGTCATGCTTTTTGTCCACGGGCTTGGACAAGTCGACGAATTCGTGCTCCTGAATGCGTGCCATTCTTTCCTCCGTTAAGGGTTGAGCTGACTCGACGGTCAGTTACTCTTGTTCTTGATCACGCACCAAAACCGCCAGGCAAAAACCACATCCAGCCAACGCAGCCCTACAAACAACCAGCCCGCTTGCTGCGCCGCAGCGTTTTCAGACCGCCACAGTTCGCAAAAAGCCGGATTGCTGCGCACGCCTTGCAGTTTGGCACTGCGCGCGGTGATTGGCCGGCTCCCGCAGATTGAACCGGGAAATCGGCAAAGGCTTCACCTTCGTGCAGCCTTCTCACCTCACCTGCCCATTCTGCACCCCGCCCCCGCGAGGTGCAACCGTGACGCCACGGCCCCGGAGTTTGCGCCCGGCCCTGCCACGCGCTATCGTCGCGCTGTAGATGGCAGCAGGAGGCCGTGATGAAATTCGTCGGACAATTATTGGGACATCACTTGCAGCGGTATCCGCTCATGCAACTGGATGACATATACAAGCTCTTGCAGCAGTCCGCGCTCGGCGCCGGGCACGCCCTGGACAACGTGAATTCGCTGCGGCAGCAATTCGATACCGAACTGGCCTCGATGGGCAGCGGCCCCGAAGAACCACTGGTCGACACAATTTCTCCGGACGGGCGGCTGGCGAGAATTCATATGCGCGCCTATCGCGAGGCCGGTCACAGCGACGACGCATTGTTCGATGCCTTTCTTCAGACTGCTCGCGAGTATCCTCCCGCGCCGGACAAACTGGCGAAATTCTGCGGCTGCGTTGCCGACCTTGCCGGGGCGGGCGGTATTGCATTCGATCAATCGGAAGTCGCCCGATACTTCAAAACGATAGAGAAGAACGCTTACCCCATCGTCAGGCATTCAGCGGTCTTTCGCAAAGCATACAGACCGGCTTACCGGATTGTCTGCATCGACTTTCTGCCCGCAGTCGAACCGACGAACCCTTCGTGACATATCTGCGTTGACAGGAATCGGCCAATGACCCAAGTCAAACCCGACGCGCTACCGGTAAGAGACGTTCAGGCATATCCAACTTCTTTTCCCGTCGACCCAAAAGACAGTGTGACTCTTGGTGTCGGCCGAACCATCAAGCGAGATGCCGTCATCGTAAAGGTAACCACCGAAGACGGCATCATCGGCTGGGGTGAAGCCCACCATGGCCGTTGCCCTGGCGCGGTTGCGCATATCGTCAACACAACGCTCAAGGCCATGGTTATCGGTTGCGATGCGCACGATGTAACCGGCGTCTGGAACCGCATGTATCAACGACAGCTTGCCAGTCACGGCATGGGCGCGGGCGCCTGCCTGGCTATTTCCGGCATCGACATGGCGCTGTGGGACATCCGAGCCAAGGCGCTTGGTGTGCCGCTTTACCGGCTTCTGGGCGGGACATCGAAACCCATCCCTGCTTACGCCGGCGGCGTGTCGCTCGGCTACCAGCAACCGCAATCGCTCATCGAAGAGGCGCGTGTACACGTCGAACGTGGTTATCGGGCAGTCAAGCTGCGCATCGGCGATACAGTAAAGGATGACCTGCTCAGGGTGGCCGCGGTGAGGCAGGCGTTCGGCAACGACATCGACATACTCACGGACGCCAACACCGCCTACACGCTGACCGATGCACGCGCCGCCATGCCTGCCCTGGACGCACATGGAGTGGGTTGGCTGGAGGAACCGTTCCCGGCGCACGATTACCGCAGTTACCGTGAGGCGCGCAACTATGGCCGCATTCCTCTCGCGGCAGGGGAGAACCATTACACGCGCTTCGAATTCGATCGCGTTATCGAGGACGGCAGTATCACTATCCTGCAGCCGGATCTCTCCAAGACCGGCGGCATCACCGAAGCGCTGCGGGTAGCGGCTCTCGCGTCAACGTGGAAACTGCCGATCCACCCTCACACATCCATGACGGCGATCAACATGGCAGCGTCGGTGCATTTTTTGGCGGCAATCGAGAATGGCGGTTACTTTGAGGCCGATGTGTCCCGAAACAATCTGTTCCGCGACGCAATGGTCGACCAGGCGCCGTTTATCGTCGACGGACACGGCAACACCCGGCCGCTTGAAGCACCCGGCATCGGACTGGAGGTGGACGAAAAATTCCTTGCCGCACACCCGGTTATTGAAGGTCCGGCTTATGTGTAGCCACCGCTCACTACTGACCCGGCCGCGATACGGCGCGTAGGTTTCCATCCCGCGGGTTATAGCCGAACAAATGCACGGCGTCATCGGCCCTGAACCAGATCGCGCACATGCGCTGGTTCATCTGCTGTTCCAGCCGCAAGCAGACGCCACCACCATTTTGGCGGGTAATGCTGAAAGTGCCCCGGTCAATGAGCCCGACCGGGTCACTGAGGATAACGCTGCCATCGGCACCGTATTGAACGCGGTAAGCCTTTCCGTTGGTGTCCTGCTCCAGGTGCTCACCCGTAAATGTTTTTTTGAGGGCAGCCACATCAAGGCGCTGGAGCCCGCGCGCAGCGGCGGCAGACGCATCACCCGGTGCGTCGGGAAAATCCGGCGCAGCGGTAACCGGCATGGCTGCAACGGCCAGCACGTAGAATATCTTTTGCAGGCGATGCATCGGCAAGACCTTTCAGTGCAAATGACCAACTTGCTGTTATTTAAGCATACGCCTGAAATGAGTGCGTACTGCCTCGGTGCATGAAGAAACGTGCGCCCTCCAGCCGTGAAATCCTGAATCCAATCAATATCCCGCATCGGAAAACAAGATGGAAAACCTGCTGATCACCGATCAACACGAGCAGACCTTGCTCATTACGCTTAATCGCCCGAAGTCGTTTAACGCAATCAACAGCGAACTGCGAAAGCTGTTGATCGAAACGCTGGAACGCGCCAGCAACAATGACTCGGTTCGCGCCATTGTCATCACCGGAGCCGGCGACAAGGCATTTTGCTCGGGACAGGATCTCGGCGAGACATCGCGTTACGACGCGAATGACGTAGAAGCCTGGCTCAGTTCCAACCATGCGATGTACCGGGCGGTTCGCGCACTGGAAAAGCCCGCAGTCGCCGCCTTTAACGGCGTTGCCGCGGGCGCAGGTTTTCAGATCGGACTGTGCTGTGACCTGAGGGTAGGGTTTGCCGAAATGAAAATCGGACAGCCGGAAATCAAAGCCGGTCTGGCTTCGATCGTGGGCAGCGCATTGATGACCCAGCACCTTGGCATCGGTCACAACATCGAACTCTCCCTGACGGGAGAACTGATCAGCGGGCAGCGTGCCTACGAGATCGGGTTGCTGAACAGGCTGGTGCCCAAAGATTCCGTCCTCGAAACCGCCCTCGACCTGGCAGAACAGCTTGGCAGGCTCGCACCTACAGCGATGCGCCTGACCAAGCAGCGCTTTCGTGCCTTGACCGAGGATGCCTTCGAGTCCGCTCTCCCGGTCGCGATCGAGTTACAGAAACAAGCCTACGCAAGCGGCGAACCACAGGCCGCGATGCAAAAATTCCTGCAGCGCAGCCAGCGAAAATAACCCGATCGCTTTGCTGCCGCCTGTACAGCGCCTGTCGTCTTTCGCCATTTACCCTTTGCCAAAATCTCCCAACGGAAGTATCTTCCGTCGCCGGTTCGCCCGGTAATGAAATGAGCTCAGTTACAATGATTGTCCACCGCGGCCCGGACAGGGCCGCTTTTTTTGGCTGCCACGCCGGACGCTTGTGCGATGTCGCGAGCCCGCCCGGGCCGGGCCGCCATTGTTTCGAATGCAGCGATCAGCCGTGACCAGCAAGGAAAAACAACCCGCTTCCAGCAGCAATTTTCTGAGGTCGATTATCGAGTCGGATCTCGCTGCCGGCACCTATGCATCGAGAACATGGGGAGGCACCCCCGGCCCTGCCAGCGCGCACGAAGGTGCGCCATCTGACCCTGCGAGGATACGCACGCGCTTTCCGCCGGAACCGAACGGGTATTTGCACTTTGGCCATGCCAAATCGATCTGCCTGAATTTTGGACTGGCGCAGGATTACGGCGGCGCCTGCCATCTGCGCTTCGATGACACCAACCCGGTAACGGAAGACACCGAGTATGTCGACGCCATCATCGACACGGTCAAGTGGCTCGGCTTTGACTGGCAGGAGAATCTGTATTTTGCGTCCAACTATTTCGATGAACTCTACCGCTATGCCGAAATGTTCATCGAAAAGGGGTTCGCCTACGTCGATTCCCTGACACCGGACCAGATACGCGAGTATCGCGGCACGTTGACCGAGCCCGGACGCAACAGCCCTGATCGCGATCGTCCCGCGTCGGAAAGTCTTCAACTGTTCCACGAGATGCGCGACGGCTTGCATCCGGACGGCACATTGTCGCTACGCCTGAAGATCGACATGGCGTCTCCCAACATCAACCTGCGCGACCCGGTTATCTATCGTATCCGCCATGCACACCATCATCGCAGCGGTGACAAATGGCGCGTTTATCCGATGTACGATTATTCGCATTGCATATCCGATGCGCTTGAAAATATCACGCATTCGATTTGCACCCTCGAATTCGAAGACCATCGTCCGCTGTACGACTGGATTCTGGAAAAGCTGGCTGATTTCGGCGTCCTCAGACGCCCGCTGCCGCATCAGTACGAATTCTCCCGCCTCAATCTCAGCTATGTGCTGTTATCCAAACGCAAGCTGATCCAGCTGGTCGACGAAAGACACGTTGACGGCTGGGACGATCCGCGCATGCCGACGCTTGTGGGCGCGCGCCGGCGTGGTTATGTTCCTGAAGGGTTTCGCCTGTTCGCCGAACGCATTGGCGTGTCCAAGGCCGACTCGTGGATCGACTACTCGGTGCTGGAAGATTGCATGCGCGAGGTGCTGAACGAAACAGCGCCTCGCAGGGTCGCCGTGCTCGATCCGCTGAAGCTGATCATCGACAACTATCCTGCCAATCAGCAGGAAATGTGCGAAACGCCGAATCATCCGCAAAAACCCGAATTGGGCAAGCGCGAAAGACCTTTTTCCGGCGAACTGTGGATCGAGCGCAGCGATTTTGCCGAGACGCCACCGAAAGGGTACTTCCGGCTTTTCCCCGGCAACATGGTCCGCCTGCGCCATGGTTTCGTCGTCAAATGTACCGGTTGCGACAAGGATGAAAACGGCAATGTGACTGCCGTCCATTGCGACTATTTCCCGGATTCCAAATCAGGAACACCGGGAGCCGACAATTACAAGGTCAAGGGGAACATTCACTGGCTTTGCGCGAAGAGTGCCAGCGAAGCGCGCATACACCTGTATGACCGGCTTTTTCGCGTTGAGCACCCGGGCCGGGACCGCGACTTTATCGAAGACCTGAACCCGGACTCAAGAACCACAATTTCTGCCCGTATCGAACCTTCCCTCTCGAAAGCGCCGCCGGGCGAGAATTTTCAGTTCGAACGGCACGGTTATTTCACGATTGACGTCCCCGAATCAAGCGACAGGATGCCGGTGTTCAACCGCACCGTTACCCTGCGCGACAGTTGGGCAAAGCAAGAGAAGTAGCTCTCAGACGTCCTCCGGCGCGATACGTATAAGCCGCTTGCCGAGGTTTTCTCCTCGATACAGCCCAGCGATTGCGCCCGGCGCATGCTGCAGACCTTCGAGGATGTCTTCACGATACCGGATTGTGCCGTCGCCTATCCATTCAGCAAGTTTTGCCCTGGCCTCGTCATAGCGATGTGCGTAATCGAATACGACAAAGCCTTGCATGCGGGCGCGCTTGACCAGCAAATGCCGCTCGACACGCGGTCCCTGCGGGATCGGGTCCCAACGCTGCACGGACGCCGTACCGCAAATGACCACGCGAGCGCCGATGTTGAGTTGTTTGAGCACGGCATCGGAAATGGATCCGGCGGTGTTGTCGAAGTAGACGTCGATGCCGTCCGGGCATGCCGATGCCAGTGCCGCATCGAGTTCAGCGGATTTATAATCGATCGCGGCGTCAAAACCGAACTCGTCAAGACACAAGCGCGTCTTTGCGGCGCCTCCCGCAATGCCGACGCTGCGGCAACCGATCGCCTTGCCAATCTGCCCGACGCACGAGCCAACCGATCCCGCGGCTGTGGACACAACCAGTGTCTCGCCCTTGGCGGGCTGGCCAACGTCAAGCAATCCGAAATAGGCTGTCACGCCATTCAGGCCCAAAACACCCAGCGACGTTGAAAGCGGCACGCCGTGCTCGGTAACCTTGCGCTGGATTGCCGACGCCTGCACGACCGCGTAGTCCTGCCAGCCGAACATCCCCGTGACCAGATCGCCCCTCGAGTAATCCGGATGGCGTGAGTCTTCTACGCGCCCGGTCGCGAAGGAACGCATGACTTCCCCGATCCCGACCGGTGCCGAGTAGCCGGTCTTGTCCACGATCCAGCCGCGCATCGCCGGGTCCACCGAAAGGTAGATGTTTCGAATCAGGACTTCATTCTGCGCAAGCTCCGGCACCGGCGCTTCGGCAATCTCGAAATGCCCGGCTTGCGGGATGCCCTCGGGGCGGGTTTTGAGTCTTACCTGGCGATTTCTCATCTTTGACAGCTCCTTGCGAAATGGCTCAACCCCAGAGCCTGCAACCGGAAGTCATCCGGAAACATACGGGCAAAGACCATAACGATACAGGCTGACGGCCGCAGCACTTTCCAGCGCAGATTTGTATGTGCGCCTTCCTGCATCAGTCGTGATGCCGCACCAATCCATCTGCCAGATGGCGCGTTCCCGTAGGCCGCCCCGAAAAAGACGAAACAAGCCGATAACAGGACCTGTATGTCACTGATTCAAATAACGCTTTTCGTTCAGCCTCGGTTCAGCATGGGCTGCGTAATCTGCACGCAACCAGGACAGTCCTGGCCCGTTAATCACAAGGAGATACGCCATGAAAACCAAGCTGATTGCACTACTTCTCGGCGCCGCCCTGGCAGGCGGCAGCACCATTGCCCTGGCCGGCCCTGGAAAAGGCGGCGGGCACGACCGGCCACGCGCCGAACACGGACAGCAACGCCACTGGGATGACGGCCATCGTCGTAAGGACCGGGTACACGCCAGGTCCGGGCACCATGCAAGACACTATCGTCATGGTCCGGGCTGGGGCAAAGGAAATCGCTGGCATCACGGCCACCGCTGGTCGTCGCAGCGACACTATCGCGACTATGGCGGGTATCCCCGACCGCACGCGCGGCATGGCTCACATCACTACCGCCACGTGCCACCCAATCGCCTGAGCATCATTCTTCACGGGCACTTTTGAGCACTCACTCTCGAGCGTTCAGCTGTGAAACAAAACGGAAACACTTGCGCTCATCTGCCGTTGGCGCAGCGCGCCAGCGGCGATGACGCAGGCCATCCCTGCCGATTCTTACCAGGAGACCTATCATGATAAAAGTTGTATCCATCGCAACCTTCGTAACGCTGGCGTGTTCGGCATCCGCCGCCCAGGCGAATCATGTATTCGAAGACTACGCTCGCGTCATCAAGGTCACGCCACAATACGAGGAAGTCAACCGGCCGCGCGAAGTGTGCGAAACCGAGTACGTACCGGGACGGGAACACCGTCGCGGTTCGCTGGCTGGTCCGATCATCGGCGGCATTGCCGGCGGCATTCTCGGCGCCCAGGTAGGCAATGGCAATGGCCGAGTGGCTGCGTCGGCGGCAGGTGCCGCGATCGGCGCCATCGTCGGCGACCGGATGTCGAAGCGCGACCGGGAAACCTACACCGAGCACGAGGTCAGGCATTGCGAAACAATCGATCAGTGGGAAACCCGGCTCAGCGGCTACCATGTCGTGTACCGTTATCATGGACAAACGCGAACCGCACTCCTGCCCTATGATCCTGGACGCAGACTTCGCCTTCGCGTCGCCATCGAGCCGCTGGGCACAGAGCAGGATATCGGCGACCCATGGGATCGCTGACCTGCCAGTACGGCAGGCCTTGCGCCGGGTTGCGGAGCGCTACAGCATCGGAGATCATCGGCCACAATGACACACAAACTGTCAACGATGCTGAGACGAAGTTTTTCGGCGCCGGGCTTGTTGCTACTGGGCCTTGTGCTGTTGGTATCGGGTATGCACGACGCACATGCGCGCAGACTGGTCCAGACCGACCAGTTCCAGGCCCGGGCTATCAAGGTCGCAGATCCGGCTGTTTCAATGAAGGATGCGATCAACCGCGTACGGCAGCAGACCGGGGGACGCGTACTGGATGCCCAGGACGGGGGAGATCACTACCGTGTGAAAGTGCTCACTCCGGATGGCGTCGTTCGCGTGTTCCGGGTCGACGCCAGAACCGGCGCCGTACGATGAGCATGATTGTTTTGACGGCAAATGCGTATTCTGGTCGTTGAAGACGAGCCGGCGCTGCAACAGCAGATCCGCAGCGAACTGGAGAAACTCTCCTACACCGTCGATGCGACCGGCGACGGCAAGGAAGCCTACTATTTCGCGTCGGAGTATCCCTTCGACGCAGCAATCGTCGATCTGGGATTGCCGGGCCTTTCCGGCCTCGATGTCATCGCCAGGCTGCGCAGCGAGGGCAGCCAACTGCCGATCCTGATCCTTACGGCACGGGCGAGCTGGCAGGACAAGGTCAGCGGTCTGGAGAAAGGGGGCGACGATTACCTCACCAAGCCATTTCGCATGGAAGAGCTCTCAGCGAGGCTCAAAGCGCTGCTGCGGCGCGCCTCGGGCGGAACCGGAACAACCCTGCAATGCGGTCCTGTCACGCTGGATTTCTCGGGACAAAAAGTCACCCTGAACGGCGAACGGCTGGATCTGACCGGCTACGAATACAGACTACTTGAACACCTTGTTCGCGAACGCCACCGAGTGCTTTCCAAGGATGAACTGTCGGCACACCTGTATCCGCATGACGAGGAAAGCGACAGCAATGTCATCGAGGTTCTGGTAGCGCGATTGCGCAAGAAACTGGACCCCCGGGGCACGCTGCAACCGATCGAGACGCTGCGCGGCCGCGGCTATCGCTTCAGGCTTGGCGGCGCCTAGCGCCTCATATTCGAAGCCAGGCGCGGTGCAAGCGCACGAAACGGAACAAATGACCACAAGCAGACAACGACACACACGGGGAACATTCCACTGCAGGCGATGCTGTCGACCTTTGTGCCGCTTGCGCGCCTGCCGTTGCATGCCCGCGTCGCGATCGATGTGATGACCACATGCGCTCTCTGAACGCCCGCATTACGGTTAGCGCCGCGGTGGTGCTGGCCGCTTTCGTCATCCTGTCCGCGTTTACGCTGGACAGAACGTTTCGGGACAGCGCGCGCAACGCGCGTGAAGAACGCCTGCTGGCGCAGATTTACCTGTTGATGGCGGCCGCGGAGGTCGACAGTAACGGTGTCCTGCGAATCTCCAGCCGGGCAACGGAACCGAGGCTGGACTTGCCGGATTCCGGCTTGTACGCATCCATAGTTGACGGCGACGGCGCGATTGTCTGGAAATCCCGGTCGGGCCTGTCGGTTGATCTGCCAGACACACCCACTCTGGCGGCTGGCCTGCAATCGTTTTCGCGAGCCAGCCATGACGGACGGCGCTATTTGCAGAAATCTTACGGTATTGCCTGGAGCACCGGGACCTCGTCCTATCCGTTCACCTTCAACGTTACCGAGGATTCGGGTGCTTATGAGGAACAACTTGGTCTTTACCGGCGAAGTTTGTGGACATGGCTTGCGACGATGGCGGTACTGCTCCTCATCTCGCAGTGGCTGGCGCTGCGCTGGGGGCTCGCGCCATTGCGAAAGGTGTCCGACGAACTGAATCATCTCGAACAGGGTAAACAACAGCAAATCACCGGGCACTACCCAAGAGAAGTGCAACGCCTTGCAGATAACCTGAATGCCGTGCTCTCTCATGAGCGAAAGCAGCAACAGCGTTACCGGGATGCGCTCGCGGACCTTGCACACAGCCTGAAAACCCCATTGGCCGTGGTCCGCGGCACGGCGCGGGGACACCTTTCCGATAGCGCGCAAGCCATCGAGGAACAGATTGAGCAAATGGACCGCATCATTGGCTACCACCTGCAGCGTGCTGCCGCCTCCGGGAGAGGAACACTCGGCACACCCGTTGCGCTGCACCCCGCGACGGAACGCATCGTGGCCGCGTTGAAAAAAGTGTATTCGGACAAGCTGCTGGACGTTGATCTGGACATTGCCGACGACCTGCGCTTCCGAGGCGACGAAGGCGATCTCACGGAAGTACTTGGGAACCTTGTAGACAATGCCTGCAAGTGGTGCCGCGGCAGGGTACGCATTTCTGCGAGCGGCGGGAATGGTCACCTGTGGCTTCGTTTCGAAGACGACGGTCCGGGCATCAATGAGGACGACGTCGCACGTGTATTCGCCCGCGGCGCACGCGCAGACGAATCGGTTCCGGGACACGGCATCGGCCTGTCTGTCGTACGGGAGATCGTGCACGCCTACGGCGGCAAAGTGCGCATTGCCAAGAGCGCGCTCGGCGGCGCCATGGTCGAATTGCAGCTGCCCGCGTACTGAGCGATCGGGCGATCGCGTCCGAAGACACCCGTGAAGGAGGCGGATACCGGCCATTTGCGTGCGTTTGTAACTTCCGGGAACGAAAGGCCGATAGTAGGCGCTTACATCCGTGGTATTTGAGCTTGCGTAGACTGTCCCGATTTGGCACGGTGTCGGCAGTCGGGCAGGTCAGGTCACGTTGTCTGCGCTCGCACGCATACGGCTCCGAGGCGCTGCAAGCCAGGCTCAGCTAACATCAGCACAAGGCGTTGTCCAGGCGGACACGCATCTGCGCACGGACACATCGGAGTCAACCACTCATTGGGGTCAACCAGAAATGGATCAGCCGCTAACAAGACCATCAACGACCGGCTATACCGCTTTTGTCGATTTGCTCGCCTCGGAAGGCGTCGATTTTCTGTTCGGAAATCCAGGGACGACCGAACTCGCCATCATGGAAGCGATTGGCGCGCAATCCAGAGTCCGCTACGTGCTGGGACTGCAGGAAGGTGTCGCAGTGGGTATGGCGGACGGCTATGCCCGTGCCTCGGGCCGGCTGGCAGCGGCAAACGTCCATGTCGCTCCTGGTCTGGGCAATGCCATGGGCTCGCTCTACAACGCCAAGTTCTACGGCTCGCCATTACTACTGACCGCTGGACAGCAGGAGCAGGGGCACGGACTGACAGAGCCGCTGCTCTACGACCCATTGGTACCGATCGCGCAACCGCTGGTCAAGTGGGCCGTCGAATGCAACCGGGTCGAGGACCTGCCGCGCATCATCAGGCGTGCTGCGAAGGTGGCACTCACGCCCCCGACTGGCCCGGTGTTCCTTAGTCTGCCGGGTGATGTGCTGGATGCAACGGCTTGTCTCGATCTTGGCCAACCGACACGCGTCGATTTTGACGTGCGGCCAGCCGGCCACTCGCTCGACAAACTCGCCAACCGTTTGCTTGAGTCACAAAACCCGCTCGTCATTGCCGGACATGAACTCGCCACCCGCAATGCGCTTGATGAAGCCGGCGAGTTCGCCGATGTCCTCGGTGCAGCCGTCGTGCAGCAAACGGTGCCATACGCGGCGCATTTCCGAAGCGGGCATCGGGCCTTTCTGGGCGCCCTCAACCGAAACCAGAAACAGGTTCGCGCACGGCTCGAGGACTACGACCTGCTGATTGTCCTGGGCGCAGACGTACTGAGAATGTCCGTGCACAGTCCGGTTGACCCGCTGCCGGAAGGGATGCCGATCGTACAGATTTCGGAACGTGACTGGGAGCTTGGAAAAAACTATCCGGCCGAAATCGCTGTCAAGGCCAATGTGCGCGAAACCCTCATTGCGCTAAACGCCTTGTTGCGCAAGAAAATGACAGCGCAGCAACGCAGCAGCGCAGCAGCGCGGCTTGAAGAAATCGGGAAACACAACTGGGAGACACGCCGCGCGCAACTTGTCGAACAAACGGCCAGGCTTGCGAATACCATGCCTGTTGATCCGCAGTTCATGGTAATGACAATCGCGGAGGCGGTGCCAAGAAATGCCGTCGTAGTCGAAGAGGGGTTGAGTTCGACCTTCAAGTTACTCGACTATTTGCGGCTTAATGACCACCAGTGCTACTACGGGCTGGCTTCAGGCGGTATCGGTTTTGCGATGTCGGGAGCTATTGGAATTTCAATCGCGTTGCCAGACAGGCCGGTGGTCGCCATTGTCGGAGACGGCAGCGCCATGTACAGCATTCAGGCACTATGGACCGCGGCACACCTGAAGCTGCCGATTACCTACGTGATCCCGAACAACCGGGGTTATCGCATTCTCAAGGAAAGGCTTGTTTCGTTTCGCAACACCGACCGGTTCGTCGGAATGGACATTGAAGACCCGGAAATCGATTTCGTCGCCCTCGCGGGTTCGTTGGGCGTACATTCCCGGCACGTCGACGCACCACAGGACTTCCCTGACGTGTTGCGCGAAGCCATTGCGAGCGGCCAGCCCAATCTGATCGACCTGCGTGTCGCCAACGGCTTCGGAAACTAGGACCTGTCATGGCGGAACACAAGGAACATCTCTCGACCGTCGTCACCTATTACGACACACACCCGATAAACGAGGAACAGATCCTGCGCGCCCTGCAAGCGCGCCAGGTTGACATGACGTCACTGACCGAGGAAGTCCTGAAGGATCACGATCAGGACCATTTCGGTGGATTGCAGGCAAATGACGTGCTCGCGGCCAAGGCCGGCATCCGCAAGGACCACCACGTACTCGACGTGTGCAGCGGCATGGGCGGCCCGGCTCGCTATCTCGCACATCGCATCGGCTGCAAGGTAACCGGCATCGACTTCACAGAAAGCCGGTATCGCAGTGCAATAAAACTCACCGAGATGGTTGGTCTCGAGGACCTGGTTGACTTTGTCCACGGCAACGCCCTCGAGATGCCCTTCCCGGACAACCGCTTCGACGCGGTGATTGGCCAGGAAGCATGGTGCCATGTGCCAGACAAGCCACGCCTGATCGCGGAGTGCGCGCGCGTCGTAAAACCCGGAGGTGTCATCGCATTCACCGATATTCTGCGCACCGACAAGCTCAGCAATGCAGACATGCGGCGTTTACGCAGCGAGATGACGTTTCCCGATCTTGAAACACTGAGCGGTTACGCGAAATTGCTCAAGCACAGTGGATGTACACTGCTCGAACACGATGACTTGAGCGAGGTATGGAAGCGCGTGCTCGAAGACCGGCTCACCATGTACCGCAGCCTCGGAAAAGAAACAGAACGGCATTTCGGTGCAGAGCGGTCCCGGGAATGGGATGACGCCTACGCTTTTTTTGTCAGCAGATATCGTGAGGGCAAGCTTGGCGGCGGACGTTTCATCTCAAGGCGTGACCGCGCAACGGCGCAGGAAGCTGAAAATGAGGACGCATGAACATCTCAGCCTTGACTGTACGGGAAGACCCGATGCCATCAGTATTTCGCCAGGGGCTTGAACGAACCAGTGCGCGCAACGACTGCACAAGCTCAGCAATGCGCTCATTGTCTGCCGCCGGCATATTTAACGGATTGAGTTTTTCATGGCCCGACCAGTGCGTTTGATCCAGTTTGCTGCGTGCCTCGTCGCAATACTGATGACATCATTTGCCGTTGCCGCCGATGATGCCTATCTGAAAGGAAGTTTCACCGGCGCAGAGATGCTGAAGTACTGCAAGGTTTCCAGCGACGATTCAGTGCGCGACTTTGAGCGCGGTGTATGCACCGGGTTTATCGATGGCTTTGCGGCCGGTCATCACGCTGCCGAGCTATGGCACGCGTTCCATCACCGCGACGAGAACATCGACAACATTTTCGGGCATCTCTGCGTGCCAAAGGACGCCAACCGCACGGCACTGGTTGCCCTCTTTGTCCGTTATCTGGAAAACCATCCCGACAACCTTGACTGGGGTGCAGGTTTGCTGCTGGAGAGTGCTTTACGAGAAGCATACCCGTGCAAGGAAGACCAATAACGCGGTTCCGGACCACGGCATTCCCCCGGGTGCAAACATCGTACGATTTACCGTGAAACGAACCGGCGCTGCCACCGTGTTCAACCAGAAAAGACGTCACACTCTTGCAAGGACACTATCTTGTTCGCACCCCCTGTAGAAATCGAGACCAGCGTGTTCGCGCAACTCCCCGAGGAGTTGAAACTCAAGCCGGGCGAAACAAACGAATGGATCAAAGGCCAACCACGGGGGATGCCGGCACGCTCGCTGCTCGAAGGACCGTCCTTCGACCGGGAAGGCAAGCTTTATTGCGTAGACGTGGTGACCGGCCGGATTTACAACGTCAGCGAAAACGGCGAGTTCAACATCATCGCCGATTATGACGGATGGCCGAATGGCCTGAAGATTCACCAGGACGGGCGCATATTCATCGCTGACTACAAGAACGGCATCATGTGTCTGGACCCCGTGAACGGAAAGGTCACACCCTACCTTGAACGCGCCAACCTGGAGCGATTCAAGGCTGTCAACGACCTCTTCTTCGCACGAAACGGTGATCTCTATTTCACCGACCAGGGTCTGACCGGTTTGCATGATCCCTCGGGACGCGTATTCCGGCTCAGCAACGACGGGAAACTGACCTGCCTGATTGACAACGTGCCGAGCCCTAACGGATTGGTGATGAACCTTGACGAAACGGCGTTGTACGTTGCTGTTACGCGTGCCAATAGCGTCTGGAGACTACCGTTCAATCACAATGGAGATGTCACCAAGGTGGGGAATTACGTTCAGCTAACCGGCGGCAGTGGCCCCGATGGACTCGCATTGGACGAACAGGGCGGGTTACTCGTCGCACATGTCGGGTTCGGTGCGATTTGGGTAATGGACGCAAAAGGCGAACCGCGCCAACGGATCAATTCGTGCGCCGGCCTTCACACCACCAATATTGCTTTTGGCGCGACCGACCGCAACGAACTTTACATTACCGAATCAGGGTCAGCCACGTTGCTGAAAGCGCGCCTGGACATCCCCGGCAAACCAATGTACTCGCATCAGTAGCGCAACGACCAACGAGAAACAGCCCGGCTTCCCGCCTATGCCATTACAGCCTGCAAGCCTGGCTTGTGCAATTTGACGCGATTCCTGCCTTCTTCCTTCGCCAAGTACAGTGCCTGGTCGGCATCACGTATCAAATCCTCACAAGTCTTATGCTGCGTAAACTCGCAGACACCGAAACTGGCCGTAATGTTGACGTCCCGAAGACCTCGAACGTTCTTCGCTGCGCGTGATTCGATGGTCACTCTCAGCTGCTCCGCAACGCGCGCGGCCTCTTCGCCACTGGTGCGCGGCATGACAATGCAAAATTCTTCACCACCGTAACGGCACAACACGTCGTGACTTCGCACACCGCCGGAGAGAATTTGCGCAGTGACCTTCAACACCTCGTCACCGACCTGGTGACCAAAATGGTCATTGAACGATTTGAAGTGATCGATATCGATCATGATGCAGGTAATGGATTGTCTCTGGTCATGCGCTTTTTGAAAAGCGGGCACCGCAGCTTCAAAGAAAGCGCGCCTGTTCAGACAGCCGGTCAGGACGTCATGCATCGCCATTTGCTGCAGCGCCTTGTTTCTCTTCTCGATTTCTTCCCGCGATAATTTCAACTCCTCCAACGCCTCGAGCAACTGTGCGTTGACCCGTTGAACCTCGGTAATATCATCGAAAGTCGCGATACACCCCCGAACCGCATTGTCATGGTCCAGTACCGGGGAGCAGTTCACCGAGAGTTTCCGGATATCGCCGCCTTGCACTTCGAGGTCAATGTACTCGCCCTTTACCGACGACCCCTGCTTCATCGCACGCATCCAGGGATGATCGGCGGGCCGGACCGGCAAGGCCGCGTTCAGGGCGTCGATCTTGCGCACAGCACGCCCATGAATGTTCGACCCGTCCTTGCCAAGCCACTTTCTGATCGCGGAGTTCGCAAGAATAATGCGCCCGGCAGGATCGATAACCATGACGCCTTCGCTAAATGCGTCGAATGCGGACCGTATCCGCTCGGGAAGTACGGACTGCGGATCAAGATACTCGAAGGCACGACGAAGATAGAGCGAGAACAGAATAAAGCCACCAAACCCCAGCGCCAGAATGATCAGCATCCACGGCTGGGTAAGCCATTGCCATAGTGTTGACGGCCCGGCCGGGGTATAACTGAGTTCCACGGTTCCCCAACGCTGTTCGCCTTGCGACAATGGCACGAGCACATGCTGCAAAGTAGACTTGCCGTTCTCGGGTGTGCGCCAGTACTGGTCATGGCTGCCAGACTGTGCCACGAGCAACCCGTCCGTTCCGCGCACTGCTACGGAAAGCAGTTGGCTATTCTCTCGCACCCACTCCTCCATTGCGGAGGAAAGTGCGTCATGTTTTCCAGAATCGGCCAGATTGGCGGCCTGCACGGCCAGATGCTGGCTCAGAAGCGCACGTTCCTTGCGCACGATTTCCATATTGTCCGGAAGCACGTTGAACACGAGATCCAGTACAAGGAAGCAACCAATCACAATTGACGTCAGCCCAAGTCCGATCCGCTCGGCTGGACCCAACCTCGGCAAGAACCGTATCAGACGGTGCGCGAACTTCATTTACTTACCCCTTTGTCGAAACGGCCGGCTTCCAGCAGATACGCGGCCGCTTCTTCCTCATCCGAAACATGCTCTTCTGATTCGATGGCCTTCTTCTTCTCATCATCCTGCGCAAATACCGGGAGAGGGTCGAACTCGCGCCAAATCGGCATTCCAACCAACAGGCTTGTCAGCAAGCCGCCAGCGCGGATTGCCCAGCTCAGAGCTCCCACCGTCAACGCAACGCTCGTAAATCGCAGTGCGGTAGCGATCGTCTCCTTTACGCCGTCCGAATCGTCTCCGTCCTCAAAGAAATCCTCACCAAACGATGCCAGGCCAGAAGAAACGTTCGCAACGATGCCCGCACCGTCGCTTTCCTTAAATCCGTCCAGGAACAGTGCCTGCGAGGTCAGCCACTCGATCGCCCGCTTCTTCTGGGCCGTCCATGCATCGGCTTCACCCGATGAAGCGTCTTCACTGTGAAGGCTCAAGAGTTCCGAAGGCGCTACCTCCGTCAACACGATCTCCGGTTCGTAGCCGATGTACGCGGACTCTCCTTCCGGCACCGTCGCTGTTGTCACTGCGGCTTCTGTCTCCTCGATTTCCGTTTCGGCCGCGGACTCCACGATAACTTCAGGCAGCTCGGTTACCTCCGCTTCGATCACTGCCGTAACCACGGTCGGCACGTCTACTTCCTGCGCCGGTGCACTCGCGACCTGCGACGTTTCCGCACTTACGATGGGCCCTTCCGTAGTCCCGAACCCATCAACGTATGTCACCTGGACACTCATGACATATCCGATGTCGGCAAAGCCAATGAGGTAGGTGCTTCCGGTAGCCCCGGCAATCGGCACCCCTCCCCGTAGCCATTGATAGTTGAAGGTGCCTAGACCATCGACATCACTTATCCCCGTCACATCAGCGGCTATGGTCTCATTCTGGGTGGGCAAACCGAGGACGACGGGGCTGCCCACCGGGGAATCATTCACAGCGCCCAGCGCTACTGTCGTGGTCCCAACCCCAGACATCCCCGGAACCGGCAAGGCGTTGTCACTGATCTGATAGTCGAACGACATATTGCCAACGAAATTGGCATCGGGAGTAAAGCTAAATGTTGTACCGAACTCACCCGTCCCACCCGTCATAACCAATGTGGCATTCGAGATATTGCTGATCGCCACGATCAGTTCCGAATTCGCATTATCGACATCCACCGCACCAATCAGGGTGAGCATCTGCGCATGCGTATAGACCTGGTTGATATCCTCAATGCCAGTGTCCGAGGCTGTGGCAGCAACCACCGGCGCATCGTGACAGTCCGTCAGGTTCACGGTGCTGTTCACCACCGCGCTGTTTTGTGCCCCGGTGCCATCGGAGTTGGCATCGGTGACCTGCCAGGCAATCGTGCGGCTGGTACTGGTCGCCGTCGGATCCTCGGAGGTCGAGCTGTAGGTCACACTCGCCAGTGCCGCCTGGTAGGCCGCCACCGTGTCCGTGCCGCTCAGGGTCAGTACCCCCGTGCCGGCGTTGTACACACCGCTGATGTTGGCCGTGTTGGTAAAGCCGAGCACGTCACCTGTGCTCAGGCCCGCAGCGATCGTGACCGTGGCGCCGGCAATCTCGGTGTCATCGGCATCGCTGATCGTGACCGTGTTGTCAATCACCACCGCCGCACCGTTCTCGGTGTAGCCCGTCGTGGCACCCGCGGTGACCACCGGCGCATCGGCCAGTGCCGTCAGGTTCACGGTGCTGTTCACCACCGCGCTGTTTTGTGCCCCGGTGCCATCGGAGTTGGCATCGGTGACCTGCCAGGCAATCGTGCGGCTGGTACTGGTCGCCGTCGGATCCTCGGAGGTCGAGCTGTAGGTCACACTCGCCAGTGCCGCCTGGTAGGCCGCCACCGTGTCCGTGCCGCTCAGGGTCAGTACCCCCGTGCCGGCGTTGTACACACCGCTGATGTTGGCCGTGTTGGTAAAGCCGAGCACGTCACCTGTGCTCAGGCCCGCAGCGATCGTGACCGTGGCGCCGGCAATCTCGGTGTCATCGGCATCGCTGATCGTGACCGTGTTGTCAATCACCACCGCCGCACCGTTCTCGGTGTAGCCCGTCGTGGCACCCGCGGTGACCACCGGCGCATCGGCCAGTGCCGTCAGGTTCACGGTGCTGTTCACCACCGCGCTGTTTTGTGCCCCGGTGCCATCGGAGTTGGCATCGGTGACCTGCCAGGCAATCGTGCGGCTGGTACTGGTCGCCGTCGGATCCTCGGAGGTCGAGCTGTAGGTCACACTCGCCAGTGCCGCCTGGTAGGCCGCCACCGTGTCCGTGCCGCTCAGGGTCAGTACCCCCGTGCCGGCGTTGTACACACCGCTGATGTTGGCCGTGTTGGTAAAGCCGAGCACGTCACCTGTGCTCAGGCCCGCAGCGATCGTGACCGTGGCGCCGGCAATCTCGGTGTCATCGGCATCGCTGATCGTGACCGTGTTGTCAATCACCACCGCCGCACCGTTCTCGGTGTAGCCCGTCGTGGCACCCGCGGTGACCACCGGCGCATCGGCCAGTGCCGTCAGGTTCACGGTGCTGTTCACCACCGCGCTGTTTTGTGCCCCGGTGCCATCGGAGTTGGCATCGGTGACCTGCCAGGCAATCGTGCGGCTGGTACTGGTCGCCGTCGGACCCCCCCGATCGGGCTGCGGGGTGATATTAATCGCCGCGACATCCAGGTCCGTCTGGGGACCGCCGCTACCACTGTTTCCGTTGTCATTGACACTAAGCGTGAGCGGTGTAACCGAGGGCGGATCCTCACTGTTGGCATTGAACAGGACGGTGCTCCCACTCGCTCCGGCCAACAGGTTGTTGATCTGTGTCAGCGTTCCGGTAATGGTTACGCCCGCGGTCCCCGAATTGGCTACTCCCGCCCCTGTGGCTCCTGCATTGATGGTCAGAATTCCCGTTCCTACCGTGAGCACAGCCGTCATCGATCCACCGCCCGCATCGACGTCTGCAATCGATAGCCCGGTACCGTGGAGCGCGAGGTTGGCGCCCTCGACCACGAGATAGCTCGCAGGCGTAATGTCCGCAATGGGCGCCTCGTTGACATTGTTGACGTTAACCGTGAAGGTCTGCTCGGTGAATAACCCACCCTGGTCGGTGGTGCGAACGCGGATGTCGTAACTTGACTTGGCCTCGAAGTCGGGAGAGGCGTTGATCTGCAGCGCGTCACCGACAATGGTGAACGATGCGTTGTCTGTGTCCCCGGCACCGGCGACCAGCGAGTAAGTGTAGGTTTGAGGCGTGGTATCCGGATCGCCGGCGGTGTTGAAGTTGCCAATCGCCGTATTGGCCACGACGTTCTCATCGACGTCGTTGGCGCCAATGGTGAGAGTGGTGGGCGCTTCGTTCAGGTCATTGACGCTGACGGTGAAGGTCTGCTCGGTGAACAGCCCACCCTGGTCGGTGGTGCGAACACGGATGTCGTAACTTGACTTCACCTCGAAGTCGGGAGAGGCGTTGATCTGCAGCGCGTCACCGACAATGGTGAACGATGCGTTGTCTGTGTCCCCGGCACCGGCGACCAACGTGTAGGTGTAGGTCTGCGGGGTGGTGTCCGGATCACCGGCGGTGTTGAAGTTGCCAACCACCGCATTGGCCGCGACGTTTTCATCGACGTCGCTGGCGGTGATGGTGAGCACGGTGGGGGCGTCATTGACGGGCGTCACCGTAATTGTGACAGTGGCGGTATTGGAGTCGTAGGTACCATCACTCGCCAAATAGGTGAACGTGTCCGTGCCTTCAAAGTTCGCAACCGGCGTGTAGTTGAATGAGCCGTCCGCGTTCAGCGTGAACGATGCGGCATTTGAGGGGCCGCTGACCAGTGAAGCGGTCAGCGGACTGCCTTCGGGATCCGCATCGTTAATCAACACGCCTTCGGAGGCGGTGACCACGATGGAGGAATCTTCCGCTAGCGTGTAATGCTGCAGCGTGGATGCATACAGATCCCGGATTTGTGCGGGAGTGAGTGCCTGGCCGACAATCGCGACTTCGTCGATGCGCCCGCCAAAATATTCCGTCAACGGTGCAACGGTACCGTCACCGCTTGTTTGAGTGCTGGCGCCAATGGCAATCGGTTCATAGTTACCGATGCCACCCGACGTCGTTCCCCAACCGCCCGTGTACGGATCGGTATCGACCCGCGCACCATCGAGGAACAACGCCATGCCAGTCGATCCGAATGTCACCGCGACATGATGCCAGTTACCGGCGGTCACGGAGCCGGGCGCGGAGTAAAGGAAGTTGTCCCCGCTCGTACTTTGCAGGCGAACCTCAACGCTGCCGCTGGTCAGCACCCGAATCGTGAAGTGACCGCCCGTATCCAGTCCCGAACTGTCTTTCGAGAACAGACCCTGATTCGTCAGCAGATCATCGGCATTGAACCAGAGCTGCACCGTCCCGTCGTCGATAAGGTAGGCGTTGTCGTGCGCGATTTCAACGAAATCGTCTGTCCCGTCGAACTGGACCGCGGTGTCCGGATCACCGTTGACGACACCGGCCTGGCCCAGCGTTACCCCGTTGAAAACCGCCGCGTTGCTGACGCTGCCACCGTCCGCGGCGGTGCCACCGGCACTTTCCCCAAATCGCCAATAGCTCAGCGGAGCGTGTGAATTGATGGTGGTATTGAAATCGCCCGGGTCGTCGGCCGCAACGGGTGCTTCGTCCACGTCGGTAACGGTGATGGTCGCACTTTCTCCGCCAAAACGGCTGAATGCGAACGCGCCGCTTTGCGAGAGATAAGCAGCTCGGACCTCGTCCGCCGTACGAAGACTGGTATCGATCCTGGCCTCATCAATATCTCCCGTGAATTCCAGGCTGCCCTCCATGCGCCCGATCTCCCAGTCGCTGGTCGTATTGAAGTCAGTCCGGATGGTGCTATCAACGGTGACGTTGACGCCGTCGTGATAGATCGTTGCTGCCCCGGTGGTTCGATTGACCACGACAGAAACATGATTCCACTGGTCGAAGTTGATGACACCGGACGCCGTGCTGGCGGAATTGCCGCTGGAGCCATTGCCGGTTTCGAAGATGATTCTGCCGTCACTGGTGCCGCTGGAGTTTACAAAGAACCGCCATCCGTTCGTAGAGTTGCCCTGGCCACTGTTGGCTGCGATCGTGTGAATGCCGTTGCCTGCGCTCGAATGGGGCTTGATCCATGCCGAAATGGTGAATGTGTTGGTGACGTTCACCGACGCGAAATCTATGTAATCACCTCCGCCATCAAGATAGACGGCCTTTCCGATTTGGCCGGCAACCAGATCGGATGACGATAACCATGTAGGTAACGTTCCGTCGTTCGGCGTTGCATCCGAATCCTTGACGTCCCCGGTGACGCTAAGCCCCGGATCGTCATCCATGTGATAAACGCCAATACCTGCCGGCCACACGGCACCCGGACTTTGCCCGTCGGACGCGCCGGTGTTGTTGTAGTACATGTGGATGTAATCGCTGGTTGAACCGGCGTTCATCAGCGGCACGCGCACCCAAATGGTAGCCGTCTCGCCAACATCGTCCCAGGAATCTATCTCGTAATCGAGCACGGCACCGCCGGCATCGATGAAACGGATGTCGGCTCCGCCAGCATTGATCTTGTCAAAATCAATATCGTTGGCTGTGAGTCTTACGAGCAACGGAAAATTGGTTAAGTCCCCGGCGGCCGCACTGTTATCGAATGTGATCTGTCTCCGATTCAGCCAGTCCGCATCCCACCAAGGCGCACCGGAGTCGGCCGGTGACGCCGCCAGGGCGGAATCATTCACCTCGATTGATACATCCAGCAGCGGTCTTGACTCGAAATCAAGGTTGGTACCAGCCTTCAGAAACAGTTCCATACCGTCGATCTCGAACAGCGCGGCATCGGCACCGGCAAGACTGAGCACATTGGTGCCGAAGCCGTCATCGGTAATGACGATGTCCGCCACTTTTACACGCGAGGTGGTATCCGTGTTCTCCGGGAATATCGTAACAAAATTCGCGAAACTCACTGACGCAGGATCGTTATCCGGCGTGACCGTGATCGCGAGCGCCGCGGAGTCATCCGGTGTCCCTGGCAAAGCCGCATCATCAACTTCGCACTGTCACGTCGAGCACCGGATTGGATGCGTTACTAAGTGTCGCTCCCGCCTTGAGGTAGAGCACACCGGAATCAATCTCGAACATCGCCGCGTCGGCACCCGACAGGCTCAACGCGTTGACTCCCAGTGCATCATCAGCAACGACGATATCGGCAACCTGTATCCGCGAACTCGTGTCCCGGTTCTGCGCCATCACGGTCACCGAGTTCGCCAGACTCACTGTCGGGGCTTCGTTCAGGTCGTTGACACTGACGGTGAAGATCTGCTCGGTGAACAACCCGCCCTGGTCGGTGGTGCGAACGCGGATGTCGTAGCTGGCCTTGGTCTCGAAGTCGGGAGAGGCGTTGATCTGCAGCGCGTCACCGACAATGGTGAACGAGGCGTTGTCGGTGTCGCCAGCACCGGCGACCAGCGAGTAAGTGTAGGTTTGAGGCGTGGTGTCCGGATCGCCGGCGGTGTTGAAGTTGCCGATCGCCGTATTGGCCACGACGTTCTCATCGACGTCGCTGGCGCCTATGGTGAGAGTGGTGGGCGCTTCGTTCAGATCGTTGACGTTAACCGTGAAGGTCTGCTCGGTGAACAACCCGCCCTGGTCGGTGGTGCGAACGCGGATGTCGTAGCTGGCCTTGGTCTCGAAGTCGGGAGAGGCGTTGATCTGCAGCGCGTCACCGACAATGGTGAACGAGGCGTTGTCGGTGTCGCCAGCACCGGCGACCAGCGAGTAAGTGTAGGTTTGAGGCGTGGTGTCCGGATCGCCGGCGGTGTTGAAGTTGCCGATCGCCGTATTGGCCACGACGTTCTCATCGACGTCGCTGGCGCCTATGGTGAGAGTGGTGGGCGCTTCGTTCAGATCGTTGACGTTAACCGTGAAGGTCTGCTCGGTGAACAACCCGCCCTGGTCGGTGGTGCGAACGCGGATGTCGTAGCTGGCCTTGGTCTCGAAGTCGGGAGAGGCGTTGATCTGCAGCGCGTCACCGACAATGGTGAACGAGGCGTTGTCGGTGTCGCCAGCACCGGCGACCAGCGAGTAAGTGTAGGTTTGAGCGTGGTGTCCGGATCGCCGGCGGTGTTGAAGTTGCCGATCGCCGTATTGGCCACGACGTTCTCATCGACGTCGCTGGCGCCTATGGTGAGAGTGGTGGGCGCTTCGTTCAGATCGTTGACGTTAACCGTGAAGGTCTGCTCGGTGAACAACCCGCCCTGGTCGGTGGTGCGAACGCGGATGTCGTAGCTGGCCTTGGTCTCGAAGTCGGGAGAGGCGTTGATCTGCAGCGCGTCACCGACAATGGTGAACGAGGCGTTGTCGGTGTCGCCAGCACCGGCGACCAGCGAGTAAGTGTAGGTTTGAGGCGTGGTGTCCGGATCGCCGGCGGTGTTGAAGTTGCCGATCGCCGTATTGGCCACGACGTTCTCATCGACGTCGTTGGCGCCTATGGTGAGAGTCGTCGGCGCTTCATTGATGTCATTGACGTTGATAGTGAACGTTCGATCGGAAGTGGAGCCATCATCACTTGTCGCGCGTACAACGATGTCGTGACTGCTCGCCGCCTTCGAAATCGAGACCGGGCCCGGTACCGTCCACAGTGACCACTCCCGTGGCGCTATCGATCTTGAAGCGCCCGCCAGCCGTGTCTGTAAGCGAGTAGGTGACATCGTCACCGACATTCGGATCGTCGGCAAACGCCGTGATGCCGACAATTGTACCATCGATCGCGTTCTCCGCAACGGCATCCGCAGCAGCGTCGTTATCGCGAACGGGGCCCGACCCGCCAGAGAATGGCCAGTGCCGCGCCGGTTGCCGTATCGAGAAGGTCGTTACCGGCGAGATCCTCGATGGAATCGGCGACCACGCCACCCACGTTAACATCGACCGTGGTTGTGCCAGAGATAATCGGGTTGCCGCTGGCCGTATCCCCGCGCTGAACGTATAACGAAGTGTGTCGTTAGTGACGTTGGTGGTGAAAAGCTCGATGGTCGTGTCGCCGCCAACTTCGGTGGGGAAATTGTCGCCATCGACTCCGATCAGCACGAAACCTGCTTCCGAGTCAGTTTCGGTCGGTACTGCTGCAATGGTCTCGGAGAAGACGAACTCCAGAACGTCGCCGGTATCACCGAAGACATTGCTCGCGCCTGCATCGAAACCGGTAACGGCCATCAATACCGGAGCAGCCTTGTCGACGCTGGTTATCGTCGCGCCAGCAGCGAGGTTGCCAGCAGAATCTACGATCGCGTTCTGCGTGTAGGTGACATCAGGCGTCGCTCCGGTATTGAGCACCTGATCGTCAAAAAGAATATAGAACATCGCATCATTCGCAACGGCACCCGTGAAGAAAACTTCGCCGTTAACACCGGCAACGTCCCAATCGGCAGCATTAACGGATGCGTCCGTGACGGCTTCTGAATAGGTCAGACGGACAGCGTTGATATAGCCATCCATGTTGGCATCGACAGTCTCGCTTGACACCAGAACCGGTGCCGCCGCATCGGTCGCGGCGACGCCGTTGCCACCAGGCGCATCGGTCGCGACCTCGTCCTTGCCGTCCTTGAGATTGCTGTTGCTGACGACCTTGACATCCGGAGTCGCGCCAGTATCCCAGTTACCACTCTCCTGGAGCTTGACGTAGAAGACCTCGTCATTAGCGCCGAGACCATCGAGATCGGTAACGTACGGATTGATCGTATCCAGCGCGTAACCCGCAACCGTGATCGCAAGATCGCTGAAGTCGTCGTTGAGTGTGGCGGGCTCCGTGGTGATCCTGATGTGGTCGATCATGCCGTCTGCGTCGGCATCCACTGTCTCACGCGCGGTAATATCCAGTTTCGGTAGCACATTGAGCCAGGCGTCCTGACCCGATGCGTCGAGCAACATGCCAGCTTCAATACTGCCCGTGCGGTATTCAAGCTCCCAGTCTCCGCCGAGCAATGCATGACCGGTGAGGTCTTCACTGGCGGCGACGTCCGCGCCCGTGAGTCGCGCCAGCGTATCGACCAATGCGCGGCCGGCATCGCTTCCCGCCACATCGCAGCCGTAAATCAACAAGTCAGCGTCTGGAGAGAATGCGTCCCCCCATTGCGAGATCTGACCCGCGTGCTCGCTGATGAAGTTCGCGTCGAGCACACCCTGACCGAGATGTACCTTTGCATCGCTGCCGTGCGAGATGATGTGTACCGACGACAAATCGTTCTGACCGAACAAAAAAGCGCTGATTTGATCGATCCCGTTGCTGTCGGGGTCGATGAGAACGATTTCAAATTCATCGGGCCGATCGGAATCAAGAACGATTTGATCGATCAGATCCTGATAATCAGGCGTCGCGGTATCTACAAAAATGACCGAACGAGATTGTTGTTGCTCGGCAGTCTCGAGGTGTTGCTGAAACTCCCCATCGCTTCCGAGATAACGGATCTCCGCAACAGTCTCGGAACCCTGATCAACCATTTGCAGCGGGTTAACGTCCGCCGAGTGCAGGATGCGCGGTTCAAGCGCCTCGACCAGCATACGATCCCGGTCTGGCCTTGCAGACGAGAATGCCGTTCTCAGCGACTTGAAAAACACCTCGAAGGACTTCACCCCAAGCTCCCTTTCAGAAAAACTGGTGCATCAACACTTCTATCCGCTTTTGCGAAACTCTTGCGTCTTTCCGCTCACTTCGTAATTGCACGAATGCCTATTTCTTGTTTTCTGACCCAGTTCCGGTCTTTGCCAGCGCGCGCTCCGCGTCGTTCTGCGCTGCCAAAGGCGCATCAACCAGTTCAACAGTGCACCGCGAACCCGGTGGAATCTTTCCATCCGCATTGGGTAATGTGGCCCTTACGCGAAATGTGTTGCTGGCCGAGTCGATGAAATGATCGATAAGTACGATTTCCGCATCCAACGGGGCCGCGTTCGGTAAAGTCGGGGTCACCCGGGCAACCATTCCTTTGGTTATCGTTCCGAACATTGCAGCCGGGACAACGATCTCGACGCGCAGCAGGTCGAGACGGGCTACCCGGAACATTGACTTGTCTTCGACTCGTTCGCCGAGCGACGCATGGCGCTCGACAATCACCCCGGAGAACGGGGACCGGATTGCGCGCAGTTGCAACTGCGCTTTTGCCAGGTCTACTTCACGCTTCCAGACGTCGAGCTGTTTCTGGGCTTGTGCGAACTTTTCCTCTGCGACCTTGGTTTCTGCCCGTGATTTCTCCAGCGCCGCCGCCGAGATGAACTTCTGTTCGAACAGTTCCTCGGAGCGGCTTTGCTGTTGCTTCAGATAGAGGTAATTTGCTTCGGCCGCCCTGACATCTGCATCGGCCTCGGCGCGCGTTTTTGCCACACTGAGCGAAGCCGCCTCGACATGCGAGCGCAGCCGTGCAAGCACCTGACCCTTTTTGACCTTGTCGCCCCGCTCGACCAGGATGGCATCGACCACTCCGACGACCGGGCTGCCGATTTCCGCTTCGCTTTCCGGTTGAATCAGGCAAAGCAGGGGCCGTGCTCCAAAGGCGCTGAAGCTGTACGTGCAGGCCAGAATTGCCAGGCAGATTCTTATTGGTTTCATAACGCTCTGTTCATCTATCAAAGTCTGTCAATACTTGCGAGGTCGCGTTCGATCTTCAAATCCTGTTTCAGCATTTCACGCCGTTGGGAGCGATTTCTTCGTTCTTCCATGATTTGCGGCACGCGCGCGACAAACCGGGTCAGCCACTGAGGCCGGGAGAATCCCTCAGTGCGTGATATGAGGGCACGCACCCATGCCGGCAGCACCCTCTGGAACAATGGTTGTTCGAGATGCAGCAAAGTCTGTGCGCTGCCGGGGTCACCCTGACGCCCGCATCGACCTACCAGTTGGCGGTCGATACGGCGTGATGTGTTGTGCTGACAGGAGATTACATGCAGCCCCCCCAGCTTGACCGCGTCCGGACTGAGGGAAATATCGGTGCCGCGGCCGGCCATGTTGGTTGCAACGGTCACGCTACCGACGCTGCCTGCGCTGGAAATGATTTCGGCTTCGGTCTTGTCCTGCCTCGCGTTAAGCAAGGTATGCCTTACAGCCTCCTCACTTAACAACGCGGATAGCACCTCGGATTCGGCAACGGAATCCGTACCAATCAAAACCGGCTGGCCCTTGCGCTGCCGCTTGCGAACCTCCGAAACCACTGCCCGGGAATGGGCATGACGGTCCGGAAAAATGACTGTCGGCAACAAACTGCGCCGCTCTGGTCGCCGTAACGGCACCTGAACAACTTCGAGCCCGTACACGGCGGATAGCTCACCGCGGGCCTCGCGTATGGTCCCGCTCATGCCACCAAGGCTCAGGTACTTCTGGAAGAAACGTTGAAAAGTAATTTGCGCAGATGTCACCTGCTGATCGGTGGTTTGGCAATTCTCCTTGCACTCGATTAGCTGGTGCAGGCCGCGTGCCCACATGCGGCCAGGAGCGACGCGGCCCGTCATCTCGTCGACGATCGTAACGATGCCACGCTCGACAATGTAGTGCCGGTCGCGCTGGTAAAGATGCAGCGCCGCCAAAGCCTGACTGACGATCTCGTGGCGATGAATGCGGTTACGCCATTTTGCGCCCAATTCGCTCGCGAGGCGGTCGATCCGGTTACGGCCGCCATCGGTCAAATCGGCAATCATGGCACCGGCATTCAGTCGGTAATCGGTACTATCGACAAGTCTGCTGGCAATCTCCAGGGCAATCTCATGATGATCGTAACGCTCGTCCGAGTCCGGCTTGCGCGCAAGAATCAGCGGCACCCGGGCCTCGTCGATAAGGATGCTGTCCGCCTCATCGACAACAGCCATGCACAGGCCCCGCATTACCGTGTCGCGCGATTGCGACCCTCCGGATGCGCCGCGAGCCAGTCTCAGGTGCAGTTCGCTGCGCACTCCCTTGCGGATCATCGTGTCACGCAGATAGTCGAATGCAAGTTCTTTCGCCGTGCAATACGTAACATCCGCGCTGTAGGCCACGCGGCGGCGATCGGCCTGCATCTGCTGGGTTACGAAGTCGACGCGCAAACCGAGGGCACCGTACAAGGGGCGAAGCAACTCGGCGTCGCGTACGACAAGATAATCATTGGACGTCATCACGTGGACCGGGATTCCGGCGAGGGCAGCAGTCGCAGCGCACACACCGGCAGCCAGCGTCTTTCCTTCTCCGGTAGCCATTTCCGCGAGCCGGTTCTCCAGCATGATCCTGGCAGCCAGTAACTGGGTGTCGAACGGGGCCATTCGCAGCGCTTTATGGCTCAGATGTGAGATCAGGCCGAAAGCCTCGACAATCAGTTCATTTGCCAGTCCATCCCGCGACATCCGGGTGCGAAGCTTCAGCAGCGCGCTCGCGATTTCCGCTTGCGACAGGCGCGAGACTTCTTCACGTCTTTGCTGCGCGCGCGCGACGTCCCGGGCAAAGCGCTTGACCGGATCGGTGCGGAGAAACGCCGGCAATACCGACGCGTTACGACTGTGCGGCGTGTCCTCGGACGGACGACGTTCCGGGTAAGAGCCAAAAACGATACCCGGGCGTGGGAAGCACGACGCTCTTCATGCGCACCTCCCCATCTCGCGCCAGCACGGCGTTACGATGTTGCAATGAAATGGTGCCGACCTGTTTGCGTCGCCGGTCATTTCAGCTCACCGGATTGAACTGTTGAAGAAAGACCTGCCGCATCCGTCTGTACCATTGACTGGCAAGTGGTTTGGCACTGTGCTCGAAACGAACCCAGGCGCGCCCGCCGGCTCGCTCCAGGTTACGGCCCGGCAACGCAAGATCGAACAGCACCACAGGTTCGACCGCGCGCAAACCATCGGGATCTGCAGGGTCGGTCAAGAGCGCGCCACCCCCACGATCACCTAATGCCGGGCTTGGCAATATCTGGGTAGCCGCAGGTACGTCACGCACGAATTGCGCGACGACTGGCTCTTCAGGCCGATCTGAAATTCGCACCGCTATGCCACGGGTGTCTTCTCGCACGAGTGCAGCGTCGTATTCAGGGACAGCGGCTCTAACGGCAATCTGCTCGGCTTCGAAAACATAGCCGAGGGTGCTGCCCTGACTGACAAACGTTCCGACAAGGTCATCCTGACGTGGTAGAACCAGTCGACCTGACACACGGCTGCGGATCTCGAGATCCGCGATTTTCTGTTCCGCTGTGCGCAAATCCCCGCGCAAGCGCTCAATTTCCCTTTCCAGTTTCTGGGCACGCTCGGCATCTGCGAACATTGCCGCAAAGCGCTGAGTGGTTGCACGTTCAAGCTGGCTTTGGAGCGATTGCCTGTCCGCCAACAAGGCGCGGTCCTCCAGAATCAGAAGCGTGCGTCCGGGCTCCACGTATTCGCCGTTGCGCACCAGCACACGGGAGACGAAGCCCCCTGTCTTGGCTCTCACTCGCGCCTGATCGGGCAACCACACCACGCCATGCGCAAGCGTGTTGTGCGGCATGGGGAAAACACCCACTAGCAGCAAGACCCCTGCGGAAATTCCACCCAATGCGATCCAGGAACGACGTTTCGTGCCGTGCGCCGACGCCGCTGCGAGGATTTCACCAAACGTTTTCCAAAGCGGCAGCACAATAAACGTGGAAAGAACGAAAAGCCCCGCCAACACGCCAAGGACCAGTGATTTCGATCCCACCCACACGATGATCGCGCCAAAAACAATCACCCGATAACACATTGAGAGCGGAAAATAGCCAAACAACCACTTCTTCTCGCCTTTTGCCATGTGCTCCGCAGCGACACCATCTGCTCCCAGCATGAATTTGCGCAGAATGTTGTTCCAGAATTTCTTGCTGCGTGAATTCAGATTCGGTACGTCGACCAGATCGCTGAGAACGTAATAGGCATCGAAAGGCAGCAAGGGATTGCCGTTGAAGATCAGGGTCGAGACACTGGCAACGAACATGGTCACAAATGCGATATCCCTGACCATGCCGGGCTGCACATTGAGCCAGATAAACAGCGCCAGGCTGGCCAGCGCGAGTTCTGCGATGATTCCCGCCGCCCCCACGAACGCGCGCTGGCTGCGATGACGGAAGCCACCGGCATCAGACGCATCGACGTACGGCGCGGGAACGAGGAGGAACAAGGTGAACCCGCATTCGCGTACTTCTCCGCCCCACCGCATCACGGTAATTGCGTGCGCTGCTTCGTGCACGGCCTTGATAAACGGGAAGCTGAGCCACATCAGGAAGATGTAATAAGGAGTCCCGAGATTCGCGATACCGTGGGTCTTTATCGCGGGCCAGTTCGATACGCAAGCTAGCAATGCAATCGCCACGGTCAACGTCCACAGACAGAAAAAAGGAATGTTGACCAAAGGAGCTGCGAGCCACCTGATTCGCTTGAGATACTCACTCGGATCGCCAAACGGTATCCGAAACGCAAATGGGTTTACCATTGACTTGCGTTTTTTCTTCAACCGTTCTTCGCGCCGCCGCACCAGCGTTGCGGCATCGGGCGCAGACTCGTAGGCAAAGATTCCCTGCTCATCCAGATGAATGAGCAGCCTGACGACTTCGTCCTGGGTCGGCGCGCCGTCACCCAGACGGTCCATCAAGTCATCCCATATTTGCTGGACGGTGTGCTCACCATCGCATCGGCCGATGAACTCATAGGCCTGCTGACTGGCTCGATGCTGTTGTCCGGTTGCTTCGTTGATAAGAACGAACCAGTCGCAATCCCGATAACGCATCCGGCGCACCGTTACGTCGCGCCGGAAACGCGGCCGCCTGTTTGCAACGCGGTACCAGAGAGGACTGAACAGGGATTCGCGCACGCTCAAGCTCCCAACGACCAGGCGGCAATGCGCATCCAGTCGATCAGACGATGCGTCATCACCCACGCGAACGATCGCTGATCAACGACAATGCGAGCCACGCCCTGGAGGCCGGGGCGCATTGCCTCAAGCGACTCCTCCAGCTTGCACTCGACTTCGAAGTAATTACGCCCGTCGCGCGCTTGCGCAACGGGTGAGATTCGCGTCACTTCAAACTCGAAGTTTCTATCGGGCATGGCACCGAGGGCCAGCCGGCCGGTCTGGCCAACCGAGATATCTCCGATGTCCCGTTCATCGATTTCCAGTATCAGGCGAAACTCATTGGCCGGGGCCACCGTAACCAGCGTGTCTCCGCGACGTACCGGAGCACCGAGTGTCTGGCTGAGATCTCCCATGATGACGATGCCATCGAACGGAGCGACAATGCTCGCTCGTGCAATTTGTTCCTCGACGAGCCCAAGCTTTGCCCGCGCCTCTTCGGCGAAGGCCTGACTGATGACGAACTCGCTGCGATCCCCCCGCGCCAGTGCTGCCGGTGCCGCATTCTCATGGCGTGACAGTTCACTTTCCCACTTGCGCCTCTCGAGTTCGAGCTCTTCGCGTGCAAGCTCGACAAGGACCTGCCCCGCTTTTACCTCGTCGCCGGGACGCACGTAGGCAGATTCGAGATATCCGTCGGACGGTGCGACCAGAGCCCTTTGTACTGAGCCTTCGAGCCGCGCTGGCGCGCCGATCCGGTAATCCGTGGTCACCAGAACAGAGGCACCCGCAACGAGCAGGGCGCCGACCGCCGCGCATTTCGATACGACATGGCCCGGCCCTACGAATTTCCCCGCCATGCCTGTAATCGCCTGCCTGAGACGCCAATGCCATGAACGTTCGTTTTCACGTTTGAGGTGGAGAACCGGCCCAACCATGGAAACGATCTGCTCAAAGTCCGCGACCTCCTGTTTCGTAAACCCGGTCTCACCGCCTCTCTCGAAAGTGACTGAACCGATCGCCCGCCCGTCATGGACAACCGGCACGGAACACACCGCACCAGTACGGCGTTTCCCGAGTTCGGCATGCGCGACATTGATCCGGGGGCGATCGTCCTGGACGCTCGGGTATGCAACCGTTGCACTCTGGTCAATGGCCTCGTCCATTGCGATCGAGATGAGCTTGAAGATACGCGCGCCATGCTCAAAGTCCGCGAAACTCGAAATCGCCTCGACGCGCGAATAAGTACGATCCCGAAACCCGATCGCCACATGATCAAGTTTCAGCACGCCAGCCAGTTCGCTGGCGAGCGCCGTGGCACCTTCCCGAAAGCTCTGGTGCGTGAGCAGCGGCTCCTGGAACTCCAGCAACCGGGCCGCGTCTGCAACGGCCCGCTGGACAACAGCCTCCGATAGGCTCTTGGCGAAAGCATCCGTAGCGCTGGCCAGCTCCGCCACCGTTGACTCGTTCGAATTTCGTTGGTGACCATTGAGCTCGAGTGCAATCGCACCGACGGACTGCTCGCCCATTTTCAGGGGCACGGAAATCACCCGGGAACCGGACTCGCTGCCGGATTTGAGCCCATCACCCTGCCGAAGCACGGGCGCCTGGGTTCTGAACGTTTCGCCAGCGACCGAGCGGAGACTTTCGGCTTGGGCCACATCGGCATTCGTGACCGCCGCCAAAGTCGGCTCTACGCCCGCAGAATCAGTCAGCACCACTACGCCAGCGGCGACGCCACTCGATTCTTGACAGTACTCGTCAAGCCACTGCTGTATCGGCGTTGCTGACATTTCGTCATGTGAGGTTGTTGTTCAGACAACGCTATACATCGCACATTGTGTGCCTGATTACACTTCTATTAAAAGTTATGAATACGCTGGACGCGGCAGTAGTTGACCAGCTTCCGGAATGGAAATTGCACTTCGCTCACGAATGTTGAATAAACCGTACAGCAGCCGCTATCCGCCACTCGGCACATGGCGTTTAAAGGCATGCGCAAACGGTCAAGTTCAGCCCACAGGCGGCCGTTACAGCGCGTTCATAAGCCATTCCGCACCGGCCGGAGTTCACCGCTGACCGAACATCGTCGATGTCGCGCCGAAACGACCTGGCAGACATAAGCAGCAGCCGTTATGCATCACTTTCCCAACAACCAGGCCATGCGGAGAACCTACCCGCCACCCCCGGGCGCAGCAAGAAACGCGCATGCGAACCGCAGCAGGCTGCGCGAGCCGGTAATTGCGGTCGCGGCAAGTAGCGTGGCGCGCAACTTGTCGCGCTCAAACCAACTGCAGGGGGTCGCCACAGTACATGGCAATGTGATTGTCACCGCGCTTGCCATATTGATCCCCATCGCAGCACTTCTGCTTGCTCTGCAACCGGACATCAAAAGCCTGATCGATCAACGTCCCGGCGACTATCTGGTCCAGCAGGCCGAATCAGTAAAGGCGCAGACCGCCGAACGACTTTCGGCTGCCGATCATCTGCTCCGCATAGTCAGCACTGATGTCGCGCGGTCCGACTCGCTTAACCCAATATCGACATCGATAAGGCTCGATGCCTTCGACAATGTCGCTTTGTTGCTGAACGGCGGTCAATCAATTGTGCTCAAGGGAAATGCGCCGACTCTCGGGAATCTCAACGCATCGACCACGGCACACCTCTCCCAAGGACGTACCGCACTGATTACGGAACCTACCGGGGAAAGCGCCAAACCGGCATTGTTGCGCGCAGTGCAACTAGCGACTGGCGGGCAGTCGCACTTGCTCGTCGGCGAGTTGTCGCCAGGCTATCTGTGGACTCACGGCGGCACGGAAAACACGGATTACAGCCTCTGCATTTCCGATGCTTCCAACCGATCGGTGTACTGCGAAAAATCACCGCCACTGGCGTCTGCGCAAACATCTGCCTCCGAAAAGGGAATGACTGCCGTGGCCGCAAGCAGCCCCCTGCCTGATGAGCGAATGGCGGCGACCGCGCGCGTCGATCTCACCCAGCCGTTTGCGGCTGAGGACTGGATCATTGCAGTGCATGCGAAGAACCCGCCCGCTTTGCTTTCGTCGAACCGCTCGACGTTGGTTTACGCGGTTTCAGGCATGGCACTGTCGCTGGGGGTGGCATGGCGGCTGAGGCGCCGTCGACGGGGTGCTTCAGGCACGAAGTCACACGCAAGCCAGACTACTCCGCCGCAGGATCCGGCGATTCCAACGAATCGCGGCACGGTTCCAGTCGGTATTTCGAGCGGCGAGACGCAAGAAAATGACGGGGCAATACGCGCACTGCAACTGTTTTCTGATATCGATCGCGCGATTCTGTCAGGTGCCGCCTTCGACCGCATTGTCGAATCGATATTGAATCGAATCCATGCGATCTTGCCCAGTGACGCAGCCGCGCTCGCCCTTCTCGATCGCGAGAAACCGTCCCTATGCAAGATGATGCTTATCGCGCCTGACAACGGGCGCCAGGACTTCCCGCTCGAACAGGCTCTTGACGCGCGCTCCACGGGACTTCTGGCGTCGATTCCAGACGGCGACTGGTTTTCCTGCAAAGCGGAAGACGCCCTACTCGCGCCTTTGTACAACACGGGAATGCGCCGATGTTTTCTCGTTCCCATATTCCGGGACGGCATTCCCGTGGGCGCTCTTGTTCTCGCAACCAGACAAGCAAAGGCGCTCGTAACGCGTGAGCATGAATTGGCGCGCGATATCGCCCACCGACTCGGGGTCGCCTATACGGCTACTGCCCGCGGCCAGGAGTTGCTTTTCCATTCCATGTATGACTCGACAACGGAATTGCCAAATCGAAAATTCTTCGAGAACAGGCTTGAAGAAGAGATTTCGAGGGCACGCCGCGAGTCGAGACCGCTGGCACTGTTGCTGGTCGATCTCGACAAATTCAAGGAAGTCAATGACAGCTACGGACATGAAGCGGGCGACGTTCTGCTCGAACAGGCATCCGCAAGGCTAAAAACCTGTCTTCGTTCAGAAGATCTGGTAGCCCGTATCGGCAGCGACGAGTTCGCAGTGTTGTTGCCTTCAGTCTCACAAGGCAGGGACATTTTCAGCGTCGCGCAGAAGCTGATCGATACGCTATCGGAATCCTATTTGATTCAGGGGCGCGGTCATCACTTGAGCGCTTCGATCGGTCTCGCAGTCTTCCCCAAGGATGGCAAGAGCGGCCGTGCTCTGTTGAGCGGTGCGGATTTCGCAATGCATGCCGCCAAGCGGCGCGGCGGAGCCACGTTTTCAGCGTATGAGGTGCAGAGCAACGAACAGGCGCAGGACCGGACAGCGTTGACAAACGACCTCAGGCAAGCGATCGCGAAACAGGAACTGGTCTTGTACTTTCAGCCCCAGATCGGCCTCGGGCGCGGTGAAATCGTCGGCGTTGAAGCGCTTTTGCGTTGGCAACACCCTACGCGCGGCTTGATCATGCCAACAGAATTTATCAGCATTGCGGAGCAAAGTGATCTGATCGAGCAGATCGGAGACTTTGTCAGGCGCGAAGCCAGCACACAATTTCGCGCGTGGGAGTCAGACGGCATCGCACCAATGCGAATTTCGATCAACGTGTCCAGTCGCGAATTGAGAAGTGCCGATTTTCTCAAGAAGATCGAAAGCACTCTCTTGACAAGCGGATTGAGGCCATTTTCCCTGGAACTTGAAATCACCGAAAGTCTTCTCGTCGAGCAATCCGACCATGTCGTTTCTGTACTCAAGGCGCTCAGTGACCGCGGGGTGCGAATCGCTCTCGACGATTTCGGTACAGGCTATTCCTCCATGGCGTACCTGAAGAAGATCCCGTTCCATGTGCTGAAAATCGATCGCTTCTTCGTCAAGGACATCGGCACGGAGGATGGTTCCGACTCCATCGTGCATGCCATCATCGGTGTCGCACAGGGGCTTGGAAAGGAAATCGTGTCAGAAGGCATTGAAACCGAGGAACAACGCGCTTTCCTTGCGGAAAATGGCTGCGATCTGGCGCAAGGCTTCTTTTGGAGCGCGCCCGTGCCCGCCGACGAGTTCGCGGTATTCATGCGCGAATGGAACAGGACAGCGCGCCAGACGAGCGTTAAGTAATTCCAAGAGCCGTTATCCGGCAACCATACAATGCCGATCCCGGCTGGCCGCCCGCTCCCGGCAACCCCTCTCAATATCCTCGGCCCCTATCCGCGAAAAAACGGCTACCATTCCCCGTTGGTCTGCAGGAGGCAACAACATCGGGTGGCCGCACAATGCAATCTACAGACAGAGCAGTCAGGGCCGGACAGGAGTGCGAGTCGAAACAATGGCCGTTTCGGATTCGAGCGCTCACACCGACACTTGGCGCCGAGATTCTCGATGTCGATCTCTCGCGAGGCGTTAGCGAAACGCTGTTTGCCGCGATCTATCAGGCGTTCTTGCGCTATCAGGTTCTCTTGTTCGGCCCACAGCAATTATCACCTTCACGCCAGGTGGAATTCGCGCGGAATTTTGGCGAAGTTCAGATTCATGTGATGAATCAGTACCACGCAGACGGTCACCCCGAGCTATACCGGCTATCCAATGTCGGGACAGACGGCAAGCCCAACGGGCGTCATCCCGACAAGGGCACGATGGCGTGGCACACGGATGGATCGTGGCGTCCGCGCACCGGCCAGGCAACCATCATTTACGGTGAGATGATCCCGGACTCGGGCGGCGAGACCCACTTCTGTGACATGTATCGCGCCTTGCAACGACTCAGCCCGGAATGGAGAACGCGTATCCAGGGCAAACGCGCGGTGCACAATCTCGATTTTTCGCGCACCCGCAGGCACGGTGAACAACCCATGACCGAAGAGCAGCGAAAAGCGACTCCGCCGGTTGACCACCCCATCGTCAGAACGCACCCCGAAACCGGACGGCAGTGCATTTTTCTCGGCGACCACGCCGAGTTTATCGTCGGCATGCCCTACGATGAGGGCCGCGCATGGATCGAGGAACTCAATTCAATCATTGTGCATGACGATCTGACATACCAACATCGCTGGCAACCGGGACAATTGTTGGTTTGGGACAACCGCTGTCTGATGCACAGGTCCACGCCGTACGATGCCGCGACCCAATTGCGCATCATCCGTCGCTGCACGGTACTTGGTGAAACACCGCGCCAGTAGATAAAGTAAGCTTGATCAATCGATCGAAGGTGATTCAGCGGTCGCACTACTAACAGCGAAGAAGGGGGCCAGATGAAAACCGGCATGAAATTTCTCGCACTGCAATGGCTGGTGCTGGTTCTGTGCTCTCCGCTTGCAGCGGCGCAAGCGCTGCCGGCCGCCGAACCGGCATCAGTGGGCCTGTCAGCCGACCGCCTTCAGAACATCAGCAAGGTCTTTGGCGATCACGTCAGCAACGGGAACATCGCCGGGGCCGTTTTCCTCGTGGCGCGCGACGGCAAGCTGGTTTACTCGGACGCAATCGGCTTCCGTGACCCGATCAAGCGCGAATCGATGACAGTTGATGCGATTTTCCGTATCTACTCGATGTCGAAACCCCTCGTGTCGGTCGCCGCAATGATGCTGATCGAAGATGGTGTTTTGCAGTTGACCGATCCGGTGTCCAGATTCTTGCCATCGCTGAAAGACCTGAATGTCAGTGTCGCGAACGTCGATGGCACGTTTGCAAAGACGACATACACACTGGTTCCTGCGGCACGCGAGATGACGGTACATGACCTGCTGCGCCACAGCGCCGGACTTGCGTATGGCGAAATAACCGGCAATGCCCCGGTGAAAGAGGCGTACGCAGAGGGCCGGCTGTACCGGACAGCAACGAATTTCGACATCCGTGACCTCACGCCGTCACAACAGATCGCCGCTTTCTCGAGTGCGCCACTGGCGCATCAGCCAGGAACGGTATGGGAGTACAGCCTGGCAAGCGACCTTCTGGGCCGCGTCGTCGAGGCCGCTTCAGGGCAGCGGCTTGCTGATTTCCTCGATCGGCGACTGTTCAAACCGCTCAACATGCCGGACTCGGGCTTCTGGGTGCAACCCCGGAACCTCGATCGGGTAGCGCAACCATTGCCGAACGACGCTGCCGGTAACGAAACGGTTCAACTGATCGATGTTGCCGTCGTGCCGGCCAACGATTCCGGCGGCGCAGGCGGCGTCTCGACCGCAGGGGATTATCTGCGCTTCTCGCAAATGCTTCTCAACGGCGGCGAACTGGACGGAGACCGGGTCATGAGCCGCAGCAGCATCGCGCTGATGGCATCTGACCACCTCGGCGAGCGCATCCGCACAGGACTCACACCGGGTGAACTGCTGCTCGGCACTCCCGGTTACACGTTCGGACTGGGTTTTGCCGTACGCGAGGAGCAGGGTATCGCCGGTGTCCCGGGATCGCGCGGCGAGTTCATGTGGGGAGGCTACGCTGGCACCTTCTTCTGGATTGACCCGCAAGAGCGTATCGTCGCGGTCTATATGAGCCAGGCGCCGGGACCGATGCGCGCCTACTTTCGCAGGTTGTTCAAACAACTCGTCTACGCGGCCATCATTGACTGAATCGATGCGGCGCGGCGAATTACGTGCGCCTGCGGATGCCGGTTCCGTTTTGGAGCAGCGCTCAAGACACACCGATTCTTACAGCACACCGACGAGACTTGAGTCAGAACGGAGACATCTTATGGACTTGCATGAAATCTTTTCTCATTTACGCCAGTTTGATACGCCCACCATCAGCAATGCACTGGAGATTGCCCGCGGGTCCCGGGAAATCTCGGGTTTCACGCAACATACGTTAATCGCTGCATCTTCGCGTCTGCCCGCCATTGTGGGATTCGCGCGCACAGCGAAGATCCGCTGTTCGACGCCCTACGACCCCGCTCAACGCCGGCGCAACCAGATCGCTTACTACGACTATATTGCTGGTGGCGAACAGCCGTCGATTGCCGTCATTCAGGACATTGACGAGCGCGCGGGGCTGGGCGCTTTCTGGGGTGAGGTCAATACACACATACACTGGGGGCTTGGCTGTGTGGGCACTCTGACAAATGGATCGATGCGCGATCTGGATGCGATGCATCCCGAGTTCCAGTGCCTCGCCGGATCGCTGTCTCCCAGCCATGCCTGGGTGCAGGTAGTGGAGTTTGGCAAGCCGGTCGATGTGTTCGGCATGTCTGTTGATTCCGGCAACATCGTACATGCGGACCGCCATGGCGCGATCGTGATCCCGGCCCGGTATCTGGAACACCTCCCGGCCGCGATCGACCTGATGGCGCGCCGCGAAAAAGTGCTGCTGGACGCGGCACGGCGCGCGGATTTCGACCTGTCGGCCCTCAAGGACGCCTTTGCCGCCTCGGACAAAGTGAAATGAGCGCATAAGCGCTTGCTGGTGCAGGAAACAATGCTGGCGAAATGCAAAACGGGCATCCGCAGATGCCCGTCGTCGTTACCCGAAAATTGAAAGTGCTATCAGTGTTCCGCGCCGCGCAAAATGAGATAGATTTCGTCTTTCAACAACAGCCGCCGCTTTTTCATTTCTTCAAACTCGAAGTCCTGAAACGGCTTGTCGTTTTCCTCGATGTCCACGATTTCCGAGTTAAGCTGTTCGTATTCCGCAACCAGTTTCGCAAGATGCGTGTCTTGTGACCGCATTTCTTCAAGGGTTTGTCTGTACTCGGGAAACTCGTGTTCAACGTCGTGTGGCTGTATGTACATCGGCACTGTCCTCCGTCGTCAAATTCGGTTGCAGGACGCAACCGCCCAAACAGGATACGCCGGAGCCAAATCAATCTCCAGCGCCTTTTGCGCTGCGCAGCCGCAACATCGAAAATCAAGAGAACGTTCAGACGCTAAGGCACCGATTTTTGCAACGCACCATTTACGCGGCGATTTACCGAAGATGCTGTATCGGGGCGAACAATTGGAAGATCCATCATCGTATGAGGTTGTCATCAATGACGTTTCCCGGGCTGCCGGCAAGTACGCCGGCAAAGACTAACGACACTTTGGAGAGAGCATGAACAGCATCAGTAATCCGGCACGCGAAAGGCTCGCCCGCGACGAGCTGGCTATTGGGGTAGGGGTGCGGTCAGTCCGCGGCGTCGAGATCGCCGCCATCATGAAGACCGCCGGATTCGACTGGTTGTTCATTGATCTGGAGCATGGTGCCACTTCGATCGAGACCGCTGGCTCGATCTGCGTTGCCGCGCTATCAGCCGGTATCGCCCCGCTGGTGCGCGTGCCGCATGGTGACCTGAACCTCGGAACGCGCTGCCTCGACGCCGGTGCGCTCGGAATCGTAATGCCACACGTCGACACCGTGGAAGAGGCCAGGGCAATGGTCGACGCCTACCGGTTTGCACCGCAAGGGCATCGTTCCATTGCCGGCAACTATGCACAACTCGGATTTGCACCGAGTTCCGCCACGGACGTGGTAAGCATGTTCAATCAAGCCACACTGGTCGTAGCCATGATGGAAACACCGCGCGCTATCGAGAACGCAGACAAGATTGCGGCAGTGGACGGCATAGACGTACTGCTGATGGGAACCAACGACCTGTGTCTCGAAATGGGTATACCGGGAAAAATCGACGACGCGCGGGTGGCCAATGCGATTGACCGGGTCGTCGCCGCGTGCCAGAAGCACGGGAAATGGGCTGGGCTTGGCGGCGTTTATACGAAAGAGCTTCTTCAGGCGTATATCGCGCGCGGGATGCGAATGATTCTGGCGGGCAACGACGTCAGCCTGCTGATGAACGCTTCACGGGACCAGGCGCAGTTCGTACGTGCCTGCAAGCAAGGGCGGCAGCCCTGAAGAGCCGCTTGTCAAAGGCTTCGAAACATGAATCAGGTATTTGTTCACGACCAGCTCATCCGTTTCTCCCATTGCGACCCGGCAGCAATTGTCTATTTCCCCCGATTCTTCGATCTCGCACACGGCACAATGGAAGACTGGTTCTCCCGCGCGGTTGGCTTTCCGTTGCCCGAACTCATCGGCAAGCGACGCGTTGGCACGCCGACCGTCAGCATTCACTGTGATTTCATCAAACCGCTGCGCATGGGCGACACTCTGCGGTTCGAACTGCGCGTAACCAAACTGGGCAACGCCTCTGCAGACCTGGAGTACCGTGGACTGAAGGATGGCTCCGAGCATCTTCGCATTAACCAGACTGTGGTTTTCATGGACCTGGATGCAGCACGGGCGGTACCAATTCCCGACGATGTGCGCTCGGCAATCGAGCCGTTTCTGACAACCGCGGCCAACAACACACCCGCATGAGGCCTCATCCGTTCTGCATTGTCATGCGTATCCAGTCTGAACATGACAAGACGCAATAATTTCCCGAGTTCCCAGAACAGGATGTCTCACATGACAACATTCCGGAAGTTTGCCCTGATCGTTTTCGCCTTGGCCGTTCCCGCCATTGTCAACGCAGAAGAATTCGACGGCTATGACGCGATGTCACTGTCACAAGGCAAGCGGGTTGAAACCGACTGCGCGATAAACTGGAAGAACCCGAAAGACGGAAAAACCTATTGTTTTGCCAATGCGCGAAACCAGTTCATGTTCAAGCAGAACACCAGGACTTTCGTGCCGCGCGCTCAAAAGACTTTCGAAGAAAACTGACGCCAGTACGAAAAATAACGGATCAACCCTGGACCGCCGGCATCAGAGGCCCGGAGCACCAAGAGCGCACTGCGAACGGCGCAGTCGCCCCGGCCCTGGCACCCGCCCGCGAACCCTTCAACGGGCCTTGCCGGGTACGCTTTCAGCCAGACGTATCGTCTCCGGGACGTGAACTGTCGTGGTCGGGAACGCAATCTCCGCCCCGTGCCGCTCGACAATATCGCTGATCGCCAGCATCACCTTTTCCTTTGCCGCGTGGAACTCGGTCCAGACTGTAGTCCGCGTAAAGGTATAGATGAAGAAATTCACCGATGAGTCACCGAACTCGTTGAGATTGACCATCAGCGTTTGCGATTGATCGATATCCGGACTCTCGTTCAAGTACTTGCGTACATCCTCGAGTATCGCCGGGACTTTGGCCATGTCGTCGTATCGAACGCCTATGGTTTCGTTGATGCGGCGATGTGACATGCGCGAAGGGTTCTCTACTGAAATATTGGTGAAGACTGCGTTAGGCACGTAAAGCAGCCGTTTGTCAAAAGTACGTATGGCCGTTCGCCGCCAACCGATTTCCTCGACGACCCCCTCGATTTCCCGATCAGGCGAGCGAATCCAGTCGCCAACAGCAAACGGCCGATCCATGTATACCGTCAATCCACCGAACACGTTTGCCAGCAGATCGCGAGCGGCAAGACCCACTGCGATGCCGCCGACACCACCGAAAGCGAGCAGGCCGGCTACGTTGATTCCCATCGTCTGCAGGATAATCAGGCCAGTCGTCACGAATACCGCTGCTCGAAGGAGCTTTCCGACACCATGAACCAGTGTCACGTCCACTTCCTCGCCTCGCTTCGTCCTGGATTCGATATGGCGCGTTTCATAGAGCTTTGTGAAACGCACCGCAAACCACATGAGCACGAGAATGACGCCGACTTTTCTCAGCATGTCTATTGCCGTGAAGACCACCGCTTCAGTCTGGGCGCCCACGATTTCCCCGGCGAACGAGATGCCCAGCACCCACACAAGGGCGCGCGATGGCCCCGTCAGCGCCTCCAGAACAACGTCATCGAACATGTTGTCCGTATCGTGAGCACGCCTGGCGAGCCGCTTCAGAATTCTTCTTACGACCGCTCCCAAAATGAGCGTGAGCAGGACGATGACGAATGCCTGGAACATCCACGCCACGTCGTCGCCCCACATCGATGACAGCTTGTTAATCATTTCCACTGGATTGCTTCCTTACTCTTCTCTGGTTACGACGAATGCAAACCCTGGCCAGGGCTGTCACCGGGGCCGCTCCGCTTCGTCACTTTGCAAACAGGCGTTCCGGATCGGCAAATGCCTTGAATTCCAGCGCATTGCCACTGGGGTCACGAACAAACAAGGTCGCTTGTTCGCCCGGCTGCCCGACAAACCGGACATGCGGCTCGATAATGAAATCGGCCCCTGCATCCTTGAGGCGCTGAGAGATCCTGTGCCATTGCGACATTTCGAGCACGACGCCGAAATGGCGCACCGGCACATTGTCTCCATCGACGACATTCGAGGCGACTCTCGCCGTTTCATTCGTTCGATGCGCCACGATCTGGTGGCCGAAAAAGTCGAAATCGACCCAGTCTTCGGCCGATCGTCCTTCACGGCAGCCCAGCAACTCGCCATAGAAACGCCGGGCCGCGGCCAGGTCGTCAACGGGAAAAGCGAGGTGAAAGGGCGGGCGATCGGGCATGGTGTCCAATGAATGCATTGATGTTCTGAATCGGGAATTGATGACTGTGCGTTCGCCTGCGAGTTCAGGGACATGGCACAGCACTGACGGCTAGCGGCACCGGCAATCATCCGATGAAAAAGCCACTTGCTTCCCTATCCTTTAGCCCGGCTGCGTTGACGATAATCTTCGATGTATTTGCCGATGACGCCTTCTGACCGTTCGACAGACTGGACCGCTTCGGCAGCAATCGAATCAATGTGTCTGATAAAACCCTCGATGCCGCTGATCGCCAGCATGCGCGTATATTTCAAACCGGCCGATTGGCCCGCAAACCTGATCGCCTGCGGGTCGTTCATGAAATCGCGCTTGCGAAACGGCTCAAGCTCCCAGTAGGCGGCAGAGAGTTGTTCCAAATCATCTTCCAGCCCTGGCACGTTGTAGTCAATCCTGTTGGTAAACGTGTAATTCGCCATCAGCACTTCGCCAACCAGTCGCATCTCCAGCAGAATGCGCTGCTCATTGCCGGCATCGGTGGTGAAATGCGTTGCAATATAGTCCGCTTCCTCACCGTCGAGTATGCGATCTATTTCCCGCCGCAGGACCGCATAAAACCATTCGGGCCTTTCGATCCGGGAATCAATAAGCTCCACGGCATCTTGCATCAAAACGCTTTCCGCTTGCCGCCATTCCGGGGCTGTCGGGTTCCATCCCGTACCTAGTCCGGCACTGCTGCCATATCTGGCCAGCAGCTCGCGCGCTCGAAGCAGCGCCGCCTGCCTGACCACGGCCTTGCCCACTGCAATCGGCAAAGCCGGATCGAGGCTGTGCGAAAGGCGGGATACCGCCGCCGCCTTGAGCGTCTGTTCATCTGGCTCGCTGTCGCGAAACTGCTCGGCGTGTGTCGGTCCGGGGGAAACGACCAGGGCAAAGAGCAAACCTGCACCCATCGCTCGGGCAAGACGGGGCATACACGTCTCCAATGCGAAAAGTGCAAGTGTACCGCCTTCGGCACGATATCCACTTTCCTGGTCGTCGTCCCATTGCATGTACCCGGGCTACGCAGCCGTGCGTAAGCACGCAAGTCATCCGCAAAGCGCGAATGGGTAGCACGGTAGTGTTTGACGGTATCATCTTGCCGTCGGGCGAAACCAACGCCGGTAACCGTCTGGAATCACTTAACTCAAGTATCAGGGAGATGCGAAATGGCTTCAAATGACAAGGTTGCAATCATTACCGGAGCAGGCAGCGGCATCGGCAAGGCGGTGGCGCTTGCTTTTCTGGAAAACGGCTATCGTGTCGCACTCGCCGGGCGTCGCAAGGACGCGCTTGAAAGTACGATCAAGGAAGCGGGCGCCAAGGGCTCGGCAGCCATTGCCGTTCCCACAGACGTGAGCGACGCCAAAGCGGTGAAGAACCTGTTTACAACCGCGCGTGAAAAATTCGGCCGCGTTGATGTGTTGTTCAATAATGCGGGAGTGAATGCGCCCGGTGTGCCTCTCGAAGAGTTGACTCTCGATCAGTGGAAGAACGTAGTCGATATCAATCTGACCGGCATGTTTCTTTGCATCCAGGAAGCATTCCGAATCATGAAGGACCAGAACCCGCGAGGCGGGCGCATTATCAATAATGGATCGATTTCGGCGCACGCACCCCGGCCCAACTCCGCACCCTATACGGCGACCAAACATGCCGTGACCGGCCTGACGAAGTGCGCCTCGCTCGATGGACGCAAATACGACATCGCCTGCGGCCAGATCGATATCGGCAACGCCATGACCGAACTCGCCGCCAGAATGGCCAAGGGTGTGCCTCAGGCCGACGGTTCGATCAAACCGGAAGCAATGATGGATGTGAGAGAAGTGGCCTCTGCCGCCTTGTACATGGCGAACCTGCCGCTCGATACGAATGTGCAGTTCATGACCATCATGGCAACCAAGATGCCGTTCGTCGGGCGCGGCTGAGCAGCGGGGATGCCGCCCTGGTGGTTGTGGATCCCCATCACGATTGCGGCGGCGGCCGCACAGACATTACGCAATGCCACGCAGCGTCACCTGAGCGCGGATCTTGGAACGCTTGGCGCGACACTGGTGCGCTTCCTGTACGGTTTGCCATTCGCAGCACTGTGGCTGCTTGCCGTCATTCAGGTAGGCAACCATGCACTGCCGGGGATTGATGCCGCTTTCGCCGGCTGGCTGGTCCTCGGCGCACTTAGCCAGATTGCGGGAACCGCGCTGCTGCTGCGAACCATGCACGAGCGCAACTTCACTGTCGGTGTTGCATATTCCAAGAGTGAAGTCATGCAGGTCGCCGTGTTCGGATTCGTCTTTCTGGGCGACCCATTGGCATCCATGACCGTTGCTGCCGTGGTGCTCGGCAGCCTGGGTGTCATGCTACTGACACCGGTCGATCGTGAACGACCGTTTCGCACGCTCATCGGCGGATTGACGACACGGCCGGCGTTACTTGGCCTGGCATCCGGAGGCAGTTTCGCGCTCTCAGCGGTTGGCTACCGGGGCGCCGCGCTGGCGCTGGAGGCGCCATTTCTGATCGCCGCAGCTTGTACGCTGCTTGGCGCGCAGCTGCTGCAAACCGCCGTCATGTCAGCTTTTCTGAGGCTGTATAGACCGGGACTGCTGACACGGGTGCTGCGCGCCTGGCGCGCCTCCCTGCTTGCCGGGTTCAGCGGCGCAGCTGCCTCAGCCGGATGGTTCACGGCGATGGCAATCGAACCGGTCGCACATGTACGCACGCTGGCCCTGATCGAACTGCTATTCAGCTACGTGATCTCGCGGCGAGTTTTCGGCGAACGCTTTGGCAGACTGCAGATTACCGGACTGGTTGTACTGATCGCCAGCCTCGTTCTCGTTACGCGCGGGCCGCACTGACACACAAGCACGTCGGCCAACGGGCTCTACAATCGTGAGCTTTTTCTGAAAACCGTCGCAGCAACCCGGAGCAACCTGCCGGCCGGACGAGAACAGGTAGGTACGGCGTTCAGCAAGAGCGCCCGACAAGCGTAGAGCCAGAGAAAATAAGACACCGCTCGACGGGGAACACATGCGGCCCCCGATCCAGCACTGCCTTCTCAGCGCGTTGCTCGATGTTCACCAGTGACGGATCGTCGCGGCGCACCCAACCGAGCAATTCGGCAACGACCGCCTCGTCGACGACCGGGCGCCAAAGCAGTGGCTCCGTCTTGCCATGACAACTGCCGTAACAGCGCGAACCGGGAACCTCCCAGCGCGAACCCTGCGCGCGCAACAGCATATACATGGCTTTCGCTTCAGGCCGGCTCACGCCTTCAGAGATACTCGCTTCCAGGAACATGCGTTGCGCTTCGTCCCAGGGATCCTCCATCGCCTGTGTGGCGTGATCGTAGACGATTGCCGACTTGCGGAATCCGCCGCTGAATGGCTGTCCGATCAGGTAGCGAAACAACGGCGGCATGCCGCGGCCTTTGACGATATGCCCTTGGGGAACTTGCCACACTTTTCCTTTGGACTGGCGATATCCAAACGGTTCCACCAGACGCATCGTCGGCACGAAAGGATCATCCAGCCACTCGACGACAACTTTGCCATCGAACGTTCCGCTGTCTGTATCCGCCGTTTCGGCGGCCAGTACGCCAACCGAAAACGCCGCTGCCGCAATGGCAAATATGAACTGGTTCATTCGCTCTCTGTCTCGCAGGTCATACGCGTGTCGTTCGCTCCTCCGGTTTGTCGGCGCCAAGGCACCGCCCAACCCGCTCAATCATACCGAGAAATATGCCGGTCATGCGACCGCGAGTCTGGCCTATTGTTTGAACGGACCGATAACGTGCGGACCCGGCTGGAGGATCACCTTGTCCACGTGATGCTCGATCATATCAAGCGAGGGATCCTCTGCGTGAACCCAGCTCACCAACGACAGGACTTGCTCGTGATCCACCTGCGGACTCCATGCCAGATCCTCGTCACGACGATGGCAGCGCCCATGGCAATCGCGCGTCCCGGAGACAGCCCATCGCGGCCCGGTCGCATAGAGAAGCAAGTACATCACTTTTGCCTCGACAGGCAGTACACCTTCGGTGACTGCGCCATCGTAGAACATGCGATCTGCGTCCCGCCATGGATGCTTCCTCGCCGTGACCGCATAGTCGTAGGTGATTGCCGTCTTGCGGAAACCGCTTTCAAAGGGATGGCCCTTGATCTGAACGAACAGTGGCGGGATCGAACGTCCGGCCACAATTGCGCCGGCCGGGGTTTTCCATACCTGGCCGTCGCCCTGAAAAAAATAGAAATCCTCGATGACCCGCAACAGCGGAACAAACGGGTCGTCGACCCATTCGACAACGACCCGGCCGTGAAAACGGTTGCCTTCCGGCGCGATTTGACCGGCCGCATGCGCTCGGCAGTTCAGGACGAAAACGAGGGCCGCGAAGAGAACCCAGTTCATTGCACTATTGTTGTTCAAGCTCCTGGGTGATTGCGCCTTCCGGGTTATTTGACCATGACGCCAGCGGCTTATTCTGCATCTTCCGCCGCTCGCGCAACACCGGTTGTGTTGAAACATTTACCTTAAGAGTTGCCGGTTCAAACCAGCCGCTGGCCAACAAACTCCGCCGCCTGGGCACCGTAGTCGCGAGAAGCTCTACTGACGCACATGCCCGAAAATGTGCGGCCCTGGATGCAAAATTACCTCACTGGTCCGTTTCTCGATCTCTTCGAGTGAAGGGTCATCCTGCCGCACCCAGCTTGCCAGCGCAATAACAGGCTCCTCGTCTATGACCGGCCGCCACACCAGTTCGCTCTCTCCTGTGTGACAGTGACTAAAACACGTACTTGTCTCACGAACCTCCCAACGCGAGCCCGAGGCATTGAGCAGCATGTACATCACCTTCGCCTCAATCGGAAGAATGCCTTCGGTAATACTGCCTTCATGGAACATGCGCTGCGCGTCCTGCCAGGGCTGCTTCTGTGCCTTCGCCGCATAGTCGTAGACGACCGCGGTTTTGCGAAAGCCACCTTCGAACGGGAACCCCATCAGTTCTGTAAACAACGGCGGGATGGCGCGACCATCAACAATGCCACCGGCCGGGACCGCCCAGATCTTGCCGTCTTGCTGATGATAGGCAAACGGCTCTACCAAGCGCATGGCTGCGATGTATGGCGTCTCGTCCACCCACTCCAGCACCACGCGGCCTTCGAATCGCGACTCTTCGGCAGCAAAAGCAATGCCGCATGCAAACGTGAGACAAATCAGGAAACCTTGAAATCTCGAGCGCATCACCGAAGCACGACCTCGTCAGCTATGAAACAGAGGCAGTTGTCCGCTCACGGACAAGCACCGTTTCCAATTCTAGACCCTCAAGGGCTTGTAGCGCAGGCGGTGCGGACGCGCGGCCTCGTCGCCAAGTCGCTTCCTCTTTTCCGCCTCATATTCCTGATAATTGCCGGGAAAGAATTCAACATGGGAGTCGCCTTCGAAGGCAAGTATGTGGGTTGCGATGCGGTCCAGGAACCAACGATCGTGAGAGATCACCATGACTGACCCTGCGAATTCGAGCAAAGCGTCTTCAAGCGCGCGCAGCGTCTCCACGTCAAGGTCATTCGAAGGTTCGTCGAGCAACAAGACATTCCCGCCGGCAATAAGCGTTTTCGCCAGATGCAGGCGGCCCCGCTCACCGCCTGAAAGGTTTCCGACCAGTTTCTGCTGGTCTGCGCCCTTGAAATTGAAGCGGCCAAGGTAAGCACGCGACGGCAGTTCAAACTTGCCGACAGTCAGAATGTCCTGCCCGCCTGATACTGCCTCCCACACCGTCTTGTCATTGGGCAGGCTGTCGCGCGTCTGGTCCACGGAAACGATATGCGCCGTCGGACCGATGACGACCTCACCACTGTCCGGCTGTTCCAGTCCGGTAATCATTCGAAACAGGGTCGACTTTCCGGCGCCATTGGGGCCTATGATGCCGACGATCGCACCGGCAGGAATCTGCAGCGACAGATCGTCGATCAGCAGCCGATCTCCGAAACCCTTTGACACGTGCTTCAGCTCGATGACGTTGTCACCAAGGCGCTCCGCCACCGGAATGAATATTTCCTGCGTTTCGTTTCGCTTCTGGTGCTCGTGCGAGGACAATTCTTCAAAGCGCGCGATACGCGCCTTGCTTTTTGCCTGGCGCGCTTTCGGGTTGGCACGGACCCATTCGAGTTCCTTCTTTATTGTTCTGATGCGCGCCGACTCCTGCTTTTCTTCCGTTTCAAGGCGCTGCTCTTTCTGATCGAGCCACGACGAGTAGTTCCCTTTCCACGGGATACCGTGACCGCGGTCAAGTTCAAGTATCCACTCGGCAGCGTTATCAAGAAAATAGCGATCATGCGTCACCGCCACGACAGTGCCGGGAAAACGCTGCAGAAATTGCTCGATCCATTCGACACTCTCCGCGTCAAGATGGTTGGTCGGCTCATCCAGCAACAGCATGTCGGGCCGGGACAGCAGCAGCCGGCACAGCGCCACGCGCCGTTTTTCTCCCCCGAGAGGTTGCCAATGATTGCGTCCCAGGGCGGCAAACGCAAAGCGTCCGCGGCCACTTCAAGCTGATGCTCCGTATCGGTGCCGCTGGCGGCCAGCACCGCTTCGTACTTTGCCTGCTCCTCGGCAAGCTTGTCGAAGTCTGCGTCGGGTTCAGCGTACGCGGCGTAGATTTCTTCGAGCTTCTTTTTCGCCTCCATCACTTCACCCATGCCCTGCTCAACTGCCTCTCGCACCGTTTGACTCGCGTCGAGCTGCGGCTCCTGCGGTAGATAGCCGATTCGGATTCCGGGCATCGGCACGGCCTCCCCCTCGAAATCCTTGTCTTCGCCCGCCATGATGCGCAGCAGGCTGGACTTGCCCGAGCCATTCAGCCCCAGTACGCCGATTTTGGCGCCGGGGAAAAAAGACAGCGAAATATCCTTGAGAATGACACGTTTCGGCGGAACCATCTTCCCGACGCGCATCATCGTGTACACGTACTGAGCCATATCTGATCTGTTGACCGGAGTTAGTGAAAGCTTTGCATTATGCGCGAACCGGGAGGGACCGGCACGCGCGCGGCGGCGGCCGGGGCCACGGTGGCGGTTTCAGGCGGTCACGGCATCCAGGCTCATGCCCGGCGCAAACACGCTCTCCATTTCACGCCGCAGCTTGACAGCGGCAAGGGTTTCGTCGATGTTGACGTCACTCCAGCGCACGACCTCGCCCGCTGCGCGCGGATGTCGCAAGGTTACATGGTGCGCAAGGCCAAGCGGCAAAGCTCCATGGCTCAAGGAGTCAACGGCCGGCATCAGTCGGCCGACAACGGTATAGCCTCCCTCTCCGTCGAGCATCTCACCCGCTGCCAGATCACGTTTGGCGACAGCGACCACGTCGGCGCGAAACCCCGTAGCCACACCGGTCGGTTCGTGCCGGATACCAACCGACGCGACCGACACACCGACTTCCAGCCCGATCAGGTGCCAGCGTTTGTACATGCATGCGTAGCGGCCCGTGTCATCCGTACGGACACCGTACTCGCTGAAACAACGGCGAATGTATTCGCTGTCCCCTTCGAATACCACAAACACGCCGAAACGAATATCGTAGGCGATAGGCTTGCCGTCGAGTTCCAGGGATGAGACCACTTCGACCTGGCCCTTGTGATGCAGTTTGCCGCCTTCCGAACGCGGCCGCATGACGTTGGCAATCTCATCGATACTTGCCGGCGGATAAGCCAGGCCGGCCGGGTCCGGCGTGAGCCCGGTTGCATTACACACAGCGGTGCTCTCGATCGCCGGCTTCGAACCATCGAGAAACGAATTGAACATCTTCGGATTGAGACCACCCTTGCTCGCTTGCTCCGGCGTCAGGCCGTAGTGACCCCAAACGGTTTCCGGCGTGGATTGGGCGAAATGCGGCAGCCACTTGTGGCCCCGGCCTGCCGCGACGACATTGAACCCGGATGTTCTGGCCCAGTCGACAAGATCGCAGATCAGTGCGGGCTGATCGCCATAGGCCAGAGAGTAGACAACGCCTGCCTCGCGGGCCTTGCGTGCCAGCAAGGGCCCGCAAAACGCATCGGCTTCGACAGTGACCATTACGACATGCTTGCCATGGTCAAAGGCGCCCAGCACGTGCTCGACCGCTGCGAGAGGGTGCCCCGTCGCCTCGATGATGATATCCACCTGCGGATGTGAAACCAGTGCCCGCCAGTCGTCGCCAACGAAGGTGGCTCCGCTGGCGAGCGCCGACTCGAGCGACGGGGCACTGTAGCTGCCCGCCGGCCAACCCACCCGATCAAGATTGGTTCGCGCATTGTCGGGCGAGAGATCCGCAACCCCGACGACGTGTATGCCGGGCGTCTTAGGCACTTGCGCAAGATACATGGAGGCAAACTTCCCGGCGCCAATTAAACCCACGCGAAGCGGTCGGCCCTCTTCGGCGCGTTGTTGCAGCTTGCTGTACAAGTTCACGCGACCTCCTCAGGCAACGAGTTGCGGCTTTAGCGCGGTTTCGGGTGCGCCGTTTTGCCATGGCAACGCGACTTCGTACTCCTTGAGCAGGCAATCGTCGGGAAGACATTCGATGGCATCAAAATCACGCTGGGCAATGTATGCCGGGCGCTTGAACTGGCGAATATGGTTGGAAACGGCGCACAGGCTCAGATAAACGGTGCGCCGATGCCACGGTGAGAGATTCGAGCCGGATGCGTGCACCAGGCAGGAATGAAACAGAATCATGGAACCGGCGGGACCTTTCGGCGCCACCAGACCGCCGTTCGCCGCAAGCTTTCCGATCGTCTGCTGGTCGATCGTCCACAACGGATAACTGGTGGTCTCGGTGTCGTGGCTGGCTTCAAGCGTGCCCAGTTTGTGGCTCTTCGGTATGAACATCAACGGTCCGTTGAACTCGTTGACGTCGTCGAGAAATATGGCGACATTCATCGCCCGTGGCTCCGGCATGCCGTCATCGGCATGCCAGGTCCCGAAATCCTGGTGCCATTGCCACACATCGCCGTCAAATGCGGCCTTGGCGTTCACCTTGAACTGATGCATGTAGACGTCTTCGCCGAAGATCTGCTTCACCGGCTCGACCATGCGCGGATGCCGCGCCAGCCGGGCGAACGGGGCGTTATACATGTGCACGCCGAAACTGGTGCGGATGACACCGGAGCCTTTCTCACGCACGTTTTCCGGCCGATCACCGGAAAAAACCGTATCGAGCTGGCTGTTGAGTACGGCGATTTCGTCAGCCGTAAACAAAGAAGGAAAAAACAGATATCCCTGTTCGGCGAATTCATCAATCTGGTTTTGCGTTAACTCCATTGCCCTTGCCCCCTCTGCGCGCTTTGACTGCTTTCGTTAAGACGCTTGCCGAATCACACGATCCAGTTCGCTGGCAAGTGCCTTACCGGCGTTTTCACCGTGCGCACGAGCAAGCTTCTCCGCAAGCACGGCGTCACCGGCATTGATGGCCTCTGCGATGCCCAAGTGTTCATCCCAGACGATGTCACGCCGTTCGGCGTTCATCAGTACGGCTCCCATGGCCCGGCGAATATGCTGCCAGTGCTGGCTGGCAGATTCGCTGATAAGGGGGTTTCCGGATGCATCGTACAAAGCCTGGTGAAACTGCCAATCCGCTTCAATCATGGCCGCGATACTGTCAGTGCCGGTGGCTGACCGGCCTTGCGAAATCAAATCGCCTGCAATTCGTGCCTTGCGCAAGGCCGCCTCACGCGCCGCAAGCCCGTCGAGCACCGCACGCACCTGGTATGTCTGTTCGATCACACGCGCATCGAGCGGCGCCACCATCAGACCCCGCCTGCCGGAATCAATAACAAATCCATCCTTGCGCAGCATTCGCAGTGCCTGCAATACCGGTTGCCGCGACACGTTCAGAGAGGCGGCCAGTTCCTGTTGCGTCAACCGGGCTTCGGGCAACAACTCGCCGACGCAAATCGCTTCGAGCAGGCGTTCGTAAACCTGTTCGGTCAGGTCGGGCGAGCACTCAATCCGGCGCAATGCGGGCACTTCAGGTTTTCAGGTCGTGATTTTGGTATACAGAATACCGTCCGCACTTCAGAAGTCAATCAGAAAGGACAAAACGAAAACGGGCACCTCGGGGGTGCCCGTCAATTCTGCGCCGCGAACGCAACTAGGGCCTGTCGAGCATCAAGCGCCGATCAGTTGTTCCGGACTGCGACGGTCAGCAACCCGCCGATCAGGAAATCCCAGCACGCTGGCGACATCACTCACCGTACGGCGCCTGCGTTCGCGCTGGCGTCGCTCGCCAACGGACCGGGAGCCATGATGACGATCGTCCGGGATGTCGGCAAACGGTACGGGCATGGTCGGATCGCTGGTGTCTACAAGCGGCAACATGGCGCCCTTGGGCAGCCTGGCGTAACCACGAATCCAGTCCTTCATCCATTGCGGGTCCTGGTCACGCCGCGGATTGTGCCAGGGCAAAAGCGCACGGAGCAGATAAGGCGCGACGTTATAAACCATTGACCCCACTTCGCGCGCAACACTGAAAATACTGCGCGCGTTCCCGAGCTGCCGGTCCTTCTTCAGCGCAGTAAACATGCCGAGAAGACTGTAGCCAAGCACGTGAAACGATCCGTGGAGAACGCCGAACGCCCGCGGCCAGTACTTGCCCGAGTAGGCCATGTACAAGTCGTATGCGACCGTTTTGTGTTCGGTCTCCTCCACGGCGTGCATCAGGAAAAAGGAAACGACATGCGGAGACCCGCCGGCGAACAACGTGGTCCTTTTGTTGATCATCCAGTTCGTGAACCCATTGGTCATGCACTCGAACCCGGCGTTATACGCAAGCTGGGTGCGCAGACTTCGCTTGCGCAAACGCGCGTAAGACCGCGCCATTTTCGCTTCCACCCGGGCAAGCTCGGGGTAGCCATTGGCTTTCAAAATTTCGTTGAGCCGTCGATGGCATTCGAAATGGCGCGACTCCTGGGCACTGAATGCGTGCATGTCCTGCACCAGCTCCGGAACATCGATATACGGTATCGCGGCCTGGGTCGATTTGGCGAGATAGGGCTCAAGGTAGGGCTTGACCAGCGACAGCCCGTTGAACAGGTGCGTAACAACCGGATTGTCCGGGCGCCAAACCGGATCCAGGTCCTTGGGAAAGTCGAACGCAAAGTCCCGAACTACAATCTTGTCGACCAGTTTGGGCTCGTACGTAAACGTCCGCGCTGTCACAAGCAACTCCGCTCGAATCGGACCGGTATCGTAAACGGCAACACCGTCGCTTTCAACGTCTGGTCATGCACAGATTTGCCATGCCCGGCCGCGGCGTTCACCGAACCTACGCTCGGGGAAACCGGTGGCTATCGACCCGGCTCGGCGATCGGCGCGCCGGTCATTCCTGCCTGTCTCTTCGTCCGCACAGTCTCCGGACTCCTGCTTGACGGAATAAGCCTTGTAAGACGTCATCAAAGCGTTGTGGAGCAGCTGCACGCTGCGCTTGGCAGCCAGCATCACCTTCTTCTGCAATCTTTCGCTGATTGCATACCTCTTGACGACTTCCAGCGCAATGATCGGGTGCACATCGTCGTATTGCACATGCTCGCGCATCCACTTGTACGTTTTGGGTTTCATGTCGACACCCTCATGGCCGCGATAGGCCTCAAAGCCGCCAATCACCTTGCGCGCGAGATCGCCCGGTCAAACCCTCGATGGCATAACTGGTCGCCGCCACCGCCTCGGCCAACGAGCCCTTGGCATTGACATACCATAGCCAGTCGGTCAGCGATTGCACGTCTCTCAGAACCGGTTTGCTCCCCTCGGCAAGATCGATCATCTCGGCGCGCGTCAGCCCGAAGCCCTCACCCATCCATATCCAGTGCTCGGCGTGCGCTTTCTCGACCCGAATATTGTCGATCAGAAACCCTCTCGAGTAATCGTCCTCGACCTTGGTCAGTGCTTCGGCAAGAAACTTCGGAAAGGTATGAATGAAGGGATACAGTTGCAACAGCCAGCCCCGCATTTCCGCAACCGTAAGCGAGGTGTTCGATACACCCTCAGCCCACTCGCCATGAAGCGCCTCCTGCCAATAAGGCGCCACAAAGTTGTCCAGCGCACCAACCCATTGCGGATGCGGCGAGATCTCAAGCATCGAGCCCATGACTAACTGTCTCCAAGATCAAACACTGTTACTGTAGCCGGAGCCCGAAGCCCCCCCTTGTTGCCCTGCCTAACCCTCTGAAAGAATTAATAGAAAAATCGGGAGAGGAAGCGTGGGTCAATGTGTAAGATGCAAAACATTTTGCCCGTTGTCAAATCTGTCGATTTGTTAAGTTTGAACACGCATGACGCTGAACCCGGCGTCGACGCGAGACATGCAGGTCGCGGGAAACCCACACACCCGAACGTATCCGCCTATGGAGAACGGGCCGATCGCAACTATCCGACGTAATTGAGTGTGTGTGCCGCCTGGCGAGAGGCAGGCGAGCGCAAAGCCGCCGCTACGAACCGTTACCGGCAGCGACAACCCTGAGACGGGGTTCGAATACCTTCGGCTTGCCGAGCCAGTAGCCTTGTGCAAAATCGACCCCGATCTTGCGCAGCTCGTTCATGACCCGGTCGTTGTCGACGAATTCGGCGATGGTCTTCTTGCCCATGACATGGCCGACGTTATTGATCGCTTCGACCATGGCCCGATCGATCGGATCGTCCACAAGGTCCTTGATGAAGACGCCGTCGATCTTGAGATAGTCCACCGGTAAGTGCTTCAGGTAACCGAACGAAGACATCCCGGAGCCGAAATCGTCCAGAGAAAACGAGCAGCCAAGGCTTTTCATTTCTTCGATAAAGCGGGATGCCCGCTCCAGATTGGCGATCGCCGCGGTTTCCGTAACCTCGAAACAGATCAAGTCGCGAGGCAAGTCAAAACGGCCCAGTTCTTCACGCACATAATCGAGAAACGTGTCGTCGTCGATCGTCGCACCCGACAGGTTGATCGCGCATTTATCAAGCCCTTCACCGCCTTGCGCGGCCAATATGCGCGTCATCGTCGCCAGCGCATTGTGCAACACCCAGCGGTCGATCGAGGGCATCAAACCGAACCGCTCGGCCGCAGGGATAAACGCCATCGGCGGCACCAGCTCACCATCCTCATCGAGCATCCGCACCAGCAACTCACAGTGCCTGCCGCTCTTGTTCTTCTTGCTGTCGACAGGGACGATGTCCTGTGAATAGAGGACGAAACGGTCCTCCTCGAGCGCTTTCTGGATACGGACGACCCATTCCATTTCACCATGCCGCTGCGAAAGTTCGCTGTCGCCACGCCGGTACAACTGGACCCGGTTGCGCCCCTTGTCCTTCGCCATATAGCAGGCGGCATCGGCCGCGCTGAGCACATCGGCAAGGGTGTACAAGCCGTCATCGATGTTGACCAGCCCGATACTCACACTGACGTTGAACGATCGCGTTTCCCAGACAAAGTGCAGGTCGCGTGTGGTTTGGCGCAGCTCTTCCGAAATGCGCATCGCGTGATCTGGCGGGCAGTTTTCGAGCAGCACACCGAATTCGTCGCCACCGAGCCGTGCCAGCGTGTCGCCCTCGCGCAGCCGCCTTTGCAGCAATCCCGAAACCTGGCGCATCAGCTGATCGCCAGCGGCGTGCCCGCAGGTGTCATTCACCACCTTGAACTGGTCCAGATCGAGATACAGCACGGCATGATGCCGGCCGAGCTTCGCCGCTGACTGCAACGCGATCTTGAGGCGGTTCTCGAACTCGGCACGGTTGATCAACCCGGTCAGCGAATCGTGTGTTGCCTGATACGACAATTTGGCGGCGTACTGGCGCTCGTCGCTTACGTCGTGCAGGATCAGCACCACACCGCTGATCGTTCCATCGCGCCCGCGAATCGGAGCACCCGAATGCACAATCGGGATCTCGACGCCGTCGTTGCGCACCAGCAACATGGTTGCGGAAACGTCAACGGTGCGCTCTTCGCGCAGTACCGTGTCGATCAGATTGGCAGCCGGCAGCCGGCTGGTTTCATCGACCAGGCGGCAAATCGCCTGCAACGGTAATCCGCGCGCAGACGACATTTTCCAGCCTGTCAGAGACTCGCCAACGGGATTGATGAACTCGACCCAGCCGTCGGCATCGGTCGTGATCACGCCATCTGCAATCGAGGACAGCGTCACCTGAGCGCGCTCCTTCTCGGCAAACAACTCTGCAGCCGCGATCTGCCGATCAGTGATGTCGGTCATCGAACCGGCCATTCGTACCGCTCTGCCGTCCCTGTCCCGCACCGATTGCCCCCGGCTGCGGAACCATCGGTATTGCCCGGGCTTCGTGAGAATCCGCATTTCGGCATCGAATGCGCGTCCATGATCAATGTGTTCCGCAAAAGCGCGCCGCACACTCTTCTCATCGACGGGATGCAATCGCGACATCAACTCGTCGACGGTGTCCTTGAATTCACCCGGTTGAAAGCCCAGCAGTTGCTTGAAGCGAGGCGAATAATAGATCTCGTCGGTCAGGATGTTCCAGTCCCACAGGCCGTCGTTACTACCGGTGACCGCCAGATCGTAGCGCTCCTCGCTCAGTGCGAGCGCCCGTTCCGCTTCCTCCCTGCGGCGCACCATTCTTTGGGACAGAAACATGCCAATCGGTACCAGCGTCAGTACCGCAAGAATGGAGGCAATTTTCAGAAGCAATTGCGCGGTGCGGGCCGCATCGCCCAGCGCGCTGTTGAAGTCATCCGACACCGGCGTGACTCTACCCTCGATATCGTAGATGCGATCAAGAATCGGCTGCACCGTGGCGCGGTTTGCGCGCCCCGACAACACCGTCTCGCGCAAATCGGCGGCGGCGTAAGTCAGCTCATTGATGAGTTGATCACCCTCTTCCCAGACACCCAATACCTTCTTGAAGAAGGGAAAGTGCTTGAAGCGAAGCGTCAGTCTGATATTGCCGGGTATTTCGTCGGGATGGGTACGCCCCTGAATGAGCCCTTTCCAGATACGCGATAGATCGGGATCGTCCTTGATATATTCTAGTCGCGCGATCTGGTCTCCGAGCGGAACGGCGATCGCTTGCTGATAGCTGCGGTAGTCGGCTTCATCATGCGTTTCGGCGTAGCGCAACAGGGCGAAAACAGCGGATTTCTGGCCCTTGGACCAAAGACTTTCGCCCTGGGCATAAGACCGGATCGAGATCATGATTCCCATGCTCTCGAAGGAAAGCCAGGAAAGCAGAACGACGATCACAAGAAAAGGCCAAACAATCTTAACCAACTGCTTGTTGGCGGTAAGCGCTCTGGCTGCTTTTTCGGTGTACTTCATCGCCTTGTTTTAGATACGTTACCTGCCGGACAATTGTCCGGAAAGCCAGAAACGGTCGCTTCCTTCGAGCTATCGCCAGCTAGCTGGTGGTTCGGATCCAGTGTTCGGGAAAACATCATCATCGGTGCCTGCCAGCTGCTGAAACCGAAAGACCCGCGGGTTTCCCCGATGCTCTGCAAATAGCCAGTGAAATTCCTTGAATCAGTGAGTTACAAGTTGTTTCTGATTGACGACATAAGCACCATTTGTGCCGTGCCTGCACCCGCCGGCACCGTCTTGCCCGGGGAGATGCTCAAGGCATGAAGCCCAAAGTCAGCATAGCCCGGCAGCATGCTTCACTACCGACCTGGCCCCTGCCCCTGGCAGCCGGGCTGTTGCCAGCCGTCGCGGCCGTGACCGCATTCCTGATTTCTGTGCATTCCGGTTTGATCAGCCCATGCAATCCTTTTCTTGATGGCTGCGTGTCCATCAGCCGGGCTGCCCGCCACGAGTTGCCGAATCTCATTTTTCGCGCATTGGTTCTGCCTGGGGCAACATTGCAAGCCATCACCTGGATTCTCTGCGCACAATGGCTCGGAAGCGTTGATAAAGCCTCTGGCAAGGCGCCACGAACCCTCGCCTCGCTTGGCGTGCTGGCAGGTCTGTTCTTCGTACTCTATGGTGCGTTTCTCGGAAGCGAGGGCGAAATCTATCAGTGGCTACGACGCTATGGAATCAACCTCTATTTCGGTTTCACCTACCTTTGCATGCTTCTCGTGAGTGCACGGATATTCCGGCTGGCGCAGGACGGCCAGCTGCGGTTTCCATGGCAACTGCATCGCGCGCTCGGGGTACTGTGCCTGACATTACTGGTGTTCGGACTCGGCAATCTGCTTGCAAAGTCCCTTCTGGGAGATGAAGCATTGGCTGACCGCATCGAAAACAGCCTGGAATGGCTTGCCGGACTGCTGTTCACTCTTTTCTTCGCGATGATGTCATGGCTGTGGCACTACACCCGGTTCCGGCTGCGCCCCGGCACCGAAACCTGAGCGATGCGGCCAACCACCAAATGACGCGCTTGAGCAAGTCCGGCACGATCGGTTAACGTGCGCCCTATGTGTTCCTCCGAACATTCGCTCGATCCACCTGCTCGAAAGAACGATGGCGGCAACATAGGCAGCGTGACTGACATCGGCTGCGCCAGGCACAGTGAAGAGACACGCTATTTGCAGGCCCCGTAGAGGGCGCCTTTGCACATGTTCCGTTTTTCTTTTCGCCAATGGGTCTTACTGGTTTTCGGATGTACCCTGATACTGCTCTCGATGTCAATTGACCGAATGACCGGCTATTGGCACGAAGTCTCCAGGGAAGATCCGGTCATTTGGAACCAGCTCACTATCGCCACCGGGCAGCGTGCTCGCATCAGTTCGCTGGACGAATCGACCCTCGTAGTGCGCAGTGCGTCAAACACGGATGCCCGACTGACGCTGTTCATTCGTGAAGATCCCGCATCGGGTCCAGGCGAAATGGTGAAAGATCTGTGCGCAAGAGATAGCTGCGTCTATCTTCCCCTTGACGATCAGCGCCTTGACGGCGCCATTGCAGATTACGCCTCCGGAACTCCCTTTCGCATCATACTTATGCGTTTGCACGATAGCCGGGTCTGGCTTGAATACAAGGGGCCGAAGGACGAATTCGCAACGTTCGACAATTTCATCGATGCAGTCGTCACGCAAACACAAGCGCAAGCGGCCCGTCAGGACGAGAGTTGACCTCTCGCGGCTCGGCTTTGCCGTGCGCGGTCGCGACCAGGCACAACGCCATACGCCTTGACACCGGGTTTTTGCCGTAATCCACCGGCAGCGAATGTACGACGGTCGACACAGCAGTTTGCCAAAGCGCCTCGGCGCGCATTTCCCTGCGGTTTCCGCTACCGAACTAACGCCCTGGCGAGCCTGAACGAAAACGCATGCGCCCGGGCGCACGCACGACGAGGAACTTGATGGCTAGAATCGGACACGAAGCAACACAGAGACACGAAACATGACTGGAATGAATATGCTTAACCCTGTTCCACGCGCGGTATTTCTCAAGGATTACACTCCGCCGCCTTACCTGGTGTCGCAAATCGATCTGGATATTCAGATATTCCCTGGCTATACGCTTGTGGGGGCTACTCTCGCGGTAACCAGAAATCCCCAACTACCACCTGCTGTAGCTGTGCCACTGGTACTCAACGGCGAAGACCTTGACCTCCAATCCGTATCGATCGACGGACGCAAGCTCTCGGATCAGGAATATTCACTGAGCGCCAGCCAACTGACCGTCCACGAACCGCCCGCGCGCTTCGCACTCCAGACCCAAGTACGCATAGACCCGGAGAGCAATACTCGCCTGATGGGTTTGTATGCTTCCGCAAACGGCTACTTCACGCAATGCGAGGCTGAGGGCTTTCGGCGCATTACCTTCTTTCCGGATCGTCCCGATGTCATGGCCCGTTACACGACCACCATTCATGCCGACAAAACCCGTTTCCCGGTGCTGTTGTCAAACGGTAATCCTGTTGATCAGGGTGACGAGGCCAATGGACGCCACTGGGCGAAATGGGAAGACCCCTTCCCCAAGCCGTGCTATCTGTTCGCCATGGTTGCCGGAAAACTTGAGCGGCGCGATGACATGTTCACGACATGCTCCGGCAGACAAGTCACGCTATCGATCTTTGTCGAACCGGGGAAGCTGGACCAGTCCGGATTTGCCATGGAAGCTCTGAAAAGATCGATGACATGGGACGAACAAAAGTTCGGCCTTGAGGTCGACCTGGACCAGTACATGATCGTTGCGGTCAGCGATTTCAACATGGGTGCGATGGAGAACAAGGGCCTGAATATCTTCAACACGAAGTACGTGCTGGCCAGGCCGGATATCTCCACCGATCGCGACTTCCTGTTCCTCGACCGCGTCGTCGCGCACGAATACTTTCATAACTGGACGGGAAACCGGGTGACCTGCCGCGACTGGTTTCAGTTGAGCCTGAAGGAAGGCCTGACCGTATTCCGTGATCAGGAATATGGAGCCGACACCTACTCCAGACCGGTACAGCGCATCCAGGAAGTGCGCACGCTGCGCGCAGCGCAGTTCCCGGAAGACGCCGGGCCGATGGCCCACCCGGTACGCCCCCAGTCGTACATGGAAATCAGCAACTTCTACACTGCGACCGTTTACGAAAAAGGCGCGGAAGTCGTTCGCATGATTCATTCTCTGCTTGGAGAAACCCGGTTCCGCGCAGGGATGGATTTGTACTTCGAGCGCCACGACGGCTGTGCCGTGACTACCGATGATTTCGTGCAGGCAATGGAGGATGCGTCCGGCGTTGACCTTGCCCAGTTTCGGCGCTGGTACGACGAGGCGGGCACGCCGGTTCTCGAAATCAGTGACGATTACAGCGACAGGGAACACCGCTACACGCTGCGCGTCAAGCAGTCGTTCGCGCTGTCCTCCGGCCAGAGTGACAGGCCGGCAATGCACATTCCCTTTGCGGTCGGGCTGGTAGACAGCGATGGCAAGGACCTTGAGCTACAACTCGACGGCGAACGCGAACCCGGCCCGACAACGCGCCTGCTGTCAGTAACGCAGCCCGAACAGGAATTCGTCTTCGTCGGTGTAAAGGACCGGCCGACGCCTTCGCTCTTACGCGACTTCACCGCACCGGTGATTGCGAAGTTCGATTACAGCGAAGAGGATCTGATCCACCTGATGGGACACGATTCCGATCCGTTCAATCGCTGGGAAGCCGGCCAGCGCCTTGCGTCCGGCATCATCCTGCGTGCCACACAGGAAGTGGGCGCGAACCGCCAGCCTGTATTTCCGCAAGGCTTTTTCGATGCTTTCTCAAGAGTGCTTTCGGATGCCGCCAGCGACCCTGCGTTCGCTGCCGAGGCTCTGGCGCTGCCATCGGAAACTTATCTGGCCGAGCAACTTGACAGGGTGGACCCGGACGCCTTGCACATGGCGCGCAATCTGCTGCGCCGCAAAGTGGCCGAAATGCTCAAGGGTGACTTGCTGCTCGCATATCAGGCGTTCGCAACCAGTGGAGAATACAAGCCCGACGCCGCATCCGCAGGACAGCGCGCGCTTCGCAATCTTTGCCTCTCCTATCTGATGGAACTGGATGACGACGCGTCGTACGGGCTGTGCATGACGCAATTCGAACAGGCCGACAACATGACCGACACGATGGCAGCGCTCACCGCGCTGGCGAATCGTGATTTCGAAGAGCGTCAGTCCATGCTGGACCGTTTTTACCGGAAGTGGTCAGCAGAGCCGCTCGTCGTCGACAAATGGCTGGCTGTCCAGGCCGCGTCCAGTCTGCCCGGCACTCTCGATCATGTGAGAGCGCTGACTGGGCATGCGGCATTTGATATTCGCAATCCGAACAAGGTCTTTTCCCTGATTCGAACGTTTGGGGCAAACCAGGTTCGATTTCATGCCGCGGACGGTGCGGGTTATGCATTTCTTGCAGATCAAATCATCCGCCTCGATCCGGTAAATCCCCAGATCGCTGCGCGTGTCGCGCGCTGTTTCGACCGCTGGAAGAAATTCGACGAACAGCGGCAAAAACACGCACTCGAAGCACTCGAACGCATTCGTTCGACCCCGGAGCTGTCTACCGACACGACTGAAGTCATCACCCGGGCACTCGCATAGCTGCGGAACCACGAGCCGGAATCCGAATGGGCGCGCGCACCGCGGCCGGCTATTGCATGCATCGTGAAGCCGGTTAATATCCAGATACGGATCCAGGAGAGGAGGCTGATCGATGCCTGATAACACCATAACGATTTACCACAATCCACGTTGCAGCAAGAGCCGCAACACTCTGGCGCTGTTGCAGCGAAACGGGATCGAGCCAACCGTCGTCGAGTACCTCAAGCAGCCGCCTGACAGGGCAGCGCTGAAAGGCATCGTCAAGAAACTGGGCGTCCAGCCGGAGCAAATCGTTCGCAAGGGGGAGGACACTTACAAGCAATATTTCGCAGGAAAGATACTTAGCGGCGACCAATGGATAGACGCGCTTGCGACGCACCCGATTCTGATCGAGCGCCCGATCGTCGTAAAGGGCGATCGGGCCGTCATCGGCCGTCCGCCGGAAAACGTCCTCGATCTGATCTGATCCCAACCGGCACTTGTGGCACTCCGCTTGCGCATGGACTGGTCACAAGGGGAAACACGTTTGATCGAATTGCCGCGCCGAGCCGGCGTGGATTCTCCAACCGGCAAGAAAGCAAATCCGGTCAAGCATTAACAGAAACGTCTTCGCGCGGCCTGCGGAACACAGCGCTCAGCGCGCCCACGCAATATTTTCAAAGATGTCGCGCGGTGGAACCGGGAGCATGCACCGTTGCTCCGCGCGCGCATTGGCAAACGGAGCACCGGGGGATTCCTGCCCGCCCACCGTCACGCCGACCGGTTTCAGGTCGCAGAACCCACGCTCATGCAAGTCATCGACCAGGCTCTCTGGCAAGAGCTCGAGCAGGTCCAGCTGCGGCGCGTTTCCGGAAGAAACCTTGGCGAATGCTGCCGGACCGCTTAGCGCAAATACGGCAACGATGAATAACGGCATCAAGCGCTTGGACATATGCGCCTCCTTGCAAGCAACGGTCAACAGGATTTGTGACCTCACAGCGGGGACGATATTCCCTGCACCGCCAGGATGGCGATGCACTGCGCCGCACGGCGCGAGCGAAATATTCACACCAGCACGCAGCAACCTTCCTGCATCGCGTAGCTTCACGAGCCGGGACAAACACCGGCACGCAGTCCCGCGATTCAGAAAAGCGCCAATAGCGTTCCGGGCATTACCAGTTGGAGGGAATCTTCTTCAGAATGGAGATACGCTTGTCCTTGACACCGAGGTAACCGCCCTGCGTCAAGTCATGCATGATGCGGCTGACCATTTCCCTCGAAGCGCCGATGCGATTTGCGAGATCCTGCTGCGTCAGCCGCTGATCGATTACAAGAACACCGTCTTTTTCAACAGCCAGCATGTAAAGTGTCTTTACAAGGCGGCCGAACACATCCAGCAGCGCCAGCGTACGAACGTTTTCGGTCAGAACACGAACACGCGCGGCAAGGCCATGCAGCAGGGAAAAACCGATTTCCGGATCCTCGGTAATTGCCTCGCGAAGCTGGTTTTTGGTGATGATCATGACCTTGCATGGCTCGAGGGCCATGACTGATGCGGAGCGTGGTTCATCATCAAAAAGGGCAAGGTCACCGAAATATTCGCCTGCTCCCTGTGTGGACAACACGACCTCCCTGCCGTTCTCGTCGCTCAGGAACGCCTTTACGGATCCGGACTCGATAACGAACAGCGAGTTCCCCTCGTCGCCTTCGTTGACAATGATTGCATTCTTGGCATATGAACGCACCGTCGCGCGGTTAGTCAGCAACCCGATCTGCTCGTCAGACAGGCCTTCGAATCCTCCAACGTCCTTAAGCATGTCGTCTCCTCAAGTTACAACTCGGCAGTCCACAAGTCATGGATGTGTAACGCGGTCGAAACATCCCTATCCCGCAGTCGGAACGTAACCACGCTCCTTGATGTACTGCGCCAGCACCAGATCCATGCTGGTCGCATGATTGGCAAACCACTCGGCGACACCTTGTGCAAGAATCTTGCCGTAGCCCGCATCCCCGGCGGCCGCGCGGCGGCGCACCTCCCGCGCGATCTCCAGAACGCCCTCGTGTTCACCGGTGTGGCAGAGTCAACGGCGGGAACTCCAGCTCTTCCATCCAGCGCTGTTCTTGTCCGAAATGCGCCTCCGTGTGTGCGATGAACTGATCGAGAATGTCGAGCAATTCATCGTCGGGCGCTTCGTGCATGCGATTGAGGAGGTCAACAAACTCCTTGTGTGTATCGTCGATGACGCCCCCATCAAGCGCAAGCGATTCATCCCACTCCATTAACGGCATAACATCCTCGTATCCATTCCGGTTTTCGCAATGCGCTTCCCACCCGCAAGTACATCACACAACGATGCCGCGTGCGTCGTGATTCGTCAACGACGGGAAGCGTTGAATTTCTCCAGCGCCGACGAGCCGGGGCACAATTCCTTCTCGGCAAGTTTGTTGAACGGTGTGGTCAGCGTGTTCAGATTGGCGTGCAGATCGTCCGGCTCGCGATCAACATGCAGCACGCCAGTGACAATTTCTCCGGCGGCTTTGGATTTCTGCAGGTGGTGCATGGCTGCGACCCTGTCATGAACATCGTACTCTTCGGCCACCTTGCGCAATCTGAGTACGGATCCGTCATGCTGCGTCACCTCTTCCACTTCGCCCGCCTGGTAATCGACGGTGATTGCCTCCCGCGGCGACATGACATCAAGGCGATTGACCGCTTCATTGTGCTCACGCACGTAGTCGAACCCCTTGGTCGACCCCGGATGATTGTTGAACGCGATACACGGTGAAATACAATCGATAAACGCCGCACCACGATGCACGATTGCACCCTTGATCAACGGAACCAGCTGGGCCTTGTCGCCGGAAAACCCGCGCGCCACATACGTGGCGCCGAGTTCCATCGCCAGCATCACCATATCGACAGCGGCATCGCGATTCGTAGCACCTTTCTTGCTCTTTGATCCGCGGTCGGCAGTTGCCGAAAACTGGCCTTTGGTGAGCCCGTAAACACCATTGTTCTCGACGATGTAAACCATGTTCACCCCACGCCGCAAGCTGTGCGCGAACTGGCCCAGACCAATCGAGGCAGAATCACCATCGCCCGATATGCCGAGATAGATCAGATCCCGGTTCGCCAGGTTCGCTCCAGTGAGCACCGACGGCATGCGCCCGTGCACGCTATTGAAACCATGCGAATTGCCAAGAAAATAAGTCGGCGTCTTCGAAGAACAACCGATTCCCGAAAGCTTCGCTATGCGGTGCGGCGGCAAATCCAGTTCAAAGCAGGCCTGAATGATTGCAGCGCTTATCGAATCATGACCGCAACCGGCGCACAACGTGGAAATCGCCCCTTCGTAATCGCGATGCGTAAACCCGAACTTGTTGGTTTTCAGGTGCGGGTGGCGCAATTTCGGTTTGGCAATGTATGTCATGGTCAGCGATCTTTCAGGGAGCGACTTTCTTTTTCGGTTTTGCGTTCAACACCGCGACATCCTGGGAGATTTCCTGAATGATGTAGCGGGCGGTGATTGGCGTTCCGTCGTAATGAAGCACGGATATCAGCTTGGCCGGATCAAGCGCGCATTCATTTACCAGCAGGAATCGAAGCTGCGCGTCGCGATTCTGTTCAACAATGAAAACACGATCATGATCGCTGATGAAGTCCAGCACTTCGTCACCGAATGGAAAAGCGCGAATGCGCATGTGGTCAAGATGCAATCCATCGTTTTCCAGAGCGTCGAGCGCTTCCGTCATGGCTGCGCTGGTCGATCCGTAACAGATAACGCCGAGTTTCGTGGCCTTGGGCGCCTCGCGGATAACCGGTTTCGGCAACAACGAGCGGGCCGTGTCAAATTTGCGCAGCAACCGTTGCATATTGTCGCGGTAATCCGGTCCGGCCTCACTGTAGCGCGCATAGCGGTCCTTGCTTGTTCCGCGCGTGAAGAATGATCCACGGCTGGGATGGGTGCCTGGATAGGTGCGGTAGGTGATGCCATCGCCATCGACGTCGAGGTAGCGGCCGAACTCCGCCCCCGCTTCCAGCTCATCGTGACTGATCACCTTACCCCGATCAAAGGCACGCGAGTCATCCCAGACCAGCGGTTCGCACAAACGATCGTTCATTCCGATATCCAGGTCGGACAACACGAACACCGGAGTCTGCAAACGCTCAGCGTAGTCGAACGCGCTCGCCGCAAACTCAAAACACTCGTGCGGATCTTCAGGAAACAGGAGTACATGTTTGGTGTCGCCATGCGAGGCGTAGGCGCAGACGAGCAAGTCCGATTGCTGGGTACGGGTCGGCATCCCGGTGGACGGGCCGCCACGCTGCACGTCAAATATCACCGCCGGAATCTCGGCAAAATAGGCCAGGCCAATAAACTCCTGCATCAGAGAAATGCCCGGTCCCGACGTGCAAGTAAACGCCCGCGCGCCGTTCCAGCTCGCCCCGATCACCATACCGATGGATGCCAGTTCGTCCTCTGCCTGAATCACGGCATAGCGGTTCTTGCCTGTATCGCGGTCTCTTCGATAATTGCGACAGTAGCGCTCAAAAGCTTCCGCCAGGCTGGAAGACGGCGTGATCGGGTACCACGCCGCCACGGTCGCTCCGCCGTAAACGCATCCCAGGGCAGCGGCAGAGTTGCCATCCAGGAAAATCCGCTCCCCGACCTGATCAGAGCGACGGACCTGTAAACCGATCGGGCACTCGAAATGCTCGCTGGCGTATGAGTGCCCCATGTGCAAGGCCTGGATGTTGGGCGCTATCAGAGAGTCCTTGCCCGAGAATTGCTCCCTGATCAGTTTTTCCATTTCCGCAAGATCGATTGCCAGCAGAGCGCAAAGTGCACCCACATAAACCATGTTACGAAAAAGCTGGCGTTGCCGCGGATCCGAGTACTCGCGGTTGCACAATTCGGTGAGCGGGACGCCGACAACATTGACGTCTTCGCGAAACTTCGAAGGCGGCAATGCCTTGGTCGAATCGTAAAAGAGGTAACCCCCCGGCTCGATGCCGAGCAAGTCCTTGTCCCAGGTCTGCGGATTCATTGCCACCATCAGGTCGACGCCACCGCGAGCGCCAAGGTAACCCGCCTCCGATACCCGCACTTCGTACCAGGTAGGCAGCCCCTGGATATTGGACGGAAAAATATTGCGCGGGCCGACCGGGACACCCATGCGCAGAATAGCCTTGGCGAACAGCTGATTGGCAGACGCCGAGCCGGAGCCGTTTACGTTGGCAAACTTGATGACGAAGTCGTTTATTTTCGGTTGCGACATCCTGGACCCGCCGGAGTCATATGAAGAAGAAACTTGCGCATGTCCCATGCCCCTGTCGGACAGCGCTCCGCACACAAGCCACAATGCAGGCACACGTCCTCATCCTTGACCATGATTCGTCCGGTCTTGAGGGCACCGGCCACATAGAGATCCTGCGTCAGGTTCTCTGACGGCGCACTCAACCTGCCGCGCACCTCTTCTTCCTCGCCGTCTTCGGTGAAGGTGATGCAGTCCATCGGGCAAATATCCACGCAGGCGTCACATTCAATACACAACGGTGAGGAAAACACCGTTTGTACGTCGCAGTTGAGGCAGCGTTGCGCCTCGTCGAAGGCAAGTTTCTGGTCAAAACCAAGTTCGACTTCGACATTGATGTTCTTCAAAGCAATCTTCTGCTCCCTGAGTGGGACCTTGTGCCGCAGGGCATTGGAAATATCGTTGTCGTAGGTCCACTCGTGGATGCCCATCTTCTGACTGATGAGATTTACCAGTGGCCCCGGCCGGTTCGAAGTGTCTTCGTCATGGCATAGGCGATCGATTGAAATCGCCGCCTCGTGTCCGTGCGCAACCGCCCAGATAATGTTCTTCGGGCCAAATGCTGCGTCGCCGCCGAACAGCACGCCGGGGTGCGAACTTTGCAGCGTCGTCTCGTCGACCACCGGCATTCCCCAGTCGTTGAATTCGATTCCGCAGTCCCGCTCGATCCACGAAAACGCGTTCTCCTGGCCGACGGCCACCAGAACGTCATCGCACGCAAAGTGCTCGTCGGGATCTCCGGTCGGAACAAGCTGGCGCCGGCCCCGTGCGTCGTAGACCGCCTGAACCTTTTCGAACACGACGCCGGTGAGTTTGCCGTCGTCGTGCATGAATTCCTTGGGAACAAGGAAATTGAGGATAGGGATGCCTTCGTGCATCGCGTCCTCCTTCTCCCACGGGCTCGCTTTCATTTCGTCAAAACCGCTGCGGACAACGACCTTGACATCATCGCCGCCAAGGCGTCGCGCAGTCCGGCAACAATCCATGGCGGTGTTGCCGCCACCCAGGACAATGACGCGCTTTCCGATCTTGCTGATGTGCCCAAACGACACCGACGACAGCCAGTCGATACCGATATGGATATTTTTCGCCGCTTCCTTGCGTCCGGGCAGATCAAGATCCCGCCCGCGTGGTGCACCGGTGCCAACGAAGATCGCATCGAAACCTTCGCCGAGCAGCTTTTCCATGCTGTTTATCCTGACGCCTCCGCGAAACACCACGCCGGTGTCGATAACGTACCCGACTTCTTCGTCAATCACTTCTTCCGGAAGCCTGAACCGGGGAATCTGGCTGCGGATCATGCCTCCGGCACGAGGGTCCTGATCGAAAATGGTGACCTCATAGCCCAATGGCGCCAGATCTCGCGCGACGGTCAAGGACGCTGGCCCGGCACCAATGCAGGCAATGCGTTTTCCATTCCCCTGCGATGGTGGTTTCGGCAGACGCTCGCGAATATCGTTCTTGCTGTCAGCGGCCACCCGCTTGAGCCGGCAGATCGCGACAGGTTCGGGCTTTTCCTGATTGTGGTCCTCAACGCGTCCCCTCCGGCAGGCGGGCTCGCAGGGCCTGTCACACGTACGCCCGAGCACCCCGGGGAAAACGTTCGACGTCCAGTTGATCATGTAGGCGTCGTCGTAGCGTCCGGCGGCGATCAGGCGGATGTATTCGGGGACAGGAGTGTGCGCAGGACAAGCCCACTGACAATCTACGACCTTGTGAAAATAGTCGGGCAGGGCAATGTCTGTGGGCTTCAATTAACACACCTCCAATAGGGCCGTCGTCCCGATTGCGCTCGTCATGGCGATCCGCTCATCACCCTGTCGCATCGTTCGACTGGGCTGGATGCCCCTAGTTTACTGGTTTGTTCACCCCGAGTGAACGCCAAATCCAGCAAAAATCCACAATAAGTGCTTGGCTACAAGCAGATTTCATCCGGGCAGACCATTCCTGCGGCGAGTGGCTCTTGCCTGCCAAAACACGAACCGGGATCTGAAAGAACTGCTTCGCGGTCAGAGGCATTTCCGCCTGCCCGCTAGTCGAGTTGGTGAGAAACGAGCCCGTCTGCCAGTTTGGGTTCGAACCAGGTTGACTTCGGCGGCATCACTTCATGGGCATCCGCCACTGCCATCAGATCGCTCATGCTGGTCGCGTGCATTGAAAACGCGCAAGCCATTTGACCACTGTCGACGCGTCGCTCGAGTTCGGACAGGCCACGAATGCCGCCGATAAACTCAATTCGCTCGTCGCGCCGCGGGTCGGTAATGCCGAGTAAGGGTGACAGCAGATTGTCCGCGAGCAAGCTGACATCCAGACGCGCGATCGGATCTTCTTCGCGAACGAATTCCGGCCGTATGGCAAGCTTGTACCAGGCGCCTTCGAGGTACAGGCCGAATTGCCTCGCACACGAAGGCGCTACCGGTACCGATACGGGGTCGATGTCAAAGCGCTCGCCGATGCGCCCCAGCAACTGTTCGCGACTCATCCCGTTAAGATCGCGCACCGCCCGGTTATACGGAAGAATACGCATCTCGTGTTGTGGAAACGCAACGGCCAGAAAGAAATTGTAGTCTTCATCCCCGCTATGCCGGGGATTACTCTGTCGGCGTGAAGCAGCTACCCGCGAAGCCGCTGCCGAGCGATGGTGCCCGTCGGCGATGTACAGCGCCGGCATGGCATCGAACAGTGTAACGAGCTCGCTGATCGTATCATCGTCACGAATTACCCAGATGCTGTGCCGTACCCCGTCACGCGCGGTGACGTCACTGTCGGGCGCGCCTTGCACGATAGCGGCCAGAATTGCATCGACTTCCCCGGCATCCGGGTAGGCAAGCAGCACCGGGCCCGTCTGTGCGTTGAGCGCCTCGATCTGGCGCACCCGATCGTCTTCTTTATCGGGGCGGGTAAACTCGTGCTTGCGTATGCGGTTCGTGTCGTAATCCGCAATTGAAGCGGCGGCAACCAGCCCGGTCTGCACGACGTTCCCCACGCCAAGGCGGTAGACGTAGAGGCATGGGCGCCCGTCACGGACCAGCACGCCCTGCGCGATCATGTCGCGAAGATTTTCCGCGGCTTTCGCGTAGACCGCGGAGAATAGGGGTCGGTTCCAGGAGGCAGATCGATCTCGGGTTTGGATATGTGAAGAAAACTCCAGCGGTCCGCACCGGCATGCTTGCGCGCCTCCTCGGTAGAGAGCACGTCATAAGGAGGAGCAGCGACATCCGCTGCCCGTCCGGGCGCCGGGCGCAGACCGGCGAAAGGGCGAATCAAATTCACGATTTGCTTACCTGTGATAACAACCCGGTGATTTTACCGGCAAACACAACGGTCTCGGCGGTGGCGGCAACGTCGTTTGGCCGGCATGCAACAGCGGGCTAGAATCACTGCATGTACCGTTTGATCGTCGTTCTGGTTTCAACGCTGCTGATCGCCTCTTGCGCGACGGTCACTCAGTTACCGTCATCGCAGCAGAGCATGACGCAACAGCAAGAATCCACTCTCGATGAGCCCGCTTCAACCGAGGGCGTCACGCTGGTCGAACCGAACATCCGGATCGAGCGCAAGGGGAACACCGTGAGCTACCGGGGCAGTCTCACCGAAGAAGGTCTGGCGGCACTGCGCAGGACGGGCAATGACAGTCAGGTAACCGCCTTGCTGATCGAGTCGACCGGCGGCGAAATTGTCGTCGGCATGGATTTCGGCAACTGGGTCGCCAATCGCAATCTCGACGTCGTGGTCGACCATGCCTGCCTGTCTTCCTGTGCAAACTACGTTTTCGTGGCCGGGCGCAGCAAACAAATTCTGCCCGGTGCAATCGTCGCCTGGCACGGCAGCGCAAAACAACCGGGCTTGCTTGAACAGTTGCATGACATAGTCGCGCAACAAATCGATTCCAGCGAACTGGCGCCTCGCGCCCGGCAACGGGAACTCGAGCGGGCACGGCAGGCCAACGTAAGGTACCTCACTGACGCCGTCAACAAACAGGACCAGTTCTTTTACCGTATCGGCGTCGACGAATACGTCACGCGGGTCGGCAACGACAAGTATGGTGTGCGCGGCTTCTTCTATCTTTCCGTCGCTGACATGGCCGTGTTCGGCATCGATAATGTCAGCGCGCCCGATAACTACACCGCGATGGAGCCGCAGGCTCTCGCCCGGCGCGTCGGCTATCCGGTTACGCTGGTAAGACTCGATTGAGAAGGAACATCAAGAGTCGCGCCTGACCGCGAACAGTTGCGGCGTACAGTGCGCACTCAGCCAGCCCGGAAATTCCCTGGCAGACATCGCCGGAGCAAACAGGTATCCCTGCATTTCGTCACAACCGAGCTCGATCAGGATATCGCGCTGTTCGACAGTCTCCACTCCCTCGGCAATCACTCGCATTCCGAGCGTGTGGGAGACATTGATGATGGCAGCAACAATGGTATTACGTCCCGGCTGCAGCGCTCGCACGAAGGAACGATCGATTTTCACGAAATGCACGGGAAGGTGATGTAACGAAGACAATGACGAATAACCGGTTCCGAAGTCGTCCAGCGCTGCCTTGACGCCTTTTGCAGCCAACTTCTCGAGGGGCACGCGAGCCTGCTCGTAATCCCTGAACAGCAGGCTTTCGGTAATCTCCAGTTCGAGGTCCCCATGCGGCAGGCCCGATGCACTCAGTGCAATTTCGACATCCTCAACCAGCGAACTGCGAAACTGTGCCGCGGAGATATTTACCGCAACCGGGATGCGCCCGCTTCCCCGCGAACGCCACTCCATTGCCGCGTGGCACGCTTTCGCCAGCACCTGCCTGCCGAGCTGGGTGATCAATCCCGACTCTTCGAGCCTCGGGATGAATCTTTCCGGAAGTACCAATCCGCGCGACGGGCTGCGCCAGCGTAACAGCGCTTCAACACCCGCGACGCGACCGCTGGCGAGATCCACGCGCGGTTGGTAAAACAGCTCGAACTCATCCCGTTCAAGAGCCCATCGCAATTCAGTGCCCAGCTCAAGTCGCTCGAGCGCGCGCGCATTCATTTCTTCCTCATAGAATGCAACGCGAGGTCCGCCACCTCTCTTCGCGTGATACATCGCCACGTCGGCGTTGCGAATCATGGTGCTGGCATCGGCGGCATCTTGGGGAAATATCGAAACTCCAATACTGCCGCCGACAAAAATCTCGTGTCCGTCAAGATCAAACGGCGTATCAAGCGCCTGAATCAGTTTTGCAGCAAGCGTGGCGGCCCCACTACGCGACTGTACGTGCCGACCCACGACAATGAACTCATCTCCGCCCAGCCGGCCCAGTGTGTCTTCCTTGCGGCATGCGGCCTTGAGCCTGTCAGCCACCAACCTCAGCAGTTCGTCGCCACTGGCGTGACCAAGCGTATCGTTGACCTGCTTGAACTGGTCGAGGTCGATGAACAACACCGCAACCATGTCTTCGTTACGGGCCGCGACCCGCAGCGACTGCTCGAGTTGTTCTCGCAGCATGGTCCGGTTCGGCAAACCTGTCAGGACATCGTAGTTTGCGATGCGCTTGAGTTGCTCCTGCGCTTCAACGGTCTTGGAGAAATCAATGAAGTACGTCAGCGTAGCGTCGCCGTCGGGCATGCTCACATCGGCGTGCTCGACGCGAGCATGAATGAACCGGCCGTCGCGCGCTGCCAGACGCCGCACAACGGTATTGGGTACGCCCCGGTCACCACGTTCACGGGCGCGGTGGTAACGTTCCGCCTCTTCCGGGTCCTGCGCCTCGAGATCCCAGAGCAAGGCATCGCGCGCAGCATCCAGCGAATCGAAGCCCATGAGATCGAGAAATGCCTGATTGGCGTGCAGGATTCTGCCATCACGGCTCAGCACGATACCGGCCGGGGAACTTTCGACCAGCGTGCGAAAAAACGCCTCTGCCTGGCGCGCATAGCGATAGGGGCGTAACAGCGCCAGAACGAATACGCCGTAATAAAGCGTTGCGAAGCCGGCAGCGCGTAAAACGAGCACGACGTCATCAGCCGCGCCGCTGGCAAGCGTTCGACCAAGTTCGGAAAACAGGCCCAGCAAGATCGCAAATCCCAGGGCAACGAGGACCCCGTCCCGCCCGCGTGCACGCAACACCATCGCGGCGCGACCAAGGGCAATCAGGTACAACGCTGCGTTCAATGCAATGAGTCGACCGTCGTTTCCGAATGAACCCTCGCCGGCTCGCAACCCCGCAAACGAAGCTACTGCGGCAATCAGCAAACCAGTTGTTACGAGCAACGCCATTCGGGCATTGAATCGCGATGCCGACATGACGAAAACAGAGGCAAACAAAGCCACGCATAGGGCACCATCACGGGCGCGGGCCCAGCCCGTATTCGTGCCGTAGTTCGCTGCCGCACCGTCGGCGAATCCAGACATCTGGGCAACGGAAAAAATCCCCGCGACAAGGAAGGCGATCGCCAGTACGAGCCATTTCAAATCACGGTCTGCAAACCATAGCCCGGCACAGACGGAAACGATATGCGCGGCGCCGATAATAATCAGCAGCTCCAGGATCAGGTGCGCAGTTTGCGGCAGCCTGTGGCCCGATAACCCGGCCAGAACGGTTGCAATGACCAGCACGACCACAGCAAGCGCCAGGCCGATGCCAAGCGTCGCGCTACGGCTCGGATGCGCTCCCTGCAAAACCGGAGGCGGTGCCGCGAAAAGAATATTGTGATCCTGATTGTTCAACAGAGTCGGGGCCGCTGTTAACTGTGTCGGCAGCTACCGGGTATGATGATTGTGCCGGATATCACGTCAGCGTTCGATGTGTCGCCGAACGACGACAACTGGTTCGCTTCGCCTTCTGCCGAGAAATGCCAGCGTGCTATCCGGAAGCGAATGCTGCAAAAGGATTGTGCATGCAATTCTGTCATTGCGAAGCAGCATCGCGGCCCTGCCGCCGGGGATTTCAGCAGCCGTCTGATCCGAAGATTTGCATAACGAAGGCGTCATGCCGAACCTGCGCGAAGCCAGCGCGATCGGCTGGCGCAGCGCTATCCAATACCCGGTTGGTTCCTGTACGGAGCCAACCGGGAAAACCCTTACGTCTACGACAAATGCTTGTTAACCAACTTGGTCATCTCGAACATCGATACCTGCTTTTTGCCACCGAAGACGCCTTTGAGTTTTTCATCGGCATTGATATTACGGCGATTTTTGCTGTCCTGAAGATCATTACGCTTGATGTAGGCCCAGATCTTCTTGGTCACCTCGGTACGCGGCATGGCATTGCTTCCAATCACCGCTGCAAGCGCTGCGCTGGGCGTCATTGCCTTCATGAACGCCGCGTTTGGCTTGCGTTTTACGCCTGATTTCTTCTTGGCCGGGGCTTTTTTCTTGGCTGCTGTTTTCTTCACCGCCTTTTTCTTGGCCGGCGCTTTCTTCTTCGCCGCCTTCTTCGCGGGCGCCTTTTTCTTTGCTGCAGATTTCTTCACTGCCTTCTTGGCCGGGGCCTTTTTCTTTGCCGCCGCTTTCTTCGCCGGGGCCTTCTTCTTTGCCGTTGCTTTCTTCGCGGTTTTCTTCTTCGCAGCTGCCATATCGAATCTCCTGTAAGTTGCCTGTAAAAACCTAAGTCGCGAAAACGAAACTCTTACTCACTCTGCCGTCTCCGGCATGCGGTCCAGAGAATGCACAGCGGCTTAAGCGTTGTCAACACTTTTGTAGAGGGAAAATGACTGTCCGACACAGGGAGAATCGGCTACCGATGATGATCGACTGGCATGACTCTCTGGAAGCGACTGGCATCGAAGCGCAGACTATTCGCCGGTCATGTCCGCGAAGCGGCCGGCAAGGTCGTGAGGCGAAGGACGGTAACAACCGGTCCGGAAAACGCTGCCGGATGATGCGTGGCGGATTACTTTTCGAGATAGACAACGGCGTCCAGCGCCACGCACCCCTCTCCGCTCGCACCCACCATGAAGGGATTGATGTCCAGGCTGGTGACACCGGCAGCCCCGTCAGCCAGCAGTTTTCCCAGCGCAACAGCAGCACTCGCGAGAGCCGCCGAATCCAGTGCTGGCTCACCTCGAACTCCCTCGAAAAGCACGGCGACACGAAGCCGGCCAAGGGCACGCAACACCTCTTCCTTGCCGAAAGGCCAGACGAGCACGCGTGCGTCAGGCATCGCTTCGACGTACTTGCCGCCGTCGCCAACGAGGACAACGGGCCCGAACACCGGATCGATCCGGCCACCGAGCATGAACTCGCGCCTGCCCCGCGCCATTCGCGCCACGATTACGCCATCATTCACCAGCCCGTGCCGATCCAGGGTCTCGCCAAGTGCCACGAAGGCCGCGCGCGCGCTTTCGGCATCACGGATGTCGAGACGAACCAGGCCGAGGTCGCTTTTGTGGACGACGTCCCGGGAACACGCTTTTACCGCGACCGGGAAACCTATGGCAGATACTGCCTGGGCAACTTCGTCCTGCGTGACACACAGGCGGTGTTCAACGACAGGAATGCCGGAGCGCTGAATTACCGACAAAGCCCGCGCCTCATTCAGCATCACCATGTCGCCAGACTGCCGCACGACAGGTTGCGCGCCTGCCCGTTCGGCATGTCGCATCAATTCCACGTGCGACAAATACCGGGCCAGCGCTTCAACCGCCTCCGCGTCGGTGGCAAACACAGTCAGACCCGCGTCGCGAAACGTGTTCGCCACACTCGCCTGCGGCGCGGAAACGGCAACCGGCAATCCGGTTTCACTGGCAAAACCTGCCGTATCCCGTGCAAACGCCTCAACGTCATAGCCCTGACCCGCTACCGGTATACCTATGACAACCGCATCGGCTCCGGGATCACGCGCGACGATAGGCAAGATGTCGGAGAACAGCCTGCTGTTGCTCAGCAAGGCGGCAGTGAGGTCAATCGGGTTTGTCGCTGTCGCGAAGCTTGGCAGCACGTCGCCGAGTTCACGCCGGGTCGCTTCCGAAAGCGTCGCCATGGACAGCCCCGCCTGGGTGGCGCTATCGGCTGCCATCACGCAGGAAGCACCGGAGTTGCTGATTGCCACCAGCCTTCGGCCGCGCGGCTTCCAGCCTTTCAGATACAGCTCGGCCGATCCGACGAGTTCAGCCATGTTGCGCGCGCGCCATATGCCATGTTGTTCGAGAAACGCATCCACAACGCGGTCCTCGTTGGCGAGTGCGCCAGTGTGCGATCGCGCCGCCTCCTGCCCCGCGGCCGTTCGTCCCGATTTCAACGCAAGCACCGGCAATTGGCGCTCGCGGGCAATGCTCGCCAGCTTAGCCAGCGACATCGCGTCAGAAATGCTCTCAACATAGAGCAGCAGCAGCCTGACCGCCGGATCTTCAGCCACCACTGACGCGAATTCGCCTACTGTCACTTCGCAGTCATTACCCGTGGCATGAGAATGCCGAACGCCGATGCCGCGCGCACGCAGTAATGCGTACGGCACCACGCTCATCGCACCCGACTGACTGACAATTGCAACCGGGCCATCCTCCGCCGGCACTTCGATGTACATGGTGGAGAACGAGAGGATGGCGCCGGTCCCGAAGTTGGCAAGCCCTTGAGAATTGGGCCCGACCACCCGCATGCCGGCTTGACGCGCCACCGCACGCATGCGCGCCTCCTTTGCCTTGCCTTCTACCGCGTCGACTTCGCCGAAGCCTGATGTCATAACCAGTGCCACCTTGACTCCCATGCCGGCGCAGGTTTCCACGGCATCGACCGCTGCATCACCGGCCAGCGCAATGATGGCAACCTCGGGGGTTTCAGGTAATGACAACAAGTCAGGGTACGCCTTTCGTCCCTGAATCTGGTCGCGGTTAGGATTGATCGGGTAGACAACGCCACGGTAGCCGTGACGGCCCAGATAGAGGATGGGGCGTCCGCCTACCTTGTCCGGATTCTCCGACGCGCCCACGATCGCCACCGATTGCGGATTCAGCGCCGCGCGCAAAGTTTCCCTTGGAGTACCACTCACCTGTAATGTCCTTTCAGCGCCGCACCGGAAAGGTGTCAGCACGCATTGGGGTTGCGATAATCGCACCGGAATTAATCATCCGGTTTTTCGAACCGTGGAATCAGCCTGCCGCCAAAGTCGATGAACCTTGCCCGGACCCGGTCACCAATCGCAAGCGACGGTTCTCCATGGGCCATCATGCGAAAACCCTCGTCAGCATCGACCATGAGGATCAGATATGGCGCGTATTTGCGCAATTCGTCCGAAGGAGCTCTGTGCACCGTGCTCATTGCGTAAACACGGCCGTTGCCCGACGCTGTGTGCGTGCGAGGATGGCTGGTACCGCAGTGCGGGCAGAATTCGCGGTGGAAATACCAGCTGTGCTGGCAGGCGCCGCATTGCTGATAAGTGATCGCCTCGCAGCCATCAATCCAGCTACCCTTTTGCTGATCTGTCGCCATCGTCTTTGCCTAGGCAGCCTCGAGCACCATTGAGACATGGGATGACAGCACGCCGCCATCGCCGTGCAACAATGCCAGGCGGGGCGCACCGGCTTGCCTCTCGTCGGCGCGTCCGGTCAGCTGCAATTGGGCCTCTACCAGATGCGCCATCGCCCCGCCAACACCGCAGTGGCCGTAAGAGAGCAATCCGCCGTGGGTATTCAGCGGTAATTTGCCGTCGCGCGAAAAATAACCGGAAGACGCCAGTTCTCCCGCTTGCCCGCGAGGGGCCAGTCCAATTTCCTCCAGCAAGATAACCAGCGTAATGGTGAAACTGTCGTAGATCGCCGCATAGTCGATGTCCGCCAGTTGCACATTTGCCGCACGCAGCGCGCCAGTACTGGAGGAGCCTGCACCGAATTCACTGAGCGTCGGCGCGGCCGATATATGCTGATGTGTGTGGGCTTGTGCGGCCCCACGGATGCGGACCCGTTGCTCGTTCAACGGGTCGCGGGAAATGACGAACGCAGCCCCCCCGTCCGACACCGGGCAGCAGTCGAGCAGTTTCAGGGGCGACGCGATCGGCCTGGACGACAACACGTCATCAACGTCAATCGGGGATCGAAACTGCGCTCCGGGATGTGCCTGTGCGTGGGAACGCATCAACACGGCAAGGTGGGCAAGGTCGCGCTCGTCCACGCCGTATCGAACCATGTAACGGGACGCGACCAGTCCGTAGTAAGCCGGAATCGTCGCCCCGAGAGGCACCTCATAGTCAACGTGTCCGACCTGTGCAAGCGTCTGGATCGCACTATCGCGGCTCTGGCCGGTCAGGCGATTCTCGCCGGCAACGACGAGAATATTGCGGGCAGCGCGCGACTCGATGACCAGATGCGCGGCCATCGCCATTGCAAAACCGGTTGCTCCTCCCAACTGGATCGCGTGCGCATAGGACGGGCGTATGCCGAAGTGCTCCGCAAACAGGGTTGACAGCATCAGATGCGGCATGGTCGTCGAGTAGCCGCATATCAGCCCGTCGACGTCGTTGCGTTCCAGGCCGGCGTCCTCGAGCGCCGCGCCAGCCGCATCACTCATCAAATCGAGCGTGGAACGGCCTGCGTGCTTGCCGTAACGAGTCAGGCCAACACCGCTAATCCAGCTCATGCCTCACGATCCGCGTCGGTATGAATCACTTTGCAGATGGTGGCTCCTCGTCAGTGCGTGTCAGGGGCGCCAGGCGCAGGTACGCGTGGGTCGGCAATTTGCCTCGCTTCGCGCTGCAGCGCGGCAACGAGATTCTCCTCGCGTACGACGAGGCGGTCGCTCAGTGCGGCAATAGACAATGCCGCAAATGGCCGGCCGTCCAGCCCGATAATGGGAACGCCGACCGCCCCCATGCGCTCAACCACGCGGTTGAGCATCATCGTATACCCACGCAAGCGTGCCGCCTCAATATCCTCGCGAATCGACTGGATGGAAAAATCCGGGTATGCGGCCAGTCTGGGCGCAACCTCGTCGAGCAGAACCTGCAACTCGTCATCCGGCAACCAGGCAAAAACCGCCAGCGCCCCGGCGCCAACGCCAAGAGGCCGCCGCGAGCCGACATCCAGATAGGCCGCGCGAATGGGAAAGGCGCCGGTTTCGCGGTCAATGCACACCGACTCGAAACCCTGGCGCACGGAGAGTAATACCGTATCTTCGGAAATAGCAGCGAGGCGAACCATCGATGCCCGTGCGCGCGCGCGCAGGTCATCGCGGGTACGGGCGGCACTTGCCAGTACCAGAGACTGATCGCCGAGACGATAGGTCTTGCTGCGTTCGTCGCGTTCGACGAAGCCTTCCCGGGTCAGCACGTCGAGAATGCGCAGCGTTGTCACTTTGTTCAGCGTCGCTTTGACGGAAATTTCAGTCAGACGGGCACGGCCGGCATCGGCCAGCACACCAAGGATGCGACAGGCTTTCTGAACCGACGACAAAGGCGATTCGCGACCAGGCATTCAGAATCTCCGTTCGGCCAGGTAGCCCTGCCTTGCAAGGCATGCGTTGCCATGCGCATTGCGCAAATGACGCGCGAACACAACCATCAGTGCCACAACCATCTCAAACCGTGGCAACCGGAGTGGATGGTGATCCGACCGCACCACGCAACCGCAAAGGGGGCGCGGTAAGCAGAAAACGGTGGCGCTGGTTCGCGGCCAGCCAGTTTGCCAATTCGGTCAGGTACCAGAGTTCGCCCAGATTCACACCGAGCTTGAACAGACAATGCTCGTGCAAGGGCAAGGTTGCACAACTGCCGGCGCAAGGCCCGGGTGGCAAGGCCTCGACCGCGTAGTTGTCAGCAATCAGTGCTGCCAGTCCCGAATCGGTGATCCAGCCGAGCAATTTCGCGTCGCGACCGTCGAGCGCAGCGCAGGAATTGTTGAGCACCTGCAAATCGGGCTGCCCCTTCATGTCCAGCAGCATCTGCGAAAAGCCGGTATGCAGGCAGACCATGTCGCCCGCTTCGACCGCGATCGCGTGTTTGTCGAGAATTCGCATCAGCTTCTCGTAGCCCACCAGCTCGCGCGCACGCCCGAATTCCGCATGCAGGTCGATCATGACGCCGCGGCCCTGCACGCACTTCACCGCCATGTTCTCCACTCCGAGCGCATGCACCGCAGTAGTGGTCTTCGCCGGCACGCTGCCAATCGCGCCGGCATCGTCCGGGTTGCTCGGCCCGATGATCTCCTTGCCGCCCCTGAAGCCGTTATAAAACACCGGTTCCGGCGTACCATCGTCATCGGCATCGAACAACTGGCCGACGTGCGCCAATGAGTCCCACTGTGTCGAATACTGCAGGTGCAGAATCACTGCGTCGTCATTGACGACGTCGGTCGCGTTGGGGTCATCTCGCGCAACGACATAGTTCATGTTGGGTTTGCCGTTTCGCAAGGTCGGGCGCAACACCGGCGGGAAGCGACGCGGATTGAGCACGTTGCCGCCGGGGATGTCCAGCGGCAGGCTCAGACAAAAAGCGATTCCCTCACGAACCTCTGCAACGCCCTGCCTGACTTTCTCCGGCGTCAGCAGATTCAGGCGGCCGAGCTGATCGTTATCCCCGAAATCGCCCCAGGTCGAACCCAGCGGCCGCCTTTTCCAGCGCGACGAAGTCGCCATCTTCCATCCCCCTGCGCACTTCTTGTTGTTGTCAGGCCGTCAGTTGCCGTTTCCGGCGAACACGCTTTCCGATTTTGAATCGGCGTCAAGCACCCCGGCACCAATGGCTTCAGGGAACTTGAGTCACGCGGGAATTACACGGCCACGGCCACCCGCGCCGATCAACCATTGCATTGCCCGGCGTGCCTGCTTCCTGCGTTTCCTCGGGGTCCGTTTACCGCTCCCGCGTCTTGTTGCTGGTCTGCGGAATGCGGATGCGGCCAGGGCGATCTACGCCGCTTCTGGCCGCAAACATGGGATCCTCCCCCTTGACGTCCGCCGGCGCTGCCCGCGTACAGGCTTGATCATTGTTTCTCGCTGTACACTTGTCAAGGAGCCGATTTTGTCTTCCGGAATGCACAAGAACGATTTAACACAAGAAAACAGCGTGATGCACATAGCTTCCAAACACGTGTTTTGCACTGCGAAACCGCGTAACAAACATCGCGGGGAGGACAAATGACGCTGCGAATCGGAGCCGGGTCCGCCTGGTGGGGCGACCGTATTTCTCCAGCCGCGCTTAACGCAGAGAGAGGCGATCTCGACTACCTGTGCTTCGAGACCATGGCGGAAGCCACCGTTTCCGCGGCCCAGGTACGCAAACGTCGCGACCCTTCTTTCCCGGGTTACGACACGTGGCTGGATGACCGCATGCGTGCCGTGTTGCCGGCCTGCCTGAAGCGTGGCACGAAAATCGTCACCAACCAGGGCTGGATCAACCCCGATGGCGCAGCCCAACGCATCGTTCACTGGCTGCGCGAATTCGGCGCACGCGGCGTCAAGGTCGCTTCCATCAATGGCGGACTTGTCACAGACCGGGTTCTGGAACTGACCGACACCATCCTCGAAAACGGCCAACCGACGTCTACATTGGCACCCAGCCTGGTATCGGCCGAGGTTTATCTGGGCGCCGAACCCATCGTCGAAGCGCTCAGGCAAGGCGCGCACATCGTCGTATCGGGGCGTGTCGCCGATCCGTCGATATTCATGGCGCCGATGATGTACGAGTTCGGCTGGGATGCGCTCGATCATCTTCTCCTCGGACGCGGCAACGGCCTGGGGCATCTGATCGAGTGCGGAGCGCAGGTCACCGGCGGCTACTTCGCCGATCCCGGCTTCAAGGATGTGCCAAGGCCGTGGGACCTGGCCTTTCCCATCCTCGAAGTCGAGGCCGATGGCACGGCAGTGCTCACCAAGGTCGAAGGAACCGGTGGCATCGTCAACCTGATGACGGTAAAGGAGCAGATGTTCTATGAGGTACACGACCCGGCCAACTACCTGACGCCGGATGTGGTTGTCGACTTCACTACCGCGCAGCTCGAACAGGTCGGGCGCGACCGCGTGCGTATCAGCAATATCTCCGGCAAGCCGCGCACGCCGACACTGAAGGTTTCCATCGGATGCACTGAAGGTTATATCGGCGAGGACATGTTCTTCTACGCAGGTCCCGGTGCGCTGCGCCGGGCGAAACTTGCCAGGCAGATTCTCGAAGAACGTTTCAAGCTGGTGGAACTGGACGCTGAAGAACTCCGCATCGATTTTCTCGGATTGAATGCAATACACGGCGCGATGACCCCGCCAGACGCTCCTGAACCATACGAGATTGCCGTACGAGTGGCAGCCAGGACCAGAACGCGCGAAGAAGCGAACAAGATCGGTCGCGAAGTCGACGGCATGGCTGTATCCGGCGTCGGCATGACGGGAAAACGCGTCCCGCACCAGGACCGCGCACGGGAAATCATCGGCGTCTGGTCGTCACTGGTGGCACGCGAGAAAATCGTTCCGAGCATCAACATGATTGAAAGTTGACTGATCCACCGGTCGAAGCCATAACTACGGAGCACGACATGAAAATCAGGCTCGAACGCGCCGCCCACTGCCGCTCGGGTGACAAGGGCAACACCTCCAACATCTCGGTCATCGCCTATTCGCCCGAGCTGTACCCCTTCCTCAAGGAACAACTCACCGCCGAGCGCTTCCGGCAGTTCTACGCTGGCGTCGTCGCCGGGAAAGTCACGCGATACGAAGTCGATGGCCTGCACTCGCTGAACTTCGTCGCCGAGGGCGCGCTTGGCGGCGGCGTTTCCCGTTCACTTTGCCTGGACAACTATGGCAAGTCGCTTTCATCGCGCATACTGGCATTCGAACTCGACATTCCCGATCGAATGACTCCGCTGCTCAGGGGGAGCAACTGATCCGCGACATCCCGGCATCAGTGCGCCATCCGACGAGCAGACAGGAATACGACCGGGGCGCCAATGTCCGTGTATCGTATCGCCGGATAGCCGGATAGCCGGCAAACACGACATCCGAAACGGGTAAATTCCGAATGCCTTCCAACAAGACGAAAAAGTCCGCAATGCCGGCCGATCCGGCACTTCCATTCAGTTCGGCCAGGCAACTGGCGTCCCTGATACGGCGCCGGAAAATCGGTTGTCTCGAACTGCTTGACCACTACCTTGAACGCGTTGCCCGCTTTAACCCGCGTCTCAATGCGGTCGTCGTTCTCGACCACGAGCGAGCTCGCGCGCGCGCAAAGAAGGCCGATCGTGCGGCAGCCCGGGATGACTGGTGGGGACCATTGCACGGCGTTCCGATGACGGTAAAGGAATCATTCGACGTCGAAGGTTTGCCGACAACCTGGGGGCACACGCGCTTCAGGACCAATGTTGCGCAACAGCACGCCCTGTCGGTCAGCCGCCTGTTGGGTGCCGGCGTAACCGTGTTCGGCAAGACGAATGTCCCGGTCGGTCTCGCCGACTGGCAAACATTCAACCCGGTCTATGGCACGACCAATAACCCGTGGGATGTATCACGCGTGCCGGGTGGCTCGTCCGGCGGCGCTGCGGCAGCGCTCGCGGCAGGCCTCACCGGACTCGAACTGGGCAGCGACATTGGCGCATCGATTCGCAACCCCGCCCATTATTGCGGAGTGTATGGCCACAAACCGACATTCGATCTGTGTCCGATACATGGCCACAATCTTCCTCCCACCAAAGGCACGAAGGACATGATGGTGATCGGACCGCTGGCGCGCAGTGCCGGCGACCTCGAACTTGCTCTCGGCATTGTCGGCCAACCCGACGAAGCGGCTGCCCGCGGCATTCGCGTCGCTTTGGCGAAACCGCAAAAAGACGTTCGCAAATTGCGCATCGCGGTACTGACGAACGCGCCCACCGCGCAAGTCGACGACAGTGTGCAGGCCGCCATCCTTGCGGCAGCACAATGCTTCGCCAAAGCCGGAGCGACCGTGTCCGACCGGGCGCTGCCCGGTTTCGACCTGCACGACGCGCACCGCACGTACATCCACCTGTTACGCGGCGCCACCTCCAGCGCCGTTCCCGATGAAGATTACGACGCGCTGCGCCGGCGCGCGCCCCGCGTGGGTAAAGACGACAATTCCTACGAGAGCTGGATGATTCGCGCGACAACGATGAGTCACCGCGATTGGCATATGTGGCACGAGAGACGCGAAGCCATGCGTCACGCCTGGGTCCGGTTTTTCCGCGACTGGGATCTGTTGCTATGCCCGACGGCGGCAACCGCCGCTTTCGAGCATAACCAGAAAGGCACGCGCTGGGAGCGCATGATCGCCGTCAACGGCGTACCGCAGCCGACAACGACGCAACTGTTCTGGGCCGGCTTGTCCGGAATGGCTTACCTACCTTCAACGGTAGCGCCCGTTGCTTTCTCGGAGGAGCGCTTGCCGATCGGCGTGCAGATCATCGGCCCCCACTACGGCGACCTGCAATGCATCGCCGCAGCAAAATTTCTTGAACGCGAATTGCAGCCATTCATCGCGCCCGATGAGTTTGTCTGACCGGCACAGGAGATCAACATTCATGAAACAGCTGATTTCGGGCATTGCCGCCGTCATGTTGGTCTGCTGCAGCCACTTTGCGCAGGGCCAGGACGGCGAGCCCGACAACGCTTTCTACAATGGCGTCAAGGCATACCGCGCTTATCAGTACGACGAGGCAGCGCAATGGTTCTTGCAGGCGGCAGAAGGGGGTGACGCCGAAGCCCAGTTCCTGCTCGGCCGTATGCACTACGACGGCAACAGCCTTCGCATCGACAATGTGACGGCTTATATGTGGTTCGATATTGCCGCCGCAAACGGATTGCCGGTAGGCGCGCGCTACCGCGAGGGAATTGCCAAACGCATGAGCGACGAAGAGGTTACGTTGGCAAGGCAACGCGCCGAGGCGTGGCGAAGTGCGCACCCACCTGACCCCCGCTGATTCAGCGGCGGTCAGGCGCTGCGCGGCGAGGCCGACGGTGTTTTGATGCCACCGCGCAACCGGGTTGGCCCGGACGCGGTTTCAGGTGTCACGACATGGCGGCGTGGGTTGTGATAGCGTTCCTGTCCATGGTCAAGACATCCTCACATGAAACGGTTATCCGGGGCGCCAGCATCGTCGACGGCAACGGAGGCGAGCCGTACAGCACCGACGTCGCGATCGACGCGGGACGTATCTCCGAGATCGGCAGAATCACCGGCTCTGCCCGGCATGTCATTGACGGCAGCGGCCTGTCGTTGATGCCCGGCATTGTCGACGTCCACACCCATTACGACGCACAACTGACATGGGACCGGACGATGTCGCCATCGCCAGCGCTCGGCGTCACCACCGCTGTCATCGGCAACTGCGGATTTGGCATCGCGCCTTGCCCGCAGGACCAGCGCGAAACAATGTTGAAGAATCTCTCCGTGGTCGAGGGCATGAATCTCGATGCCTTGCTCACGGGTACGCGTTGGGAGTTCGAATCGTTTCCGGAATATCTCGACCAGATTCGCCGCATCGGGCCTTACGCGAATGTTGCGGCGCTGGCCGGTCACTCGACAATCCGCACCGCCGTGATGGGAGAAGAAGCGTCATCCCGTGCCGAGCCGACAGCGGAGGAACTGACAAGAATGCAGGCGATGGTGCGCGAAGCGCTGAAGGCCGGCGCCATCGGTTTCGCCTCTTCGTTCTCGCCGAATCATGCCGGTTATGGCGGCCGCCCGATGCCCTCAACCATCGCGACCGATATGGAATTACGCGCACTGTTGCAGCCTTTGGCTGATGCCGGCAAGGGCATGTTCGTCATGGCAACCGGGGCGCGCGCCACCACCGACTACATGGAGTCACTGGCGGCCGACACCGGGCGTCCGGTCTTCATGGTCACGGTGCTGGCAATGCACAACGATGCCGACCCCGACGCCGCGCAAGGCTACTATCAACGTTGTGCCGATGCGCGTAGCCGCGGCCGTGAAGTCTATATCCACGCCAATCCGCATCCGCTGTCATTCGATTTCACCCTTCGCAACCCGTACCTGCTGTTCTCGCACGACGCCTTCGACCGCATTAAGGTGGCAAAGCCGGAAGAACTTCCGACGATTTACGCTGACCCGGCATTCCGCGACCGGTTCCGGCAAAACCTTGCCAACCCGAAGTCCGGGATACTTTTCTACGGCGACTGGTCGAAGATCGAACTCGACGAACAACCAATCTCCGAACTTGCCAGGCGCGACGGACGTGACCCGCTCGACTGGTTTTTCGACCAACCCCTCGATACACAATTCATCGCCAAGCTGTTTCAGAATGACGACGCAGGCGTAGCGCCTTTGCTCAAGCACCCGAACGGTGTGCTCGCATTGTCCGATGCCGGCGCCCACCTGATCTTTCTTTGTGATGCCGGCTTCGGGCTTCACTTCCTGCAGCACTGGGTGAGGGAGACTGCGACCTTCACCCTCGCGGAAGGCGTGCGACGCCTGACCTCCGATGCGGCCGACAAGTACCGTATTCCCGAGCGTGGCCGGATCGTGCCGGGCGCATGGGCCGACCTGATGCTGTTTGACCCGAACACGGCCGGTTTGTCGGCGCTGCAGCGACAAGACGATTTGCCCGGCGGTGGCTCACGGATGGTTCGCCAGGCACAGGGAATCCACGGAGTGTGGGTCAATGGCCAGCAGGTTCACGATGGCAAGGATTATTTGCCGCTTGAATCCGGACCGGGGCAGGTACTGACGGAGTTTTATTCCTAGTCGGGAAACGCGATTCCATTGACGGCGTCTCCAAGCCGGATTTCGCCGCCGTTGAGTATGCGGCAAACAATGCCGCCGTGACCGCGCATCGCGTTATAGCCGCCGTGACCGAGCGCTTCCTCCATCCGCGAGCAGGGGGCGCAGAGGCCGGCTCCTTCGAGCAATACGCCACCGACAGCAAAACGGTGCTGTCGCAAAGCGAGCAGATTGATCCCTGAAACAACGATGTTGCGTCGAACCGACTCAGCTGCCACTCCGGTGATTCCCAGTAATTGGGCGACCACTTCGAGGTGCTCCGCCTGTATCAGCGTGACCTGACGCTTTCCGTTTGTTTTCGTTGCATAGTGGTCACCGGCCAGTCCGACACCGGCAACCGCCTCGACCCGCTCACACGATACCAGCGGCGCACGACGCCCGGGCCGGACCCCAATCCATTCGACTCTTCCTCGCCGGGGAAACGTCGCCGCCAGTTTTGCCAGGTCACTATCTGGATTCACGCCCGGCCCCTTCTGTCACGGATTGAACGGCAAATCCTGCGGCGTATCCTGACGCCAGGACCTAACAGCACGATGAACTCCTGGAAAGGGTACATACCGGGATTGGCATTCACCATTATCGTGATTCAGTCTGCCCGGGCATACCGGGCGATGAGATTGCAGCAGGTGCCGAAGCGATTCATCTCTGCTATTGTGCCTCGCCACACAATGTGAATCCATCGTGCTGACGCCGCTTGCTCGCAGTACGAACTGACACACTGAGGGGTGATCGTGATTTATCCGAATATTCTCGTGCTCCTTGCAGACCCCCGTCTGCCGGATCGCTCCAAACCCGGTGGTCGCTTCACAGTCGATGACTTCGACCAGGTGAAACGGCTGCGTGCGGCGTTGGCGAAACTGACCGATCGCAACTTCACCTACCTTGACGATCATAGGGCGCTCTACACTACGCTGCGCGATGCCGCGCCCGAATTCGTTCTTAATTTCTGCGATACCGGCCTGGGCAATGACGCAAGGCGCGAGTTGCACGTGCCGGCCATGCTTGAAATGCTTGGCCTCGCCTATAGTGGCTCGGGTCCCGTTGCGCTCGGCCTTTGCTACGACAAGGCACTGGTACGCGCGGTGGCGATGGCCCATCGGGTGCCGGTGCCTGACGAAGTGTTTCTGCGCCCAGGTGACGCGCTGCCCGATTTCAGCTACCCCGCGTTCGTCAAACCCAACCGCGGCGACGGCAGCGTCGGCATCACCGAGGCAGCGATCGTCGCCGACGCGCAAGCTGCAAGGATGCGCATCGATGCGTTGCGCGAAGAACTCCCCGGTTGCGATTTGTTGCTGCAGGAATACCTGAGCGGCACCGAATACGGCTTCGGCCTGATCGGCAATGAGAACACCGGTTTCACGGCACTGCCAATGCTGGAAGTCAATTACGACAAGCTAGACCCGAAGCTGCCGCGGCTCCTCAGTTACGCTTCAAAAGTGGATCCGCAATCGCCGTATTGGAATGACATCGGTTTCCGCTCGGCAGGTTTGGATAGTGCCGCTCAGCAACAGGTGCTTGACTGGTGCGTGTCCCTGTACGACCGCCTGCAACTGCGCGACTACGCGCGTTTCGATTTCCGCGCCGATCGCAATGGAAAACTGAAACTAATGGAAATCAATCCCAATCCAGCCTGGTGCTGGGATGGCAAGATGGCGCACATGGGCAAACTGGCCGGACTATCCCACAGCGACGTCCTGCGCCTCATCATTGAAGCGGCCGAGCAACGCAGTGCAGCAGCTGCCATTCAAATATAATCGCCGCTCAAAGGCAATCGCGCGGAACAGACTCATCCCATTCCCGCACAAAGACTTCTTCATCGCCTTCACGCGCACTGAGTTTCGCCCGCAACCGGAACTGGCGAGCATCGGCCGTCAGTTCCGTACTGACCCGCACCCGGATCAGCCATTCCCCACGCCGCATCATCAAACGCTCGGTAATTTCGGCGCGCGCACTCATCGGGTCGCTCTCGCCGATTGAAAATTTCCGTTCGACGGTATGTCCGAGATCCATATCGATGGCATCGACGTGCATGACGGCGCCCGTCTCCAGGTCACCGCCTGCGCTGAACAACCGGTACACCGTATCGTGGGTGGTGAGATCGCGTTGGTAGCTTCGCGTGAACTCTTGCGGTGTCAATGCAGATTGCTGGCTGGACGCCGGGGCGGCCTCGGCGGGTTTGAATGGCGCCAATGCCTCGTCGAGTTGATGTGGCGCACGCAGCGGCAACTCAAGGCGGCTGGCGCCACATTCAACCGACAAGGTAACCGGCGTCGGTGCCGGCCATACGAGCGGCCAGTAACTGGTTGACAGTGCCAGTCGCAGTTGATGGCCGGCCGGAAACCGGTGTGCGATATCGTTCAATTCCACCGTTACGTCAACCGCTTCACCGGGTTTGAGTGGCCGCGGATGCTCATGATTCTCTCGATGCGAAAGATTGAGCACGCCATACGTCACAAGGCTCGATGTGCCGTCGGGCGCAACGTCGTTCAGTCGCACGGCAATCAAGGCCTGGGGCGCGTTCGCCGACAAGCGTAAAACGACGCGCGTTGCGCCGAGAATCTCGGTGTCACCCGAAAGAGCAGGACTATCAAAGATCAGCGAACGGCCGTCATCTGCGCGCTGGTCCATCGGTGCCTCGCCTTCGGTGCCGAAACCGCACCAGTCGCCGCCAGCGCTGCCGGTGGTCTGCGGCGACTGTATACTCAGCCACCCGTTCTCGCCCGGTGTGTCCCGTAATACCGATGTGGGATCGAGGTGCCACTTGCCAATGGCGATACGTGCCGAGGGCCATGTCGTCTCCGCTACCCAGCGGCCGCTGCGCTCATAATGCAGCGGCTGGGGGCGCGCGCTATCCTGCATCCACGCACGCAACATCGGTTCGGCCATGATTCCGGTGTCGATGCCTTTCAGCCAATGATCCCACCAGCGCAGTGCTTCCTGAAGGTAACCGATCCTCGGGCCCGGAAGGGCATTGTGCGGAAATGCATGCGCCCACGGTCCGATCAATCCCTTGCGCGGGCCGGACAGCCCCTCCAGCAACCGGCCTACGGCATTCGAATAACCGTCCGCCCAACCGCTAATCGCGTAGACCGGGCAGACAATGCGGCCGAAATCCTCGCATACCGATCCCTGTTTCCAGTACTCGTCGCGGCGTTGATGACCCAGCCACACTGCCGGGAAGGGCCGGTCGTGACGCAAGCGATCCAGCCACATGTTGCGCCAACGCGTTCCGACAATCTCCGGATCCGGCGGCAGCGCATTGAGCCCGAACAAGACCGTACCCCAGATCTGGTTCTCGTTGAGCAGGCAGCCGCCCATGTAATGGGCGTCGTCGGCATAGCGGTCGTCTGCAGCACACAGGGAGATAATGGCTTTCAGCGCCGGCGGCCTCTGGGCGGCGGCTTGCAGGCAGTTGAATCCGCCCCAGGATATTCCCGTCATGCCGACACTGCCGTCACACCATGCCTGTGCCGCAATCCAGGCGATCACCTCAACCGCATCGGCCTGTTCCTGCGGATGATATTCGTCGACCAGAACGCCGTCAGAATCCCCCGAGCCGCGCACGTCAACCCGCACCGCGGCATAACCATGCCCGGCAATATAGTGGTGCATCGGCTCGTCACGCGCGCGCATGAAGTCGCGCTTGCGGTAAGGAATGTACTCGAGAATTGCCGGCACCGGATGCCGCTCGGCATCGTCCGGCAACCAGATGCGGGCGGCCAGGGTGGACCCGTCCGCGAGTGGAATAAACGCGTTCTCTATCTCCCGCACCGAGTGGGGAAGATCACTGCGTTCGCGGTAGCTCACTCCCGCGGCCTCATGTTGCCGATTTGCGCCAGGGTCCGAGATTTTGTGCCGACCAGAACGACAACGCGAGATCCTCCCGCGCTTTCAGGCCGGATTCGAGATCATCGCAATTGATCACCGCAAGGCGAAAGCCCCCAGGGGGCATGGCGTGCAATTCGGGAGCGATATTTTCGTGGAACGTGATCTGCACACTGCGTATGCCCGGCCGCCCGCGCAGACTTTCGACAAAATCCTCCGGCGGCTTGGTGTAGCGAATGCCATGCCCGCCGAACAATACAACGCTGTAACCAGTTTGACGGTCATTGTCCGCATAACGCCAGCGACGCCGTGCGTACAGATCCACAATCGCTTCCAGCCAGCCCTTGCCATACAGGTCCGGCCACTGGTCGGCGAAGCGCAAGTGGACTTCGATAATGCGCCCGCCAATGCTTTCGATATTCGCGGCGCCGCTGTAGCCGCGCAAGTGGCGACGAAACCAGTCGCCGCAGTAGCGCTCGAGTTCCGGTCGCTCAGCATCGTCTACCGTCCAGTAGTCGAACAGGCCTTCACCAAGAGCCACACCAGCCGTATGCCGCCACCATTGTGCTTCGCCGCCGAGAAGCACGACATCGGTACTGACATGCTCGCCATACATCATCTCCATCCACATGTGCCCGGCAGCAGTATGCAGTTCGAGTTCCTCTGCACTTTCGATCACACGCCCGCCCACTCCCATGCCGTGCAGGTTGTAAATCGGCTTGCTGAATACGGGAAAGCTTTTCGGTGGCACGCCATGCGGCGCCGCGGCTATGCCCTGGGTGTCGCAAACGAGCAATTTGTTGTAGATCCAGCGGTGCTCCGGATAAAACTCGTAGGCATGCTCGTCATCTGTCGGAATAAATACGTCATCGGGACAAACGACGTTCTCGAAGTACTGCATCCGCCAAGGGTCTCGTTCGATGATCGGCAATGTGGGACTCCTTGTGAGCGCGCAACAGGTCTGCGCTGTTTTCTGCCTTAACAGCAATGTTGATGGCCTGACCGCTGGTCGCCACGGTTCCGGGAAATCGCCTTGCGCGAGTTGTTCTGAAACGCAAGAACGATCCTTGCCATCGGCTTGTGATCGTAACGCGAATGGAACCTCGTTGTCTGTCACCATGGCGCAGGGCCAGCATGAACCCGGTACAAGATCCAGGTTGACGATCGTCGTTGCACTGTCGGTTGCGCTTTCGCTTGTCCGCAAGGCTGTGCCACCCGAACTGACCGGATGCCAATCAGTTAAAAGGAACTGGATGCCCGTACGGCCGCTCGTCGGCATACATGTCTTCGGCGTTGTTCCGCGCCCGCCAGCATCGGCCCTGCCCATGCCGCGACTTACACTGCGAAAGCCGCAGGAACTGCCGGCACGGCCGCCGGCCTGCGAGGCATCAGGAGACCGTTGGACTTCGGGCATTAATATTGCACGTCTTGCTGTCATCGCATACGGCACCTACGCAGACGAGCGCCCTGGCCACGCTCTGATCCGCCCTACCCGGACCCGTCACCCACGCAAGACCATGCTCATCAAAGTCAATACGAGCGATCTGAAGATCGGCATGTTCATCAGTGAACTCGATCGCCCCTGGCTGGATACGCCGTTCCTGATCCAGGGCTTTCTGATTGAAGACATTGCTGATATCGCGCGCCTGCGTTTGTATTGCCAATACGTCTATGCCGACACGAGGCGCTCGGCAGCGGGCGTGCTGCCGAATACCGGCCCTCGCAAGACAGGCGGCACCAATCAATTCGACGACCCCCTCAGCAACACCGGCCGCTTCATGCGGATGGTCCATAGCGATGAAAACGCTGTGGCAAGCCCGGTCAATCGGCAACCGCGCAGGATCGATCAAAACGGTACCGGGCAAGAGAATGAACGGTCTTTGAGCAGCCTGGGACGACAGCTGTTCGGCCGTTTGTTCGGCCGCCACAGCCGCACCGTCCTGCTCCCGGCGCCGACGCGACACAAATTCATTCCCGCGACAGCGCACCTTGTGGCGCACCCGGAAACCAGCACGGTCGAGGACGAGTTCTCACAGGCACTGGAGGCTTTCGACGGCGCCAAATACGCCATGGGCAGAATGGCTGCTGATCTCCTGGCCGGCAGAATCATCGCATTGGACAACGTGCAGAAAGCCATCGATGAAATTGTCAACAGCATGTTGCGCAATCCCGACGCGTTGATGTGGATCGCCATGACCAAACAGCAGGATGCGACCCTGTATGGTCACGGGATACGGGTAGCCGTATACCTTGTCGCCCTTGGCCGGCACCTCGGCCTGGACTGGGACCACCTCAGCCGACTGGGAATGGTGGGCGCCTTGCTCGATATCGGCAAAACGACGCTGCCACTTTCCGTGCTGACCAAGCCCGGCCAGCTCACGGATGACGAATTCGAACTCGTCAAAAATCACGTCAACAAGAGCCTGGAACTTGTCGAAAGCGCCGGGACTCTGCATCCGGACATCATGAAGGGAATCGCCCAACACCATGAGCGCGAAGACGGAAGCGGTTACCCGAAAGGTCTCGCAGGTGATGAAGTCGGATTGTTCGGGCGCATGGCGGCAATCGTTGACGCCTTCGTGGCCCTCACGAACGAGCGAACCTATGCCAAACCATTGCCGCCATATGACGCGTTGCGAAAACTCACGGAGTGGAGCCGAACCCTGTTTCATGCGCCCCTGACCGAACAGCTGATTCAGGCAATTGGCGTGTTCCCGGTCGGTTCAATTGTAGAACTCTCGACCAACGAGGTTGCCGTCGTGATTCGACAGAACCGGGCTCAACGCCTGAAGCCGCATGTGCTCGTTGTGCGCGGCCCTTACAAGAAGCCTCTTCCCGAGCCGGTATATATCGACCTCCTCGACGAAAAGCCCTCGGTCGGGACCGTCACACCGCTGCATATCACCAGGGGATTGCCGGCGGGCACCTACGGCATCGACGGGCGTGATCTGAAAATGGCCTGACCGGCAGGTCTTGTCCCCGCGCGGGAAACAAAAGAACTTGTGCAGTTCCGCCTGTGAGTCGCCCCGCGCGACGCCATCAAACTGACCGGCAACCGCGCGGACTCAATAGCCAACGACCTCCAGCAACGGATTGCCAATAGACGCCGAAGGCGGCTTGGCACCGACAAAGGCCGACAACGTACTGGCAATGTCGTAGGGCGTGACGGGACGGCTGACCGTTTGCGGTTTGAGCCCGGCGCCTGCGAACAGCACCGGCACATAGGTATCGTAATTCCACGGCGAGCCATGCGTCGATGCCACGATCAGGCCGTCAAAGTCGTTGATGAACACATACGGCTCGAACACCACGAAGATGTCGCCGGAACGCTTGCGATGAAAATTGCGCAATACCGAGCGCGTCAATAATGTGTCCGCCACCGCAGCCGTACGCAAAGCGGTGCTGGATACCGCGTAAGCCACACCGTCGAATTTCTCCAGCTCGGCCGCGACCGCTTTTTCCACTTCGGCCTGGTCCAGGTTTTTGTCATCAATCACTTTCTGATTGAGGTAAACGTAAGGCTGAAAGTACGCCTCGATCAGATCCTCGCCGATCCCGAACTGTTTCTTCAGCGCGGCGATCGCAGGCGCCTTGTCAAGAGCTTCGACGTCGAAGTAGTGGGCGTTGCCGATTCCCAGGTCGTGCAAGTGCCCGGGCACTTCCGGCTGGCCATGGTCGGCCGACAACACGACCAGGGTATTTTCGAGCCCGACTTTGCTGTCGACGAAACTCAGCAGTTTCGCCAGCGTGCGGTCCAGATGGGCGATGTTGTCTTCCGACTCGAGGCTGGAAGCACCGAACAAATGCCCGACATAGTCCGTTGAGGAAAAGCTGACGGCGAGATAATCTGGCACCGCATCCTGACCAAGTTGCTCCGCCTCCATCAACGTCCTGGCAAAATCGAGCGTCAGTTCGTCTCCGGCCGGACCCAGTGTCAGGCGGGTGGTCAGGTACTTGTCACCGGCATTGCCGTAGGGGTGGGGAAAGGTCCGTCCGAAACCCGGGAAGTCGGTCTCGTACTCGCGATCATCAGCGTTGCCGAACAGATAGCTTGATTGCGGGTGCAGCAGTTGCCAGGACTTCTCCGCATATGCCAACGCGGGCTTGCGGGCATTCCACGCGCTTACCCACTCGGGATATCGATCATAGTAGTAGGTGCTGGTAACGAACTCGCCGCTGGCTTTGGAAAACCAGAAAGCCTTGCCCGCGTGCCCGGCCAGCGACACCGCTCCGCGATCCTTGACGGACACCGCAAAGATCTTCGAATTTCCATTGAAATGGACCGCCAGTTCATCACTGAAGGTCGATGACAGGATTACCGCCGGTGAACGCCCTTCGACCTTGGCTGCCTTTTGCGTCGGATCGATTTCGGCGTCCTGGTCCACCCCCGCCCCCGCACTCAGCAGTCGGTAGCGCGCGTCCTCGATGTTATAGACAAGACGGCCTTGTTCATGGTCATACCAGACGTTACCGACCATGCCATGGGCGGCGGGAACCGTACCGGTCGCCAGCGACACGTGACCGACAATCGTTTCCGTGTTGGCGTGCTGGTAATGGGCATTGGTGTATTCAATGCCTTCGTTCCATAACCTTCGAAACCCGCCGTCACCCAGTACATGCGCATAGCGATGCGGTAAATCCGCGCGCAGCGCGTCGACGGTGATCTGTAATATCAGTCGCGGCGGACGCTTCGCGTATGCCTCATTGACCGATGCAAGTGCCAGGCTGCACACCACGCACAATGCCGCAAAACTGAAAGTGAGTTTCATTCCATTCACCTTTTGTTGGCCCCGGAAAACGCACTCGGCAGGTCAATTTTGACAAAAAAAGGCGCACCGCGAACGGTGCGCCTCAAAACAAGCGACTCGAACTCAGTGTGAAGCCGGTTCGTTCATCATCTCCATGACCTGGTCGAGCGAGAAACTTGCCGCTTTCATCCGCGGTGGATACTCCCTGAAAGTCTGCAGAAACCCGGCCACGTATTCCTGGGCGGGAACCAGCAGGAAAGCCCGGTCAAGCAGCCAGTCATAGTAGGTATTTGACGTAATCAAGGCCCGTTCATAGGGGTCGCGGCGCAGGTTCTCGATCAGAGGGATACGCAGCGGCACGAAAGGCTCCATCCATACACGCAACGTCCCGGGAGATTTTTGCTCCATGAAGATCATCTTCCAGTCACGATAGCGCAAGGCTGTAAGGTCACCGTCATCCGAAAAATAGAAGACCTCGTTGCGCGGGCTCGATACGTTGTCAGGATCCTTCAGGTGCGCAGTCAGATCATAACCATCGAGATGCACCTTGTATTGGCGTGACATTGCTTTTGACCGGTAACCATCGAGCAGATCTTCCTTGATGTCTTTCTTGCCAGCGGCGGCCGCAAAGGTCGGCAACCAGTCCATGTGGTGGACGATGCCGTTACTGACAGAGCCGGGCTGAATGACACCCGGCCAGCGAACCGCGGCCGGAACACGCCAGCCACCTTCCCAGTTGGTATTCTTCTCACCGCGGAACGGCGTTGCCGCCGCGTCGGGCCACGTGTTGTAGTGCGGACCGTTGTCGGTCGAATAATGCACGATGGTGTTGTCGGCAATCTTCAACTCGTCGAGCAACTTGAGGAATTTGCCGATGTGCATGTCGTGCTCGACCATGCCGTCCGAGTATTCATCCTGTCCGCTGATGCCACGCAATTCTTCCTTGACATGGGTACGGAAGTGCATGCGCGTGCCACTCCACCAGACGAACCAGGGTTTGCCCGCCTTGACCTGCTCGCGGATGAAAGCAATCGCGCGGTCGGAAGTTTCGTCATCCACCGTTTCCATGCGCTTCTTGGTGAGCGGGCCCGTGTCCTCGATTTTCTGCTTGCCTCCCGGCAACGCCCACGAATGAATGACGCCTCGCGGACCGTATTTTTTCCTCATCGCCGGATCCTTGAAGTAATCTTCATTCTCCGGCTCTTCTTCCGCGTTCAGGTGATAGAGGTTGCCAAGAAATTCATCAAAGCCATGATTGGTCGGCAGATGTTCGTCACGGTCGCCGAGGTGATTCTTGCCGAACTGGCCAGTTGCATAGCCCTGATCCTTCAGGACAACCGCGATCGTCGGGTCCAGCGTAGAAATGCCTTCCTTGGCACCAGGGAGCCCCACCTTGGACAATCCACTACGAAACACACTCTGGCCGAGAATAAAACTGGACCGGCCTGCCGTGCAGGACTGCTCTCCGTAGTAATCGGTGAACAGCATGCCTTCATTGGCGATGCGATCGATATTGGGTGTTTTGTAACCCATCAAGCCCCTGGTATAGGCGCTGATATTGGACTGGCCAATGTCATCACCCCAGATGACCAGAATATTCGGTTGCTGCTGTGCCGCGGCCGCGCCAACACCAGTCAAACCCGTCGCCAAAAGCAACGTCAAAAACAGACGGACAAACTTCAGCATGCTTTCTCCTTTTTACGTCGAACGGTCAAGCCAGATTGCAGATTTCCCCACGAAACTGCAATGTTGCTCCTGGCCACAAGCTAATCCAGAGAGGCTTCGTAGGCAATTCTTTCGAGGCCCGGAAAACGGGTACGAGCCAGCATCGTGTACAGGGGATGTCCAATCAGCGTGATCATCGTGAGTGCAAACGCCGTGACCGGCGGCACGATCACAACAAACAAGCCCATCTCGACCAGGTTCCGGTGCACCAGAAAGCTGACAACACCGGCAAACACACCGAACATCACACCGATCGCAAAGCCCGACACGGCATTCACACGCAATAGCGTACCCAGCGATAGGATGCCTCTGGTCTGTTTTCGTTCCCCCCTCATGCGCAGGTACCTCCATGAATTTGCTGGTGTTGGCGGTGCCCGGCGCACCAAACCGTGGCCTGGGCCATCAGACGCGGCGTATTGTCGTCTACTCGCCCCCCATTGAAAAGCGCCCGTCGCATCATGCGGCGGGCGCCGGCGTGTGGCTGGCCCATGCAGGACCCACCCTGCAAACCAGCTCGGTTTATTGCGTCACCTGCGCGGTGTTGGGCTGACCCGACACCGACTGCGCGAGATTCACCAGCGCGACGAACTCGCCACGGTAACCAAAGGGATCAGCAGCACGTGCGCTATTGGCGAGCGTTCGCACGTCCTCGTAACCGAACGATTCCATGTACTTGCCGCCGCGCAGCAGCTGGCCAAAACCGGCGACCGCAGCAGCGAACCGGAAATCGGCACTGGTCTGTCCCAATTCGCGTCTGAGATCGGCCTTGCGGACCGGTTGCTCAATCAGTTTGCTGGTTTCACCGTCAGGCGCCTTGTAGCGCAGGCGCAGGAAAGCAAGCTCGTCGCCTTGCTCGACCGAGGCGCTTTGCCGGCTCTGATAGCGGAGCGGCTCCACACGCTCGCCATCGCTGCCGGCAAGCGCCACTTCGTATATTGCCGTTACGGTATGTCCAGCGCCGATTTCTCCGGCATCGACCTTGTCATTGTTGAAATCCTCACGCGCCAGCACGCGGTTCTCGTATCCAACGAGGCGGTACTCCGCGACGAGTTGCGGGTTGAACTCGATCTGGATTTTCACGTCCTTGGCAATCGTCTGCAGCGTTGCAGACATCTGCTCGACCAGCACCTTGCGTGCTTCGTTGAGCGTATCGATGTAGGCATAGTTTCCATTGCCGGCATCAGCCAGCTGCTCCATGAGGTGATCGTTATAGTTGCCGGTGCCAAAGCCGAGTGTGGTCAGCGAAATACCGGTTTCGCGTTTTTCCTCGATCAGATCCTTGAGCGCTTCGAAACTGGTCGTGCCAACATTGAAATCACCGTCAGTCGCAAGCAGCACGCGGTTGATGCCGCCCTCGACGAACGCCTGTTCGGCCATGGCGTAGGCGAGGCGGATGCCAGCCGCGCCGTTGGTGGAACCACCCGCGCTGAGCGAATTCAACGCCGCGATGATCCTGCCTTTTTCCGTGCCCGACACGGGTTCGAGGACCACACCCGATGCGCCGGCGTAGACGACGATGGAAATGCGATCCTGTTCACGCAGCTCGCGTGTCAGGAGTTCCAGAGAGGTCTTCAACAGTCCGATCTTGTCGTCAGAGCGCATCGATCCCGACACGTCGATCAGAAACACCAGGTTGGAAGCGGGAATCTGCGACTTCGGCACTTCGTAGCCTTTCAGGCCAATTTGCAGCAACTTGGTGCGGGCATTCCACGGGTTCGGTCCCAATTCGGTGATGATGTTGAATGGCCGCGACCGGCTCGTCGGTGCCGGGTAGTCGTAGCCGAAGTAATTGATGAACTCTTCGACGCGCACCGCGTCCTGCACCGGCAAGCGGCCGGCGTTGAGCATGCGTCGCGTATTGCTGTAGGCGCCGGTATCGACATCGACGCTGAAGGTCGAAACCGGATGCTCGGTCACGCGCTTTAACGGGTTGTCATCGAGATGTGCGTAGTTCTCGCGATACAGCCCTTCACTCGGCGCGCGGATCGCGTCGAGAGTTATGGCCGCTGCACTACCTCCATTGGCAAAGTGCTGTTCTTTGCGCTTGCCCGGGGTCGCTGGCTGTGACTGTGGCAGCCTGCCTGCGGCGGCCGGCGCGACGGCCTCGGCCAGCGCAATGTCCGCATCCCCGGACGACATTGTGTCGGCTTCGCGCTTTTGTTCGGTCCGCACCTGCTTGCTCGTCTCGGCAGGGCGGTCAACGCGCTCCGGTAATAGCGGTGGTGCAGGTTCGGTGCTCCGTGTCACTTGTTCCGGCTCTACGGGAGCAACCGGAGTAATTGAGTCAGTCGTGCAAGCCGTTACCGTGGCAATGACGGCAACAGCCAGCATGACTTGCTTGCGTTTGCGCATGGCGTTCTCCTTCAGGGGTCAAGAACCGTGTTCTGACTCCTATGAACGCCGGCGCACCGAAGTAGGGGTTAAACAACCGCAAAAAAACGCCTGGCATACTTGCAGGGTCGCCGGTAAGACGCGCGAGCGGGCGAGCCGCTCCTGAAAAACGAAGCGCCCCGGGGCTTTCGCTTCCGGGGCGCGATTACTGCAGTACAGGCAATTAGGCCGTCACGCTAGCCAAACTCCTTAACCGTTGAAAATGATCCGGTCTCAAAGTATTGCCGGCCGGCACTGCCTTGTTTGACTCGCACTGGATCACCTCCTTTCAAAGTTGCCAAGCGTTTAGTGTAGCAGACACTGCTGCCGTGTAAATCGCTGCAGACGACATACAGCTTCTTGCTTTTGTTTATTGCGATTTGGCCGCAGGCACGTCATCGACGCCAACTGAGGCCGCGGTTTCCGTAATCGCCGCCCAAGTGTTCGACGCCAACGGCACGCCGTCTCTGAGCCGCTGCACACGGCAACGCGCCTCCGGTTCACCGGGCACCATCGGTGGGGTGCCCGGGACCAGCGGCCTGGCCTGTTTGACAAAATCGACATAACGGCTGACTTCGCGAGGAAATAGCTGCTCCGGATCGATACGCGCCGGATCTACGTAAAACGAGAACATGCCATTGCTAAACCGCCTCCCCCACTCGGTGCAACCGTTACCGGTAAGAGCACCGCCCAGCATCTCGCACATCATTGCCAGTCCCGAGCCTTTGTGCTCGCCGAAGGTGCGGATGGCGCCGGGGCCGACGCGCGGATCACGCAGCCCGGCGGGTTCGAAGTCGCCGTAGAGCAAATGCGGATCGTTACCGGTATTGCCGTCGGGCCCGACCAGCGCATCGGGGCGCAGTTGTTTGCCGCCCTGGCTTGCGACCAGCACCTTGCCTTCTGCAACGATAGAAGTCGCAAAATCCAGTATCAGTGGTGGTGCGCCGGGGACCGGAACCCCGACACAATACGGTGCGGTGGAAAAGCGCCGCTCGGAACTGCCGAAGGGCGCAACCAGCACGCTACCCGCCGCGTTGACAAAGTGCACCGACACGAAACCTTCTTTGCCAGCCATTTCCGCCCAGTCGGCGACACGCCCGATGTGTCCGGAGTTGCGCATCGCCACCGCAGACAAACCGGACTCACGGCACTTCTTGATGCCGATCTGCGTCGCCTGAAACGCCACGGTCTGCCCGAGACCGTATTTCCCGTCGACCACCGCGAGCGACGGCGTATCCACCAGCAATTCGACCGTACGATCTGCGAAAATCAACTCCTCTCGCAGCATGCTGACGTAGCGTGGCACACGGATCACACCATGGCTGTCGTGCCCGGCAAGATTCGATTCCACCAACAATCGACCAACCAGTTCCGATTCCGATTTCGAACATCCGGCCTTGACAAAAATACGGGCGACAAAATCGCGCAAATTCGTCGCATCCAACAAAACATCGCTCATGCCCTGCTTCCCGGGCGCGTATTGCAGCGCCGCCATTGCCATATCCCCAATGTCAATATTGCCAGACCCATGTTCACCGTCCGGTTTGCCGGATCATCGACAGCATCATGATTGCGCGCTCCACCCGGTCGGCGCAACCATTTTCCGGCACTCTCAAGCTTGCGCAACGCCTGGTTGATTCGTTGGCACCTGCAAGTCTGTCGCGTGCCGCCGATCCGGCCAACGCGTGAAATACATCTCCTGATACACGCAACCGGGGCAAGCGCCTGCCCTCCCGATAACCGCCAGACCTGAAAAACGCGACCGGCACAGGCGCACCCTCTCAGCAAATTCGCAACAGCGGCTGTATGATCCGGGGCATTACCAACAGACCGCGAGAACGAACATGAAGCAAAACGAGGTCAGGACCATCCTTGAACAAGGCGGAACGGTCATCAATGGTTGGCTCGGCATTCCCAGTTCGGTCGCCGCCGAGAACATGGCACAGGCCAACTGGGATTCCCTGACGGTCGATCTCCAGCACGGTCTGGTCGATTATCAGAATGCTGTCGCGATGTTCCAGGCCATTACGACCACGCCGACGGTGCCACTGGCACGGGTACCGTGGCTCGAGCCCGGCATCATCATGAAGCTGCTCGATGCCGGCGCCTATGGCATCGTTTGCCCGATGATCAATTCACGCGCCGAGTGCGAAGCCTTTGTCGGTGCGTGCCGTTACGCCCCTGCGGGGTATCGCAGTTTCGGCCCGGTACGCGCGACCTGGTATGCGGGCGCGGATTACTGGCAGCACGCCAACGAAACCGTACTCACCATGGCGATGATCGAAACGCAACAGGCGGTGGACAACATCGACGACATTCTCAGTGTTCCGGGTCTTGATGCGATCTACGTAGGACCATCCGACCTTGCATTGTCGATCGGCTGCCGTCCCGGCTTCCCGCCCGAGGACGCGGTCGTCGATGTAATCAAGGTGATCGCCGAGGCCGCGAAGCGGCATAACGTGTTTGCCGGAATTCATTGCGGCTCGACAAAGATGGCGAATGAAATGATCGGTTATGGCTACCAGTTCATCACCATGCTCGCCGACAATGCATTGCTGGCCGCGGCAGCGAAGCAAGCGGTTGCCGAATTGCGAGGCCTGGAAACAGGTGCCGGCAAGGCGGCAGGACCGTACTGACGGCTTGCGCACAAGGTCCTGGCGGCCAAGGCTATTCGCTCAGTGCGCTGACCACATCAGCGACCAGTGCGTGTTGCGAGAAACGCTTGCCCTGAGGATCGACGCCGGTGCGAACGATAACCAGATCGTGCTTTGGCACTACCGTGACATATTGCCCTTTGTTGCCAGCCGTTGTGTAAGTGCCGTCGGGCACGCCCGGCATCTGATCCAGCAGCCAGAACTGCGCGCCATAGCCCCACTCACCGGATTGCGGTGGCCGGGTCGGGGCCGGAGTGACTGAGAATCGCAACCAGTCCTCCGGCAGTATTCGCCTGCCGTGCCAGACACCATCGTTGGCCAGAAACAGTCCGAAACGCATCAGGTCGCGCGCGGTGGTGTAGGTCTGGCTCGATCCGATGAAATTGCCAAGGTAATCGGTTTCCATGCGCGTGTGGTACATGCCCAGCGGGTGCAGCAACTCATCGTACGGGAAGCGCAGATACTCGAGATCGCTGCCAAGCCGGTCACGCAAGGCACGCAACAACAGCAAGGTGTCATTGTTTGCGTATTGCCAGCGCGAGCCCGGCTCGGCTTCCAGCATGGTGGTGGCGGCCGCACTGATGACGTCCTGACCGCCAAAATAGATTGCGTTGGTATTCGACCCGCCACTGAACAATCCGCTCGACATCCACAGTAAATGCTTATAGGTGATTTTCCGGCGCGGATCGCCCGCAAACGACCATTCCGGAACGCTAACCGGATCGTTGATGTCGAGCAGGCCCTTGCCATAAGCGATACCGATCAGCGCAGCGGAAATGCTTTTCGCCGTCGACCAGGTACGATAGCCCGCTTGACCGGAAAATCCGGGACGATAGCGCTCGACGATTAGCTTGCCCCGGTGCGCGACCAGTACGGAAGCCGTCACGACGCCGGGTTCGCTGCCGTAGGTCTTGCCGTCAAAGGCGCGCGCGATCACATTACCCAGCGTTAGATAGCGGGGATCGATCCCGTCGCGCGGCAACGCCACAACATCACCTTCGGGAAACGCCAGCTGCGACACATCCGGTGGTGGCAAATAGGCGACGTAAGGCAAGCGCACAATATCCTTCATCCCCCAATGTGGCGGCAGCAGCGTGCATCCCATCGTGTCGCGAAACGCGGCAACCCGTTCGATCTTCCCCGAAACGTCCGACGCAGTCACGATCCGGCGGCGCGCATCAATCACAGGATCGGGATAACCGAGCCCCTCGACATCGACCAGCTCGACGTTCCTTATTTCGTCCAGCGAGCGACCGGCAACAAAATGCGCAGAGCAGGTAAACAGCGCCCGGTATCCCGCGACGATAAGTGGTTCGTCGTCACCAGCGATTCCTGCCGGGCGCTGATATGGGGTTTGCGCGAAAACCGGCAGTGTCAGCAGCGCCGCGAGCAAAAGCAAGCCAGCGGTGGCCGCGCTCAACGACAGTGGTGCATTCAACGAGACCACCCTGCGAATGCAGTCAAACAGGATCGCACCGCCAGATTCCTGCGCGCCGCGTTGCACTCTGTCCGCCGCAAATCGCGATGGTGAGCCGCTCGGACTTATCGGCGCGCCAGACAGCGCTTTGCCGTCACGATCCATGGACCGCCTCTTTGGTTCGTATCATTTTTATCCGAAGCAAGTTTCTTCGTTCAGAATTGTTCGATCGGCTAACCGTTGCCACAGGCGCTCCCGGCGCCGGATCGCACTGCACACCGACAGCGCCAATCCGCCCTGCACCAAACCAATACTCTACATGTTCCCTGCGCAACCGCCATCCCTGCGCAGCTGTCCACGCTATCACGCCGCCGCCAGCCCGGCGAGGATGAGCGTAATCAAGAACGGTGCAACGTAGCGCAACAACAAGCGCCAGACGTAACCGACCACACCCCGTTGCAGACCGGCCGTACGCACCGCGTCCGCATATGACCATTTCCAGCCGACGAAAATTGCGACGAGCAAACCGCCCACTGGCAAAATCACACTGGATGCAATGCGATCGATACTTTCAAGTATTCCGAGACCAAACATTCCGATTCCCTGCAACAATCCGAAACCCAGGGATGACGGAATGCCCAGTGCAAATACCGCGGCACCGGTCAGCAGCGCGCTCTTTTGGCGCGTCCACTGCAACTTGCGCATCAACACTGCGCAAGGCACCTCCAGTAGCGACACGGCGGAAGTGAGCGCCCCAAGACCAAGAAGAACGAAAAAAGCGATCGCGAAGAAACGTCCGGCTGGCAGGACATTGAACACTTCCGGAAGCGTTACGAAAGCGAGCGTTGGCCCCTGCGCCGGATCCAGACCGAACGCAAATACCGCAGGAAATATGGCGACACCCGCGATCACCGCGAACAAAGTGTCACCCCCTACGACACCGAGTGCTGCCGGCGCGAGTTTCTGCCCCTCTGCCGTGTAGCTGCCATATGTGAGCAAGGCCCCGGCACCAATGCCGAGTGAAAAGAATGCCTGCCCGAGCGCAGCGAGGTACACGGATGGTTGAGCAAACGCAGACCAGTCCGGCCGAAACAGGAAAGCGATCCCGGCGCCGGCACCCTCCAGCGACAGCCCGTAACCGGCCAACACCAGGACAATCGCGCCGAGTAGTGGCATGAGCACCCTGTTGATCCCCTCAATGCCGCGCTTGACCCCGCCGACGATAACCGCCACGGTAGAAGCCACCACCAGAAATTGCCACATCAGGGGCTCGAGCGGATGCGCCACGAATGAACCAAAATAAGCAGCAAATCCTCCACTCTCAATACCAGAGGGCGTTCCGATCAGATATGCAGCAAAATACTTGTAAGCCCAGCCCGCGATGACGGCGTAATAACTCAGCAAGACAAACGATGCGAGCGCCATCAGCCACCCGGCAAACGGCCAGCCACGCCTGATGTTCTCGCCGCCAAACGACAAGACGACATCAGCCTGGGCGCGGCGTCCGATGCTCAGTTCCGCCAGCATCAGCGGTAATCCGAGCAACATGACGCACATCACGTAGATCAGCAGGAACGCGCCGCCCCCATTCTCTCCTGCAACATAGGAAAATCGCCAGATGTTCCCAAGACCTGCAGCACACCCGATCGTTGCCAGCACAAAACCCGCACTGGACTTCCATTGTTCTCTTGCGGCTGTTTCACTCATAAGACAAATCGCTCATGCTCGCCTGGATCATCCAATCGATTCGTTCATTCGCCGTGATCGTCTGCCCGATGGTTTACATTATGTCTCGTTGTGCGCGACATGGTCTGTTTGACCGAAGCGGGTTATTCCGCCACAACATCAATCGTTCCGAAAGAAAAATTGACAGAGGTCAACGGTTCGTGTGGTCACCCGGACCGTTTCCACCAAACTGATGCAGAATCGTGACAATTGCAGGGTTACTGTCGCTGCTGCCCGCATACCGGAGCCCTCACAGTCAGGAGAAGTTGAAGAATGCCAAAAACGAGCCTAACCCCTCTTGGCGCTGAAAGCTTGTATCACCGTTGCGATCCGTCCGAACTGGACTTTCGCACCACTGCCGAATTGCCCGACCTGGATAACGTCCTCGGACAGGATAGGGCAGCGGATGCCATTCGTTTCGGCCTCGCGATCGATCGGCCCGGCTACAACCTCTACGTCCTCGGCGACCACGGTGGCGGACGTCATTGGCTGGTGAATCGATTGCTCGGCGAAGCGGCCGAGAAAGCACCAGTCCCCGACGACTGGGTATATGTCAACAATTTCGATGAGCCGCGAAAACCGACATCCCTGCGTTTGCCTGCCGGTCGCGGCCTGGCCTTGCGCAACGACATGCAAAAACTGGTTTCGGAGCTCGCTCCGGCGATCTCGGCTGGATTCGATAGCGACCAGTACCGGCAACAGGTCGATGCAATACAGGAAGAATTGAAAAAGAAACAGGAAGCAGCATTGCAGACCCTGGGCGAGGAAGCAGCAAAAAGCGGAATCGCGTTGTTGCGAACACCACACGGCTTCACTTTCGCCCCAGTGAAGGAAGGAGAGCCGATCAGTCCCGATGAGTTCGCAAAATTACCCAAGGAGGAGCAGACACGCATCGGCGAAACAGTTTCCGATCTGTCCGAAAAGCTCTCGGAATTGATGCAGCAGGTGCCACGCTGGCATCGCGAAACGATGACTCGCGTCAACGAACTCGGCCGGGAAACGCTGAGCCTGGCTGTCGGACACCTGATCGCCGAACTCAAGGAGCGTTACACCGATCTGCCGGAGGTCGTTAAGTACCTGGACGCTGTTCTGAAAGACATTATCGAATCCGGCCAGCAATTGCACGAACAGCCACACCAGGAGAACGATGCCGAAACATTGAGCATGACAGGCTCGATCTCATTGCAGCGTTATCTCGTAAACCTGTTCGTCGACAACTCCGGCCTGGATGGTGCGCCTGTCGTTTATGAAGACAATCCAACGCATCACTACCTGGTCGGGCGTGTCGACCAGATTGCGCAAATGGGCACCCTGGTCACCAACTTTCTCATGATCAAGGCCGGGTCGCTACACCGGGCGAACGGCGGTTACCTGATACTCGATGCGGCCAAAGTGCTCTCGCAACCCTATGCCTGGGAGGGGCTGAAGCGCGCGTTACGTGCCCGCCAGATACAGATCGAATCTCTCGGGCAGGTGTATGGGCTGGTCAACACGCTCTCGCTCGAGCCGGAAGCGATTCCAATCAAGCTCAAGGTCGTGCTGATCGGCGAACGACTGCTCTACTACCTGTTGAGCAACTACGATCCGGATTTTCAGGAACTGTTCAAGATCGAAGCGGATTTCGAGAACGATGTTCCGCGAGACGGAGGTAACACGCAGCGGTATGCCCAGTTGATCGCAACATTGGCCAAAGTCAATGAGATCAAGCCACTCGACAATATGGCAGTCGCGCGGGTAATAGAGCATGCATCGCGGCTGGTGGATGACTCGCAGAAACTGACCACCCATGTCCGAAAAATCACCGATCTTCTGCGCGAAGCCGAACATTTCGCGCAACGTGAACAGCGTGAGATCATTTCAAGCGAGGATGTCGACGCCGCATTGCAGGGGCAGGTGTACCGGACGGATCGCGTCATGCGCAAGACACAGCAGGCAATCCTCGAAGGCGTCTTGTTAATCGACACCTCCGGAGAACAGCAAGGGCAGATAAACGGTCTGGCAGCCGCAACGCTCGGCGACGCGACGTTTGCTCACCCGGTTCGCATCACCGCTACCGTGCGTCTGGGCGAAGGAGACGTGATCGACATCGAACGCGAAGTAGAGCTGGGAGGGGCAATTCATTCAAAAGGCGTGATGATTCTCGGTTCATTCCTGGGTGCACGCTATTCACGCGGAATGCCCCTCGCACTCAACGCCAGCCTCGTATTTGAGCAGTCGTACGGTCCGGTCGAAGGTGACAGCGCTTCCCTTGCGGAATTGTGCGCCCTGCTCTCGGTACTGGCAGATAAGCCAATCCGGCAATCCCTGGCGGTAACCGGGTCAGTCAACCAGCACGGTCAGGTGCAGGCCATTGGTGCTGTCAACCACAAGATCGAGGGCTTCTTTGATATCTGCAACGCGCGTGGACTGACCGGCGACCAGGGCGTATTGATTCCCAAAGCCAATGTCCGCCACCTGATGTTGCGCAAAGATGTCGTTGAAGCGGCGCGTGCCGGCAGATTTCATATTTTCCCGGTATCCGATGTCGACGAAGCCATCGAGCTGCTAACCGGCGTGCCGGCCGGTCTTCCCGATGATCAGGGCAATATTCCCGAAGGCAGCATCAACTACCTGGTGGCGTCACAGATCGCCGAGATGTCGGCGCGAAGGCAATCGTTTAACCGCCCTGCCACGAACAATCATCAGCAGGATTGACCCGGCGTTTCACCTGGCGGTCACGCGAAACGCGGTGACGGGCCGGTCAGTCGCGTTGCGACGTTCCGTCAACCGGCTTGCCCTCCAGTGATTTCTTTCCGGTAAACATCGCCGAGACAATATTGCCGCCCTCTTTCAACTCCGTAACCACGACACCAGCAACGTGCGCGACGATCATCACCACGATGGCATAGAAGGAGTAGTAATGCGCGGTGATAAAGGGTTTGCGAAACGCTCGCATTGCCTCCCAGGCGGCCTCATCGTACATTTCGGGCGAATAAGGCCGTAACAGCGCGGGATCAACGCCGGCGGCAGCCACCCACCCTGCGATCCAGGATCCCAGCGGCGGATAGAAGATATCGGTGCCGGCGAGCACCAAACCTGAAACAGCCTGCACCAGGAGCAACAGAAACAACAGTGCGATGCTGATACGGGCCAGCGGATTATGGCCGACGTACTGCTGCGGGCGACCCGACATCATTGCTGTTATGTACTCTTTCAAGGCGCGCCCATAGCCGGGTCCGCCCGGCAGGATCGCGCGCCAACGCGCATGACGATTGCCCATGAATGCCCACACCATGCGCCATAGAAGATTCACGGCGAATACATAACCAAACCACACGTGTATCTCTTTGAGCAATACCTTGCCGTCATTGGTAATGCCGAGGGGCTTGGCATTGAGGATCGCAACGCCGATTGCGATCAAACCAAGGATACACAACACATTGATCCAGTGAAACCAGCGTGTTGGTGCGTCCCACACCCGATAGACCTTCAGTTCGGACATCTGGCAACTCCATTGACTGTCGTGCTGGCCGATGTCTGGCCATGCAATCTGCACCTAAATTCCTGCATTGATCCAGTGGGCATTCTGGGTGACGCCACTGTTAACCGGTTTGACGCACGTCAATCCGCAAGCAATGCCGCCACCTGCGTTAGCAACCGCATCCGCCGTCGTATCGGTCCGAAAACAGAGTTGCGGCCGACGGGTGCGTCTTGTCCGTGCTCATTCCGCCGGAGTGCCTTCCTCGAATTCGTAGGCATAGTCCTCCTCCGAAATTCCTTCACAGGCCGCCGCCATATTACGCTTGGCGTTGTTACAGGCAATCGGCGCATTCAGCATGATGTCGTCCTCGAAGCCCTCGCGGTCGCAAAAATATCGGTATTGGCTCTTTGCGTCTTCGCACGTTCCGCCGCGCTCGTCTTTTTCATCGGCGGCATTGGAAAAGGACACGAACCCGAGACCTGCGGCTAAAACGGCTGTTGCGATTTTCATGATGAATCCTCCTTGGACCCGCTACGTTCGACTCGTTTTGATGGGTGCGCGCGGCCCGCAAGCCGATGCACGTTGCGAGAGTACCCCTATACCAGCTTCGTTTCATCAGAAAACGCAAACGGGCACACAGGCAAACCGCTCCCGTGTGGTTGTCGCAGTTGCGATGGCGCAATGCAACAAGGTGCGCCCGGCCGGCCGGATCAAGCGCCACTCCAACCGGCCGTCTCGAGCGGGCGGCATCCGCACAGTCAGGGCGAGAACGGGTCGGGCGTACAAGTAACAGAAGGTTCGTTGCTGGTGCCGGTTTCATGCTGCATTTCGCTGCTGTCCGGATCGACACAATGACGGACTTGATCTGACTTCGCGGAAAGCCTGGCTCTGATCTCCGCGGAGGAATGGCAGCGGACGGCGCAAAAGCGGTAAGCTCTGTTTGTTGCAAAGCCGAGTGACGTCCCGGAGGGCCCATGAAACACAACATCGATCCCGCAGGGAAATACCTGCCTATCAAGCTCGACACGACATCGAACGGGGAATTCGTGCCGATCGCATTGTCGAGCGCTAACCGGCATGCCAACTTTCTTGCGCAACAACAGGCGACGTCAAATGCGAAGCGGCGGTTGTTGAGCCGACGAGACTTTCTGGTCTCTTCTTGCGGGGCCGCCAGCACCCTGTTGGCGTTCAATCAGGCTTACGCAGCCGCCGGCAAGGTCGGCGGCTGGTTCGACCTTCATCCGGAAGCCGCACTGGACGGGCAGATCGCCGCGGCGCAGCTCGATAAGGGCGAGTTCATTTTCGATGTGCAGGGTCATTTCGTAAACCCGGAAGGAAGCTGGGTGAAGAAACTGCCGGCCGGCGCACGCCCGCTCTCCTTCGCCCCCAAGACACGATGCGATCTCGCCAACCAACCCGGTGATCTCAGCTACCTCAACTGCCTGTCCGGCGATGAATTTATCAAGGATGTTTTTCTCGACAGCGATACCGACATGATGGTGTTGTCGTTCGTTCCATCACGCAGCGATGCCGAGCCGTTGACTATCGAGGCGGCCGATGCGGTACGGCGCATCATCGATCAGATGGAGGGTTCGCATCGTCTTCTGCTGCACGGCAGAGTCAACCCCAATCAGGCGGGGGACGTCGAAAGAATGGACGAACTCGCACAGCGATGGAATGTCTCGGCGTGGAAAACCTACACTCAATGGGGGCCCGATGGAAACGGCTTTTTCCTCAACGACGACGTCGGGTTGCGGTTTATCGAAAAAGCGCGCGATCTGGGTGTCAGGGTGATCTGCGTACACAAGGGAATCCCGTTCGGGAAGCGCTCGTATGAACACAGCAAGTGTTCCGATATCGGGCCGGTAGCGAAACTTTTTCCCGATGTCAGCTTCATCGTTTATCACTCGGGTTTCGTACCGGGTAATGACGAGCAAGCCTATTTCGATGGCAGCGACCGGGACGGCGTCGATACGCTGATTCGCTCCCTGCGCGACAACGATGTCGGGCCCAACAGCAACGTCTACGCGGAACTCGGCAGCACCTGGCGTTTTGCCATGCGCGACCCGGACAACGCCGCGCATCTGATGGGCAAACTACTCAAGTATGTGGGCGAGAACAACGTGCTGTGGGGGACCGATTCGATCTGGTACGGATCGCCGCAGGACCAGATACAGGCCTTTCGGACATTCCAGATTTCGGAAGCGTTCCGTGACCGCTTTGGCTATCCCGCAATTTCACCGCAAATCCGCGCCAAGGTGTTCGGGTTGAATGCGACAAAGCCCTACGGGATCAGCGCGGAGCAAGTACGGCGGTTCGCCCGGAATGATCGCATCGCCCGGCAACGCGCGGCTTATCTGGAAAATCCGCAGCCCCATTTTCGTACCTATGGCCCGACAACCCGGCGCGAGTTTCTCAATCTGCTGCGCTGGAACGGGGGCTCACGCGCCTGAGCCATGACACGACGCAAGTTCAAGTTCTGGGGGTGGGGATACGCTGACGAAGGTGCAAGCGACGATGAGCGTGGGCGCCTGAAGCAATTCTATGCACAGCGTTTCTCGGTATCGCATTGGGATGAGGTATCACCCCCGCTCGTCAGCGAAATAGCGTTGCCGGCATCGCGACTTCCAGTGCCGGGTGCACTGGCCGCAATCTGTAGCAATGATGCCGAGGACCGCTTGATTCACAGTTACGGAAAATCCTATCCGGATAGTGTGCGCGCCTTCGCCCGCCAGTATCCGGCACCGCCGGACCTGATCATCCGTCCGCGTAACGAGAACGAAGTGGTGGCGGCACTGGATTTCGCCGACGGCGTCAACGCTGCGGTGATTCCCTTCGGCGGGGGCTCCTCGGTGGTCGGAGGAGTGGAAACGGCTGTCGCCGGCGATTTTTCGGGTGTCATATCACTGAATTTGCAGCACCTCGATCGCGTACTCGACGTAGACCCGACGTCTCGCGCGGCTCGCATCCAGGCAGGTGTTTTGGGGCCACAGCTTGAGTCGCAGTTAAGGCAGCACGCACTCACGCTGCGTCATTTTCCGCAATCGTTTCAGTACTCGACGCTGGGGGGATGGATCGCGACACGCTCCGGCGGCCATTTTGCAACACGGTTGACACACATAGACGACCTGGTAGAAAGCACCAGAGTCGTGACGCCCACAGGCATCAGCGAGTCGCGGCGGCTGCCGGGGTCAGGGGCCGGCCCCAGCCCGGACCGGCTCTTTATCGGATCCGAAGGCATCCTTGGCGTGATTACCGAAGCCTGGATGCGCCTGCATGCAATTCCGCGCTTTCGCGCTTCGAGGTCGATTCTTTTCTCCGACTGGCACCAGGCAACAGAAGCCGTGCGCATGCTCAGCCAGGCAGACCTGCATCCGTCCAATTGCCGTCTGATCGACAGCGAGGAAGCGCGAACAACCGGCGCTGGCGACGGAACAGCACATATTCTGGTACTCGCCTTCGAAGGCGCAGATCATCCGCTCGATGCAAAGATGAACCGGGCCCTGGAAATCGTCGCGCAAAACGGCGGGCGATGGCAGCAGGAAACATCGGACGTACAGAACGCACACCACAAGGGCGAAGCCGGCGCATGGCGGAATGCATTCATCCGTGCGCCTTTTTATCGTGAAGTGCTGACTGGCATCGGCGTCATGTACGACACCTTCGAAACCGCGATTACCTGGGAACGCTTTGCCGATCTTCACGCTAATGTAATGAGTACCACTCGCCGCATCATTCGCGAGGTCACAGGCCGCGAAGGCTCGGTAAGCTGCCGCTTTACCCACGTTTACCCGGACGGCCCGGCGCCATATTTCAGTTTTTATGCCCTGCCCAAACGTGGCTCCGAAATTGTTCAGTGGCGGGAAATCAAGGCTGCCGCGTCCGATGCACTGATTGCCGCAGGGGGTACGATCACCCACCACCACGCCGTCGGTCGCGACCATCGCCGCTGGTACGACCTGCAACGCCCGCAACCTTTCGCTAACGGCTTGCGGGCAATGAAGCGCGAACTCGACCCGAGGGGATTGCTTAATCCCGGCGTATTGATCGACCCGTGAGCGCGCCATCAGACCGGCCGCAGGGGACACAGCTGCCCCGGGACGGCACGCAGCAGCTTGAATTTGTCTTGCTGATCGACCATGCTCCCGCAATCCGGTAAACAGCGGGCCCGACCTGCCGCCATACCATCCGGCCTGGAAGACGTGGTCAGCCTTTTGCATGCATCAGACTGATTACATACCCATTGCACTCAAGTACCCGGTTCTTTCCGCGACTGTCTTCACGATGAACGGCCCCGAATTCACCAGCGCTTCCGGCGAAGAAATCTATAACCCTGCCATTGCGCGCGCCTGTTTCGAAAAATTTGGCGAAAGATGCTCGGTCGGCAAGGATGAGGCCTTCTTTGCGGAAAACGAGAAAAGCGCGCACATGTACCTCCTGGTAGAAGGCGAGGTTCGTCTGTTTCGCCGCAAGACGGTGCTCGACATCGTGCGCACGGGCGAGGTGTTCGGAGAAATTGCGGCAATTACGGGCCAGCCGCGCACGGCATGGGCAGTGGCGAGAACGCCGTGCAAGGCGCTGCGGCTCGATGCGGCGCAGTTTCGGAGCGCGATCCGGGCAACGCCGGAATTTGCACTCATGCTCATGAGCATCATGATCAAGCGCATCCGCCTCGCCCTGGCGCTGCTCGCCCGTGCGGGAAAGCTCAGCGAACGGCTCGCGGCCAGGGATAGCCGCGTTTTTACCAGTGAAGTCATCGACGAACTGACAAAGGCTCTGGGTAATCCGCAACCGGTGAAAGTACCCGCGGGGGCAACCATCATGCGAGAGGGCGACGTTGGCGGCGATATGTACGCGGTGCTCGCGGGGCGCGTCGCCGTTTCGATCAAGGACATTACAGTGGACCACATCGGGCCAGGTGGCTTGATCGGCGAGTTGGCACTGGTAGACAATTCCAAAGGCGCAGCCACCGCCACTGCTGAAACCGACGCGACCTTGCTTGCGCTCAGCCGGGAAGCTTTTCTGTCACTGGTGCGCTCCAACCCGCGTTTCGCAGTGACGATATTGAGATCTGTCGCAAGCCGCCTGACCCGGATGACCTTTACCAGTGCCTGATTCGCCGGATTGTTCGGGCGGGATTTCGTAATCGCGTCCCCCTACACTGAAGGCAACCCATCATGCCCCTGCCATTTCTGCGCGGCCAGCCGCGAAACATCGGCCTGTTGAACGGACGGCTGAATGCCTGCCCTTCTTCGCCGAACTGCGTGTGCAGCGACGCGCAGGCAGGTCGCCACGCGATCGACCCATTACACCTGTCGGTCGATCCGGCCAAGGCATGGTCCGCCGCGGTAGAAACGGTTCGCACGACTGCACGAACCCGCATCATCACCGAAACCGGGAACTATCTGCACGCCGAATACGCAAGCGGCTTCTTCGGCTTCGTCGACGATCTGGAATTACATCTGCGCCCGGACGAACGCATCATTGCGGTACGCTCGGCGTCACGCCTCGGTTACGCGGATTTTGGCGTCAATCGCGCCCGGATCGAAAATCTGCGCGCAATGCTGCGCGGGCAAGAAGTCGCCAGCTGATCAGGATTCCGGTTCCAGCGCATCGGACAGCGGTGAAATCCCGGGAAAAGAGCAATTCGGTCTCAGTCGAAACTGAAACCCGGCGTGCGGGTATAGATGTGCAAGCCTTCATCCTGGATTACCAGCGAGCGCATGCGCTTGTCGCCACGGTTGTGGTGTGAATGCAAGCTTGTCGCCGGCGTAATCTGGGCAACACCCGTTATCCAGTCAACGCGCTCGCCGTCGATCCTGGAATGTATCCCCTCTCCCTGAATCGCCAGCGTCACCGCGACCCCGTTGTGACGGTGCGGCCGCTGGTCGCAACCGGCCGCAAGTGTATTAATGGCCACGTTGATAAACGGAATCGTGGTGAAATTCGGCTCGGTACGGCGGGTGCCAAACTGCACCGAGGCCCCCGTTGTCTTTTCGGTAACCGGTCGCCGGAAAACCGTTTCGAACCGCCGTTCGATTTCCTCGCTGCGCCAGACCACGGCCTCCACCGCACCCCCGCCGCCATTCGGTGCCCTTACGCCAGCAAAAGCCAATAGTGGTTCGTCGGTCACATTGAACAGTATGCTGTCCCGGTCGGCCCGATATGTGGTCTCCTCCCCGCCAGGCAGACAAAACACATCGCCTTGCTTCCAGACGAGATGATCCGTACCGCTTGTGCTTTCGCCACTTCCTGACATCACATAACAGACCTCGCCGCTAGCGTTATACGTTTGCGACAAGCGTTCACCGGCACGCAAACGGACGTAACGGCACAATAGCGTTGGTGTGGTTGCCGGATAGGCGGTGCCCAGCGCGTCACTTGCGTCGAGCAGGATGGTGCCGGCCGGTTCGCCTGGATCGGCGGCGCGTTCGTACTCGGCTGTGAACTGTCGCACGGGCACAGACGGATACGAAAATGCGAAGCCGTTTTCGTTGCAGACATAACGTGCCCGCTGCTCGTAGAGTGATTGATTTTCCACCCCATTCCGTTCCGCAAGTTCCATATACTTCTCCTGTGCGGGCGCCCGGCAGTGACTGCCGGCGCCTGATTTCAATACTGTACGGCCACGCAAGAGCGGGGGTCAACGCCGCACCCGCCAATTGCCTTCCCGGACCCTGAACAACGGCCATCCGCAAACAGGTCTATCCGTTACTGCTCGCCCGATCCGGATAGCTCACGGACATTCCGGCACGCACGTCCTGTTGAATGCCATATTGGGGGAAAGGATAGCGGAACCCGTTTTTCGACAAGGCCTGCATACCGCTTATTGCCTTGCGCAGATGATCGACAGGCAGCGCCATCAACATCTCGTCGTCAAGCACGCCACCGTAACGCCGTTCCGCAAAGCATGGGATCGACAGGCTGGGCTCTCCGAGTTTGAGTGCCCGACCCCACGAGTCGGCGCATGCGGATTCGCCGACCACGCTCCAGTCGAATCGTTTGTAACCCGACCACTGCAGGCCGTTGATGAAGTAGATCATCGCTCCGGGTGTTGCATAAAAGAGCGCGATGTCGGGCGGATCGAGACGCCCGCTCGCCAGCGGCGATACGGCAAGTGCGCGAAATTTTTGCCGGGGCACTAGATGCATCGCAGCCTGATGGCGCGCCGAATCGGCGTCCGATGCGAACCAGACGCCAGTCATGTGTTTTCCTGACAGCCACTGCGCATCGGCCTCGCCGAGCCCGACCACGGCCCGGCATTGCTCACCGACCAGGTCGTCGCCAGTAATGCCAACCGTCCATCCGAGACGGGTCGCCTGCGCCACGACCTGATCTGTTGTGTGAATCGATTTCGGTCGGCGAATGCCCGGGATCGCCTCCATCTCCTCAACGGCCGCGAACAGCTTCATGCCGACACAGATGCTGCGCAGTTTGAGAAAGCGCTCGAGGTCCGCGACGAGACGGGCGTAATCCGATGGTGTTTGGGACATTTAACTCCTCACTTTCGCGAGTTGAGCCAGACGCCGGGATCCGCAACACCCGCGCCTACCGGTTCCGGACCGGAGAGCTGAAGCGCCCTCGAACCGCATCGCGAAGTTTCAGCCATGAGCGCGAGCGCATGCCGGTCCGCGTCCAGTGCAACCGATACCCCGAGCATATCCGATTATCCATGCAGCGGCCTGTAACCCGGCTCGCTGGCGTTGAAAGTTTCGCACCACCCTGTCCACGAATACCGGAAAGAAGAGGCAAACAGCACGAGCGAAACTCGCGCTACGGAGAGGCCCGGGCTGTCAACACGCATGCGCACAACGGTGGCCGTCTTGCGCGGGACTCTACCAACCGTTTGCCGCCTGACTACTGCTGTTCGGTCAGGTCCCGGGCACCGATATCACGGACCGCCGCAGTCAACGCCAGTCGGTCCAGACTGGCGGCGGGCAGGCTGGTGAACAACTGAATACGCGCCTTGAGCACATGAAAAACATTGCGGATGACTTTGCGAGCCTTGTCCGGATCGTCCATGAACCGCGCGGGGTCTTCCACGCCCCAGTGTGCGGTAATCGGCTGGCCCGGCCACACCGGGCACGCTTCACCGGCAGCATCGTCACACACAGTGATGACGAAATCCAGCCCGGCACTATCGGGCGCCGCGAATTCATCCCAACTCTTGCTACGCGCCCCCCGTGTGGATATCCCCTGTTGCGCGAGAAATTCCAGAACCAGCGGGTTGACCTTGCCAGTGGGAAAGCTGCCGGCGCTGAAGGCGCGGAACCGGCCCTCGCCAAAATGGTTCAGCACACTCTCGGCAATGATGCTGCGAGCCGAATTGCCGGTGCACAGGAACAGGACGCTGGAGATCCGGTTCGTCATGATTCACTGCCGCCACAACAGGTTTGAGCCGCAACCGACGGCACCTGCGGCGCGCAACAGGCATCCTCTTTGGTCATCACGCCTTTCATGATCGCGTCGCGGCTGCTACCGAATGTCGGCGCCGAGCCCAGCGTATGAAATGCCTCCCACGCAACGCCCTGCGGATCGGTGACCCAGTGCTTGTCAGAGCGCGCATAGCAGCACGTGGTCGCTTCCTGCGAGAACAGGGTCTGACCGGCCGCATCGAGGCGCTCATGAATCGCAGCCAACTCGTTGTCCGAATCGACCTGAATGCCCAGATGATCGAGGCCGGGCGCTGCGCCGCGCGCCGAGATGGCAAAGTTCAATCGCGGATCGTCGAGCATCCACTTCGCATAATCCGCCTCAACCACAATCGGCTCGGCGTCAAACAACCTGGAATAAAAACCGATACTCTTGTCGAGGTCACCAACACTGACGTGAACGTGCATCCGTTTCATTTCAACCTCCTGACCATGTTGTTACGGGGTTGACCGCTAGCGGGTCTGACGGGAAGGGAATTGCGCCGGGATGGCGATGGAAGGCCGCAGTCAGCGCCGCCGCAGCAATTCTCGGTGAGGTAGCCGACCAGGCCGGCCATGGCGGGAAACACCGCCGAGTAAATTACGAACCGTCCCGACTGGCGCGACTCGGCCAGGCCCGCACCGGTCAGTTCCTTGAGGTGAAACGTCAAGGCGTTTGGCGCGAGATCGAGCCGCCTCGCGATTTCGCCTGCTGCCAGCCCTTCCGGTCCCGCCTGAACCAGAACGCGGAAGATGGCCAGTCGTGATTCATGACCAAGCGCCGATAGTGCGTGTGCGGCTTCAGTATTTTTCATGTTTCAACAATACTTGAAATATTGAAACGAGACAAGCACCACGCGAATGACCGCGCAGCTGCACTACCCGCGCGGATCGGGAGCGAGACGGTGCGGGACTAGCGCACCAGCTGGTTGATTTCGATAATCGGCAGCAACACGGCCAGCACAATACCCAGCACAACAGCACCCATGACCAGGATCAGTAAAGGCTCAGCGAGCGTCGCAAGTGCGCTGGCGCGCCGCTCGACTTCGCGCGACTGGATCTGCGCTGCATGCGTCAGCATCCTGGGCAGGTCGCCCGTGGACTCGCCGACATCGATAAGGCGCACCAGTACCGGCGGAAAAACGCGCGTCGCGGCCAGGGCACGCGCCAGCGCGACGCCTTCGCGCACCCGATCGATGGCATCTGCCGCCGCAGCGCGCAGCAGCGAATTCGACAAGGTGGCCTCGGCGGCGGCAAGAGCACGCAGCATCGGCACGCCGGCCTCGCTGAGCATCGCCAGCGTGGCGGCAAAGCGCGCGGTGTCGATGCCGCGGAAAATGCGTCCGAATAGCGGCAGACGCAACAGCATCCGGTCCCATGCCGCCTTTGCCGTTGCTTGTCGCAGCATGCTGCGCAACGCATAAACAACACCCGCGCCTGCCAATAACAGCCACAAGCCGTAGTTACGCAGCAAAGCGGAGGCCGCAAGCAAAAAACGCGTTGGCAACGGCAGTGCCTGGCGCGTTTGCTCGAACACCTGCACTACCTGGGGGACGACGTAGGTCATCAGGAAAACGACTATCGCAAACGCGATCAGCGTAACGATGGCGGGATAGGTCGCCGCGGCGATCAGCTTGCCGCGCAGCGCCTGTCTGTCCTCGAGGTATTGCGCGAGCCGCTCGAGGACTATGCCGAAACTGCCAGCCTGTTCGCCTGCCGCTACAGTCGCGCAGTAAACGCGGGGGAAGACGCGCGGATGGCGTTCGAGCGCTTCAGCGAACCGGTGTCCGGCAAGGACATCGGCACGAACTGCCCGGAAAATCTCGCGTTGCCCTTCGTCTTCCGCCTGTTCGACAAGTGTCGCCAGTGCCACGTCAAGCTGCAAGCCCGCGGTCAGCAGACTGGCAAGCTGCCGTGTTGCGAGGGCGAGATCGGCCTCGCTCAGGCGATAACGTGATCCGCCACCGCCTTTGGATTCACCCGCGCCTTTCGCTTCCAGTGAAATCGGCACCAGGCCGCGCGCGCGCAACTGGCTTCGCGCAGCACGCGCACTGTCGGCATCAATCTCGCCTTTTTCGACGCTCCCTCTCTGGCGCGCCGCTTCGAAGCGATAGGTTGTCATCTCTGCGCTACTGTTCGCGCGAAATGCGGGTGACCTCCTCCAGAGATGTCGCTCCTTCGGTCAACCAGCGAGCGCAATCGTCGCGAATCGAACGAAAACCCCGCTCAGTTGCGAGGACACGAAGCCTGCTTTCCGCTTCCCTCGCATGAATGGCTTGCCGAATCGGTTCGTCGACGCGCAACAATTCATAGGCTCCGGTGCGTCCGGCATATCCGGAGTTCAGACACGCGGGACAGCCGCGCGCATGCCAGTAACCATCATCACCAATTTCGCGGCATTCAGGGCACAGCTTTCTCAGCAGCCGCTGGCCCAGCACTCCGAGCAGGGTCGATGAAAGCAGAAACGGTTCGATTCCCATGTCCAGCAATCGTGTTACTGCCGACACCGAGTCATTGGTGTGCAGGGTCGCCAGCACCAGATGTCCGGTCAATGATGCCTGCACAGCAATCTGCGCCGTTTCCCGATCGCGAATCTCTCCGATCATGATGACATCCGGATCCTGCCGCAAAATCGCACGCAAAGCCCTCGCAAACGTCATGTCGATGCGCGGATTGACCTGCGTCTGGCCGATGCCCGGCAAGTCGTATTCAATCGGATCTTCCACCGTCAGTATGTTGGTGGTCTGCGTATCGAGCCGTGACAGCATCGCATACAGGGTCGTCGTCTTTCCGCTTCCGGTCGGACCGGTCACCAGCACGATACCGTGACTTTGCCTCACCAGTGCCGAGAAAGACGCCAGGGTATCGGACGCCATGCCCAGCTTTTCCGGCGCAAGAGATCCGCGTTCCTTGTCGAGCAAGCGCAAGACAATGCGCTCGCCGTGCGCAGCCGGCAGGGTGGACACCCGCACGTCGATCGGTCGTCCTCCGAGACGCAGCATGATACGTCCGTCCTGCGGCAGCCTTTTCTCCGCGATATCCATGTTGGCCATGATCTTGATGCGCGATGTCAGTGCCGCATGCAACGCGCTGCGAGGACGTACGACGTCCCGCAATGTACCGTCGACACGATAGCGCACGACGGAATAGGATTCGAACGGCTCGATGTGCACGTCGGACGCACCTTCCCGTACGGCCTGGGACAGCATCGCATTGAGCATGCGCACAATCGGTGCGTCATCTTTTTCGTCGAGCAGATCTTCGACATCGGGGATATCCTGCATTAGCCGGTCCAGATCGACTTCGCTCTCAACCTCGTCGACAACCGATGCAGCGCCGCCCCCGCCGTCGACATAGGCCGCACGCAAGCCTTCTTCGAATTGCGCGTCGGACACCAGAACAGGCGTCAGGTCACGGGCGAGCGAGCGCCGCAACTCAACAATCGCAGCGGGCATCGTGCGATCGGTCACCCACAACAACAACGAACCGTCTTTTTCACCAGCAGTCAGCACGCGCTGGGCCCGGGCAAAAGAATAGGGAACAGGCTGGCTCATTGTGCCGGTTGCGGTGCGCTCGGTTGATTGGGCGTCGCCGGCGCCGCTTCCGGCTGATGTCCAAGATGCAATTCCGGCAATACGGGCCCTTCGAATGTAGGCAGCGCGAAATGCGGTTCAGGCGCAGTTTCGCGCTCCAGTTTGCGCATCATGTCGTAGCGCTGGACCGTGAGCGAGCGCGAATCATCCGCGTTGCGGATCACGTAAGGACGCAAAAACAGCATGAGATTCGTTTTCTTGCTGATCCGTGTTTCATAACGAAACAAGTGGCCAAGCACCGGAATATCTCCGAGGACCGGCACTTTCTCCACAACGGTGGCGATCTGATCCTGCACCAGGCCGCCAAGAACGATAATGCTGCCGTCGTCGATCAAAACATCCGTTTCCACCGATCTCTTTGTCGTAATGATGCCGGTCGGCGAGCTTGTCGTCTGCTCCTTTACTGCCGACGCCTCCTCGTAGATGCTCATCCGTATGGTGCCGCCTTCACTAATCTGCGGCTTTACCTTCAATATCAGACCGACGTCCTGCCGCTCGATCGTCTGGAACGGGTTAACGCCGGGCGCTGCGGTTCCGGTATTGGCGTACGAGCCGGTAATGAACGGGACGTTCTCCGCTACGATGATTGTCGCCTCTTCATTGTCGAGCGTGAGGATGTTCGGTGTAGAAAGAATATTGGCGTCGGCACGCTCTTCCAGCGCACGCGCAAGGAAGTTCAAGTTGGTAATCGCGCCCAGACCGGGAATCGTTACCTGTCCGCTGATAACGCCGAGGTTGAGTCCCTGGCCCAGGTTGCCAAGGTTTTGCGCGCCGCTGACGATATTCTGTGATTGGTCGCCAAAATTGGTGCCTCCGACGGCACTGGTATTGCCATCAGAAAGGTTGTCGAGCCCCCCGAGCCACTGAATCCCGAATTCCGCGCCCCGGTCGGTCTGCACCTCAACCAGCAAGGACTCGATGAACACCTGCGCCTTTCGCTCGTCGAGGCGGTCGATAACCTTGCGCAACTGACGGTACACGGCTTCGGTAGCCGAAATGATCAGGGAGTTGGAAGCCACGTCAGCGACCACCGTTGCCTCCGCCGCCTGGGCAGATGGCTGCGCCGAGCCCGGGTTACGGCGCTGTCCGCCCTGACCGGCCTCACCCTGCAATTCTCCGCCTGTGGGGATCTGGCTGAGAATTTCGGCCAGCGCCTTGGCCTCGGCATTCTTCAGCGAGACGACATGTACGCCGGCACCCGCCGGGCCCGGGCGATCCAGTTCTTTTACGATTTTCCTTACTGCGGAAATCTGGGATGCGCTTTTCGATTTCACGATTACGCTGTTGGTTACCGGATCGGCCAGCACGGTGACCTTTTCATTCGAATCAATCACCTCGCCCGACGCACCCTGTTGTATGGTCAGTCGAGACACAATGAGCGCCATGTCGCTGGCGATTGCGTGATCCAGGGAAATGACTTCGGTGCCGGCGGGCGAATCGACGTCGATCGCGGCAATGATCTTCTCTATACGGCGCAGGTTGTCCGCATAATCGGTGACGACGATCGCGTTGCTGCCCGCATACGCGATGACGGGATTATTGGGCGGCACCAGCGGCCGAATCACCGGCAGGACATTTACCGCAGACTCGTGGCGCAAGCGGAATACCTGGGTAATCACCTGATCGCCGCGGGCGCTAGGCGGCACCCGGGTTGCATCGACCCCTCCGCCCTGAAACTTGGCGTCCGCTTCGGGAACGACTCGTGAAATACCGCCGACTTCGACAACGGCAAAGCCTTGCAGTCGAAGCGCCGCGGTTAATGCGGAAAGTGCCTGCGCACGGCTCAGTGGTTTCTCCGAAACCAGATTCAGCGATCCTTTGACACGCGGATCGACAACAAACGTGCGCCCGGTGTAATGACCGATTGCCCTTACTACGGCGTCGAGATCGGCATTGACAAAGTTCAGCATGACGCGTTCCTGCGCGACCGCAGGACTCGCAACCACCAGCAGCAGGCACGAGAAGACACGCAGCATCCGGAACAGGCTGTTGCGAAGAACCCTTGCCGCTTGGACCATGCCGGTCACTGCGGACCGGCATCGAAAAATATCCGTCACAATCGATCCATGTTCTGAATTCGTCGTTGCCTCAGTCAGGCCCGGCATCGGATGCAGGTCCCAACTTCGCGGTCGTGAACCACGATCGTGAAAGATCATGCTTGTTCGCGTCGTTCGTCAACTGTTGTACTCCCAGTTCAACAGCACTTTTTGGCCCGATCGGGGGCCAAGTACGCCGATAAGCCCGTTGAGGCTGGCTCGCATGTCCGGCTCGGCGTCTGCCGTTCCGGAAAACCGGATGGTTCCCGCCTGCATCTGGCCATCCCCCTCAAGCAGCAGCGGGCCGCGCAGCGTCGTCAGTCTGGCTTCTCCGTCACGGCCATTGGCAGTGAGCGCAACGCGAAAGTCGCCTAACGGCACAACCGGCGACAGGGCGGACTGCGCGTTGTCCCAGTCAACCTGGACGGTGCCGTAGAACCCCTCGCCGGAGAGGCGCGATTCGCCCCAGCGAATGCGCAACAGCCCGCCAGGAGAAATGGTATTGAATGGCGCTCCCAGTACTTCCAGCATCGCGGCCGGCCATAATGCCCTGCCAGCCCCCAAGTAGATCATACGGCCATCGTAACTGGCCCTGATCGCATCCTCGATCGTATTGTGCTCGATCGCCAAGCCTATCCTGCCATACATTAGATCTTTCCAGCGCATACTCCAGCCAACCCTGCCGGGCAGCATGCGGGTCGATCTGCCATCGCTCACCCCCAGCACTGCAGAACCATTCCAGAGTGTGCCACTGGGATAGACCAGTCGAAGGCGGCTATGTTCGGCAACAAAATTGCCAAGCCACGCTGCGGGCGCGAAGCAGGCGACAGTGATAACCACTGCCACAATCGCGAGCATCGCACCTAACACCCGGCGCCGCGACATATTTACTTCGTGTCCAAACGGAAAGATACGGAAGCACGAATCCGGCCAGGGTTATCGATACGCTCGGCGCTGGCGACAGTAACGGGCACACGGGACTCACGTGACAGCGCCTCTAGCCACGAAAACCACGCACCCGCAGATACGCTGTCGGCCGTGATCGTTACCGTGTTCGAATCCTCCGCTCGCACGCTAGCCACCAGATTCGCCCGCAAAACCGATTGCTCAACAGCGGTTAGCAGCGAATCAAAGGACTCAACGGCACCATCGCGCCCGGCGAGCCGTTGCGCTTCGGCACGCAACGCCTCGATTTGTACCATTTCAGCCTGGAGGCGAGGTAATTCGTCAGCCAGGCGTGCCTTGGTTGACCATGCGGGCTCGATAGCCAACGCGTACAGAAGGCCAAGAAAAACGACTGCCGCCGCAACAAGGACCATGGCGCGCTCGCGACGGGCAAGGCCTGTCCACCAACCGTCCAACTGCTTCGCAATCATGCACCCTCCCGTCGCTGGACGGTCGCCCGGCCATCCGCAAACCGGACGACCAGCCCGACATCTGACGCCCGTGAAACAAGATCCCGGCGCTGCGCCTCGGATTCCAGCGCACCGGGGACGAATTCAACGCTCAGAACCCGGTTGCGATACTGCAGCGACTGAACCGAGTCGACGTCGATGATATCGGCCAGTTCGAGGGCAACCGCCAAGAACTCCGCGTTGTTGATGCCTGCTCCGCTTCGAAGCTGCTCGACGCGTTGTTGCATCTGCGCGAGCGGATCGAGCACGGCCGGCACCCCGGGAATGGCCTCCTCGACGATGGTCTTCATCTTTTCGCGCAGCGCCGACTCCTCGGCGCGAAGCGTCCAGGCTTGCAGATTGAGGCCGGCCAGCATTACCAGCAGCAAAATGGCTCCAAGGACTGCTGGAAGCCGCCACCCTTCCCCGGCAGCAAAGCCCGGGGCAAACTGATACTGAAGCAGTTCGAGAGTGGCAGGCGGTGCCTGGTGTTCGGGTGCAACCTGCGTGACCGTCGTTCCCAGCACCTGGCTCCAGGTGTCGGTGTCGCAATCGCCGTCGACTTCAACAAGCCCGGGCACAACGACCGCGTGCTTGACAAGCAACTGCAGTTCGACCGGAACGTCATGATCGCTGGCAAATGCGGTTCCCGAGCTTGGGCCGGTGCGCACGCTCCCGGCACCTTCACGGATACGCACACGCCATCTCTCGGGTGAAAATGACAGCGCAAACGGATTCGGCACAGCCGACAACACCCGCCGCTTTTGACGTGAGAACAATTCCAGAGCGCGACGCAATAGCGCTCGATCGATTACCGCTGCCACTGCCGATCCATCAGCGGCGATGGGCGTGGCAACGACGTGGGTTTCCTCCACGTTTCCAACCAGTCTCTCCTCAACCAGTGAAGGAAGCGCAGCGGCCAGCCTCGATCCCCTCAGCCGCGGCGGCCGTACCTCGAGCAGCACAACGTCGGTGGGATGGAGGACAAACTCGCAATCGACATGCTTGGGCAGTTCGCTGACAGGACATACGTCGCGATGCTGTATCCGCCGGCTGTTGTCGAGAACCTCAAACGAAACCGGGGAATCGTTGCGTAACTCCGCCAATGACGGCAACCAGATCCGCAATCTCATACCCGGACCTCGTGCAGCCATACGACATCCACGCGCCCGGGTTCGCGTTTGAGCAACGCCGTCTGACGCAGACGCGCCCGGCGAAATTCGATGCTGCCGTCCAGGACAAAGAAACGGCTGGCAACAGCGATCTTGCCGGCATCGACCGTCATTCTCAGGTCACTGAGGCGAGAAATCGCGTCCGCGACGTCCTTGAAGGCAGCGCGATCACGGCTTGCAACAAGCCGTCGCGCATCGGCAAGCGGCAAATCCTCGAACCGCGCCGCCAATACTTCTGCCGGCGCCGTGTTCGCATTGACCGGTGTCGGCACCGGCAACACATTGACATAAGGCCGAAGCTTTTCCATCGCTGCGCGAACCATCGGGTCAGCGATCTGCAAATCGTCGATCGTCGCGGGCAGGACGCGTTCGACTGATCGTGTGTCGTCACTGCCTGAAAAAGCTGTCTGCACGATTTGCGCAATGGAACCGGCCATGCCTTCATCTTCGCCGACGATTGCCAGCAACCGTCCGATTACCGCGACTTCGGAGTCAACCGGGCTCTCGGCGCCCACAACGTTGGCGAGATTGATACGGGCTTGCCCATCCTCGATAGCACCGCTCAGCCATGCTGGATCCCGCTCATCATCGTTCAAGCGTGTTTGTGCGAGCGGGACCGCCCATGGCTCTCCAAGATGGTCGGTTGCCGACGCACGCGCGTCCTCCCGTAAAATGACCCGAACCCAGTCGACGGCGCCCGCCATCAGCCAGTGGACCTGCGACGCAGCCATGGCGTTGTCGAGCGTGCGGACCATGATGCTCTGGCGGTGGAACACACCCGTTACCATGATCGCGGTGATGGCGACGACCAGCATCGCCATTACAACCGCCGCCCCGTCTTGCCTGAACGAGTTTGTTCGGATTGAACGCCGGTTCATAGCGGCATCACCTTGGTATAGCGCTCGCCGCTGACTCTCTCAATAGAGATCTCGATTGCCATTGCCCGCGTGTCTCCAATTGCGTCAAGATCAACCCAGCCTCCCGGCGAGAGCAGTCTTGCCCGAAACCCGGCAATGCCCTCGAGTAGCGAAATCCGGTCCGGCTGTTCGTAGGCCGTTGAAACCGAAGCGCGTATCAACCGGTCATCGTCCAGGCTGTATGACGCCCTCACCGTTCCGGCACCAACCGGGTGTCTTCGCAGGATGGTTATTCTTTGCCGCGATTCTTCGTCAACTGCGATCGCCAGAGAACGCGGCAATGCAGTAGATGTTTCGGTCGATCCGACCAGCAGCGCATCGGCGACCCGCTCGTCGATGTCGCGTTCGATTTGCGCAATGGTTCTGATCAGCCTTTCAAGTTGTGCATCCTGCAGACTGATCCGCTCTCGTTGATCTATCACGTGATCGAGTCCGCGCCACGCGATGACGCCCAGCAGTCCGACCAGCGAGACAGCAACCAGCATCTCCACCAGCGTAAAACCGGATCGCGTGAAACCGAATGATCGCTTCACCGTCATGTACCCGCCTCATTGGCAAAGATGCCGATCACTTCCGCGTAATGGTGTTCGTCATCACCCTCGACATAGACACGCACCTCGATCCTGCGGAATAGCGGATTTGGCGTCGACTTGATTTCCTCATGACAGACAAATCCGATACTCCCCTGCGGGCAGGCAAACTGGTTCCTGCCAACGGGCAGGAACTGCCGGGCCGCCCGTACCATCGCGATTCGGTTCTGCGCCGACATATCGGCCAACAATCGCAGTTCGAGTTCCCTGGAAGTTGCTGACATTTCACCCACTGCCCTCAGGCTCGCCATCAACGCCGTCGCGACAATTGCAAGTGCGACGAGCACTTCTACCAGGGTAAAACCACGCGCGCTCATTGCACCACCGTAAGCTCACCGAACGCGTCGATGTCCATGATGACTACACGCGCCGGAGTCACGATTTCCACGCGCACCGGGCTCATCAGCGGCTCCCGGCCAAAGACGATTTCCGGCGCATCGACTGTTTGCACTTCGAACGGCCATCTTCGAGGGCGCAACGGGTCGTCTGACTCGCTTGCGTCTCGCTCATCATCGGCGACCAGGAAACGGTAACCATCGCTATCAGCCTGCCATGTGATCGCGCGGCCCGATATGCGCGACTCATCATGCGCGAGCCGGAAAAGTGCGGCAAGGCGGTCCAATTCTTCCGCAAGGCGCCGTTGTTCACTGGGCGCAACTGATAAAGTTACCATTCCGGCCACGATGCCGAGAATGACAATAACGACCAGCAGTTCGATGACCGTGAAGCCGCCTGCGCGCGAGCGCGACGCATCAGCACGTGAATGCTTTTCAGAGCAGGCGCGACGGCACGCGAAGGAACCGGCGGCGGTGATTGGCCATGTCAGGGCTTGCATGCTGTGCGAAATGGCATAGATACGAAAACGCGCCCAGCTACAGGTCCCAGGAACCAATATCCGAATCCGCTTCGGTGCCGCCTGGTTCGCCATCTGCCCCAAGCGAAAAAACATCCACGTCGCCATGCACACCAGGATTGAGATACCGGTACGTCCTGCCCCATGGATCCTTCGGCAGTTTGTCGAGATAACTCTTCCAGTTACCCGGCACAGGCTCCTGCGTAGGGCGCGATACGAGCGCTTCCAACCCCTGGTCATTTGTCGGATACCGGCTGTTGTCGATTCGGTACAGTTTGAGTGACTGCATGATCGCAGCGATGTCCTGCTTGGCAGCGACTGCGCGCGCCTCATCGGTACGGCCGACCACGCGGGGAACAATCAACGCCGCGAGCACCGCGAGGATGACAACCACCACCATGACTTCTACCAGGGTAAAACCCGTATTCCCAGTCTTGCTCATTGTGACCTCCGCCAAGACAGTAGTTTCGCACAGGAAGCACGCAATAGTCGCCCTGATGCGGCACCGTTCAACCAACGGTTGTTGCAGGAATGGGGCCCGCCGATGCAAGCGGCGCAGCGCCCCGATGTCGCCAAATGGTGACAGGGTGGTGGCTACAGGTGGCTTTTGGTTAAGGATTCAACCGTGCCGTGTCGCGGCTCTCGCTTGGGCTGCGACGATTCGTGCTTGCGAGGTCGTTGCTGGCACTGAATAATCCCAATGCCGTGTCATTCCGCGCTGGAATGATCGCACAGCAGGGGTGTCCTGGGGACGCCGTGCCCAAAGACCGGTTCGCCGTATGTTCAGCGTGCTGGATAGAATCGCTTGACTGTTGGTGGGGGAGTGCGCGATGACAAAGTCACCGCAAAATCTGTTGAATCTGCTGCTATTGGTCGCTATCGCCACGGCATCAACCTATTGGGTTCTTCAGTTCGCAACGCCGAAGGATGCGGAGGAAAAGCTTGTTGCAGTGCCGACAGCTGACCGCTCCCCCCGTACACAAGCCATGAACATCGCCCCGATCGCGGGCTTATTCGGTTCCTCGGTTGCGACAGCTTCGGCCGCTTCCAACATCGTCGTGGTCGGCGTGATCGCCGAAGGGGGCAAAAGCGAAGGTGTCGCGCTGCTGTCTGTCGACAACCAGCCGGCGATGGCGTTCAAGGCGGGACAAGCAATAAGCGGCGATTCCTCGTTGCAGCGCGTCACCGAGAACGGGGTAATTGTCGAAATGGGCGGAAGCGCGCGCGAGATACTGTTGCCGGCACGCCAGCCCCCGCCTGGAATTGAACCTGTGCACTGATCGGCAACGAGGTCTTGGCGGCACTCGCGGCATCGGAACACCCTCTCGGCTCGCGCACGCAGGAAACCATTCCGCATGATTGCTCTGCTTCAACGCGTCTCTTGCGGTAACGTCAAGATGAACGGAACGATCATCGGAAAAATCGATCGCGGTTTGCTCGCTTTGGTTTGTGCCGAACGCGATGATAACGAAGCGTCTGCCGACAGGCTGCTCGATCGGCTGCTTGCCTGCCGTATCTTCCCCGACCCGAGCGGGAAGATGAATCTGAACGTGGCGGACGTCAACGGCGGGCTGCTGCTGGTACCCCAATTCACCCTGGCCGCCGACACCCGCAAGGGGACCCGCCCGAGCTTTACGCGGGCTGCTCCGCCGGTTAAAGGCCGTGCGCTATTTGATTACTTCGTTTCGCGTGCACGCCATTTACATCCTGATGTTGAAACAGGCCAGTTTGGCGCCGACATGCAAGTCAGCCTGACCAACGATGGCCCGGTCACGATCTGGTTGCGCGTCGAGCCGTAAGCGGGACCGGACTTCAATCGCCATTCCAGGCACGGCAGAGAACTATTAATCGGCATATGCGATTATGCTTTTCGACATTTTTCATTGGATCGATCAATTGAAGCACCTTAGACTAAGCTCACTGAATTCGTGAGGCTTTTCGAGAGGTTATCCAATGACGATCGCAGTACTTGTCGGCAGACGGTGGATTACAGCGAATGCAGATTCTTTTCGGCGCTTGGTGAGCGAGGAAATGATCCGCACTTTGGTAAAAGGTCAGGAAACGGTCGTACGCACCGCGCGAGAGGTGTTCCCGTTGGCCGATGGCGCAAACGACGAACCCACCGCGGACCTGCTCACCCAACGCATGCAAGTCCATGAAAAGACAGCCTGGATGCTGCGGAGTCTCTCGAAGGCTGAGCCCGGGCTTTCTTTCGGCGAGGCTAACTTGCGAAGCAAGTTAAGCACGCAGTGCGGCCGCAGCCAAAAGACAGCCTGGATGCTGCGGAGTCTTCTCGAAGGCTGAGCCCGGGCTTTCTTTCGGCGCAGGCTAACTTGCGAAGCAAGTTAAGCACGCAGTGCGGCCGTCGGAAAAAGGCAGCATCGCAAAGCAATATGTCTTACGGGCAACAACCATGGTCTTATGTCCCGCCTCCCGATGCGCCCGCACTCCGCGTGTTTTCCTGTTTAGAATAGACCCTTGATACGCTAAACACAGAAACACAAGCAAATCTTCCTCGGGAGGACCAATGAAACGCTTCGATCCGGTTGTTCAAGCAAAGGTGGATCTCACTGCCGCACTTAGACTGGCGGCACGGATGAATCTTAACGAAGGCGTGTGCAATCACTTCAGCATGGAGGTGCCGGGCAAACCGAACCTCTTCCTGATTAATCCGCAGGGTCTGCACTGGTCGGAGATCACGCCCGCAGACATATGCACCGTCGACCCGGACGGCAATATTGTCGAAGGTAAACACAAAGTGGAACCGACCGCATTTTTCATACACAGCCGTGTCCACGTCGAAAAAAAGAAAAAAGTCGTGTTGCACACGCACATGCCGTTCGCAACGGCGCTGACATTGCTCGATGGCGCCGAACTCGACCTGCGGGCAAACCAGAACGCGATGCGTTTTTTCGGTCGCGTTGGTTACGACCGAAACTTTGGCGGCGCTGCGCTGGACACGGAAGAGGGCGACCGTATCGCGAACGCGATCGGAGATGCGGACATCGTGTTCATGCAGCACCACGGGATCATGGTTTGCGGCGACAATATGGCGTATACGTTTGACGACCTCTATTACGTCGAACGTTCCTGCATGGTGCAAGTTCTGGCGCAATCAACCGGCGGAAAACTCAAGCAGGTTCCCGAGTCACAGGCAAAATATGTCGCAGAACAGATCGGCGGCGAGCGCCAGCAGTCGTTGCTGCATTTCGAAGCACTGAAACGACTGCTCGATCGTGACGAGCCGGGTTGGTCGAAAATTTAGAGGCCCGATCAACGCAGCGAAGTATCTGCTTCACACGCGGCGCTGTAGCTCCAACACGAGCAGGACACAAATCGAACGCCCAATAAAAAAGCCCACCCCGCATTGGGGTGGGCTTTCTCGTTGGGAGCCTGGCGGTGTCCTACTTTCGCACGGTATACCTCGCACTATCATCGGCGCTGAGGCGTTTCACGGTCCTGTTCGGGATGGGAAGGCGTGGGACCACCTCGCTATGGCCGCCAGGCAAAGCTTTGTATTCTTTGCACTTAACAAACTGGAAGAAGTCTTTATGGGTCCTTCGATTGCGTCTTTAGCGTTGGCAAGCGCCTACGCCTTCGTGTATCCAATACACAAGGCTATAGGATCAAGCCGCACGGGCAATTAGTATCGGTTAGCTCAACGCATTACTGCGCTTGCACACCCGACCTATCAACGTTGTCGTCTGCAACGACCCTTCAGTGGGGTTAAACCCCAGGGAAGTCTCATCTCGAGGCGAGTTTCCCGCTTAGATGCTTTCAGCGGTTATCTCTTCCGTAGTTAGCTACCCGGCAATGCAACTGGCGTCACAACCGGTACACCAGGGCTACGTCCACTCCGGTCCTCTCGTACTAGGAGCAGCCCCCCTCAAACTTCCAACGCCCACGGTAGATAGGGACCAAACTGTCTCACGACGTTCTAAACCCAGCTCGCGTACCACTTTAAATGGCGAACAGCCATACCCTTGGGACCGGCTACAGCCCCAGGATGTGATGAGCCGACATCGAGGTGCCAAACCTCCCCGTCGATATGAACTCTTGGGGGAGATCAGCCTGTTATCCCCGGCGTACCTTTTATCCGTTGAGCGATGGCCCTTCCATACAGAACCACCGGATCACTTTGTCCTGCTTTCGCACCTGCTCGACCCGTCAGTCTCGCAGTCAAGCTCGCTTCTGCCAATGCACTATCAGTACGATGTCCGACCGTACCTAGCGAACCTTCGAACTCCTCCGTTACCCTTTGGGAGGAGACCGCCCCAGTCAAACTGCCTACCATGCACGGTCCCCGACCCCGATCAAGGGGCCTGGGTTAGAACCGCAATACAACCAGGCTGGTATTTCAAGATTGGCTCCATGAGAGCTGGCGCCCCCACTTCAAAGCCTCCCAGCTATCCTACACAAGTCCCATCACAGTCCAATGCAAAGCTACAGTAAAGGTGCACGGGGTCTTTCCGTCTAGCCGCGGGTAGATTGCATCATCACAACCATGTCAACTTCGCTGAGTCTCAGGAGGAGACAGTGTGGCCATCGTTACGCCATTCGTGCAGGTCGGAACTTACCCGACAAGGAATTTCGCTACCTTAGGACCGTTATAGTTACGGCCGCCGTTTACCGGGGCTTCGATCAAGAGCTTGCACCCCATCAATTAACCTTCCGGCACCGGGCAGGCGTCACACCGTATACGTCCACTCATCGTGTTAGCACAGTGCTGTGTTTTTAATAAACAGTCGCAGCCACCGATTCTCTGCAACCCTCTCGAGCTCGGGGAGCAAGTCCCTTCACCCTAACAGGGCACACCTTCTTCCGAAGTTACGGTGTCAATTTGCCGAGTTCCTTCTCCTGAGTTCTCTCAAGCGCCTGAGAATTTTCATCCCGCCCACCTGTGTCGGTTTACGGTACGGTCACCATGTAACTGAAGCTTAGAGGCTTTTCCTGGAAGCAGGGTATCAGCAGCTTCGGGAAGACAAGCTCCCCTGGTCCCGTGCCTCAGCGTTAACGAACTCCCGGATTTGCCTAAGAGCTCCGCCTACACACTTCACCGGGACATCCAACACCCGGTCTGCCTAACCTTCTCCGTCCCCCCATCGCATTACACGGCGGTTCTGGAATATTAACCAGATTCCCATCAGCTACGGCTTTCGCCCTCACCTTAGGGGCCGACTCACCCTGCGCCGATGAACGTTGCGCAGGAAACCTTGGGCTTTCGGCGAGGGGGCCTTTCACCCCCTTTATCGCTACTCATGTCAGCATTCGCACTTCCGATATCTCCAGCAATCCTTACAGATCACCTTCACAGACTTACGGAACGCTCTCCTACCACTCAAAATGCCCCGAAGGACATTCCGAATCCGCAGCTTCGGTTTATGACTTGAGCCCCGGTACATCTTCCGCGCAAGACGACTCGACCAGTGAGCTATTACGCTTTCTTTAAAGGGTGGCTGCTTCTAAGCCAACCTCCTGGCTGTCTGGGCCTTCTCACTTCGTTGACCACTTAGTCATAATTCGGGACCTTAGCTGGCGGTCTGGGTTGTTTCCCTCTTGAGTCCGGACGTTAGCACCCGGTGCTCTGTCTCCCGTGAATGCACTCTTCGGTATTCGGAGTTTGCCTTGGTTTGGTAGGTCGATATGACCCCCTAGCCAAAACAGTGCTCTACCCCCGAAGGTGTGTCACGAGGCGCTACCTAAATAGCTTTCGGAGAGAACCAGCTATTTGCGGATTTGTTTGGCCTTTCACCCCTACCCACAGCTCATCCACTAACTTTTCAACGTTAGTTGGTTCGGTCCTCCACGAGGTGTTACCCCCGCTTCAACCTGGCCATGAGTAGATCATCCGCTTTCGGGTCTACACCCACCGACTAAATTCGCCCTGTTCGGACTCGCTTTCGCTTCGCCTTCCCTAATCGGTTAAGCTCGCCAGTGAATGTAAGTCGCTGACCCATTATACAAAAGGTACGCAGTCACCCCAGCACGATGGACTCTCGATGCGTCCATCGCACTGGGCTGACCCCCGGCTCGCTCACGCGATCCGAAGTCACCTCCAACTCGATAAACCCATTCAAAAGCCAATGATCCCGCAACACCCAAGTTCGTAAACTCGGTGCCCAGGATCTATTTCATCTTTGAATTCTTTTGACTCGCGCCGCTTACGCGCCGCTCCTCGAAACAACCCGAAAGCCCATGGTGCTGGGGCTCCTACTGTTTGTATGCATGCGGTTTCAGGATCTATTTCACTCCCCTCCCGGGGTTCTTTTCGCCTTTCCCTCACGGTACTGGTTCACTATCGGTCGATTACGAGTATTTAGCCTTGGAGGATGGTCCCCCCATCTTCAGACAGGATTTCTCGTGCCCCGCCCTACTTGTCGTGCGCCTAGTTCCACAAACACCCTTTCGCATACGGGGCTATCACCCACTATGGCCGGCCTTTCCATGCCGTTTTGCTAGAACATTTGCTACATCGCACTGGCTGCTCCGGGTTCGCTCGCCGCTACTGCCGGAATCTCGGTTGATTTCTGTTCCTCCGCCTACTTAGATGTTTCAGTTCAGCGGGTTCGCTCTGCCTTACCTATGTATTCAGTAAGGAGTGACCCTTGCGGGCCGGGTTCCCCCATTCGGATATCTGCGGATCAAAGCTCGTTTGCCAGCTCCCCGCAGCTTTTCGCAGGCTGCCACGTCCTTCATCGCCTGTAATCGCCAAGGCATCCACCACATGCACTTATTCGCTTGACCCTATAGCCTTGCATACCGCTTTCGTTCAACAGCACACAACACTACAGGCCCTCACGCGCTTGCCTTACTTAAAAACTCTTTCAACATGCTCGTACCAACACCCCCGCATACCAGCCATTACATCCCGCCAGCACACCCAGGCATCAGCACCAACAATGCAATCTTGTTACCCATGATCCGAGCTACCACCCCTCACATTACAAAGGCAGTAACATCAGATCGACTTCTTCCATATTGTTAAAGAACAACCCAGCACCCCAAAGGACACTGGCAACTAGAAACAGCGCTCCCTCGCGCTAGTCCTACTTGCCAATCCCTTTTAATGGTGGAGCTAACCGGGATCGAACCGGTGACCTCCTGCTTGCAAAGCAGGCGCTCTCCCAGCTGAGCTATAGCCCCTTCGTCTCGTTGGTGGGTCTGGATGGATTTGAACCATCGACCCCACGCTTATCAAGCGTGTGCTCTAACCAACTGAGCTACAGACCCGCCGGGCAGACACCAGACAACGAAGATACGCTACGCAAACCTACCCCCGCGCGCGCGCCTTCGGGCCATCGGACAGCCAAAGCATGTGGGCACTTCATGCACCCTGACAAATACTCGCTTTTCTCTAGAAAGGAGGTGATCCAGCCGCACCTTCCGATACGGCTACCTTGTTACGACTTCACCCCAGTCATGAATCTCA